>CAYYYP010000048.1:11264-27119 GCA_964475985.1 uncultured Oligoflexia bacterium | reverse complement strand
GTGTTTTGCTGATTGCTTCGCGGCCGATGATGTTTCCGGCAAATCCGAAGCGTCAAAAGTTCGTTCTGACAATTCTAAAGTCAACGAAGTTCAGACCTCATACCCGGTCGTTACCGCAGAACAACAAAGCAATTCCAAGATGGATTTAGAAATCAGCCGTCAGTTAAGACAGGCGTTGGTAAAGGATGACAGCCTTTCCACCTACGCTCAAAACGTCAAAATCATCACGCAAAACGGCATCGTCACCCTTAAGGGACCGGTTCGCACGGAAGGTGAGAAAAAATTGATCGTATCCAAAGCGAAACAGATCAAAGGTTGCAAGCGGGTTCAGAACGAGTTGGAAATCACTTCCATTTAATTTCAGAGGGAGACTATATAGAATGGCAAATTTAGATATTTCAAGCGCCAGTTTGGGTACAGACACAACCATCAGAAAATTTTCAAGTGAAGACACACGTAACGTCATTTACGGAATTTATCCGAGTCGTTCCGCCGCAGAAAGCGCTGTAGATCGCCTTAAAAACGATGGGTTTTTAAGTTCCGATGTATCTGTGCTGCTTACGGACTCAGATAGCACAAAGGATTTTGCCGAAGAAAAAAATACAAAAGCACCGGAAGGTGCGACCACCGGCGTTAGCGCCGGAGCGGTCATAGGTGGAGCCTTAGGCTGGCTTGCGGGTATTGGTTCACTTGCCATACCTGGCGTTGGTCCATTGATCGCCGCCGGTCCCATCATGGCAACCCTCGCGGGAGCTGGAGTGGGCGGAGCCATTGGCGGGATCACCGGGGCGCTAGTCGGCATGGGCATTCCTGAGTACGAAGCAAAACGTTACGAGGGAATGGTAAAAGAAGGAGGTGTTCTACTCACCGTGAACACACCTAACTCCCAAATGACGGAGCGGGCTAAAAACATCTTAGAATCGACCGGTGCTAAAGAAATTTCCACCGCTGAAGATTCGAGCCCGAACTTGGACTTAGCCGGAACGCGTACAAAAACCAACCCTGACGCGTCTAAACCAACCTACATTTAATAAATACATTCATACACACACACCCACCAATCGCCCGCGCGATGCGAAGATTATCCATCGCGCGGGCATTTGCTTTTTACTGATTGAACTTCTAGGCGATGACTATGATGAACATCAATTATTTAGGCTGGGCCTGCTCCTTCATCCTGGTTTTTACCATCGGAAAACAGCTCCATAAGCAATGGACGGAACAATCTAGCGTCGGGGTTTCGAAGTGGCTTTATCTTGGGCAATTTTGCGCAGAGATTGGTTTTGTTATTTATAGCTGGGCCCTGAAAAACTGGGTCTTTGTTTTCACCAACATTGCTCTTCTGCTAGAGAACTTAGCGGGCTTAGGAATCGTTCTTTATCATAGACGCCGAAAATCTCGGCACACCCCCGCTAGCTAAAGCGGCCAGATTGGTTTTTAATGAACCTAAGCATTTCATTAAGAGGAACCAACATGATTAAACAAATTAAATTTGCCTTATCCCTAACTTTTCTACTTTCCGCATTTTCATTTTCTAACTTATCCCACGCTGAAGAAACCGACTGTAGCGATGATACTCGTTATCCGGAAATTTCCAAAACCGAATTAAAATCAGTTGTGGAGGAAAAGCGTGCTTTCATCGTTGATGTGAATAGCGATAAAAGTTTCAAGAAAGCCCATGTACCGGGTGCGATTCATTATAAGTCGCACAAAGCAGAATTTGCTCAGCTCTTGCCTGAACAAAAAGATGCTTTGATTGTTGCCTACTGTGGAGGCCCAAGTTGCACCGCTTGGAGGGCGGCTGCGGAAAATGCATGTAAATTAGGTTATTCAAACATCAAGCACTTTAAACCTGGAATCTCCGGCTGGGTTAAAAAAGGCTAGTTTTTTTGCCGTTCGGACCAGGGAAAACCCATCATTAATTGGGACGGGACCCATTTTCCTTGGTCCGGCTTTTTTTGGGAGCCATAAATTCCGGTCGAACCAGAAAAATAGTAGCTCGTAAAACACGCTAAAAATGCATACGGTAAAATATTAAAACCGAAAATTTCCACCGCCATGAGAGTGCACGCAATGGGGGTATTAGCCGCCCCAGCAAACACCGCTGCGAAACCTACGCTCGCCATGAGTTGGGTGGACACAGGCAACCATAATGATAAAGCGCTGCCCAAGGTTGTTCCCATGAATACGAGCGGAATAAATTCGCCACCTTTAAAACCTCCGGCAATGGTGAGGCCGGTAAAAAATCCTTTAAGCATGGGCACCGTTAAATCCGTCAAATGAAAAAAAGCATCTTGAATGACAGGAATTCCTAATCCTAAGTAACGATTGGAACCTTCCCAAAAAAACAGGAGAACCAGCATGGCTCCTACAATCATGCCTCGAAGCGGTGAATATTTAAAAATGCGATTCAGTTGCTGCTCTAAAAAATGAGTGAAAGAAATGAACACTCTCGCGGTGAACCCAAACAGTATTCCGGCTAAGAGTACATAAAACAGCGACGAAAGATCGAACCGCTGGATTCCTAACAACGGGTATTTAGAATGGGGAACCTTGAAAAATAAAGTCGTGAAGTAGGCCACAAAGGATGCTGCGAAACACTCCATAACAGCATAGGGCTTTAATCTTCCGACTCTGATGAATTCCATTCCAAAAATAGCTCCCGCTAGGGGTGCTCCGAGTGCAGCACCAAAGCCCGCTCCCGCACCAGAAACTAAAAGGGCTTTTCTTTCTTCCGTGAAAATCTGAAAAACCCTGGAGAGCCTATCGCCAAGGGATGCTCCCATTTGCACAGCAGTACCCTCCCTTCCGACCGAGCCACCGAACAAATGGGTAAGAACCGTAGCCAACAAAACCAAGGGCGCCATCCGCAGCGGTAATACATTTTTGGGATCGTGAATTTCGTCCAGAATAAGGTTGCTCCCACGACCTGCATCTTTTCCGTAATGAGTAAAAACCCATGCGATAAAAAAGCCAACTACCGGTAATCCCCAAATGATCTTGGGGTGGATATCTCGGTACTTCGTCGCCGCATCAAGTAGAATTAAAAATATGCTTGTCGCAATTCCAGCCACCAAACCGCAAAGTATGCCTAGGCATAAGCGCCGCAAATATCTCCGCAACTGAACTATCTTCTTCTGAGCCAAAGATTATAAAAATGAAAGGTAGCGGAGGGAACATTTGCAAAAAAGTCATTGGTGACTTCGCCTCCTTCATTGATAATTTCTAGCCCATCTATTGATTGAACTAATGCGATTAAAGTAGGCGCATCGATGCGGTTCCAAAACCTTTGGATAGCGACTTCGGCCCGACCGACCGTTCCTACACCCATGACAAAACTCGCATGAATCACGCCCCCTGGCACTAAGGCATCCCGCATTTGTTCAAAGACCTGGCGCAATTCATGGACCGGAACATGATGCAAAGACGCCATGGCCCAAATGCCTGAAAGTTTTTGAGACTCGTTCAACCCAATGGCACCCAATGAAAAATCCTGGGCAATGAGAGTATAGAAATCTGAGGAGCTACCTAAATAACGGCTGG
Source organism: uncultured Oligoflexia bacterium (assembly GCA_964475985.1). GTDB lineage: Bacteria > Bdellovibrionota > UBA1018 > UBA1018 > CAYHWW01 > CAYYYP01. The sequence continues at coordinate 23,576 of CAYYYP010000048.1, read as the reverse complement.
CTTCATCAACCATTGCAGCGGAACCGTCAGTGCCAATGGCGCGCAACCCTTGCTCACGGAAAAACCTAACGTCCCTTCCAAAACCTTCACCGATGGATGCGATGGCCCGCATCGCAGTTGTTTGTGGAGCAGGTAGAAGTCTGAGAAAGGCGGCTCTTGCTGCTTCAAGACCTGGCGCATCCTTGTCCGTTTCGGCGCGATACTTCGCAACGTTCACTACGTAGTCAGCGTCGACCGCATTCACTAGTTCACGCGCGCAAAGTGCCTGAGCCTCGGGGGTGCTAAGGTCATAATTCGCGGCAAATCCCGTTGAAATTATGAAGCTAAAAAATACCGCCAGCAGTACCCAACTCCAAGAAAAAAAATCTATTCTCATGTGAACCCCCATCGCTAGTACCCGTATACGAGACAGCCAAAACCGTCGACCATAATATGCATTTATTTTTGATCCCCAGCGCATTAGGCTTCCTTCTGCGGAGGCCATCATTAGAATTTTCCAAAGAACATCATTAAAGTCCATCGTCCCCAAAGCCCTGTTCGATCGGGTCATCCTGGGAATTATTTTTTTGCGCCTTCTGGTTTTAGTGGTCACCTGCTTTTTACCTTTTTCGCTTCCGGAGACCTGGCGGCAAGTGGACACTATGGGAATTTCTTATCGTTTTTTTCTAAGATGGTTTGTCGAGGCGAGTGTAAGTTATCCTTTTTTTCCCGCCACTTTGAACAGCGGCGACACCTACGGGATCGCCACAATGGAATTTCCCATGCTTCCTATTTCCACTGCGCTACTTTTCGTCATGGGGCCTTTTTGGGGAAAAGTTTTTGCAAACTTTTTCGTAATTCTCGTCATTCACATTTTGGTTGCATTTAACATCATGATTTTCGACCGCAGGGAAAATCAAATCCGTCCTTTCTATTTGTGTTTCCTCCTTCTCACTTCCTTTTGTTTTGGTTGGACCGGAAAATATATGCCGGATCTCATTTCCGTTCTCCTCACGCTTTTGGCCGTGGCGTACTTTCGAATTGACGCATTCACCAAAGCCATCTTTTTTGCTTCCCTTGGTATTTTGATGAAGCCGACTTCAGCCATTGTTCTACTTTTACTTGCCGTGCTCGATGAAAAAGATAAGGTGCCCGCCCGGCTGCGGCGCGCCGCCATTGCGGTGATACCGGTACTCATCGGATTTCTCTATTACACGGTAGGAATCAAATGGATCCGCAGCGTGGCCGATCCTTCGGGATTCGCCGTGGATCCTCGGCCTTTCTTGGGCTCACTTAAAGACGCTCTGAACGCCCACAAGGATTTTTTCAAGCTCATGGTATATCGATCATTTTTTTCTTTAGGTTTTCCGCTCGTGATTGGCCTCAGCGGATTTAGCCTTTTATTTCAGCGTCCCAAACTCCCGTTGCTAATGCTTTGGATTTGCTTCGCCTTACAAATCTTCGTCATTTTAGGACTTGCGGGCACCCACGCGTTTACCCATGATTATTATTTCATGGGTGCTGCACCCACCGCTTGCTTGATTTTGGGAACATTATTGCAACGCATACCGTCAAGGCTTTTGCAGGCGGCATTTCTTTTTGGAATGCTCATTCCAACCGTAGAAATTTCCCTTATGAATCTTCGTTCGCTTTACCGGGAGCCCTATCGAAGTCAACTCACTTATTATTCGGAATGTGCGGAACTTAAAGCTAAGCACCCGGAATTTCCTTGGAATCGCGGAATTCCTTTTCAAAGTTCGCCTGAATCCTACCCGGCGCTAGGTCTATGTTTTGGTGAACGGCAGGACTCCAAAGTTGCAGCATTTGGTTTTTTCTATCGGAACGATGAAAATCCGGCTTCAGAAAAGTGTACAGAGATTGTCGATCGGTCGACCCATTTTTTTATTGCGAAGTGCAAATAGAATTTCCAAGCTCTCTACTTGTGGACCAGCTTACCTGAATCAGTTATACAGCGTGTATAGCCGCGAGGGTTAAGGAGTTGGAGTGGGTGTCGATCGCAAGGCAACTGATATTCTTTTAGTAGATTGGGGTTCAAAGAGTCGGGAAGGCCTTAAAAATAAGCTTCAAGTAAGCGGATACTTGCCGGTTTCGGCGGATTCTCAGGAGTCTGCGTTGAAGTTTTTCCAAGAACGTGAGTTTTCTTCCGTCGTAATTTCGGCATCGGCGGATGGACGCGGCGAAATTAAATTAGCCAAGGCTCTGCGCGCTCAGCCGACCCAGAAGCAAAATCCTACGCCGATCCTTTTTTTATTCGACCATGCCGTCGATGACAAAATATGTAGAGAATCGATCTCGCTGGGGTCGGTAGATTACTATGTTGGACCCGTTTGCTCCGAACTTTTAGAATTTAAAATTTCTACTTTGCATGAACTAAAATTGCTGAGGGCATCTGCGCAAGAAGACATTACAGATCAGAAAAGGACCCGGGAAGCGCTCCAAGAAAGTGAACTACAGTTCAGAAATCTTGCCGATTCCATTCCTAATCTTGCTTGGATTGCCCGCGGCGATGGCATCGTTTTTTGGTACAACCAAAGATGGTATGAATATACCGGAACTGATCCGATCGGGATGCAAGGTAAGGGCTGGCAGCGAGTTCACAATCCAGAAATTCTACCGGTTTTGCTCGAACGCTGGAATAATGCCATCGCATCTGGCCAACCAATGGAGATGGAATATCCTATCCGTGGAGCCGATGGAAAATTTCGCTGGTTTTTAAGTCGGGTGGTCCCGGTGCGAAATTCAAAGGGTGAAGTCGTGCGATGGTTTGGAACTAACACGGACATCGATGAGCATCGGCATACACGGGAGGCTTTGCGGCAAGCGACCATGAATTTGGAGGCCGCGGTAGAGGAACGGACAGCTGAACTCTCGCAGTCTCGTGCCTTCCTGGATTCTCTCATTGAGAACTTGCCAAATATGGTTTTCGTCAAAGACGCAAAGGAGCTCAAATTTATTCGCTTCAATAAGGCCGGTGAAGATTTACTTGGCTACAAACGCGCAGACCTAATTGGAAAAAATGATTTTGACTTTTTTCCGAAAGACCAAGCTGAGTTTTTTACTTCAAAGGATCGAGCCGTTTTGGACGGTCATGAAATTGTGGATATCGCCGAAGAGAAGATCGCAACTCTCAATCGAGGTGTACGAATTTTACATACAAAAAAGATTCCCCTCTTTGATGCAGACGGCAAGGCGGAATACCTTTTGGGAATCTCGGAAGACATCACGGAAGTGAAAAAAGCCGAGGACGAACGGCTTGCCATGATTCGTGGTCAAGCTGCGTTGGAAGCTCGTGAACTCGCCAACCAGAGAACTACCTTCTTAGCCGACGCAAGTACACTTCTCGCATCTTCCCTCAACTACCATGAAACCTTGGAGAAACTTGCCAAGCTTTCCGTACCAGCGCTTGCGGACTGGTGCACCATCACTATGGTTAGGGACGATGGCAGTTTCCAAAGGCTTGCAGCGATTCACAAAAATAAATCAAAAGCCCACTTGATCGAAGAATTATCCCGGTATCATCCCGTGAGTACCGGCAGTTCACTCGGCATTGGATATGTGATCCGTACCGGCAAATCGCTCTTCACGCCTTACGTTGAAGGCACCGAGCTCGTGGGTGCAGCACGGAACGAACGTCACCTTGAAATCATGCAAGAGCTCGGCTGTGTGTCCTGCATTTTAGTTCCGGTGATAGCGCGGAATAAAGTTCACGGCTCTATCGCACTGGTGTCTGGAGTTTCTGGGAGGCATTTTGATTCTCAAGATTTAGCGCTTGCCGAAGAACTTGGGAGAAGAGCCGGTATTGCCATCGACAATGCCCTACTTTTTGAAGCTTCTCAAAAAGCCATTCGAACCCGCGATGAATTTCTCTCTATCGCATCCCATGAACTGAAAACTCCCATCACCTCCCTAAAACTTCAGCTGCAAATGACACGTCGGAGCGTAAAACCAGACCAGGGTATTTTGCCTTCCGCAGAAAAAATCGCAAAAGTTTTAGATGTGTCTTCGATTCAAGTAAACAGACTTACAGCCCTCGTGGAGGACCTCCTAGACGTTTCCCGCATCCAATCCGGAAAACTCACCTATAGTTTTGAGGATACTGATCTCAGCGCACTTGTGCGCGAAATGTCGGAACGTTTCGCTGAACAGCTTAAGGTCGCCGGGTGTGAGCTGCGCATCGAAGCAAACCAGTCCGTCATGGTTCAATGCGATCGTTTTCGATTTGAGCAAATCATCATTAATCTTCTTTCAAACGCCGCAAAATACGCGGCCGGAAAACCCGTAGAAGTTTGTATCCGCCGAAGTGGGGACATCGCCCAGATTATCGTTAAAGACTATGGAATGGGAATACCGGCTGCGAAGCTTGAAAAAATATTTGAGCGTTTTGAACGGGCTGTTTCGGCGAGCAACATTAGTGGGCTTGGCCTAGGACTTTACATAACCCGCGAAATCGTAAAGGCTCACCATGGTGTAATACGGGCGCAAAGCAAACTTGGTGAAGGCTCCACCTTCACCGTGGAATTACCTGCATTGAAGCTGAAGGAACAACTCAGCGTTCAAGATTTTAGGGGGTTACAATGAACGGACAAAAACATATTTTAATTGTGGAAGATGATCAATTCATCAGAAACTCCATGCTGGAACTAGTTGAATCCGTTGGCTGCAGTGCTGCTGCCGTAGGTAACGGTCGTGAAGCCATCAATTACTTGAACGAGTGCTCCGTCCTGCCAAACCTAATTTTACTAGACCTCATGATGCCCGTCATGGACGGATTTGAATTTCGAGTGGAACAACAAAAGGATCCTAAAATTTGCGGCATTCCTGTGGTGATCATGTCCGCGGACGGGCACGTCGCCGACAAACAGGCTCGAACTTCGGCCTATGATTATTTAAAAAAACCCTTCGAGCTGGAATCTATTCTCGCAATAGTGGAAAAGGTTTGCCAGTCAACGCCGGCATGATTCAATCATGCCTTAGCGGCTATCCAGTACTGAGCCCCTAAGGGGCACCAAGCAAATTTATCTTCAAATTTATCTGGTAAAAGTCTCCGAAGTTTCTGAGGCAGAAAAATTACGTACTTAGATCGATCAACAAGGAATCCAGCCGTTTCTAAATTGCATTTAAGGCGGCGAATGGAGAGTAAGTGCGCATCTTCATCAAAGGGACAGGTTTTGACCATGTATTGGGTCAAAGGATTGAAGGGGTTATGCTCCACAATAAAGATTAGCCCTTGAGGTTTGAGCACACGCTTCATCTCAACAAAAATTTCGATTCGTTCGGCGGGCGGAATATGGTGCACCACACAGGAAACAAAAATAATGTCAAAATGAGCATCTTTATACGGAATTTTTTTACCGTCAAAAAGGCAGACTACATCCTTACCCACCACTCGCTGAGCTGCCAAAGTAATGGATTCAGAAGACGGGTCGATCCCGTGGTATTCCAAATCCGGCAAGTGCTTCTTAAAATGCCCATAGCTTTTGGCAATACTGCATCCAAAGTCCAGGAGTCTCAGAGATGGGCCTTTTTCCACCCCCTCAAGGTACTTCTTTAGTTCCATCACTTTATGTTCATCAAAAAAAGTCGGGTCCTCCGCTAGGCGTCCTAAATTTTGACGATGAAGTGTTTCATACTGACCAGCAAATTTATCAAATTCAGACATGGTGACCAAAACTTTTATGGTTCGCACAAGAACCTGTCCACTGCATACGCATCATCCGCATTATTGAATGGAAGGTGTGGCGGGAGTTACTGGCGGCGCCGACGCAGAGTTTTGCCATTGCCATATTACACCAAGACCTCCCTCCAATAGACGCTGTTCTTCTGAACGCGTTACTGCCGCCCCAGAGGCAGCGTCATGGTAAGTAAATCTACGGGCTACGTCCCTAGTTTGCATAAAAATTTCGGCCGCAAGTTCTCGTGTGACCTGGTACCGAATTGCGCCACCATAAACCGTGGTTGTTGCAAGCCGAAAGAAATCGGTATTTCCCACAAGGCCTGCTGCGTTTCTTTCGTAACCCGAAGCCGTCTGAGTTTCGTAATTTGTATAAACGGTGGCCAATAACCGCTGAAAAAGTTGCACCCCTCCGGTGATCCCAGTTTGCATCCAATGTCCATTTCCACCCGCGGCTAGCACGCTATCCGGCTGTCCACTGAGGGCAGCGGCAGTTTGGTTTGCGGCGCTGCTTGGAAAAAGACTTCCTATTCCGCCGTGAAAATAACCACTCACCATTAAAGCAATCGTCCCGTTTCGAAAGACGCTGACGATTTCGCGAATTTCCAAACCACCAAGTTCCAATTGATGAGACACGCCTTGACCGGCCAGCCGATCTTGATAGGCGTACATTCCTGCCCGCGCCGTGAGCCCAATGGATTCAATCACTGCGTTAGCAATACCAATGCGAATGTTTTGGAAAAAAAATGCCGGATCTTGGCTTGCACCAAATTCGGAACGAAATGTCATTTCAAATGGCAACCAATCGACACGATTACGGGCAGCATTATAAGGATTTCTTTGGTCAGCGCCCTGGAGGCAATTCCGTGAAGTGAGGCAAGTCACGCCAAGTCTTGATCTTACGGAAACATTAATTCCATTTTGCAATGTAGCTTCACTACCACCGGTCGGTGGGAAGAGAATCCCGTTGTACCGAAGCGATACACCACCTTCGGTCAGCACGCCGGCGCTGCGAAAATCATCCATGGTCAAGCTTGTGCCCCTTGCGCTGCTCCAACCGCTGCTTCGGGGGCGATCAGGTAGAACTTGCACACCAAATATGGAAGTTACCGGACAGTCAAAGCCCGAGCATGAGGGCCCGCGACGTCGTGGATGGAATCCATAGGAATCTGCCGGAATGAAAAACTGTGATCCTAAAACCGCTAAAAAAAATGCCGCAAATAAATTTAGCTTTAAAAGCCTAAAACCCCTCATCGTACGCCCCCGGTTCATGAACAGATAAACGGGCTATAACATAAAAATAATTGTTGAATGGATTAGAATTTCTTGAGTCCTAAAATCAAAGCGGACCTCGGGGTTTTCCCCAAGGTCCGCATCGATCAATGGTTAGTGATTAGTGATAACTAAATTAACGGCCTTCGTTAGAACCAGTATTTAATCGCACCATTTAACGAAGTAGAGTCAGGACTTTCTGGTCCGACCACCGCTAAGTAAGAGAGCTCTAAACCTAAGGTAAGATGCTCTACGATGGGATGATCAAATCCGACTACGGGACCGATTCCAAAATGGGTGCGATCTTTGTTCCTATATTCATCAAATACTGCGCCCGTTTTTAATCCGAGATAACTTGATTGAATAATGCAGATGTCCCCACCAAAATTATAGGTAGCTTTCGCTAACACCGACATCCGCGTCAACTCATGGCCATTCACATCTTCACTATCGCCCGAATCAAATCGGTTGAATTGAAGTCCAACGCCAAACGGAATGTAAGGTTGAATACCGATATCTGCGCCGTAATTAAAAGCCGTGCTTGGTTTTCCATTAGGATTAGCCATACCTAACAAAACTCCAGCGTGGGGCTTCATCGTGTCGCGCTGAGCAGGACGTGGTTCCGGAGTCAACTCACTCGCAGAAGCGCCACTTGGAACAAATTGTCCAAGCACCGTCATTCCCATCATGATTTTTAAAGCAATGGATTTCAACTTTTTGCCGATTTTAGGGCTATATTCGTACTTTTTTCGCGGTTTCATGAATTCAGACTCCTTTTGTAATTTAAGAAGTCTTTAAATTAGCAATTGTCATACCAATGGATTCGCTCTGCGTCGTTAAGTTGCGAATAATTATTCTGCGGCCATGGTCTATGACCATCAATATGATACTTTCTCTGTATGACAAAACTTCCCATGCTGAAACTCCACGGAGTTTAGTCCCCGTGAGAAAAATTTTCATCGCCCTGGCTTTTCTTCTGGTCGCATCTCCATCGTCAGTCCTGGCCAATAAGAAAATTCAATTACCTTGCGATAGACATTTTTCTGCGGAACCACCTGCTCATACTCAAAAGTTAAGTCCTGTCGTTCGAAAGTGGATACTGAATACCAGTAATGAAAACAAACGTCAGGAATACGGTCGCATCCTCCATGGTCTTGGCCACGTGGTCACTTTCACCGGGATTGACTTGCCCGAGATTGAAGCAACTCCTCTAGAAGTAGTAGCTCACAAAGCCTCTCAGTTTCCGGAAGATGATACTTCAATCATTATTGTTGAAGACACTTCCCTTGAAGTAGAGGGGGCTGACATTGGCATCAATATCCGTTGGCTGGCGACCACCCTGCACCAACACATTGGAAAGCCAGCCGTTTGGAAAGTACTCCTCGCATATCGACAAGGCCGGGATGTGATTGTGTTCCAAGGGGAAGTGAGGGGAACCATTGTTGCCGCGAACGGACCAAGTTTTGGTTTTGACGCGGTCTTTAGGCCTCTGGGGTCCAGCAGGACTTTAGCTGAAGATAAACCTGATCATTTGAGTGCAAGGGCCCAGGCCATTCGCAATTTAGTGGATGGGAGAATTGCTTATGTCGTCCCGGCCATTCAGACCTGGACCGGCCCATGGCAAAATCATTAAAAATTTTAGTTCGTAGAATCTTAGATTTGTAGGCTCTACCCCTACCAACTTCCGCTGGAACCGCCGCCGCCGGAGAAACCGCCGCCGCCCGAAAACCCACCAAAGCCCGAACCACCGCCATATCCACCTCCACCCCTTCCGCCAAATAAGCTCGAAAGGAGCAAAAGCCTTCCTGCGCGACCGGATCCCGAACGTGAAAAAAGAAGCTTTCCTATAGGGAAAAGAACGAGGAAACCAAGCAGCATGAGAATCGCAAAACCCGCCGTTGTCACCAATGGCGGAACGACTCCCCACAAAGGAATTAAAAACAAATAACTTAACCATGAGCGACCAGGCATCATCGCAATGAGAGTTAAAAATAAAAGAATCCCCAGGATCAAAATCGCCTTCTTGGACAATTGAGGTAGTGCCGCCACTTGCGCAACGGGCTCAGCCACCGCCGTTCCGTTTAAAGTGTCGACAATAGCACCCACGCCTTCTTCGATTCCTTTTTCATAATTCCGTTCACGAAAATAGGGTGTGATTTTATTACGGATGATTAAAGCCGATTTTGCGTCCGTCAAAGTGGGCTCTAATCCATATCCCACTTCAATCCTCATTTTCCGGTCCTGAAGCGCCACCAACAACAATACGCCATTGTCCTTGCCTTTTTTGCCGAGCTTCCAAGTTTCAAAAACTTTAGTGGCATAATTCTCAAGCACTTCGTCTTGCAACGTAGGGATCACCAGAACTGCGATTTGATTCGAAGTCTGGGCTTCATGGTTTTTTAAGTTACGGGAAATATCATCGATGGCCCGTGCAGAAAGGACATTGCTTTCGTCTACAACGCGTCCTGAGAGATAAGGAACCTCAAGGGCTAGCCCCGACGATAGATTCAGAAAAAAAAATATCAAAAACAAAGGTGTCGTAAATAGAAATTTCATACTTCATCCTTAGGGAACCGTAACTCTCCTGAAAGTTCGTCGTGATTCACAGCGCCGGCCTTAAGCGGAACGGCCTTCGTTAGAATTTTTTGACACTCCTTAAGGCCAGCCAACAGACCGTCGGCCGGTTTTCCTGCCCTTATTCCCGAAGTAATGAGCTTAATCACGTTTTCCCACTCAGTATTTGGAACGACCGCACTCACTCCGGAATCTGCCAAAATAACTACGCGGTGTTCAAGCAGGCTTAAGAATACTAATACGCCAGTTCTTTCTTGAGTTTTAAAAACTTCCAACTCTAAAAATGCGAGACGGGCTCTCCTTAGAGCCGCCTCAGCAAGCCTTCGGTCGCCCACAGCAAACCGCTTAACCGCAGGAACTCTTTGCGCCAGAAATGCCCCTAAAAATCCTAGGATTAAGGAGACCAATAGAGTTTCAAAATTATCTAAGGGACTTCGGCCAAAGCTTTGTAACAAAAATAATCCCGTCACCGCGAGAAGTGCCGTAAGCGAACCGAATTTCCAAAGGGCTTCTTCGTAGCGAGAGCTTTCCACGACCACGCACGGGACGATTTCGCCGGAAGTAGCCGCTTCCGCTTCTTCAACCTGTTTGCAAATTCCCGCCAGCGTGCCTTCAGAAAATATTTTTTTCAGCCTTATGAGTTCCGACATTTGATCCCCCAAGTTTTAATATCACAGCGACCCTGGAATTTAAGGCAAATTAATAAAACTTAAAGAGTTTAGACCCCAGAACGATACTCATTTTTGTAGGGTCGAGTCGATAGGTTTCTACTCCTGGCAATCCTGGCGTGGATCGAACCGCTATAGACTCAACTCACCTTCATCTCCACCGTGCCAGTACTTTGCTTTTTTTGCATCGACTTCGATCATGACGATGCCAGGGGTATCGATGCCTTTATCAAACCAAATCTCCAAACCTTTGGTCCAATGCTCTCGCATTAAAGTTTTATCTTTAATGAGTTTAGCTTTGCCAGAAACTGATACAAAAAGTTTTTTGAATTTTTTAGCTCCGGTGAAGGAGAGGTTCACGTGCGAGTTTTTTGCGATGTCCTTGGCCAATTGAGACTTTGCCCAAGTAAAAAAATAGGATGTGCCGTCAAACTTAACATCGCTGTTGTTACTCATCGGCCGACTGGCGGCCATTCCATTCTTTGTAATGGTCGTCATCATGCAAAGATCGAGATCACGCATCATTTCAGTGATTTTTTTCAAAGTTTTTTTTGCCATATTTTGCCCTCCCCAGATTGATAGCAAATAAAGATGGCGGGGGACACACAAACTCGCACGGAATGAGGACAATATCTGATACTCTCCACCTAGCCTTGTATAAATTAATCTAGTTTAAATACTGCTATTCCCGGCCAGGATTTTGTAATAAGTTACGCTGCATGAAATTTACTAAAATTTTATTTTGTCTCTTTTGTTTCTGTAGCGTCTCCGCCTTCGCCCAGCCAATCAACCATCCAAAAATAAAGGCTGCTGAAAATCTGCCGATGGAATCTGCTCATGACGACACCCATGACAATGCTCCTAGCGAAGTTCATGGCGAATTCCCATCTGCGCCAAATCCCGCGCGCTGGTATTTAGGTGGCAATCTTGGCATGGCCGGATCCCACGGTGCTGACTACCTAGCAAACAATCTAGGTTTGGGACTGGGAATTAACGGCGGAGTCATGGTCATTCCACGTTTAAGCTTGGGGCTGTTTTACAAAGCCAAAGTAGGAATTGGCGCGGATTTAGGGCTCCTCGGTGGCGGCGGCTATTCGAGCGACGTTTATGGTGCCGAAATCAACTTTGCATTTTTTCATACTTCAGCGAACGAAATTCGCATCGGTATTGAAGGCGGGCGGTTCATTGGAAGTGGCGTGCAATCCATCCTTTGGATCCCGTACTCAACGACGGATGTGAAAGCTTGGGGGGTTGGGCCAACTTTAAGCTACCTGCATTTTTTAGGTGAAAAGAGAGCTTTTGGCTTAGGCGTAGAAACCAGTTACTTCAGGACTTTCTCTCCTCAGGTAGACTTTCATTCCTTGACCGGGAGGCACTCATCCGCAGAAGCACAGGACTTTGGGATATTTGATTTCAGTTTTTCGCTACAGTGGCGGTTTTAGAACTTAAAGGCCCCAGATATTTTCGAATCGATTCGATCCCGGGGTATACGCCATGGCGAGGATTTGCATTACCGCTTTGGGGCCGGTCTGAGTTTTTTAACTTTTTGCTTCTCTAGCAAATTTTAGGTTATTTAGTGGCACCGATGACCACGCAGACCAAAAAAACCGATTTGTTTAACCTAATCGCCTTAGTCTTTTTTACGGTTTTTTCCGTCTTATTGCTTGCGTGGTTAGCCAGTATTGCTCCGCTTTGGGGCGACGAGCTCGATACCATTGCCCCGGCTTACAGTCCCTGGAGAGGGTCCAATAGTTTTTGGTGGCAGATTGGTTTGTATAATGCGAATCCGCCGGGGGATAATTTTATGCTTCGCCTTTTTGTGAAGTCGGAATTTTTAGCTTGGCTTAAATTGGAGAATCCTGAACTCTTTTTCCGAGTGCCTTACATTTTAGTCTATTCGTTTTCGGGCATTGCGATGTTTTTCTGCACAAGCGCCCTCACGCTCTCCACCGGCGTAGGCTTGGTGTGTTCGCTCTTGATGTTGGCGAGTCACAGCGTGTTTTTCTTCGCGGTAGAAACAAGGTTTTATATTTGGCTTGTATTATGGATGGTCATCGCTTTGGGCTATTTTTTAAACATCATCCGGGAAGAAACAAAACAAAATCTCTTTTTCTTGGCCTTGCTGAT
>CAYYYP010000048.1:10820-11254 GCA_964475985.1 uncultured Oligoflexia bacterium | reverse complement strand
ATTTGCATCGGCTCAAGCTTTCACCTGATGGTGATGAGTTTAGGTTACCTTTTATTTGGCTATGTATTCTTCAGTGAGCTGATTAGCAAATATACGGTTCGGGAAAAAGTTCTCCGGATTATCATTTCCTTTCTACCGATACTTTATTACAAAAAAATCATCGTGAAGCGTTGGGTTCAGATTCTACCGATGGATCCTGACTTTAATTTTTTGGCGAGCTTCAAAGCGTTGTCATTGTCCCAACTCTATCAAAAATCAGTTTTAGTTTTAAATCCAGGCCTGAGGGGAGGTTTATGGTTAGCGCTACTGATCATTATTTTTCTTTTTTCAAGATTACCATCGCACCTCAAATTTAAGTCAAGTTTTGATTTATTTGTGTAAAAATTTAAATATTGTTGTTGACGACTTTTATTTATTTATTCCTAATGATAATA
>CAYYYP010000048.1:9077-10810 GCA_964475985.1 uncultured Oligoflexia bacterium | reverse complement strand
CGGCGATTTTCTTAAAGCGAAAAAAGCTGATCGCGCAATGCTCCGTGCTTACAATTATGTTCTTTCTAACGCCCCTTTACTTTTATTTTGCGACCAGCGCGCGGCACTATCCGGTCCTGGAGCGTCACCTCATCTACCAAGTCCCGATAATCTGTTTTGCTCTGGGCATATTTTTGAAAATTGTTTTTGAATTAGGTATTAAACTGCCAAGCATTCTGCGACCGCTCGTTACGTTGAGTATTTTAACTTTTACTCTAAGCATGGTCTGCGTTCAGGCAGGTCATTATAGAAATGACTTGCCAACTAAAGTTTCCGTCGCGTTCAACCGTTTCCGAGAGGTCTATCGGATGGTCCCGGACAAAAGAAAATTATTGATTGTCGGGGCTTCTCCCGAATATACCGCCGCAGATACTGGGCTGTGGCTGGCGAGAACCCATATGGATTTGTTAAACGAATTTGAACCTAGTTATTATTCCAAAAACGGATTTTACAATTCGAAAAAAACTAAAGTGGTGCAGAAAATCTCATGGGTGGATTTCGATTTGCTTTTAGTTGGAGATCTTGTCGAACTTCCCAGAATCCTAAAACTCCCAGAGGGATGGAAACCTAGCTGTAGAACATTTCCTCCCGGTAATTTGGCGTACTGTAGATTCTAGAGCTACATTGAAGAGAATGCCATCAAGCCCGGTTAGGAAGCACTCATTAAAATCGGCACGTATTCTGCGATATTTTTAGGAATCATTCGCACCCCTAGGGCACTTAATTTATCTAGCACTACTTTTTCTTCGGAACGGGAAGTCACTAATATGGAGCTTTGCCATATCCCCAATGATTCAATTGTTTCAAGACCGTTGCCCATTTGGCCAGGAAACTCATAATCGATTAAATAAAGGGCCTTTTGTGGCCTTGTTTGCACAACCCAACTTTTAAATTGATCTAAGTTCGTGAAATTCTTGTGTTGAAGTTTAGTCGACGGAAAGAGCCGGCGCCCAATTCGACTGGACCAAAATCCATGAATAAGATCCTCATCATCTACGGTGACCAGCAAAGTTTCGGGCGTCAAGGTAATGGCCGGCAAGTGCCAAACCGGCGGATCTGTTTTTGGAAAAAAGATTTTAACCTTTGTTCCAAAATTAATTTCTGACGTGATCTCTAATTTACCACCGTAACTATTCACCAAGGCCTGCGCGTGGATAAGTCCAAGTCCGCTGCCTGACTCTCCGCTAGCCTTTCCAAAGCTAACTCTCTCTTTACCAAGTTTCTGAAGGATATTTTCTGGGATGCCAATTCCATTGTCTGCGATTTCTAGCACGGCCCATTTATCAGAGCCGTATACCTCAACTTGAACGACGGCGGGTTTCGCTACGCAGGCTTCAACGGAGTTGTTGATCAGATTTGAAACCATCCGAGAAATGTTGCTCGAGCGGCCTGCCACAAAAACCCCATGGCTCTTATGCAAGGTCAACTTGATTTCTAAGTTTGCACGGCTCTGAAACTGCATCCGCTTCTCGCTGACCACCAAACCGACGGTGGACGCTACACAGACCGGAGCCTCGGCCGCCACCGCCGCCGCTAATTGAAGTTGCAAATCCGTCTCCAGGGCTGACTCTCGACCCTTCTTCAGAAGGTCATTTGCGATATCATTTATCCGTTGGCTGGCGGAACGCAGCAGCTGCCGTTCGTCTTCGGGTACATCCTTCAGCGCTTGTACCACCATATTCATAACTGCGACC
>CAYYYP010000048.1:0-9067 GCA_964475985.1 uncultured Oligoflexia bacterium | reverse complement strand
CTTGGGAAGCTACCGAAGCAAGGGTCGCATTTTTTTCCGCATGCAGTCTTCTTTGCTCCTCCGACTGAATCCGCCGCAGCAGGAATAGAAACGAGTCGTAAACTTGTGCGAGCTCTCGGTAGGAAAAGCTATCCCTAAGCCTTCGGTCCGAAGTCAGATCCTTATAGTCCTTAACTTCGTTCATGCTCGCCGCAAGGGTCATGATGGGTTGCGTGAGATTCGATGAGAAATTCAGAATACTTTTTTCAAAAATTACTTTCACGCCATAAAACGTTAATACCTGGACTAAAAATACTAATAGAAATAATTCCAATTGGATTCTGGTCGAAACCAAAAGGCGACTCGCTTGGTTTCCATCCGAAGGGATGTCAAATCCCCTTGAAGCATAAAGCCCCCTGCCCTCGAAATGAAAAGACAGTGCATCATTACTTAGACTGAGGGATTCTGAGCTATTTTCTTCGGTCGCACTTCCCGAAAAGATGGTCCCCCCCGGATCTTTAAATGTAAATCGTTCAATAAGTCCGCTTGAAGCGAGGGATAGAAGCTGTGATTTCAGCTGGAAGATATCCCCCACCGTGACCAGATGTGACAGCTGACCGGTGACCGCATCAACGCCTGCTTGGACTTTAAAATAGGAATTCCAAATAAGAAATGCGCAAAGAACCAAGGCCATAAGGCACGCGATAAATCTCGAGAACCGCCATGCGAGCTTACGTGCAAGATTCTGAGCTACTTCATTAATCGTATTCATTCAGACCGGTTTACTCGGACTGCGACTGCACAAAATTTTCAATGTGAACAAGGTACCAATGGTCTAACCGAAACTGAAACCGGTACTCGATCCTAATGACTCTCTTAAATGGGACGCCATCTGCATCTACATTTTGGTAGTTCACCAGCGCCGCCGTTTTTCCCGTTTCGGTATCGCCCACCGCTTCTAAAACTTGATAATTAAAGATCCCGGTGGTGCCTCCAAAATAGTGGCGCTGCGATTCCATAAACTCAGGAAGATTGTCAATGATTCTGCCGCCCGGAAGGTGAACTTTAAACGCCAGATCGTCCGTAAAGAAAGTAGAAAACGTTTCAAAATCTTTCTCCTTTACCGAAGATAAAAATCTTTCGAATGCTTCGCGAAGGGACTCCTTTTTAAAGACGCTCATCGTTTCTTCTCCTAAATCTCCTGAACAATTTAAACCAGCGAGGCGGCCGGGGGACTGTTCCGCCCCTCCCGCAAATGCCGACGAAATAGTGATCATCCCCAACAATAAAAAAAGTTTCATATTTTGCCCTCAATATAGTTTGAGCTAAGGCGAATTCGTTCAAGGTCGAATGTAATTCCGGTCTGAATTCCCAACTCCTTTATTTTCTCTGCGTTGATCCAATACACCGTTTTTCTCTCGTAAATCGGTATGACGAGATTATGGTCGTCAAAAAATTTGGACAGGGCATAGATTGCGTTTGATTTCACATCTAACGATTCCGCATGGGCCGCACGGGACAGGAGCTTCTTATAATCTGGAATCTGAACGTCCGGAAAAAACGGAGCCAAAAATGCCGGACGCTCGTAAGCCCTGAACAACACCAATGGATCTGGCAGGGCCGAACCGCGATCGTCAATTCGAAGTACCGTCGTTACATCTTCATCGGAAAAAGTCGGATGGGCGCTTTCGGAGAAGTCGAAGTTTAAGCCGACTTGCCGCATCTGCAGCTTAAAGGTCTCAATGATTCTATTTTCCAGGGCCGATAATTTTTTTCGCCCGGTAAACCAATGTGCTTTCAGAACACCTTGGCGAAGGATTTCCGGCACCAACTGAAGCTCCTTCCGCGCAATTTCCAAATCAAATTTTTCTGGTTTGTTTAGCCTTCCATAAAAGTTCGTAGTTAACGTCTCATTTAGCGGACTATAATCTGAAACTCCGGCGACGTAGGGCTTGCGCTTTAAAGCAAAGGCGACGGCATTTCTAAAATGTGGATTCGCGGCAAGCCGCTGTTTGGCGTTGAAAAACACTCCTGTATAACCAATGGGTCCTGTGCCAAAAACTTTCTTTAATTTTCCCGGCCGGAAATCGGAAGATACAAAACCTACCAGATCCGCGGTCGCCTCGGGTGAACTCAAAAAATCTACAAAATTTGGCGCGAGCGGAACTTCAGCGGAAACTCGGCAAGTACGTACAACTCCATTTTCCACCTCGAGCACTTTGAAAGGGCCTGCACCTATGGGGATAGTCTTCCAAGTCACATAATCGTTTTCTAAAGCTTCTTTTGGAACTAAAGAAATCCATCCGTCGGTTAGACTGTAAAGGAACGCCGGATTGGAACTGCCAAGCTTAATAGCAACTGTATTCGAATCAATTTTTTGAACGCCTTTAACCGACCAAGGCCTATAAACCGCCCCAGGCTTTAGGGTTTCAATTCCCAAAATTTGTTTGAGGTCGGCAACCTGATCCGCCCTTTTTGTGGTGAGAAAAAACCTCGTCAAACTAAAATCAATATCCTCGGCCACAACTTTTCGACCATTGTGGAAGTGCAGGTCATTTTTTAACCGCAAAATATACTGACGATTCTTATAATCCCAGAATGCATCCTGCAGAAGGCCGGGTTGAGTTGTGAGATTCGGATTGAGGCGGACCATGCGCCCCAGAACCGCATTATAAAAAGTTATGTGAGCAAACCCAAAAGTAGTTGGGTCGTAGGGCAACTTTCCATCCCGATTCACTTGTACTGAAATGCCTTGGCTTTTCTTTCCCATGTCACACCGAGCTAGATCGCCGGCCCCAAAACTTGTGGAGGAAATCCAAGTCATCGCAATACTGATGGTCAGAATTTTAAATGAATTTCTCATGGTTCTAAAAGTCCAAAATAACTTAGATTTGAAGGTGTAAGCTCTTTCGCTATTTCAAATTCACGAAAGTCTGCGAGCTGAGCTCGAAGCTCATCAAATATTTTTCCGCCCAAACTCGTAAATTTAATGGATTTGCTGAGGGAATCCAAACAAACGGACTGGTGATTCGTAAGTTCTAGAATAGAATTTTTTGCGAAGGTCCTTTGTAAATCCGTGGCCGCCGGACGAGCAAGAGTCCCTTGGTAGGCATCGAGCATATATGCGGTTGCTACGCATGCATGCAGTGCAAGGATCGCCGGTCGATCACATCTTCGTATGGAGGAGTACACCGGGGTGTCCAGATCTGAGATCAAAATAGGATCGGCAAGTTGGTAAAGCATCAGCATCTGATGCCCAATTTCGTGGGCCAAATCGACGGCCAGAATCATGGCCTGGAGTTCTTCCGGTTGGAATTTCCTTTCGGCATAGGTCGTAAAGATACAGCCGAGGTAATCGATGTGACTAAAACCCCTTCGAAAAGCCCTTCCATATTTTTCATGATAAATCGGTACGATCCAAGCCGTGGTTTGCTGCAAGAGTGTAGAAGTCCACGGGGAGATTTTCTCCAAAAAAGTAAATGACGATTCCGTAAGGTTTTCTGCTCCGGGCACTTCCTGAGCAATTTTTGTAAATATTTTACTTTCTATATTTACAGAAAATTCTTTTCCAAAGGAAATGCCGTCCGCTTCGGTAAACTTTTGATCAATTTGATCTAAACTGTCCGAATCGATAAGCAGGCCTGGGGTCGCGACATCCCCAAGTTTATTATTTTTGAGGTTGAGGCCCAAGGACCTCAACCTCAAATTTTTGAACGTACGATTTACTTCCGGCAAAGGGCCAGAAGTTTCATTTTCAATCGAATCAGATGCATATTTGCCCCAAAGACGAAGCAATGGCGTCAAACTTTCTACACCTAGAATCCAATTGAATTTGAAACTTCTTTTCATAACCGGAAAACCTTAAAGGTGTGCACCCTGATGATCGACGTTCAGAGTTGATTTAGAAGAAAGCCTTCCTACCAATTCCCGAAGCAGTTTTTCTTCGTCGCTTTCTTTTTGGGAAAGGCTCTGAACACTGGCGGAATTTCCGCCCGAGGTTAGTGCAGCGAAGGAACTCTGCAGGGACGCCATGGCGAGGCCAATTCCAAATACCGTAATGGACTTCAATTTAATGCTTTTCATAATTACCTCCATTTTCGAACATTCTGACGGATGACATTTCTGAATTTGAGTTACGTTTCGAAGCAAACCTCGAAACCCCCAATTCAGAAAATTTTCTAAAAATAGTGCTTCGAGCTAAACCCACCGCACGCGCGGCCTTAGCGGCATCGCCTGCGCAGATGTCGAGCGCTCGTTCTAGAAAAACTTTTTCGCTCTGATTCATGAATTCTTCATAGGCTTGGCGATTCAAATCGGCTTCACAAAGGGGAAGTCGAAGTCCGGATGAAAGCTGCAACTCCGCTTGGTTTAGTTTTAGGCATGCGGATTCAATGCTGGCCGGAATCCGCAAAAATAGTTCGGGGATTAAATTTTCAGATTTAATGATGTAATCGTCGGCGCCGGCACTAAGGCACTTTGTTGCCGCATTCAGTTCGGCATCTCCGGTAAGGACTATCACGGCGGTGGTTGGCCACTGAGTTTTAATCTCACCAATGAGATGGACTCCGTTGCCATCGGGTAAACATTTATCCAATAGAATACAGTTAAATCTCGACTCGGTGAGGAGGGCTTTTGAATGCGCGATGGAATCGCAAGTCTCCACTTCAAATTGAACGCCTAAGTATTTTTTTAACGCTGCAGCAAGGATGATGTCGTCTTCAATAATTAATACTCGGGGAAAAGTTCGCATGCCGAGGCTAGTTACTATGACTCATTGCGTATTTCCATGAAAAAGGACGCACTGTCTTTTTTTATGGAAAAAACATAGAACCTATCTCTTTTTTGGGACTAGCTCCCCGACAGACCTTGTACCAAGTGCGTCTGCACAAACTTCTCCAGGCTCAAGTAGGAGTTGTTCCTTCGGAAACACCCAAGTTTCATAATCGCTGTTGGCGACTCCAATTTGAAAGGGTTTGCCAAGCAGTTGCGCATACGAATGATAACTAAAATCATCCCTTTGATAGGCGCCGATCCCATGCGCTACTCCCTCACCCGCTTCGGCATCGGCGAGATATAAACCTCCCGGCGCAAGTGACTCCGCAATCGCATCCAAAAGTTCTGGCGCTTGAAAAACAGTTTGGAACCTTAAGGAATTTCGCATGATTACTAGGGCACTCGATTGAGGCCGCCACGCTCCTTGAAAATTTTCGGGTAGTTTCATATCTAAAAACCGAACTAAGGTGGCGTCCTTGCACCAGGGAAATAATTTTTCGGCTCGTTCAATGAGGCGTGACACCCCGGTTAATACGTCGGGATTTTTATCCTGCAAAATAATACGCAAACGTAATTTTTGAACCAATGCATTTGGTGATGGATTCGCTACTCTTCCGATCCAACTCGGATCCTTCAAAAGACGGTCCAGGAGATCTAAGAGTGAAAAATATTCCTGATTTTCTAGGCCTAGGCCAATAATTCGAATATCGAGCGGATCAACTGGCTCATTAAAAATCTGGGACTGTAGAATATCTAACAAATTTTGATTAATGCTTTTAGAACTGTAACGCCATGAGGAGAGTGAATCGGGAAAGTTTGCCGTACCTGACCCCAACGCACTCATATCGAAAAGTTTGCGATAGAAACTGACTTCTTCGCGGAAAAGCCAATGATCGCCCGAGGGTGACTCCGCCTGCCCTTCCCAGGACTTCACCAAAATGAGGTAGTTCGTAAGATTGGGGGCTTGATCTAACCTTTGCGCAATCCGGGCGGAGCGAGCGAGAAAGACCTCGTGAAATACCGACGACCCAAGACTAGCAAGCGAAGCAGTTCGTTCATAACTTTCACGGATGGCCGGGATGCGAAGTAGCGCTTGCAGGATTTCTTCATCCCGCGAAGAAGTGGTAGCCGTCAGCAAGGCCGTGAATTTAGAAAACATGTGGGTTGGTTCTTCAAAACCCTTGTCTTGGAGATCAAAAATTATACGATCCCGAGATTTCCTTAATCGAACAAAATCATATTCTGTATCTTGAGAATTTGCCCAATCGGGATGAAGCGCCCGGGCCCGTTCACGAAAAGCCCTTTGCACGTCGGAGATACTGAAGACCGGGGGAACAAGTCCTAAACGATCATAATCCTCGGCAATTGCCGCACTGCCGGCCGCTTGGAGGCAAGGTGAATGCCAAAGAACTAAACCGACAATGACTAGTATCCAACGAACTTTCATTTGCCTTCTGTAGCTGAACGGCACAGAGTTATAAACTCAATTTATTTGTTAGTTAAAATCGGTTTATACTGTCCATATATATTAGGTTAGGCGGCTTTAGAATTTTTTTTGGATCAATTTCTTGGCCGCCTGGCAAACCCGTCTTTCTACCGAGGTCAGAAGACCTTCTTTTGAAGAAAGTACTTTACCGATAGTTCTGAGCAGAACTCTTTGCCATCTAAAAATACCGCATCATTCGATACACCAGCTCGTGCAAAACATCGGGGTCGCTTAAAATTCGGGGCACAATAATTTCATTAAAGAACCCACGCTTTTCGTCATTGTGACTCGGTTTGGAAGAGTTGATTTCCAACTGGCGGAGGGCCAATAACATGACTTCTTGGCCGCCGATCAATTGCTGCCGTAATTCATTTAATGAAATTTCGGTGACGTTTAAAAGATTTTGAAGTGCGACAATCGAACTTAAGGAGAGAAGCGCTAATTGCGGGCCTTGTTTAAGTAATATTTCCTCCAGCTGCCTCTGTTGTACTTCCTGTTCTTGAAACAGTTCATTTCCTTCGACCAGAAGGTATTTCCAGAACTGTAAATAAGGGACGAGGATTGTCGAAAAAAAATCCTCTTTGGGCCCAATACGATTTTGCAAAAAAATCTCAAAAATTGAATCTATAAACTCATTTGAAAGGTACGGTCTGAGTTGCGTTCGCCAATTCTCTGACCAATTTTTAAATCTATGCCTCGCAATTTGGCCTGAAACTTGAGCTGCCTTTAGTTGCAATGTGGTTCGTTCATGAATGGGAATTAAGACTCCATACGGGAGTCCGGCTTCTCGGATGGCGTCTGAATAGTGAGGGAATCTGACCAAAAGAGCGCTGATCAACATTGCCCCATTCACTTTTTTGCCGGTGATGCGTTCACCAATTTCCTGAAAAGCGGCGGAATCATTGTTCGCAATGTTATTGAAAGCCATATCAAATCCTGCCTCATAGAGCGTCTTTAAGTATCGGAGAATAAACTCCGTTGACCATTCGATGTCTTCACCTCGCAATCGAATTTGATTTGGATTAAGTCCGTATAGCTGCAAAGCCAAATCCCAAGTGCCGCCACAAGCCTTGATTTCTTGGATGAGCGCGTTTGTAGTAACGTCCGGACCAAGCACCGATTGTAGCGCAGCGGTTGCTTCCGGAGACGCGTTCTCCTCCATTGCCTTTGCATTCATTCTGAAAGTCTTAGGATTTGCCCGATAGGCACGCACTAATGCGGTCATTGCTAGGTGAAACCTTGCGTCCCCCCAAGCTGAGCGCAGACGATGAAATTCCAACCTTTCTAAAATTCGGTTTCGTTGGGCGAGCCCTTTAGCGTCGGTAGGTAGAGGTAAAGATCTCATTTTTTCTAAAGCCGCGGCAACCGCTGCGTCCCAGGAACCAAGCTCTTTTAGGGAAATTGCACCTTGCAAAAGAGAGTGTCCTTTTGCATCGGCATTGCCCGTAACCTCCCGTAAGGCCCGTAACCCTGCGCCCTTTAAAACTCGAACCGCAGAACTACTTAATTCTGAATGTGCCGCCACCGCGCAAATAGCATCGACCATCAAATTTACCGTCCATGAAATCTTCTTGTTACGAGGCTTGGAAAGCCCAAGCCTTAAAAAAACTCTTTCCCATGTGCGGTACTTTTTCACGAGGCGCCCAACTACGGTGGGTCCGCTCAAGGCCTCGCCATAAATGGGGACGGTGATCCGCGCCAAGTCTTCTTTTTTCAAGTTGCGCAAAGTGTGGGTTCTAGCAAGGTTTGCTTTGATCAGCGCCTGCATGACGGCGATATCTCGCGGATCAGCATTTTCATCAATTCCAAGGTCTGGTTCGAGACCACCTTCACAATTCACCATCGGAGACGCTTCAGAGCCACTGGTTAGCGAACTGTCTTGCTCACCTTCAGAAGCTGAAGCCTGCCCAGGGGATGACATAGTTGTCATGGTGGTGAAGACAATCAAAATTAACGAAACCTTAAATATTGTAACCATTTTACATTTATAACCTGATTTTATTCATGCCTCTTACATTAGTGGCCTCAGCAAATCTAGCGAACTTTAACGGTAGGCTCGATATGCTTCTCCGCCGAGAGCACACGATTAATGGCGGTAGAAATCCGGAGCCAGTTCTATGAACACCGGGGGTTCATGCCATTTTGGACCTTCGAAAGCATTAATTCAAAAGGCTGCGGAGCCTTAAGATGATAAATCCTGATAAACAGAGAATCTGCGGGCGGCTAATGAATTAATAGGGTACCTACCAACCATTGCGTGTTTTCGCCTCCGGGGCGTAGTAGTCGATCGGCAAATGTTCAGAAGTAAGTTCGGACCGCTAGCGCCGCCATATTGAAACATTCCCCGGAAAGCGAAATACTTCTATCCGGGGACGTTGAAGCAGAAAATAAATCACTGCCGCAAAATGAGCTTCATGCGTCCATTTTGGTTTAGGTAGTGAATGATCCAATAGTCCATCCCCTATCTGCCTTATCTCAATATCGCTTATAAATTTTCGAGACAGATGCTCCATGCACTTTAGTATCGCATACTCATAAAAACCTTCTCTAGTATTTCCCACCAGTGGGAAAACACCGTCCAGCAAAGCGCAGAGTCTCCCCAACTCCCCGTCCCCTCCAGCGAAGCGCCGAGCTCCCCCACGCAGCCCTGATTGAAACCGCCACTACGCAGGATTTTTCGCGTCTGGCGAGCCGGTCGAAGAGGAGCTGACCAAAGTGGACTCCTGTCTCACTTTTAGTCACATATCGCAGGGCACAAGAGGTTGCCTAATAGAGCTCCGCCCCCAAAAATTGCATTATGCAATATTCATCTATTGATTTTGATTTCAA
>CAYYYP010000047.1:16558-28069 GCA_964475985.1 uncultured Oligoflexia bacterium | reverse complement strand
GCCCTCGGAAATCCTCCGTCAAACTTAGCTCCATCAGTGAAAGCGCCGCCTAAGCCCGAAAGTTTGGCTCAGTTTTCCTCTCCCCACTTTTGGGCACAGACGGTGAAGGCCGTTAAAAATTTAAAACCTCTCTGCGGAGTTTTGCTGGAGAATGCGACTTTTCAGAAAGCCGAACTACAAGAAGGCACATCGGGGCCTTCCGTCGTGCTTCATTTAGGATTTAGTAAAGCCCAATCTTTTTACCGTGAGCAAATCCAAACGCCAGGTCATGCCGAGCCTTTGTTACAGGCTTTAAGCCAAACCTTAAAACTGCCGACACGCATTCAGTGCCAAGAAATCTCTGCTACAAAATCCATCGACGAAATGGAAAAAGAAAAGGCGCAATCGGAGCTGAAAATAAAACAGGAGAAGGTCCTCCAAAGTGAAGCCATGCGCGCAATCCAGGAAGTCTTAGGTGGACGTTTGGATCGTTTGGAGATTAAGTAGACTTAATTAGTAAGGAGAATGACTATGTCCCGAGGTTTTTCAGGCATGCCAGGTGGCGGCGGAAATATGAATCAACTCATGAAACAAGCTCAGCAGATGCAACAGCGTCTACAGCAAGTTCAGGAAGAAATTCGTGAAAAGACTGCGGAAGGTACTTCTGGTGGTGGAATGGTTACCATTGTGGCCAACGGTAAAAATGAATTGGTTTCGGTAAAGATAAATCCCGAAGTTCTTGCGGGTACACCCGACGCGGAAATGCTTCAGGACCTTATTTTGACGGCCGCAAACCAAGCTCTGCAAAATGTACAGACGGCGGCTAGCGAAGCCATGGCAAAAGTTACGGGCGGCATGAATATTCCAGGATTGTTTTAGGGTTACGAACCATAAATGGATCCTATTGAACGGCTGGTTTTCGAACTTTCAAAACTCCCCAGTATCGGGGAACGTACCGCAACCAGGCTCGCTTACTTCATCCTAAGGCAGGAAGAGTCGCAGGTGAGGGATCTCTCCGAGGCGCTTCTAAAAGCTAAGACTTCCATCAAGCTCTGCGTGCAGTGTATGAATTTTACGGATGCTGAACGCTGTAGCCTTTGCAGCAATCCTTCCAGGCAAACCGGGATTATCTGCATCGTTGAAAAACCGTCCGATGTTATGGCCATTGAAAAGAGCCACCGTTTTCATGGGCGCTACCATGTGCTGCATGGGTTGCTGTCACCGCTTGACGGCATTGGACCTTCCCAACTTTACATTCAACAACTGCTGCACCGCATTGAGAATGAAGACACTCAAGAGATGATTTTAGCCTTAAGTTCAAGCGTTGAAGCCGAAGCCACCGGGGTCTACTTGACAAAGCTTTTAAAGCCGTTAGGAATCAAAGTGTTTAAAATTGCTCATGGAATTCCCGTAGGCGGGGTCCTCGAGTATCTTGATCAACAAACCATTGGTCGAGCCATTGAGAACCGATTGAACAGCGAGGGATAGGATCAAAACAACACCAACTTCCAGAAATACACCGTGCCCCGCAGTATCATTTGGTCACTGGGCCCATAAAATCACCGTAAATTTTCAGAAAATCCCATGAGTTTTCACAGCTAAATGACATTCATCAACTACAACAGCAAAGAGATCAATTGTAAGATCGTCTACTACGGCTGCGGGCTCAGCGGGAAAACGACAAACTTACAGTACATCTATGACAGCACTTCCGAGGGCACAAAAGGTAAACTCATCTCCCTATCTAGCGAGAATGAAAGAACTTTATTTTTTGATTTTTTGCCGTTGGACGCTGGTGAGATCCGAGGCTTTCGCACTCGGTTTCATCTGTACACAATTCCTGGACAAAGTTTTTATGAAGTTTCGCGCCAATTTATTCTGAAGGGAGTAGATGGCATCGTTTTTGTAATTGACTCTCAACGGGAGCGATTGGACGCGAACATGGAATCTTACGAGAGCTTGGAGGCAAACTTAGAAAGTCAGGGATATGACATGAGTAAGATTCCTTTAGTAGTGCAGTACAACAAACGTGATTTGCCATCCGCCATGCCGGTGCAAGAATTGTCGAGGCTTTTCCTTCGACATGAAGTGCCCGCGTATGAAGCGGTGGCGGCCAAAGGTGTCGGCGTTTTTGAGACACTTACGGAGATTACCAAACTTGTACTCGTAGACATCAAAGGGAGTTGAAAGGTCACAAAGCTGCATTTTGAAAATTCCTAGGGGTAGTGAATTTTTAAAAAAGGCTCTGGGGCTTGGGATCTAAGAAGGATCCAAAAACTGCTGCACAACGTCAGAGATCAGGATGATCGGAGCGGGACAAAGTAGGGTCCCAACGCTTCCCAAACCAGAAAGGTACTCAAGGAGGTCTCAAATGAGCGCAGCAGTTAAATTGAATTCCGAAATGTTTCAACAGTATGAATCGCTGGTCCAAAAGCAAATGGGTCAGCTCATCTTAGGGGGGGAATTATTTATGAAAAGGGAACATCTCGATAAATTTCGGGAAATGTTTGAGACTCAAAAGAAAAATATTATATTCGCGGATCGCGTGATGTGTGAAGACTTTCACGTCGATCTTGATGAATGTAAAGATGAAGTGGATCACGCCGCAACGGACATGGAGCAGTCTCTGCGCCTTCGTTTGCGAAACCGTGAAAACCTCTTTCTTAAAAAAGTTGATGATGCATTGCGCCGCATTGAAAAAGGCGAATTCGGTCTTTGTGACGTCTGTGGCAACGACATCGAAATCAAACGCCTTGAGGCCCGCCCAACGGCGACTCACTGCATCGCATGCAAGGAAGATGAAGAAAGACGCGAAGGCCTCACCGCCGATGGACGTAAACACAAAAGCCTTGGCATGACCCTGCCTCGCAGCGTTTAGGAAAGTGTCAGTTTCTTTCAAATAGAAGATGTTTAGAAAGATAAAGCGCGAACCGAAACTCCCGGAGTACTTCATGCCGGAGTTGAAGATAATGCCGAAGTTTATCCTGTCCGGGATAAACTTCGGCGTCGAATTTCTCTAGGCCACGCGCCCGTTCCAGGGAAGCGTCAGTCTGTACGTAGTTCATGATTTCTTGGGGCAACCACGGCCCCTGAATATCGGTTTTTTCATCAAATGATGCAAATTTTGGATAACGGCCGATTTGCCGAAGACTTTGACGAAAAGGTTCCTTGCGAAAAAGTTCAAGCTCAGGATTTGCGCCATCTATGGCCGTCACCCAGTAGTCTTTGATGGTGCCCTGGTGATCAAAAAAAATGAAAAAGTCAGATGCAGATAAAGAAAACCCTAAGACGTAGCCAGCTTCACCGAATTTAAAAACCGGGACTTGCAGATCACTTAAATCTTCGCGTCCTCCCGGAGCAAATTTTTCCGCCAATTCGGGATCGTAACTCGAATATTTTTTAATGACGGTTGGAGTGAGATCGCGCTGCACGTCGCGAACCTCCAGCCCCGAAGGTTTCACGCCAGGGAAAACCGCTGCAAACCGAGTTTGAATTTCAAAGATGTCGATTTGCCTTCCCCAACCGAATGCATCAGACGCCGAGGCGATAATGATTAGGACGAAAACGGGGGCGAGCAAAGCCCGCCCCCGTATACCCATCACTATAAATTTTATAAATTTATAGTGATCCAACTGGCGTATTCGTTTCCGTAAGGGCACGTAGAACATTAAGTCGGCCACCCGAGACAAGTTTACCTTGCATCGACGGTATTGCATCCACCGTACTTAAAAGCCTAGCTTTGACCTGCTCGGCGGTTAAGTTTGGATACCTTGACCACACCAAGGCCGCCGCTCCCGCTACGTGGGGTGCTGCCATGGAAGTGCCCGTCATGTTGTGATACGCGCTGCCGGGCACCGTGCTGTAAACATCCTTTCCCGGCGCCGCAATATGTACGGTGTGAGCTCCATAATTGGAAAACCTGGGAATCTCATCTGCCGCCGTGGAAGCCGCAACGGAGATCACATTTCGCTCTTGAATATTAGCCGGAGTGTGTGGGATTTGATCGTTGTCTTCTTCCTCATTTCCCGCCGCCGCCACAAAGAGAATCCCGTGGGCCCGTGCCCTACCCACAGCTTCCGTCAAAGCTGGAATTCGGCTTGGTGCAACTCCAATTCCCCACGAAGCGCTGATCACCTTAACTCCATGCCCAATGGCATAGTCGATGGCCCGTACCGCATTGCTCATGGAACCGCTGCCATCGCTTTCCAAAAATTTCAGAGCCATGATGGACACTCGTTGGTTGACCCCGCTAATTCCAATTCCATTATTCCCCGTTGCCCCGATTACGCCCGCACAGTGAGTCCCATGCCCCAAAATTGCGCCGTCCTCGTCGCGACTGTCATCAAAGGGCAAGCCATCGTTATGCGTGAAATCAAAACCTACGACATCACCTTGCGGACCCGGATTAGGATTTCTCCACAAATTAAACGCCAAATCCCTATGATTGTAATCAACGCCCGTGTCGATCACCGCCACGATAAAACTACTGCTTCCGGTATGAACGCCCCACGCTTCATTAGCCTTGGTTTTATACAAACCGTAGGCTGTGGAAAGTTGAGGATCGGTTTGCGCCGGACTGACTTCCACCGGACGAGCCCGCAAAGCCGGCCTGGTTCCGGGTGGAGTGCCAATAGGACCATCAACGTATTCGTCAACGCAACCGGGCGGGAACGCCACGTTTGGCAACAGACATGGATAGGTTGGCATCGTTAGGATGTTCGTTGGCAACCCGGCCGGTGCGGCGCTGGTTACTGCACTCGTCATGGGCAATGCCTTCAAAATATAATTTGGCTGAGCGTATTCAATTTCGGGTTGGGATTTCAGGGCCAGCACCGATGCTTCAACGCTTGCGTGATCGGGCAAAATTAATTGCTCCAAGCCTGCAGCGTCTCCACGAAATCTTTTTACCCGCATAACTGATACCGATTTATAAATACGATCCATTGTTTCAAAACTACGGACCGAATCACCGCGGAACTTAATGAGCACTTCATGCGGCCGATATTCGGCTCCGGTTACCGGACCTGCGCATAACATGCTTAAGGCAATGAGACATTTGCCGAAAGCGTTTTTGGTTGGACTATCCTTAGATACCTTAATGGAACTCTTCATGAACCCCCCTCAACTGAACCACTATGTGAAGTGATTCAGTTGAGTTGAGTCTACGATGAAAATCTCAAAATTCAATTTCCGGGAAAAATTTTTCCGTGCAGAAATTTTCGAAGGCCAACGCTTCGAATCAATCGTTATAGTTCTGGTTGCTTAGACTTCGCGTTCGTTTTGACGACGAATGAAAGTAGGAATGTCGTAATCATCATCGGTGTAATTCGTAAGGCCTAACTTCTGCGCAATCGCACGGGCGCGGTTCAAATCTGGCCGGCCCACCGCGGTTCCCGAAGAAACTCCGCCGATGGAATGATTGGGACGTAAAATTGTTTCGCCTTCCATCCCGTCGTCGTAAGCATCATTCATTTTTAAAGCGGCAATCTCCGCCATGCGGGGTGCAGGCGGAACCGGAGCTGTGGCTTCTGATTGAACAGTATTCATTGATACCGGCGCCGCATGATTTTCGCGAACGGGCGAAATGGTGCGCGTGAGATCGGTGCTCGTGAGTTGGGACTCAACGAAGGTTGCGGGCTGAACGGCGGCCTGAAACTCTGGTTGAGCCGGTGCTTGGGTAGGCGTCGGTGCTACGGCAGCCATCTGCACGGGCTGGGCTTGTGGCGCGGCCGCTACGGCTTGAGTAGCTACTGGCTGCGCTACCGGAGCTTCTTGCGTCGTTACTTGAATTGCGTTCGCCGCTTGGGCATTCGCACTTGAAGCCTCTAAAGCTGCAGAGAGTTCTTGCGTACAAAGGCCCGTGGCAATCACGGTAACTTTGAGACGATCATTCATGGACTCATCAATGACGGTACCGAAAATAATTTCTGCATTCTCATCGGCCGCTTCCATAATGAGCGTGGTTGCTTCATTCACTTCGTGAATCGTCATGGCTGAACCACCAGTGATATTGATGATGATTCCTGTCGCGCCATTGATGGATACGTCTTCCAACAATGGAGATGAGATTGCTGAAGTAGCCGCATCCAGCGCTCGGCGGTCACCTTCACCATAACCGATACCCATGAGAGCTAAACCTTTGTTCTGCATAATGGTGCGAACATCGGCGAAGTCAGAATTTACTAAACCAGTATGATTGATCAGGTCGGAAATGCCTTGGACCGCATTCAACAGAACTTCATCGGCCTTTCTGAATGCATCGATCATAGAGAGATTATGGCCAGATACTGCGAGCAATCTTTGGTTAGGGATCGTAATGAGTGAATCAACACTTTCCCGAAGGCTCAAGATCCCGCTCATTGCGGATTTGGAACGTTTTCGACCTTCAAATTGAAATGGTTTAGTTACCACTCCCACGGTAAGCGCGCCAATTTCCTTGGCGATCTTAGCGATGACGGGTGCCGCACCGGTGCCGGTGCCGCCGCCCATCCCGGCCGTCACGAAAATCATGTCGGCGCCGGAAAGAACTTCGGCAATATGAGAATAGTCTTCAAGGGCAGCTTTGCGACCCACTTCCGGATTGGCGCCGGCCCCAAGCCCCTTGGTTAATTCAGAACCGAGTTGGATCTTAACTGTAGCGAGATTGGCTTCTAACGCTTGACGGTCTGTATTGGCGGCGATGAATTCTACGCCGGACAATCCCATCTTGATCATGGTGTTGATAGCGTTGCCACCGCTGCCACCGACTCCGATGACTTTAATTCTAGCGCCTTGGATATTCATTTGTGTCGTGGGTTGCTCTGCAAGTTCAAACATTTTTCATATTCCTCCGTAATTAAAATAATTCTTTGAGCCAGTCCTTCATGGATGACCTGATTTTTTCGTACCCGAACTTTACTCTGTGACTTCTATTGTGGGAAAGCATGCGGCGTTTGGCCCCATACTTCAGAAGGCCTACACCCGTGGAAAATTTCGCATCCATCACAATGTCGCCCAACCCACCGATACCGGAGGGCAATCCCCTTTTTACCGGCATTTCAAAAATCATCTCACCCAACTCACAAATGCCATCGAGCATCGTGCCGCCGCCGGTGAAAACGTAACCCGATGGCGCTAAGTCCTGAAATCCTGATTTATGAACTGCATCCTTGATTAACTGAAACATTTCTTCCATCCGCGGCTCAATGATTTCCGCAAGAATTTTGCGGGAAATGATACGCGATTTACGGCCACCCACGGAAGGAACTTCAATATTTTCTTCTCCGCTCACCATCGCGGCAAGGGCTGCAGCATGACGAACTTTAATTTTTTCAGCTTCGGAATGAGGTGTACGTAATCCCACGGCGATGTCTCGGGTCACGTGATTTCCGCCTAGGGGAATGACTTGAGTGTGAACCAAAGCTCCGCCGCTGAAAATTGCAATGTCGGTCGTTCCACCGCCAATGTCGATGAGAACGACACCTAATTCTTTTTCATCCTGACTGAGCACCGCTTCGGCAGAAGCGATGGGCTCTAACACAATTTCGGAAACACTAAGGCCCGCTTTAGTGCAACACTTCACGATATTCTGCACTGCGGAAACCGCGCCAGTCACGATATGAACTTTTGCTTCAAGACGTACACCCGACATTCCTACGGGTTCGCGAATGCCATCTTGATCATCAATGATGTATTCCTGAGGGACCACGTGAATGATTTCACGGTCCGTCGGGATGGCGATGGCCTTGGCTGCATCGAGCACTCGAGCAACATCGGATGGAGTAATTTCCTTTTCCTTAACCGCAACCACACCATGGCTATTGAAACTTTGAATGTGAGCGCCGGCGATTCCGACGTAGACTTGATTTATTTTTGCGCCGGCCATGAGTTCGGCCTCATGGATCGCTTTGCGGATGCTCTCAACCGTACTGTCAATATTAATAACTACGCCCTTACGCAAACCGGTAGAGGGATAGGTACCGAGGCCAACGATATCCATGGGGATTTCGGCCAAACTCAGGATGGATTGGGCTTTTGCCGCAAAGGAGCGCGTTTCGCCCATCCTTTGATCTTCCTGATGATTGCCGGTCACCTCACCGACGATAACGGAGATTTTGGTGGTCCCGATGTCTAAGCCTACGATGTAATCTTTTTTGGGCGTCCGAGCCATATGACGTCTCTCTTTCCATGAAACGCTTGCGCATGTAGCCAAAAAGTCACACCGGAAAACATTGCCGTGCGTTTGGCTCAATACAGTGTCATATGAACAAACTTTATTGTCAAATTTTACTTATTTAGACCTAGCGATGACCCGCCGCCCAAATCGAAAGTCCAATTCTTTGGGATAAACCTGGCTCTTTAAAATGTATTTCAAGACGCTGCGCAGGCGACCAAGCTCCGATTGCAACCCCGAGGTTTCGGAATCCAAAAACCGACAGAGAACCCTTGCTGAAGAACCTTTTTCGAGTCTC
The DNA here is from genome assembly GCA_964475985.1 of uncultured Oligoflexia bacterium. Taxonomy (GTDB): domain Bacteria; phylum Bdellovibrionota; class UBA1018; order UBA1018; family CAYHWW01; genus CAYYYP01. Next base: position 19,640 of record CAYYYP010000047.1, on the reverse strand, counting down.
AACAATACACGGAACTCCGGATGCGTAGCCTTGGATAAATGAACTTCTTCCACTTCAATGCCAGGATCGTTCGGGGTTCCGCTAAGATCTCCGATGGCCGATTGAATAAGGCTACGCCCCTGAATCATGCGTCGCATAGCCGAATTCTGCTGAGAATCTGTCCATATCATAGGCAGTCGATCAAGCTCGGGCGTGGTGGGTTGAACGATGCCGCCCTTAACTTTCGTGATGACTTCGCCCGACTCCGACGCAAACCAAAGATCTTTTTTGTGAAGCACGATGGCTTCCGCCGTCGCCGCATCGATGTCGATTTTCAGCGTGCCCACTAGCGTATGTTCTAGGGAGGAATCAATTTCTACGTTGCGGATGGCATCGGAACTATTTTTAATCGTCGTGATCAACTCCTCGCGATTCAAAGAAATGTAGGGCTTGCCAATACGATCCTGTAGCAGCTCTTCAATATTTTTTATTTTTATGTACACCGAAAGATTTGTGGGTTGTTTGACGCTCACCACTATAGATTTAATAAGTACGCGCCGCTCGACTTCCTTTAATCCGAATGCGATTCCGCTGACCAAGATTCCCTGCAGGATCAGCATGACGAACACTCGGGGCGCCCATCGCAAAAATGCCATTCTTGATCCAAGCTGACTTTTACCTGCCACAGTGTTATTTTTTCTTCTCATGAAACAAAAATCCTTTTTAAACCCGATTTTTACATTGTGCCTTTTTGTCGGCGTTCTCACACTAGGCAACGGTTGCTCCCACTCTTCTTCCCGGTCTAGCGCGGCTTCGTACTATACCGGGACCATTCCCTTCTACGGCCAGGAACAAATTGAAAGGTATCAATTAAAGAACGGGTTAAAAATTCTTATTCTCAAGGATGAGTCCTCAAAAACTTTTGCTTATCAAACTTGGTATAATGTGGGCTCCCGGGATGAATCGGTGGGGCTTACGGGGCTTGCCCATCTTTTTGAACATATGATGTTCAAAGCCACTAAAAATCACGCCAAAGGTGAGTTTGATTTCCTGATGGAATCCGCCGGCGCCGATGGAAAGAATGCATTTACGAGCCAGGATTATACCGGATACGTGCAAAATCTCCCGTCGGACCAATTTGAATTGGTGGCATCGCTTGAGGCTGACCGCATGACTAACCTCATCGTGGATGACGACACCTTAAATCGAGAGCGCGAAGTCGTAAAAAACGAACGGCGCTTTCGCACTGAGAACAGTCCCGATGGAGCAATGTTTGAGAAGCTTTATGAAATGGCATTTACCAAGCACCCCTATCGTTGGCCCGTCATCGGTTATGAAGAGGATCTGAATCGCGCCGATGCCGCTCAATGCCGGGCGTTTTACGGAAGGTTTTATAGCCCGGACAATGCCGCCATTGTGATTGTCGGCAATGTGGACTCTGCGTTTGCCGTGAATACGATTCAAAAATATTACGGATCATTTCCCATGCAACATCCCGTTCGTTATAGCGGGCCGAAAGAAGCGCCCCAACGGGAGGAGCGTCGCACAAGCATCAAGATTGCTACCGAATTTCCAAAAGTACTTTTGGGCTATCACATCCCAGATGTGAATCATGAAGACATGCCAGTATTGGATGTGTTGAGTTATCTTCTGGGTCAAACCAACAGTTCGGCTCTCTATCGCTCACTGGTGGATGACGGATTAGCTTCGGGAGTTGGATCTTTTGCGCAGGGCCATAAAGATAACGGACTCTTTCTCATCACGGCTAATCTCTTAAAGGGAGTTGATTCTGCCAGGGCCGTTAGGGTGATTGATCAAACCCTTGCATCTTTGCCAAAAAAGAATCTCGTGGAAGAACTTGAGTTGGCTAGATCCCAGTATGAATTTGAGCTGTATCGGGACTTAATTTCAAATCCCGGCAAGGCACGAAACATTGGATTTTTTGAATCCGTTGCATCCTCCGCCTCACGGGGCCAAGCCATCGTAGCCGCTGCCATGAAAGTAACGCCCAGCGACATCGTACGCGTACTGAACCGATACTTCCTTCCCGAAAATCGAACCATCATCCTTGGTCTGCCTAAATAACGGAGTGCTTTTTTCATGAACCGCATTGCTACCCGAATTCTTCCTCAATTTATTTTTGTTTTCCTAATTTCATTTTTTCTAAGAACGGCCGAAAGTGCCGAAACATTTTCCTTCGTGCAGGACAACTCCCTGCCGCTGGTGCACTTCAGCATCATCTTGCCCGGGGGTTGCGCACACGATCCTCGCCAACAACTTGGCCGCGCCTACATGGCGGGACAAATGCTTTTGCGGGGCACCAAAAAACTTTCAAAACTTGATCTGCTGCAAACTTTTGACCGACTAGGCGCAAGTGTTGAGCTTGAGGTCCAAGGCGAGAATACTTTGCTTAGGGCATCGGTGCTGTCAAAAAATCTCGGAAAATTACTGCAGGTATTGGAAAAAATTCTGCTCGAACCGGCCTTTTCGGACAAAGAATTCCGAAAACTCAAAAAAGAAACGGTGGGCCTATTGCTCTCCGAACGAAGTCAGGATGCAAAACTCACCCGGCGACATTTTCAACATTTTCTATTTGGGAGTCATCCCTACTCGCACCCGCTACACGGCACGGAGCGGGGGGTGAGTAGGACTTCGGTTAAAAACTTAAAAGATTTTTACCAAGCGCAAATCGCTAGTCACGACCTCGCATTTTTCGGTTCCGGAGATTGCCAACCCAAATTCCTGGAAACCTGGTGGAATAGTTTTCTGCGAATGCGGCCCACTTCCACTGGTTCCGGCTCACAGCCCCAAATGGAACTTGCGGACTTACCGGCACCTGCACCGGTGCCTACCAACAAACTTTTGCTGGTGGATAAACCGGGTGCTAGCCAATCCCATGTTTTCATCGGAACCCTTGCCCCCCGCCCTGAAAACAAAGATTATTACCCCATTATTTTAGCCAACGAGGCTTTTGGCGGTCATTCCTTCAACTCTACTCTAATGCAAGAAGTGCGGGAAAAACGCGGATGGAGTTACGGAGCCTACAGCTTTTTCGCCTACGCTAGGCAGCCGCAGGCCTTCTCCATGTATTTTTTCCCAAAAA
>CAYYYP010000047.1:0-16458 GCA_964475985.1 uncultured Oligoflexia bacterium | reverse complement strand
TTTTTCGCCTACGCTAGGCAGCCGCAGGCCTTCTCCATGTATTTTTTCCCAAAAACCAAAGACACGGTACCGGCAATCAAACTCTCGTTAGAACTTTTCAAAAACTACCTGGCGACAGGCATTCCTAAAGATCAATTCGAATTCGCCAAACGCTCGCTTGTGAAGAGCGCGCCATTCCAATTCGACAGTCCCAAAAAACGTTTAGAAAATCGCATTCAACAATTTCTTTATCGGTTTCCCGAAGGTTACTTTGAAAAATTCGAAGAAAACATCGCCTCCGTAGGACAGGACCAAATCAACCCTTCCCTGAAAGATTTTTTTGCGAATCAGGGACTCACGATTACCGTTTTAGGCAATGGCAAGGAATTGCAGAAAGAGCTGGATACCCTACGCCAAGAATTTCCCGAAATGGTCAAACATAAGTTGAACGAAGATCTCGGTGGTGACTAAGAAACCTAAATTTAGTAACGGCAGAAGAATGAAAAATTATCTTCTGCCGCTATTCATCTGCTTTTCCCTGTTTTCGTCGGCAAGGGCGGCGGATCCTTTCACCATTCGGGTTTATTCTGACCTAGGCCACTTGGACTGGAACCAAGGCGAAGTGCAGCCCCTCATCATGGATCAAATCATGGAAGGTCTTACGGCCTTTGATGAGAAGACGAACCTTAAGCCCGCCTTAGCGGAAAGCTGGAAAGCGACACCTGATCAACGGATCTGGACTTTTAAACTTAGACCTCGCTTGAAATGGTCAGACGGATCGCCCCTTTGTGCAGATGATTTTGTACGATCATGGCGCCGATTACTCTCTAAATCGGTAGCTTCACCCTTTGCATTTTATTTGTTTTTCGTTAAAAATGCGCAAGCCATCGCCACTGGTAAACAGCCTTCTGATTCTCTCGGAGTAAAGGCCCTAGACTGTCGCACTTTGCAGGTACAGCTTGAACAACCGGTGGCATTTTTCCCAGAAATCACCACCCACTGGGTTACCTTTCCCATCGCCGAAAAAAAGGCAGATGCCAGTTTTGAGAACGCTCTCACGGCTGGCCCATTTGCCATTGCCACTTGGAAAAAGGGCGAGGAATTAATCCTTAAAAAAAATCCGCATTATTATGATGCAGCAAAAGTGCGTCTTGAAAAGTTACGGGTGACCGTAGTCGCCGACGATCAAACTGCCCTGCGGCTTTTTGATGAAGGCCGCATCGATTGGATGAAAGACCTTCCGTTTCAGGAAAGGCCCACCTTACTAAAGCGAGCGGACGTAAAGGCATATCCCACTAAAGTTTATTTTTACCTTCTCTTTAGTTTAAAAAATCAGCCGCTGCCCAAGTCGACTCGGTGCGCGGTCATTCGTAATATTAATACTCAGGAGATTCCAATATTTCTCCAAGGACGAGAAGTCCCACTCACCGGCTGGCTTTCTGCAGCAATTGCCCCTGCTCCAGGGAAATCGTTAACGCCAGAAAACGAACTTACATTTCATTATTACGCCAAGGATATACATGAACCGCTCATGCAATGGCTCCAGGCACAAATGCAAACTCAACTTAGGCAGAAGATTTCGCTAAAAAAATGGGAGTCAAAAACATACTGGAGCATGTTGACCCATACCCCGCCGCCGGTTTTTTTGGGTGGCAGCACACTTTGGTTTCGGCATCCCTACGCCATGGCTTTAGAATTCCGTAAAAGCAGTGGCGCAAATTTTGGAGGGTTTGAATCTTCCGAGTATGAAAAATTGGCAGAAACTTTATTGAAGACAAAAGCGCCTACAAAAAAACTTCTCGCAAAAATGGATGAAGTTCTCATTCAGAAAGAATGCGCCATGGCACCTTTGTACCAACGCACTACTTTGGTCTTGAGCCGCCCGAATCTGAACATTCCCCCGCTGAACGACCTCGCTAGGATTTCATTCAAAACGACCGGGCGTTAATCTAGAATCCTAGGCCCACGTTCACTTGGAAAGTATCATTCACCAACGACGGATCTTGAAGATTCATGGTGTGTTCATATTGCGCACTGAGGGGGCCCAATAAACGTTTAGAGAGCGAGCAACCCATGCTCTTTGATTGCATTCCGTAGGTGACCCCGGTTGAAAGTTGTAAGGGCTCAAAACCTCGGCTCAAAGACATCACTGCACGATCGCCACCGAAGCTGCTACGAACGCCGGTCATGGGCAAAGGATTGCTGGAGACTCGGTAACGAATCTCACTATCAAACAATCCCGTTAAAAGTTTAAACTGCATCGCATTTTGCTGAAGATCATAATGCAATCGGCCTTCGCCAAGCGCCGCAAAGCCAATGCGCTGATAATTCTGAAGTAGATTGTGACCGACATTCCAAACCGTTTGAAAGGCTTGGCCAGCAGTTTCAGCAGCTTCGTCGTTTTGTTCCGGTGCCGTGCTTTGCGTTGCTACCCTGATTTCACGGTTATGGCCCTTAGCTACGGCACTGGCTACACCCTTTGCCTTACGACCCTTGGGTGAACTTAAATTTACTTTATTTTCTTGAACTACCGGAGTGGGGTGCGAAGCTTGCGCACGTTTTTGACGGTCTGCATCGTCCCTCGCGCCCCGAGTTGCGGCACGGAAAACTTCAAGCAGGCGACTGCGTCCTAAAGTTTTTAGGTAACTGACGACCATGCTTTTATTTTGATCGTAGTAGGTCATCTCAGATTCATTAGTTTGAAGATTGAAGGCACGCTTTGCTTCACGATCTTTAACCATTTGTTGATAGCTACCTGATAGGTTATTGAATGCTTTAGCGTTATAGAGCAAAGAACTTGAATAACCTTCCGACAGCGCAGGCTGAATAGAAGGATCGGCGAGCAAACGTTCCGTAGGTGAGAGATTATCGGTGGTGGTTACAACGGAAAGGTCGCTCTTTTTAGCTACGGCTTGAGTCTTAAACTTAGTTTGTTTTGCGGGCAGCTTTGCGAAAGATGGAGTCGCCAAAGAGAAACAGAAGCTCATCACCGCAATCATGAAGATGCGGAAGAACTTTAGACTGCTGATCTGGGCCTGGTTAGGGCAGTGAATTTGACTCATGGCAGTGCTCACTCCCATAGGTGATGCACAATTTATACCATTGAAAAAACTAAACATTTTCGTTTTTACCGGTTTAACGAACGGCCTATACCTCTATAGACTGGAATGACCTAGGTTCCTGTAAACACACTATACAGCTGACCAAAACTTCTACATTAAAAGGGCAGAATGTCTCGGTTTGGTGGATAAAAAATCCGCCGAAATTCCCTAAAAAATTCAATGGTCCACCTGGGAGTTTACAGTTAGCATGCAGCCATGACGCCATCGGAAACCAAAGACACTACGACGGATTCAAAAAACCTACAGCTGGAACCCTCCTTGAAACGCATTCAAGACATCGTGCGCAGTCTTGAACAAAATGAAGTTCCCTTGGAGGACTCACTAAAGCTTTTTGAAGAAGGTGTATCCTTGACCCGTGCGTGCCATCAAAAACTGAACGAAGTGGAACGCCGCATCGAAATTCTCACGAAGGTAACCGCCGATGGCATCGAAACCAAACCCTACCGCAGCGAAGGTGAGACTTGATCAACTCCTAGTGACCAGGGGCCTTTGCGATTCGCTGCCAAAAGCCCACGGTCTGATTCTTGCGGGACAGGTTCTCTCGGGAGATCGCCTTTTGGCAAAACCGGGACTGACCGTACCCGGAGATATCTCTTTGCGTCTCCGGGGCGAAACGTCTGGCTATGTTTCTAGGAGCGCACATAAACTTAAAGGTGCCCTTGATGATTTCCACGTCAATCTTAAAGACCTGATTTGCCTCGACGTTGGGGCGTCTACGGGCGGGTTCACTCAAGTCTGCCTTGAGGCCGGCGCCGTTAGGGTCTTTGCTATTGACGTTGGTCGCAATCTCCTCGATTGGAAAATTAAGTCCGATCCTAGAGTCGTCTCTTTGGAAGGAATCAATTTCCGAAACGCTGCAGCCGACCTACTGCCAGAAAAAGTGGACTTCGTTTGCATCGACTGCTCATTTATTTCGCTACGCAGCATTTTACCTTCCGTTCCTCGCTTCATGAAAGAAAATGCTTTTGTCATCGCACTTTTCAAACCGCAGCATGAAGTTCCGCGGGCGGCGGTGGGGGAAGGCGGCATCGTAAATGATGACAAGGCGGTAGAGATTGCACTGGAAGAAATTGCCGTGCTTGCGAAGAGTCTTGGTCTTCGTAAATCAGGATTGGTAAAATCTAGTCTGAAGGGCTCCAAAGGAAACCAAGAGTACCTTTTATATCTACAGCGGGAATAGCATCCAGAGAGTGAGTCATGAAATATTTCAATCGTAGTTTTGGGCGTTTTAATGGGATTTTTTTAGCGTTGGCCATGCTCCCGATTTTCTTCTCCGCATGCGCCCATAAAAGCGAACAACGCGTGGAACCCAAAGATCAAGTCAGCGTCGCCCCTCCGGAAAAAGAAAAAGACACGGCCGCGAGCAAAGAAAAACCGGCGCCCGGCGATTATGGACCTCAACCGATCTTTGGTCCCGACATTCCGCCCAAAGGGTTCGAAGATATTCGTGAGGTGGGAGTCACTTTGGTTTTTCTTCCCGCCATGGCGAAAGCATGGGCCTATGTGGGTGTGATCAAAGAACTTGAAGAACAGAAAATTCCGATTCGGGCCATCGTTGGTATGGAAACCGGCGCACTGGTAGGTGCGCTCTACGCATTGCGTGGCCTGCATGGTTTGCAATGGCAACTGAGTAAGTTTCAGGAAGAAACATTTTTGGATATTCCACTTTTATCCTTGAAGCCCCGCGCGGCAGGCAATGAACTGCAGAGCCTTTTACAGAAAATTTTCCGCGAAACGGAAATTCAAAATTTTAAAATTCCTGTGCGGATCGCCGTCAGCGATAAAGAGGATCACGTTGCATTTCCATCCAAGGGGCGGGTGACCGCACTTCTGAGATCTGCCATGGCGTTACCAGAAGTTATGGACCCCTCATCGGCAAAAGAACGTTGCCCCTGGCCAAGGGAAGTGGATTTGGTCCGAGAAGCCATCGCTTTGCAGCGCGGAAAAATTATCGTCGTTGATCCCTTTGCGCAGGATCGCGAAAAAGACCTCCAAGCATTTAACTTAGGTGAGGCTGGGCGGGTCACCTCGCATTTGCGCCAATATTATGAAACCGTAGTACAGGAAAAGTTCCCTACGTCCGAAGAAAGCTGGTCGGATCTTGAGGACAATGCCAAGGCGCTTCTATCACTTCAGTTAGCGGATTTACCTCTCATGGATTTCAATAGCCGAGCGGAATTATTGTATCGCGGCGTGACCGCCACCAAAGCGTGGATGAAGGAGTCTCAGTGAAGTTGCTTTTTTCGATTTTAAGATTTTCATTCATTGCGGCCGTGTTTTTAACGGGTATCGGCGCAGTGGTTGGTGCCGGTATTTTTTTCGTATTTTCGCGCACCGTCCCGGACATGATTACCCTTGATGATTATAAACCGGCCGTCGTTACGCAAATTCTTGGCCGCAACGATGAAGTCGTAGGTGAGTTTTTTGAGCAGCGTCGCTACGTCACGAGCATCGATAATATTCCGGATCACGTGGTGAAGGCGTTTGTGGTGGCCGAAGATGACCGCTTTTTTACCCATCAGGGCGTTGATTTCCTAGGCATGCTCAGGGCCGCCGTCGTAAACATAAAAGCTGGCCACGTGGTCCAAGGCGGCAGCACAATTACGCAACAGGTAGCTAAAAGCATTTTATTGACCCCAGAGCGGAGCTTCACCCGTAAAATCAAAGAAATCATACTGGCGAGCCGCATGGAAAAAAACTTTTCCAAGAAACAAATTCTTTTTATTTATTTAAACCAAATTTATTTTGGTGAAGGGGCCTATGGAGTAGAGGCGGCCTCGCGCGTTTATTTTAATAAACATGCAAATGAACTTACCATCGGTGAAACGGCGATCCTGGCGGGCCTGCCCCAAGCTCCCAGCCGCTATAGTCCACTTAACAACCCAAAGAAAGCCAAAGAACGGCAAATTTACGTTTTGCGAAGGCTTGCTGAGAACGGAATCATCTCCACTGCCCAGGAAGAACAGGCTAGAAATGAGACCATCAAAGTTTATCGCCCGCGCCCCTTGAATGAATCCATTGCCCCCTACTACGTGGAACACGTACGCCAACAATTGCTGGAAAAATACGGCAAGGAAGAACTTTACAACGGTGGGCTTACGGTGAAAACTACCTTGGATCCGGCCCTCTCCCGAACGGCCACGAAGGCCGTGCAAGCGGGACTACGTGACCTCGATCGTAGGCACGGTTATCGCGGCGTAATTCGCCAGAGTCATTCACCGTTGGAACTTGGCGAAGCCCTCGACGATGTACGTGAGCATAACTTAGCGCTACGTTTTCCGTATAAGGTCATCACGCCCCAAGGTACCTTCGCAGCACAAAAACTTGGCAGTGACTACGACCTCCTTCCCACGGATCAACCCGAAAGCTTGATTGAGATCTCCGGTCAATCCCCTTTGTTTAAAGCACTGGTGCAAACCGTGGATGATCAAAAGAAGGAAGTGGAAATTGATTTGAGTCTCGTAAAGGGCTTTATTCCCTTTGAAACGATCAAGTGGGCAATGCCCGCCCGCAAAGATGGGGGACTCGTTAATGAAACGGTTTCCCGTCCTTCGCAGGTTTTTAAGCGTGGAGACGTAGTCTGGGTCAGCGTCGCACGGGACGCCCAAGGCAAAACGCTGAAAGCGAATAAACAAGGTCAGTTTGCCTTTAGACTTGAACAAAAACCGCTGGTGCAGGGAGCCCTTGTTTCAATTGACCACCTCACGGGGGAAATCCTTGCTTTAGTGGGAGGTTATAGCTTTGCCGAAAGTGAATTTAACCGAGCGCTTCAGGCGGAACGCCAACCGGGTTCGTCCTATAAACCCATCATCTATTCCGCAGCCATCGATCGCGGTTACACGCCGGCTACGGTGATTCAGGATTCTCCTTTGGTGTTCACCTCGGGGGATAATCAGAAATGGAAACCATTGAACCATGATGAAAATTTCTTGGGCGATATCACCTTTCGCCTTTCTCTCATTAAGTCCCTGAACATTCCCACCATCAAAATTGTGCAAGACCTTTCCATCTCTTACTTGATTGAGTACTCAAAACGTTTGGGTTGGACTCGTCCCATCAATTCTGATTTTTCCATCGCCTTGGGTTCTGTAAGCACCACATTATTTGATCTGGTAAAAATATATTCTATTTTCCCGCGATCGGGCCGAAAGCTGAAACCGATATTCATTAGGCAAGTCATCGATCGCATGGGTCATATCCTTGAGGACACTCCGCTAAACCCACCGCCCGCACCCATTGGAGTGTTGCCGCCGTTTAATCAAAGACCCGTCACCGTGTGCGGACAATTGACCGCCTGGGCCAAAGCTGATCCAGAAAAATACCGCCAACCTCATTGGGAACCGGACGCCACGGACCCTGAGCGAGTCATGGACCCGCGTACCGCATACGTAATGACCCATCTCATGAATGAAGTTACAACCATGGGAACGGGCTCTGAAGTTCGTAACTTAGGCCGCACCGCTGCCGGTAAAACGGGAACAACCAACGACTACATGGACGCGTTATTTCTAGGTTTTACGCCGCAGGTCACCACGGGTGTATGGGTAGGATTTGACGTACAGCGTAGCCTTGGGCATCGCGGCACCGGCGCCCAATCGGCACTTCCGATCTGGCTGGAATATATGCGCGATGCGGTGAAAGGATATCCGGACATCCCCTTTTCAGTACCCCCCGGTATCAGTTACACTTACATCAACGGCACAACTGGTCGTGTCGTTGCACCCGGAACTCCGGGCGCTATTCGGGAAGTCTTTATCGAAGGTACCGAGCCAGGTAAGGCAGCGCCTCCCGGAGGGGCACAATCTTCCGGTGGTTCACAAGAAGAATCTTCACGAGAGGATTTCCTTAAAGAAGACTTTCAGTAAGATGAACTCAAGAAGGGAGGTGCCCTTTGGTAAACAGGTATACTGTTTATCTTCTCCTTTCCGCCTTCATCCACGTGTTTGCAATGCTTGGTGTGAAGATCTGGGAGGAAAAGGTAAAATTCAAGGACGATGTCAGTACCGTGGCCAAACAAGCCGACAGCAACAAACCGATAGAAGTAGAAGTGATGCCGGAACAAGAAATAGTTCGACAACCTCATAAACAGGTAGTTGAGACGGAACTTGCTGAAAAAACGAAAGAGACCACGAAAGATGCATTTTTAGGGGAACAAACACAAAAAGTTGATCGTCAAACGCGCGCCCGTGATGTTGCGCCATTCCGTGAGGCTCTCAAGGCCGATGAAGTGGCAAAGCTCTCGAACAAAGACCAAACCAAACAAGTTGAGATGGGATCTTTGGGCGTAAAGGCTGACTTTCAACCTTTGGGACATGTGAATCCGTGGAAGGCGGATTTTGCCATTAGTGCCCGCGGAGCCAGCAATGATTATGTGAACGGCGTTGAGCTGGGAGCAAAAACTTTGTTGAACACGCGCGAGTTCGCATACTTTTCTTTTTATAGAAGAGTGCGGCTGCAGCTAGAGCAATTCTGGGAGCCTGGTTTGCGGAAAAAAATCCGCAGTATGGTTCAGCGTGGTCGCGTCATCGCTTCCGAACAGGAGCGCGCCACTAAACTATTAGTGACGCTGGACACCGCCGGGCAAATCACGAAAGTCCAAGTTGAAAATTCATCTGGTGTGCTTGATTTGGATGAAGCCGCCATTGAAGCGTTCAACCGTGCCGGACCTTTTCCAAATCCCCCACGCGGGATGTTGGATGATGCCGGTCACGTGAAAGTAGAATGGGAATTCATTCTGAGGACGTAGACCGCTTAAGCTTGCCATGAAGAGTCGTTAAGCCCTCATGCATGATGTAATCATTCCACAACGAATCAAGATCACGAAAAGTCTTTACGACATTGAGGGCTGCGTCTTCGAAGGAAATCCCACTTTCAAGTGCATGCTCCTCGATGGCGCGTAGAATTGCGTCCATCGCTGAGGATTGCAACAATGGCTGCATTTTCGCCGCAAACGCCCCGGCCGTTTCGGCCACTTCTTTATTTTTTTGCAGCTTGCTCGCAATGATGGTCGTGTTGAGAAGTTTGGTTAACTGTTCCCTCATCGGATTCGCATTTATTGATAATCTTCAATGGGTGGACAACTGCAGATGAGATTCCGATCACCCAGAACTTCATTGATGCGCCCTACGGCTGGCCAAAATTTTGCGTCTCGGGTGTGCGCTGAAGGAAACACCGCAAGTTCTCGCGAGTAAGGGTGCGTCCATTCCGCCTGGGCTAAAACATGGGCCGTATGGGGTGCATTTTTCAAAGGATTGTCGTCCTTTGGCCATTCTTGAGTTTCGATTTTGCGAATTTCATTACGAATGGAAATCAGCGCTTCGCAGAATCGATCAAGCTCTTCCATGGATTCAGATTCCGTAGGCTCAATCATCATGGTTCCGGCTACGGGAAAGGAAACCGTGGGCGCATGAAAGCCATAATCCATAAGGCGCTTTGCGACATCCTGCACTTCAATCCCCGCCGTCGCTTTGAGCTGACGCAAATCGATGATGCACTCATGGGCGACAAAGCCGTTCCTACCTCTGAAGAGGACTGGGAAATGGGCGTCCAATTTTTTAGCTAAATAATTTGCATTGAGAAGTGCAACTTTTGTCGCTTGAGTCAGGCCAGGGCCACCCATCATGGTGATGTACATCCATGAAATGGGCAAAATGCTGGCACTGCCGTGTGGCGCGGCAGAGACGGCACCGATGGCTTCCGGTGAACCTGACTTTACAACGCTGTGGCCTGGTAAAAAAGATTTCAAATGATTTTTAACGCCAATGGGCCCCATGCCTGGGCCACCACCGCCATGCGGAATGCAAAAAGTTTTATGCAAATTCAAATGGCAAACGTCCGCGCCAAAATCGCCTGGCCGGCAAAGCCCCACTTGGGCGTTCATGTTGGCACCGTCCATATACACTTGGCCGCCTAGCTTATGGATGGCGTCACACACTTCAACAATTTCTTCTTCGAACACACCGTGAGTTGATGGATAGGTCACCATCAACGCCGCAAGATTTGAAGCATGGGCCTGGGCTTTCGCACGTAAATCCGTGAGATCAATATTACCTTCGGCATCACACTCAACCACCACCACGCGGTAACCCACCATGGCCGCACTTGCGGGGTTTGTTCCGTGGGCAGATTTAGGAATGAGGCAAACATCGCGGTGCCCTTCACCACGGGATTCGTGATATTTTTTTATGACCAGAAGTCCCGCATATTCACCTTGCGACCCGGCATTGGGTTGCAGGGAAATTCCTGGAAATCCTGTGATTTCGGAAAGCAAGGTCTTAAGGCTTTCTAAAAATTCGCGGTAACCTTCCGCCTGTTCAGACGGTGCAAAGGGATGGAGGTTTGAAAATTCTTTCCACGTTACCGGAAGCATTTCTGAAGTGGCGTTCAGCTTCATGGTGCAGGATCCGAGTGGAATCATGGATACCGCTAATGATAAGTCCTTCGCCTGAAGCTTCGTCACATACCTTAGAAAACTAGTTTCTGAGTGATAGCGCTGAAAAACGGGATGGGTAAGGTACGGTTTCGTGCGCAAAAAGCTGCCTTGGATTACGGGTTTTGCACTGCCGAGCAGCTGTTCCATGGTGAAATCAAGGCTACGGCCTAACGCAAAAACTGCGAGGAGTTCTCTGACTTCGTTGATGCTGGTGGTTTCATCAAGGGAAATCCCTAACGTTTGGCCATCGATGAAACGAAGATTCATTTTTTTAGATTTTGCCCGGTCAAAAATTTCGCGCCCCGAAATATCACGGGACACTTGGCCTGGACCTTCGGAAGTGACCTTCACCTCAAGGGTATCAAAAAAAGTTTCACTGCCCAGAGTGTAACCCAAGCGCTTAAGACCTATCGCTAGTGCACACGTTAAAATATGGACACGGTCCGCGATGTCACGAAGCCCACGGGGCCCATGATAAACGGCGTACATGGAGGCCATAATGGCCAGTAAAACTTGGGAAGTGCAGATGTTGCTCGTGGCCTTGTCACGGCGTATGTGTTGCTCGCGAGTTTGTAATGCAAGCCTTAAGGCCGTACGGCCTTGCGCATCTTTCGATGCACCTACGATACGACCAGGCATTTGACGTTTGAATTTTTCGCGGGTTGAGAAAAACGCCGCGTGGGGGCCGCCAAATCCAAGAGGTATGCCAAAACGTTGCGTCGTACCTACTACGATATCGGCGTCAAACTCCGAAGGTGGATTTAAAAGCGTTAATGCGAGTAAATCGGTCGCTACGACAAAAATACCTTCGGCATCATGGGTTTTTTTCGCAAGCTCTCGATAATCCGCTAATCCACCATTACCCATTGGGTATTGAACCAAAACGCCCAAAAAAGAACTTTTATCAAAAGCATTGGTGAATGAATCCTCGTCCCATTTTCCCGTTACGATTTCGACCTGGAAACCTGAGGCCCTCGTCCTCAACACATCGATAGTTTGGGGGAAGCAATTCTCGTCCACGAAAAATTTCATTTTGGTTTTTGTGCTGGTATCTGCATCGTGGGTAGCGGAAGCTTTTAGGCTTACACACATCCCCATGGCTTCGGCGGCGGCCGTAGCTTCATCGAGCAACGAAGCATTGGCAACTTCCATACCCGTGAGATCCATCACCATGGTCTGAAAATTTAGCAATGCCTCTAGTCTGCCCTGCGCGATTTCCGCTTGGTAAGGCGTGTACTGCGTGTACCAGCCGGGATTTTCTAAAATATTGCGCGAGATGACGGCCGGGGTGTTTGTTCCGTAGTATCCCATGCCCATAAAGTTGCGATGAACTTTATTTTTGTCGGCCATTTCGCGCAGCAGGTGCAAGGCTTCTTCTTCACTTTTGCCCGTTGCGATTTGTAAGGGGCGCCTTACGCGAATTTTTTTCGGGACAGTTTTTTCTACGAGATCATCTAGAGTGCTGAGCCCCAGGAACCTTAACATCTCAGAAATTTCTGGATCCCGCGGACCCAGATGGCGCCACAGAAAAGACTCGGTCTGATCCAGAGGTTTCGTAAAATCAGTCATGGAAAAAATCTCCCGCATTTTTAATGCACCCTTACTTGAAAGACTCTTACAGAGTAGCAACAAATTTTTCGTAGGCCGAGGCGTCCATCAAATTACTTGTCGCGCTGGCCGCTTCGGAATTTAAATCAAGTTTAATGAGCCAACCTTTACCGAAGGAATCAGCATTCACGAGGCCTGGCTCTTGGGAAAGGGCCTCATGGACTTCAACGACTTTGCCCGCCACGGGGCAGTAAACATCGGATACGGCTTTAATAGATTCTACGACGCCTAAGACCTCGCCGGCTTTAAGTTCGCGCCCTACTTTAGGCAAGTCTACGAAAACAATTTCTCCCAAGGCCTCTTGGGCGTGGGAAGTGATGCCCACCGTCGCCGTATTATTTTCGATTCGTACCCACTCATGATCCTTGCTGTACTTAAGCTCGGTCGGAAATTTATTTGCCATGAATTTTCCTTTCTTTATAGAAGGGTGTCTCCACCACTTCGTGCAAAACTCTCTGATCTCTAATCACTAAATTCAATTCCGTGCCCGGTTTTGAAAACTCTTTTTCAACGTAGGCGATGGCGATGCCCTGTTTCAAGGACGGAGAAAAAGTTCCGGAGGTCACGAAGCCGGCTTTTTTGGCTTCGGTGCCCGAAGCGCCTACCGACTCCACGATGTAATCTTGTCTAGGGATACCGCGGCCCTTGGTTACGAGGCCTACTAAAGATTTAGTAAAACCTTTTTCCTTTAAGGCCTGAAGGGGTTTTTTCCCGATGAAATCGTCTTTATCAAATTTAACGACCCACCCAAGGCCAGCTTCCAAGGGATTTAAGGTTTCTGAAATTTCGTGACCGTAAAGCGGGTACTTCATTTCGGTACGCAAGGTATCCCGGGCGCCAAGGCCGCAAGGCAAAATTTTTGAAGCCGTGGCAGTGGCGGCGGTTTGGGAAAAATACCCACCGGCTTCAAGCAACGCGTTCCAAACTTGCGGCGCCTTTTCCCACGGGTGATAGATTTCAAAACCGTCTTCGCCGGTGTAACCCGTGCGGGCAATGATGGACGGAACTCCGACCACGTCGCCTTTAGTGAACCAATAATATTTAATTTCAGAAAGTGCCGTTTTAGTAAGTTTTTGGAGGATCGATTGGGCTTGGGGGCCCTGAACCGCAATTTGCGCCCAACGAGGGCTTTCGTTTTCAACGACCAAATCCGTTTTTGAAAATGCTTTTGCGCATGCTTCAATCCATGCGAAGTCCTTTGGAGTGTTGGAAGCGTTGATGCAAAGTAGAAAATCGTTTTCGTTAAACCGATGCACCAAGAGGTCGTCGACGCATCCACCTTCGGGATTGCACATGACGGTATATTGAGCTTGCTGATCTTTGATTTTACCTACGGAATTGGTGACTAAGTGATTTAGAAACGCGAGCGCTTTTTTGCCGCGTACAGAAACTTCGCCCATATGGGAAACGTCAAATAACCCAGCATATTGCCGACAAGCTTCATGCTCTTGCGCAAGGCCAGTATATTGTACGGGCATATTCCAACCACCGAACGGGACCATGCGCCCGCCGAGACGTACGTGCTCTTCAAAAAGCGAGGTTTTCATATCCATAAATTCATCCCTTCGTAACGAACTGGAGCGTTGCCGCCTTAACGGTATTGGCCATGAGATTTGCGATGGTCATGGGCCCTACTCCGCCCGGCACCGGCGTAATCGCTTTGACGAGCGGCGCCACCACATCAAAATCAATATCTCCTACGACTTTTCCGGCTGGCGTACGGTTGATCCCGACATCAATGACCGTAGTGGATTTTTTCCAAGGATAAGCGCTGCCAAAAAAATGCGGTTTACCTATGGCAACAACGACGATGTCCGCCCAGGAGATCAAATCTTTAATGGTGCCAGGCTTAGTAAGGGAATGCGCCGTCGTTACGGTGCCGCCCGAATTTAAAAGCATGAGAGCGGTTGGCTTTCCTACGATTTCACTTTTGCCAACCACGAGACAGTTCTGACCAGGAACTTCAATTTTGTAATGCGAAAGAATGTCCATGATTCCACCCGGCGTACAGGGCGCAAATCTAGTTTGGCCTTGGGTCAGTCGCCCTACGTTCTCTGGGTGAAAACAATCAACGTCTTTTTTCGGGTGAATGCGCTCGAACACTTCAGATTCCGAGAATTGTTTTGGGAGTGGTTTTTGAATTAAAATTCCGTGAACATCGGGGTCACGGTTCAGTTCATCGATGATGCGAAACAATTCCTCGGGCAGGGTCTGGGTGGGCAAGGTGATTTGATGATGCCCTAAGCCAAGCTTGTGGCACATCTCACCTTTTCGTCTCACGTAGAGTTGGCTAGCGGGATCCTCGCCTACAAGAATGGTGGCGAGCGTAGGTCTCCGCTTAAATTCGGTGAAAAGCCTTTCGACCTCGCCTTGCACACGCTGAAGGATTTTTTCAGCCACGGGCTTAGCAAGGAGGAGCAAGGGAGATGAGTTTTCCGAAGGATTCTGAGTCTTTGGCATTTTTGGTCACTTTAGGGAACTTTAGAGTGACCAGACTCTCGCAGAATTCGGCGTGCTTGCCAAGAAAGCAGTTTTTTTCGGGGGAACGGTGGGTTTAGGAGGTTGCGAGATGGGGCGGAGTTTTAATTGCGTTTATGAACTTGTGGGGGCGGGGAACTTTAATTGCGCTTGCGGGCTTCAAGGCCCATGACGCAGCGGACGGGGCGACGGTGGTGCCAGTTGGCTTCGGTTTGGGCATTTACGAACATAAATAAGGAATGACCAGGAGCGTACCGGTAGGAATCAAAGGAATTGTGAGCCGAATTAGCTACCCAAAATACACCGTCGGGACTTCCAGGTTTTTGATATCCAGTAGAATTAAAATAAAAATCCACCTTATCGGTGTCTAGAATCCTGTTCTCCATGACTTGTGTTGTTCTCTTCCTCAAAATGACGTCGTAACCATCGGCACGCATACGGTCGAGTTCTTGGCTCAACGCGCCGTTCCACCTCTCTTCAGGAAATTCCGTTTCACGAATTCCGGTTGCCCCAAGGCTTATGGCGAAGTGCGCCCATTCTCTCGCAGATGGAAGGTGGGCACCGATACTTCGGCAATATTGTTTGGCTTCGGTCATGTTCATCAAACAAGTGTGGTTTGAATCAGGCTCGTGGCAAAATCTTCTAGATTGGTCGTCCAACTGGGCGATGCTGGTAAACTGCTCGGCTACGGCCGTAGAGGCGCCTTTGGCCATTTCCACGCCGGAAACACCTGAGTTTGTTTTTTCTTCCGAACCACAGGCGGTGAGGAGGGAAACTGTGATCAAAGCTAAACCTAGAATCGAAAATGTTTTATACTTCATAAATGGGTACGGTTTAGTTTCCGGTTACGCAACGGACAGCATGGAGTCCGTCGTTGGGAACGCTTTCGACTCGGCCGGCGATAGCGTCAAATACGAAACCATGAACGGCGCCGGTCTCGGACGCCCAATACCCGCTCATGGGGTCAGACTCTTCTGCTCCGTGATAATTTTGAGCTCTATAGTAGAAATCTATGTATGCTTGTGCGTCACGATAGGTCCATACAAAGTTGTATCCTTCTTCTGATCTTTGTTCGCTTTCTCGCCTGACATCCTCGGAACCAATGTTGGTACCGGGATAGGCGGTATTCAAAATCTCGCCACTATCGGAGCGGGATATGATGTGAGCAGCCCATTCCTTGATGTTTGGAAGGCGTCCGCCGCTGCCGGTGCAATAAGCCACGGCATTTTGGTAATTCATGGAGCAAACAGTACCTCGCCTAGCGCTACGGCAGTACCTAGCTGTTTCAGCATTTCTGACCGCGATTTCGCCTAATGCAGGGGGCGCAAGGACAACCGAGAGAGAACTTTGCGAATCGCCACCTGCGGCCTTTTTCGGAGACTCATCGTTAGAGCCACATGCCGCCAACATCATGGTTAAACCCAGTACACTAGTAAAAATCAGGAAACTTTGCTTTTTCATCGTTCGCGATTATAAAGCAATCCAAGCGATAAATAAATAAGATTTAGTGGCGCAGGTAAACTTATTTGCGGGTTAGGTAAGTCGTTATTTTATTTCGGTAATGGCGCTGGAACTGGTGTGATTCAAGCGGTGACTGAACGGTTACCGGTTACCGGATACTGCTGACCGCTCACGGTGTGCTGGCCGCTGATGACCGCTCACTACCCGCTCCTTACTGGTCACCGCTCAGTGTCCACTGCTTACCGCTTACCGCTTACCGCTTCCTGCATTCTGCGCGCCGTCGCCAGTTTTGATTTGAATGTAAGTTCCCATGATTTCGGATCCAAGTACCTGCACGGCGGCGAGTGCATTGTGCTGAGCGCACAGCAAACGACAGTT
>CAYYYP010000046.1:0-29645 GCA_964475985.1 uncultured Oligoflexia bacterium | reverse complement strand
TTTGGGTGCATCAGTACGTTGTTTGTCATCACAGTAGTAAACCTGTTTTCCCTACCTTCAAATTAACGAACCCCATTTTAAAGTGAGCAGTTTGTAACGAACCCTCGGCGGCATGGACCAGTTCTGATCGCATTTTTGAGCGAAGGTTCCAAGCCGAGTTGTCAAAGCCCCGAGACTATCGATCCTCCATTTTCGGAGGGTTTCCTCCGTTTCTGGAGGATTTCCACCGAAATCGGAGGATCCCCATTTCTGCACTTGTATGATGTCACACACTTATGGGTGGCCCTGTTCATGCTTTAAAGGGGCAGTGGGTGATTCGCCATTTTTGGCGAAAAAACGCCATTTTCTGCGAATTTCGCCAAAAATGGCGACTCGCATTTAACTACAGTTGTGGGATTTCAGGGACTTAAAGCTGGCCCTGATCCTGCTCTAAATGAGGTGTGGAGGAGATTGAGCAAATGGTTGATGAATTGAAACCGAGGTTTATTAAACGAAAGCGATTTAAAAGAAAAAGTGATCGCAAGCTTACGGCAAGGGATCTGGCTGTGCTGGATTTTTTATGGACTTGGAAGGTGGCCTCCACGGCGCTACTAGGAGAGGTTGCCTTTCGAGGGCAATCCGCTTGGTGGGTCTATAAGGCCCTTGCCCAACTCAAAGATGAGCACTACATCCAGGCCCTTCCCCGCGGGAGATTTCTGGATCTTGAGTTGTGGGCCTTAACCGATCAGGGCTTTGAGGTTGTGCTGATGGACCGCGATGATCTAGCCCAGTATCGCTTCAAACCCCATGCTCCCGCTCACGACTATTTGGGCACCTGCCTTCAACTCGGAGCCCAGAGTTTTCATTCAAGTTCTGAGAGGGAATACTTCACCGAGCAAATGCTCTCAAGTCTTTTACCCTCAAACTTTCCCAGAGCCTTTAGGCGCATTGACTCCCATATTCCTGATGGCCTGACTCTGTATCGCCACGGCGCCAAAGAGGCCATCGTTGGTTATGAAGTGGATCTTAACCTTAAGGACGAGAAGCGATACCTACGCACCCTAGAATATTACACCGAAGGTGTGGGAGCCCATCTTGTCATTTGGCTAGTCAAGAATGCTTGGATCGCAGAAAAAATCACGACGGCTCTGCGTACCCAGCAGCACCACTCTGAACAAGCGCAAGTGCTGTTATCCAAAACAGCGTTTGTCGGTCTTGATGATTTCAAGGAACGCATCTGGGAATCGCAAAGCATGATGGGAGCACTCAAGGGAGTTAGCGTCAGCAAACTCCATGCAAATCTGCTGCAAAGCATGGGCAAATCCCCGCCTAAGTACCGGCAAATAAATTTAAAGCAGTTGTTCTTCTCGAAATACAAAAGCCCTCAAAAATTCACGGCTTGTGCCCCCCAAGCCCTTGACCCCCAGATTCAACACCCTACGGGTGTAGACAAAATTCTTGAAGAAATAAAAGATGAAGGAAAATCCTGATGAGTAATCACAACGACGATAACAACTCACCCCCCTTTCTCTTCTTGGGAGGAGCCATCGCCATTGCGGCCATCGCAGGGATTGCGTTAAAGGCCATCGAAACTTTTCTTCGCCAGCTGTCTGCCTCCTTTGATGCTTTTGGTCATGCAGTGTCATCGTTCTTTCCGATGCTACTTAAAATTCTAGAAATGGTGGGCTTGGTGGCAGCAATCACTTTTGCCACTGTTGCTGCTGTTTATTTTAGCATCAAATACATTAAACTCGTCAGCGAGGCCATGGATCTCAGGAAATACCTTCGCAATCAACTCAAGATTCGCTTCGATGATTTTAGGGAGCATGTTGAAAAGGAATACATCGATCAGGTAAGCCAACTCATTCTCAAAGTAGAAATGTTGGAAGGTAGGCTCACGGAATTTATGAAGCCAGCAAGCGCAACCTCACCAATCACGGCTGCTATCACCGAGGCCGCCCCCAGCACTAATGAAGAACATGAAAATTTAGATGAAAAGTACGACGAAGAAGATCCCGCGGCAAATACAGCCCCTGAATATCCGATCAGTAACCATTACTGAAATGGATCGTAGGTGGTTTGATGAGAAAGTCAAAATGGTCAGTGAACTTTGTTAAAAAGTCATTTCACATGGTCCCAGCTGAAGAGATGAAACGAGCACTTGCCGAGATCTGGGAGATCTTGGTACATCAAGAAGGCCAGCCAGTTCAAATCCCGATTCCTTTACCCAGTCCTTCAGAGTCCCTGCTTTCATTGCAAAGAAGGAGAAGGAAAAATGGCTGAGAGTCTTTATCGCTGTGGGATCTATGTTCGCGTAAGCACCGAAGAACAGGCGGAGAATCCTGAGGGTTCAATTAAGAATCAGGAGCAGCGGCTGCGTGAGTTCGTAAAGCTAAAAAACCTGGTAGCCCCCTTTGGTGAGGTGGCCGGGGTCTATTCAGACCCAGGGTTTTCGGCCAAGGATATGAATAGACCAGGGTTCCAAAGACTTCTTAAAAGCATTGAGCGCCGTGAGATCAACTTGATTCTCGTGACCGAACTCTCAAGGCTTACGCGCTCTATGAAAGATTTTGGACTATTGCAGGAATTCCTAATAAAGAGTGATTGTGAGTTTTTAAGCCTGAGGGAAAATTTTGATACCTCATCCGCCACGGGTGGCATGGTCCTGAATATCATGGCCTCGATTTCGGAATTTGAGCGACGCCAAACAGCAGAGAGGATCTCGCAGGCATTTTTAGCAAGGGCAAAACGTGGGCTTTATAACGGTGGCTCAGTACCCGTGGGCTATTCGATTGATCCCGATCGTAAGGGAAACCTCGTCATCGTGGCAGAGGAGGCCACACTTGTAAAACTCGTGTTTGAGACGTTTCTTAAGAAAGAGACCATGGCGGGCACCGCAAAGTGGCTGAATCAGGAAAAAATTGAACTCCCGGCCACAATGAGGGGAGGAGGAAATTTTCGATCTGGCATCTTTCGCATTGATACGATCCATAAGATTTTAAGAAATCCCATATACGCTGGCATCAGGGCTTACCGCGTAAGAAAGGGTCCTGGCTTTGTCACGGAGCAAACAAAAGCAATTTGGGAGCCCATCATTGACCCCGATACTTTTGACCGCGTGCAGGAGCTTCTCACTAAGAACCGGTACCGCAAGAGAACGCACCTAAACCAACGATTCCCGTTTACCCTCTCAGGCGTCATGTATTGTCAAACCTGCGGGCAGCGAATGTCTGGCAAATCAGCGCACGGAAAAGCAGGTAAGATCCCCTACTACGAGCACGCATGGGCCAGCAAACACCATGGTGTCGTCAAAGACAAACGCCCTCAGTGCACGCCCTACCGGATCCAGGCCGTAAAGATTGAGCCCGTCGTGTGGCGCGATGCAAAACTTTTTCTCACTAGAGTTGAGTTTGTCCAAGAGCTTCTTGAAAATGCAAAAAGAGCAACGCCCGAAAATGACAAAGCCCAGCAGCAAAAACGCCTTGAGCAGACGGTTCAAATACTTGCAAAGCAGATCGAGGTACTGGCTGGCCGCATTGCAAAACTTCCGGAAAGTCTTGACCCCACAGCGCTCTATGGGCAAATGGAGTCCCTGCAAAAGGCGAAACTCGAAGCCGAAACAAAGTGTGACGAGCAACTTCTCCAAAGAAGCTCTCCTCATCATTATCAAAACGATGAGCCCGTAAGCCTTGAATCGCTGCAAACCTTCACAGCGGGATTTAAAAAACTTCTCACCCAAGGGGATACAAATCCTGAGATCAGGGCCGCCATCATCCGAAAGCTCGTGCACCGGATTGAGATCATGAAAGATGGCTATGAAATCTATTTCCACTTAGGACAAGGTCACTTTGAGCGTGAGTTTTCAGAGTGGGGTACGAAGCTCTCAAAGGCGACACTTGAGACGTCCAGCCTGCAGAACGCCAAAAACAAAAAAGGGGGCCTGGATACAACCAGACCCCCTTCTAAACCGCTCCAAAGATTTTTTTTGGACCGTTGTTCGAAAAGACTTGAAAATGGTGGCTGAGGGCGGGATCGAACCGCCGACCTGCGGGTTATGAATCCGCCGCTCTAACCATCTGAGCTACCCAGCCACGTTTTTCGGTAAAACAACAATAGTCAGAGGAGATACACCACTTCAACCAAAAATTGGAGGTCTTTCTGAAGGAGTCAGTTTAAGATTTTTTCCCTCAAAGCATTCATCTCATGTAGGAAAACTCCCATGGCGGCTCCTTGCTCGCAAAAAAACCGGCCGGAAACCCTAGTTTTAAAGGCTATGCGTGAACATCTCCGGGGTGTAGTTGGGCGGCCGTTTCTTGCCATCGCATGTTCGGGCGGAGTCGACTCCATGGTCCTTACTCAGGCAGTGTTTGAATTTTTAAAAACGGAACCGATCATCTCACCCAACAAAATTTTTATTTTTCACGTGAACCATCGGCAGCATGAGGCCTCCGAACGAAATGAAGAAGGGGTAAGGCTTTTTTGTAAAGATTTAGGTTTTAGCTTCCAAAGTGAGACCTTAGAAATCTCAGCCCCCCAAAGTGAAATGAAATTACGGGAACTGAGATACCATGCATTCTCTCGGCTCATTAAAAAGGTTCGCTGCTCACGTCTTGGCGTTTCCGACCCAAAAGAGCGTTTACCAATTCTGCTGCAAGCCCATCATGCAGACGATGACCTTGAAACCTACTTCATGCGGCTCCTTCGCGGAGCTCATCCATCATCGATCCGGGGAATTCAAACATCCCGCGTTGTAGAGGGTTCGAAAGACGACGAAGCATCATTTGAACTCTTTCGTCCTTTCCTTAACTTACCGAAAAATAGCTTAATTGAATCCGCAAGGTTTTGGAAAACGCCTATTTTTGAAGACCCAACCAATGCTCTTCCTATAACCAATCGCAATATTATTCGATCCGAAATTTTACCACTATTTGAAAAGCTGAATCGAAACTCCAACGATCATATTTTAAGTTTCTTTAAGGAGCTTAGAAACCAAGATCAAAATACTGAAAAATTAAAATCAGCTTTAGAAATTCATCTTTCCTCCTCTCAAAAAGCTCGGCTGAGAAAAAGTCACTGGGAAACCCTTTTTTTCAGCGTAAAAAAAGCAAAACTTGGTGACGGAGTGCGTCGTCATGTGCAGTTTCCGGGCGATGTCAAAATCGTGGTGCAAAAAAAAACCGGAGTGGAAATATATTCCCCATCCTGCACTTTAATTGCGAAAATTTCCTTGGAAGAAATTTAAGCGCCTTACGCAAAAAACTTTATCTACATAATGCATGGAGTCTAGGGTGACTAAACTTCTGAAGACGTGTTATCCTCTATTCGAGTTTGTCGTAAATTTACAGAAAGGTAGACTCAATGAAGCAATCCCACAAAACCGTGGCCCTCTGGATCGTCCTGATCCTAATGTTTGCCAGTCTCTTTAAAGTTTTTGATCCCGGAAGTCGTCATAGCCAGGAAATCAAGTTCAGCGAATTTGTAACCTTGGTAAAGGAACATAAAGTCGCGGACGTTACCTTCAAAGGCAACAACCTTATTGTTGGCAGCTATAAAGCTCCAGCAGCTGAAGGTAAAAAGTTCTTTGAAACATCTGGTCCGGGTGAAGGTGCGGCGAACCGAGTTTTTCAAATTCTTGAAGAAAACGGAATTACGCCTAATTACGAACCAGCAGAAAAGACGCCTTTTTGGCAACAAATCCTCATTTCCTGGTTCCCTATGCTCCTTTTGTTTTTCGTGTTTTTCCTTTTTATGCGTCAAATCCAAGTGGGTGGCGGCAAGGCCATGAGCTTTGGAAAATCGCGTGCTCGACTCATTACCGAACATACTAAGAAGGTCACTTTTAAAGATGTTGCGGGAGTTGAAGAGGCTAAGGAAGAACTTCAAGAGATCATCTCATTCTTGAAAGACCCTAAAAAGTTCACAAAATTAGGCGGCAGAATCCCTAAGGGTGTTCTGCTTATGGGTTCTCCTGGAACTGGAAAAACCTTACTTGCTCGGGCCATCGCCGGAGAAGCGGGCGTACCTTTCTTTTCCATCTCAGGATCCGATTTCGTAGAAATGTTCGTGGGTGTGGGCGCATCTAGGGTGCGTGACCTTTTTGAACAGGGTAAAAAGCATGCTCCTTGTATCATTTTTATTGATGAAATCGATGCTGTGGGCCGTCACCGAGGCGCAGGTCTTGGTGGTGGTCACGACGAACGAGAGCAAACCTTAAATCAACTTTTAGTTGAGATGGACGGTTTTGAAAGTACCGAGGGCGTAATTCTAGTTGCGGCTACAAATCGTCCGGACGTGCTTGATCCAGCTCTCTTAAGGCCCGGTCGTTTTGATCGCCGAGTATTTGTCCCTAAACCTGACATCAAAGGCAGGCTTGAAATTTTAACGGTTCATAGCCGAAAGACACCTTTATCTCTTGATGTAAATCTTGAGGTTATTGCTCGCGGAACACCTGGGTTTGCCGGCGCAGACCTTGAAAACTTAGTGAACGAGGCTGCGCTTCTGGCTGCACGGGACAATAAAAAGTACCTTGAAATGCGGGATTTTGAAGCCGCAAAAGACAAGGTTCTCATGGGTCGCGAACGAAAAAGCATGGTTCTTTCGGATGAAGAAAAAAAGAACACGGCGTATCACGAGGCTGGTCATACGTTGGTTGGAAAACTTTTGAAGGGGTTAGATCCAATTCATAAAGTCACCATCATTCCGCGAGGGATGGCCCTTGGCGTAACGCAGACCTTACCTAACGAAGACCGTTTAAGTCTTACGAAAGACAAGGCTGAAAACACCATCGCGTTTTTAATGGGCGGTCGTATTGCCGAAGAACTCATCTTTAATCAAAAGACCACCGGTGCGGGAAATGACATCGAACGCGCTACGGACCTTGCTAGACGCATGGTTTGTGAGTGGGGCATGAGTGATGCTTTAGGCCCGTTGACCTACGGTCAAAGTGAGCAGCCGCTGTTTTTAGGCCGCGAAATTGCCCAGCAACGAGACTTTAGCGAGGAAACTTCCCGCCTGATTGATAAAGAAGTCAGGGATATCGTTGAGCGCAACTATCGGAACGCCAGAAACTTGCTTGAAACCAATGTCGAGTCGCTTCATAAAATTGCAAAAGCATTGCTTGAATATGAAAGCATTGATGGTTCTGAAGTTGACACCCTAATTCGTGGTGAGGCGATCTCGAGGCCAGTTCCATTGGCTGCGGGTCCTGCCGGTAACACGGAGTCCTCAAACACTGGTCCGGGTGGAGTCATCGGTCCCGTGGGTGATCCTAGCACTGCTCCAGCGTAGGGCGGACTGAGTTTCTCAAGCTGCAGCTTTTTTATCCAAGTCCACTAGCGGAATTGTCATTCGAAATGTCGTATGGGGCGCGTCCGGAACGTAGTCTAGGGTTCCCTCATGTTTTTGCATGATGGCTTTAGAAATACTGAGGCCAAGCCCCGTACCCTCATTTACGGATTTAGTTGTAAAAAACGGTTGAAAAAGCTTCTTTTGCGCAGTTTCCGGAATCCCTTTGCCACTATCTGTGACTAGAATCTCTAGGCCCTGATCTGTAACGCTGGATTTGATGCGAATCCATTTTTCAGGAAGAGCTTTGATGGCGTATCTTGCGTTATTGATGAGATTTAAAATCACTTGGCTCACTTGAGTGGAGTTGCAATGCAGTTGAAAATTTTCATCATGCAACTCCAACGCAAATTCAATTTCCTCTTTGTGCATGCGTTCGGCACACAAATCTAAAGTAATTTGAAAAATTTCTCCCAAACTTGAGTCTCGAAAAGATTCCTGGGAGCCATCCCTCGCGAAGGTTTTGAGCCCCCGTACAATGCTGGCAATGCGACCCGTCGTCTGAATCATCTTGTCTACCGAGTTTGCAAAGTATTTTGGGTCAATTTCGGGAGACTTTAGCAATTTCTTAAGCTTTTCCAAATGACCAAGGATGATCGCAAGTGGATTGTTAATCTCGTGGGCAACTCCGCTGGCAACCTCACCGATGGCGGCGAGTTTGGCGTTGGTGATGGATTTCGCACGCTCTTGTTCAAGTTCAATTTCAAGTTTTTTGATTTCTGTGATGTCCTGACTGATACCGATCAGGATGCGACGGTGTTCACCTTCTTCACTGATTAAGGGTACCTTCCATGTGCGCACGATTCGTTCTCCCATGACTGCGCTGGAGGTAGGTTCTTCCGGAATGAGTACCAGCTTATGGGTGGCCAAAGTTTCGAGATCCTTTTTCTGAAAAAATTCCGCCTGATCCTTAGGGAAAAAATCGAAATCTGAACGTCCTAAAACATCCTTTGCTGCAAGGCCCCAAAGTTCCTCTGCAACATGATTCCATAAAATGAGTCGCCCACGGTTATCGGGGTTTGAGTAGTCTTTGCAAAAAACTGCCAGGGGTAGGCTATTCACAAACGCTTGGAAGAGCGGCAGGTCAAAAATCCCGTCTGAGGGAAGGGCGATGGGCAACGGAAATTTTTCTAATGGTTTTTTCATAGGGAATTTTCTCTTTAATACATCGGTATTTTGAAACCAAAACTTAACGACCATTTCGCAAGGCCGCTGGCCATTAAATTTAAAAAGTTTATATATGACCGATATTTTTGAATTCTTCTTCCCAAACGCTTCGATTTCCGCTGAGAATAAAAAGCATGACGGAGCTTTTTTCTATCATTGGCGCGAGTTTTCGCCCCCTGGACGCCCTGGATATCGTTCTGGTTTCTTTGATCGTCTACCGACTCCTGCTCCTGATTCGTGGCACTCGGGCGGTGCAGATGCTGACGGGGCTTGGGGTCTTGGGCTTGGCCTTTGTATTGTCTTTACGGCTTGAACTGTTCACGCTCCACTGGTTACTCTCCTACTTTTTTGATTCCTTGATCCTCATTGTGGTCGTCCTTTTTCAAGACGATTTACGCAGAGCGTTAACCCACGTGGGCAAAAACCCGTTCTTCTCATCGGCGGCAGAGGAAGAAGAGCGACAGATGATCGATGAGATCGCCCGTGCGGCCGTTCAACTGGCCAAAAACCGCATTGGCGCTTTGATTGTCATCGAACGAGAAACCGGGCTTAAGAATTTTATCGACACCGGTTCCGCCATTGACGCCCACGTAAAGTCGGAGCTCCTTTTTAGTATTTTTGTGACGTCGGGTCCCATGCATGATGGTGCGGTTATCATTAGCAACGCTAGGGTTGCGGCGGCCGGATGTTTTTTACCGCTTTCTAAAGATCCAAATATCAGCCGTAATTTAGGTACTCGGCACCGGGCGGCCCTGGGGCTCAGTGAAGAAACCGACGCCATCGTAATTTTAGTTTCCGAAGAAGCAGGTGCCGCGCATTTTGTCCTAGATGGAAAACTTAAAGAGAGCCTAACGGAAGAAGAACTACGAGCCCACCTTTCCGTTGCATTGGAATTGGCGGATCAACCCGATACTCGGGAAACCGCAAAAAATGAGGTTGAATTATGAGCCCCATGACGCCGCTTCATCGATGGCTTGCCAAATGGGGATTGCCCTACTGGTTCACGAAACTTTCGCTTAATTTAGGCCTTAAAGTCCTTAGTTTCTTGATTGCCGTTTTACTTTGGTTCATCGTTCTGGGCAGCCGTAACGTTGAAGTCACCAAAGAGGTTGCGCTTGAAATTCAAACCCCATCTGATCTCGTGGTGGTCAACGAACTCCCGGATAAAGTAGCCTTCCGGATTTCTGGCCCCAAGGCCTTTCTGCGAAACATTTTAAATCGTAGAGACAATCCAATCCGGGTCAATCTGCAGAACGCAAAACCCGGCCGCACGACCTATCGCTTTTTTACGGATAATATTCAAGTCCCCCTGGGCGTGAAGGTTCTTTTCATCAATCCGGCGGCCATTTCCGTTCAGCTTGAGGAAATGAAACTTAAGGAAGTGCCTGTACGTTTGGTCACCGTGGGGCATCCGCTGCCTGGCCATATCATTAATTCCATCGAGCTTGAGACGGATACCGTGACTTTAAAAGGTGGGAGCAGCGAGCTTTCGCAAGTTTCAGAGGTCCTGACCACTCCCTTTGACCTTGGACTTTTACACGACTCCGGTGAAAGGGAAATTAGCCTGGATTTGTCGCAACACTCCCGCCTGCGGCTAGAAGGCCCTTTTCCCCGCATAAAGTACTCGGTAACTGTAACTCAGCAGTCCCTGCGGGTAAGAAACCTCAAAATAAAAGTTTTAACTCAGAGGAAACACAAAGTTCTCACAAAGGACGCAAGCATTTTTTTCAACGGGCCCACCAACGTCATTCAATCCCTTATGAAACGTTTGCAACAGGATCACATCGTACTTGAAATTGATTTAAATTCGGAGGGCGACGGGGTTTTTGAGGTGGAGGCTAAAGCAGCCTTCCCAAAACGCATCGAACCTTTGCTTAAGGAACTCAAAGTAACCCTGCCCAAGGTGAAAGTAGTGCTTTATTAAATCCTAAGGCTTTGGAATGATGTGACGGTTATGGCTAACTCCCACAAAACACAAAAGCTTTTTGGTACCGATGGAATTCGCGGCCTGGCCAACGAATACCCGATGACGGGCGAACTGATCATGCAGGTTGGGCGGGCAACGGCGCACCTTTTTCGGAACCGCAGTGAAGGAATTTCAAGGCTTGGGCAATCCAATTTATCCCGCAAACGACGGCCTAAAATCCTCATTGGCAAAGATACCCGGATCTCCGGTTACATGATTGAAATGGCGCTGGCCTCAGGCATTTGCAGCATGGGCGTAGATGTCCTGTTGATCGGTCCCATGCCCACGCCAGGCATTGCATTTCTTACTCAGAGCATGCGCTGTGACGCTGGAATTCAAATCTCCGCAAGTCATAATTCTTTTTATGACAACGGGATTAAAATCTTCGGAGAAGATGGTTTTAAGTTAGCCGATGAACTTGAAAACGAAATTGAAAGACTAGTTTATAGCGATGACCTGGAAAAAATTCGTCCCGTTGCGGAAAATGTTGGCCGGGCCCAACGGATTGACGATGCTCTGGGTCGCTATATCGTGCATCTCAAAAATGCATTTCCTAAGGATCTTGATTTGCAAGGCCTGCGCATCGTCCTAGATTGCGCAAATGGCGCCTTTTATAAAGGAGCTCCTCTCGTATTCGAAGAGCTTGGCGCGGAAGTCATTCGCCGGGGCGTAAATCCTACGGGATTGAACATTAACGCTAAGTGTGGCGCGCTTTTTCCCGAAAGCATTGCCGCCGCAACTTTAGAATATCGGGCGGACTTAGGCATAAGCTTAGACGGTGATGGTGACCGCGTTATTTTCGCCGATGAGAATGGCGAAGTCATCGATGGCGATGTGCTTATGGCCATGTGTGCTCTGCACATGAAAGAGCAGGGTATTCTTCAAAAAAACACGGTGGTGGCGACCCCCATGTCAAACTACGGTTTTGAAATGGGTCTAAATCAGGCGGGTATTTCTGTGGTGCGGGCGAACGTGGGTGATCGTTATGTGGTCGAAGCCATGCGCCGGGATGGCTTAAACCTAGGCGGCGAGCAATCAGGTCACCTCGTATTCTTGGATTACTCAACCACCGGGGATGGAGTGATCGCGGCACTCAAGGTCCTTGAGATTTTAAAACGCAAAGGTCAAAAACTTTCTGAGTTGAAAAAGTGCATCTCCCTTTTGCCACAGGTGAGGGAGGACATTCCCATTGTGCGGCGTGAGCCGCTGGAAAACCTGTTTGAAGTGCAGGCAGAAATTAAAACTGCCGTGGAAGCACTTGGTAAAAAAGGCAGGGTTTTTGTGCGTCTTTCGGGCACCGAACCTCTGGCCAGGGTGCTAGTGGAAGGAGTAGATCACCACGAGATCCAGACCCTTGCTAAAAAAATTGGTTCAAGCATTCAGAAAGCTTTGGGGAGCTAACCGTGAAAAGGCTTGGGGTCAACATAGACCACGTCGCAACTTTAGCGAGACTGAGGGATACCCAGTATCCTGATTTATTGCGCGCAACGGATGAAGTAGTCCAAGGCGGTGCTCACCAAATTACGGTTCATTTAAGGGAAGACCGGCGACACATTCAAGATGCCAATGTCGTAGCCATTATGAACCACCTCACCAAAAATCATCCTAAAGTGGAATTGAATTTAGAAATTGCCCTTACGGCAGAAATGCTTCAGTTCGCAGCTCAGGTAAAGCCCCACAGTGTATGTTTAGTTCCAGAAAAGCGGGAAGAACGTACGACGGAGGGTGGCCTAGACCTTAAGGGCATTCTCAATCATTCGGCGAAAAAACTTCTACTTTCTCAACTTACGGAAACTCTATCGAAGAAAGAAATCTTAGTTTCCTTTTTCATCGAACCCGATGCGCAAGACATTAAACTTTCTGCGGACTTCGGCGCAAAGGCCGTGGAAATCCACACCGGCTCCCTTTGTCTAGCGTTTCAACAAAACAACCAAGTAAAGCTGAATTCGGAATTTGCCCGATTAAAAACTGCAGTTGAAGAAACCCAGCGGCAAAAATTACTTTTGCATGCGGGCCATGGCATTGATTATGACATTGCCCCTTTATTAACGCAAAAATTTCCAGAAATTCGTGAGTATAACATCGGCCATAGCATTGTTTGTGAATCGGTATTTATTGGATTACGGGCGGCTACGCGAAAAATGAAGGATGCCCTGTGGCCATCTTAGGCGTGGGTATTGACCTGGTCGACGTAGAGCGCATGCGAATGATTTTAAATAAAAATAATTTAGGTGACCGATTTATAAAAAAAATTGGAACTTTAAGCGAACAATCCTTAGCACCGCTGCCCCTAGGCTCTGGTGCGTCGGCCCAATATTGGGCGACTAGGTTCGCCGCACGCGAGGCTTTTGGAAAAGCGCTTGGCATCGGAATATTTTCGGGATTCTCGCTGCATGAGGTGGAAGTGCGCCGGGTGGTAGCAAAGGGTGAGAGCTCAGGGATACCTGAACTTTTTGCATCTGGGCGCGCCCTTGAATTGTTGAAAAGCCGAGGGGTTAAAAAAACTCATTTGAGTCTATCCCATACAGAGACTTCCGCCATCGCGGTGGTGGTTCTAGAAAGTTAAATCATTAAAAATCAGTTTTGGGGGAATTCATGCGCATCGTGACTAACGAAGAAATGCGAAACTTAGACGAGAAGGCCATCGAAGAAATTGGTTATTCTGGCTTAGTTTTGATGGAAAATGCCGGTTTGGAAGCAGCCAGACTTGTATCAAAAACCGCAGAAACGCTACAACTCCATAAGTTTTCAAAGCCATCTGAAATACTTGTCATCTGTGGCAAAGGGCGTAACGGGGGTGATGGTTTTGTTGTGGCGAGGCATTTGCTCATTCGCGGCCACCGAGTTCACGCGTTTTTGATGCATGAGGTAGCGCAACTTGCGGAAGAGACCAAAGCCAATATGCGCATCTTTGAAAACCTGCGTGGCAAAGTCAGTATCGCTTCCCACGTTTCGGTTCTGGAGAATTATTTTCAAAGTACCTCTGGGCCCTACGTCATCGTCGATGCGCTCTTGGGCACGGGGCTTGATCGTGAAATTGAAGGCCACCTCTTTGATGTGATTGAACTCTTAAACCGGCAAAATGCAGAAATCATTGCGCTGGATATTCCCTCAGGCGTCCAGGGCGAAACCGGTCGCCTCGCCGGTACTAGCGTGCAGGCGAATCAAACCATTGCGTTTGGGTTTCCGAGGCTTGGGCATTTTTTAGCGCCAGGTGCCGCCCGGCGTGGGGTTTTACACAACGTTGACTTGGGTTTCCCGCGAAGTTGGAATCGTGAGGGCTCACTTCGGCTCATGCGCTTTGAGAGCGTGGCTAGGCTTATTGCTAAACGAGATCAGTTTGGTCATAAAAATACATTTGGGCATTGTTTGATGGTGGGAGGGTCCCAAGGAAGGTTAGGTGCGATATCCATGGCGGCCCAAAGCTGCCTTCGTATGGGCACGGGATTAGTGACGGTTGCAAGCTGGAAAGATTCCTTTCCTCAACTCGAAATGAAACTGCCAAGCGAAATCATGACCTACCAAATTGAAGACACCAATAGCGCCCACTTCAACCTGCACCAGTTTGCTGCGGCGGTAGTGGGGCCAGGTTGGGGAACTCGTAAAGAAGGCGCAACTCTGCTTAAGCTCTTGCTTGAAAATGACAAGTTAGGCCTGGTGATCGATGCAGATGGTTTAAATTTATTCGCGGAACACCGGTTTGAAGAAACCTCATTAAGAAGACGAACTCCCTGCGTTTTGACCCCTCATCCAGGCGAAATGGCTCGTCTGCTTGGAGTTGAAAAGAATGACGTCACGGCTGATCCTTTAAATTCCGTGAGACGGGCAGTGGAACTTACGGGCGCCGTAGTAGTGCTCAAAGGCGCAACGACCTTGATTCATTCGCCCGAAGGCACAACCTATGTGCTCTACCTGCCTAACGACGGAATGGCCAAGGCTGGCAGCGGTGATGTGCTTGCCGGAATGATCGGTGGGCTTCTGACCCAGGGCATGCCCCCGCTTGAGGCGGCTAGGCTTGGGGCGGGACTCCATGCATTATCTGGAAGGCTAGCGGCACAGAAGATCGGGGAGCGCGCGATGACCGCAACGGTAGTCACCGACTTCATCGAAGAAGCCTTTCGTGAACTCGTAAAGCTAGGTGAGCAGAAAGAATTTTTCCATGAAAGCGTAGTCACCCTGACGTCGAGGTGAAAATGACCCTGCAAAAAGAAATTAGAACATTAAGTGAACTTCAGGACTTTGCTAAAGAGTTTGCCGAAAGTGAATTGTGTGAGAATTTGGTTTGCCAACAGAAGCAAAAAATCATCCTTTTTGAAGGGGTTTTAGGCGCGGGCAAAACCACATTTATTGGGGAAATTTTGCGGCATTGGTTCATCCGGCGGGAAGGTGAGCCTGCCGGAAAAAGTCTTAAGATCACTTCACCAACTTTCCCCATCATTCATGTTCACGAGTTCGGTCAGAGCAAAGCACTGCACGTG
The DNA here is from genome assembly GCA_964475985.1 of uncultured Oligoflexia bacterium. Lineage (GTDB taxonomy): Bacteria > Bdellovibrionota > UBA1018 > UBA1018 > CAYHWW01 > CAYYYP01. The sequence goes on along the minus strand of CAYYYP010000046.1, from coordinate 14,711 downwards.
GATCTCTACCGTCTAAAATCCCTGGACGAAGCTCAAGAAACGGGTCTTTTTGACGAGATCATCTCCTCTCATCTGGTTTTGATCGAATGGGCATCTAAGGTGCCAGAAACCCTGGAAATCTTTAGGTCCATGGCGGCCGATCCGCCAATCTGCGTAAATATGAAAGTCAATGATACCGTTCGCACCATCGAAACCCGTCGCGGTTTTCCCTAGCTCTAAAAGGTTGACGACAATACTTGGGTATGATACCCACCGAGTAATTTTGTCTGAGATTAAACGACCTCGGCGAAGTAGCATTTTTTGCCTAGTTAATAAAAGCTGACTAGTCGAATCAGGAAAACCAAGCCAAAATATTGTAGGAGGAATGAAATGAGACTCACATCAAAGGGGCGATATGCCACAAGGGCAGTTTTGGATCTTACTTTTTCGTCAAACGGACGTCCCGTGAGGCTTCAGGAAATCTCTACCCGTCAAAAGATTTCACTCCATTACTTAGAACAACTCTTTCGCAGGCTTCGTAAAGGGGATGTCGTAAAGAGCGTGCGTGGTCCAGGTGGCGGATACGTTTTGGCTAGGCCCATGGACGAGATCATGGTGAAGGACATTCTCCTGAGCGTTGGCGAAAACATCAATCCCGCCAAAGATCTCATCGGTTCCGATGACATCAAAAGCAATACTTTGGAATTCGTGCTGACCAAAACATATTTTGAAGAGTTAGGCGTGCTGATGCACGAATACCTGGCAACAACCAGCCTCGGTGATCTTGTGCGTAAAGCGCGCGGCACCCAGGAATTAAATCCAGAACGAGGAAAATCTCCTGCCTTATCGCCAAGGGATTCCGTGGGCACGCCCCTTCATCGCGTACCGATCCTCGGACCTAAGGGCGAAATCGTTTCTTAATCCATGCAAACAAGATCCGTTTACCTGGATCATAATGCTTGCGCATCGCCCACCGTGCTGCAGCAGCTCATGGCAGACCTTGCCAGCGGGTCCTGGATTAGAAAGGATGCTCTACATTTCGTAAACCGCGGTTTAGGTAATCCTTCTAGCGTTCATAACTTTGGAAGAAATTCAAAATCCATTCTCCGGGAACTTTCGGAAGAGTTTTCAAAAAAACTGGATTGCCCCCCGGGCAGGTTCTTTTTCACCTCCGGAGGTTCTGAAGGAAACTCATGGGTCCTGCAAAATTTTTATAACAACACAAATGATACGGGAGTTGTGCTTACGTCCCGGGCGGAACATGACTCCGTGCTGCTGGCCCTAAAGGGGCACGCGAAGAATGTCCGGTTTATTGCGCTTCAACGCTCTGGCCAGTGGGACTTAAACGACCTAAAAAAAACCGTTTTTGAACTACGTGAAAAAAATCAAAAACTGCCTTTGCTGATTTCCATGGTGCTTGCGCATCACGAAACTGGCACGCTCCAAGCGATAGAAGAGGTGAGCGCGTTTGCCCATCAGCACAATATACTACTCCACCTAGATGCAGTGCAGGCCTTTGCCAAAGTGCCAGTCCGCCTTAAGGAATGGGGCGTGCATTTTGCGACCTTTTCTTTTCAGAAACTGGTGGGCCCGGTGGGACTTGGAGCTTTGTACGTAAATCTCCCCACCGACCACTTTGGCGCAAAATCTTTTTCATCCCTTATATTTGGGCATCAACAAGATAAGTTTAGGGGTGGCACGGAAAACGTTCTGGCCGTGGCCCTGACGCTCGAAACGCTTTCCCGACTGAATGCCAAAGCAGATTGGCGTCAGGTCCGTGAACTCCGTCAGAACTTAGAACGTATTATGCTCAAAGAATTTCCGGGGCTCCTCATCGCGGGCCTTGAACTACAGGAATCCCAGCGCCTGCCCAATACGACGTGTTTTGTGCTACCTCAGCTGCGGGGCAGTACAGCGGTTATGGCCTTGGACTTGCGGGGCATCTGCGTCTCAGCGGGTTCAGCTTGTTCGTCAGGCAGTGTTGAAAAAAATGAAACTCTGCTCGCCATGGGCTACAGTGAAGACCAAGCAAAAAACACGTTGCGCCTAAGCCTAGGCCCGGGCACTACGGAGGATGAGCTTCAATATTTTATTTCACAGTTTAAAGAGGTTGTAGGATGACGGCTTTGCGAAACCCCCTGGAAGTTAGAAAACGTGTACTAGTGGCGATGAGTGGTGGGGTAGATAGCGCAGTGACGGCTGCGTTACTCCGAACGCAAGGATACGATGTCCTCGGATTGCATATGACCGTTATGACGGATGATGCACTACAAAACCTTTACGCATCGGAGCCCGGCGCCGAAAACTCGGATGCCGGCCCTTGCATGCGGACGCGGCAAAAACAACGAGTACAAAAAATTTGTGATCTCCTGGAAATTCCGCTTACGCTTGAAGTCATTGATCAGCGTTTTGAGGCAGAGATCAAAGATTACGTGGTTCATGAATATCTTAGGGGCAGAAAACCAAGCCCCTGCGTGCGCTGTAACGGAACACTTAAATTTGATGTCCTTTATAAAAAATCCCTTGAGCTCAAATGCGACTTCATAGCTACCGGGCATTACGCCAAAGTCCTACGCAGTCAGGATGGCGGCGTAAGCTACCTTTACAAAGCGGCCGATTCTGAACGCGATCAAACCTATCTGCTCTTTGGCGTTGAACAAAAAATTCTCGCCCGTACTCTCATGCCCCTAGGCGATTTGCTCTGGGCTAACGTCGAAAAATTGGCGTTGACCTTTGGTTTAGACACCAGTGGCAAACCTGCCAGAATGTCCACCTGTTTTGTTGGCGAAAAAGGCTATAAGGCTTGGGTCAAGGACGGCAGCACCGATCGCTTCACTCATATGGGACATATCGTTGACCAGAAGGCAAAAATCTGGGGAAGGCATGATGGGATTTATCGCCATTTTGTGGGGCAGAACGAGGGTTTAAAAATTTTAAACCCGGACAACCATAAGGAAGACTTAAGCCACTATGTATTGGGATTTGACCTTAAGCTCAATGCCGTCATCGTGGGCCCCCAGTCAGAATTGATGCAAAAAGCCCTAGCGGCCGACGAATGTAAGTGGGTCGGTAGCACCAAATTTTTTACCAACCTTAAAGTCAAAGCTAAAATCGCCAGTACTGCGCCTGAAGCCGCCTGCCGAATACAACTCCAAAACAACGATTCCGTGATTGTGGAGTTTGAAGAACCGCAGTATGGAATTACCCCCGGTCAAGCCATTGTTTTTTATCTCGATGAACAAGTGCTCGGCGGAGGTTTTATCGTGAATTTAAAACAGCCGGTGCGCACCGCGGCTCGCAACCTAAAGGATTTCCATTGAGTACTCTGAATCTTTCGCCAGTGAAATTTCAATTTTTCATTGAGACCATGGGCTGCAAAGCGAATGTATTTGATTCCTTAGTTATGGAAACAAAACTGCGTCGCATCGGTGGCGTACGCACCCAGAAAAAAGACCAGGCGCAGATTTTTCTTTTGAACAGCTGCACGGTGACGGCCCAAGCCGACCAAAAAGCCCAACGTCTCCTAGAACAAATGAAGGAACGTTGCCCCGAAACGGTGACCATCATGACAGGCTGTCTGGCAGAAGTTTTGAAAAACCGGCCGGCGCCCGCGAAAGAAACAAACTCGGCTGATTTTTCTTTGCCCAACTCTAGGCGCAACCAGTTGGAAGCCTTGGTGCAAAGTGCGTTGCGCGGAAACGGTGTGAGCACTTTTGCATTGGAAAACGGAACAACTCCAGACGACCATGACGATGAAGTTTTTTGGGGGCAATTGCCCCTTGACTCGGATCACACTCGCGCCTTTTTAAAAATTCAGGAAGGCTGTAATGATTTTTGCACTTATTGCATCATTCCCGCCGGCCGCGGAAAAAGTCGAAGTGTTTCCCTTGAAAAGATTCTAAGTGAAGTGCGTCGCCTCTGTGAGTTAGGCCTTCAAGAAGTCGTTCTTACCGGCACTAATCTGGCTGATTACGGTAAAGATTTTGGACTTAGTTTTGATGAGCTCGTATTGCATTTGCTTAAAGATACGGATTTGCCAAGGCTTAGGTTATCTTCCCTTGATCCATCAGAAATTTCTGACGGTCTTTTAAACCTCATGACGGTGCAGTACCCCGGCCGGTTAATGCCGCACTTTCATATTTCCCTACAATCTCCCGTAAGCCGTGTCCTTAGGGCCATGAAGCGCAGTTACCGAACCGAGGATGTGAGAACATGCTTAAAAAAAATTGCGGCTGCTAACCCGAAGATTTTTGTCGGCATGGATGTGATCTCAGGCTTTCCATCGGAAACCTTAGATGAACATAAAGAAGCGATGGAAATCTTAACTGAGCTCCCCTGGACAAGACTTCATGTATTTCCGTATTCCGAACGGGCAGGGACCCCCGCCCTTAAGATTTCTGGCTCCGTTCCGCAACAAGAGCGCAAGCGCCGAAGCCAAGAACTTTTAGTCCTGTCGAATTTTCGACATGAGGAATTTTGTAAAGGTTTCTTAAATATCCCGGTCACGGACGTGCTGGTCGAACGCATTGAAGTCACCGAGGACGGAGATCAAAAGATTTGTCATGTATTGGGCCACGCCCCAAATTATCTACGGTTCATGGCGAGCAAATCCTTCACTGAAATCGATGGTTTACCCGTAAAACGAAACCAGCGGGTCAGCGTTAGGGCAGGCAGCCTTTTGCCAAAACCCACCCAAGACTTCACTCTGCAGGGCGATATTATTTAAATAATTTAAGTTTATAGGTAAAGATTTTCCTAGCTCTAGCCGTAGGTATGGGGAGGGGAATTTTTTGCCTTGAAACCATATCGGGTGCTGGGAAAATCTAGGGTAAGGGCTTTGGCTCTTATCCTCAGTATTAGCGGGGTCGTCTATGGCGCCTTCCGCGGCGCATCCTATGAACTAAAAAAGTTTGGCGTCTTGTCGGATACGAATCCGGCAAGCGCGATAGTCGATCAGAGTCCAGAAACGGCAGAGCAACACGCTTATCGCCTCACGGAAGGCTTAGTCGCGAGAAGTTCAAGATTAGAGAGATTTTTGGCCCCCGTCTTAGGCCAGGTAGCCCAGCGGGGAATGATTTTTGAAAAATCATTTGAGCTTGAGAAAAAATCCGCGCCTAAGCCCCAGTTGACTCCGGTATTGGCTACGGACTCCATCACGACCGGGACGATACCCGGCGCAAACGAAGAAAAATCAGCGGAAGGCGTGGATCCCTCAAAGACTGCCGATGCCCAGAATCTCTCCGAAAAATCCCTTGAGTCAGATCCGGATGCCCTTGATCAGGATCGTAATCTTGCTTCCCTAAACGATTCTGGTTCTCCTTTAAGCTGGGCCAACCAACCATCAACTCCGTTTACGCCAAGGCCCCAGATCGCTGCGCCTTTTTTTCCGCATCAACCGCCATCGTTTTTGCCCGGATACCAAACTTCACAACAGGTCAGTGCCTTGGCGCTGCAGTTTGAAAACGGATCTTCGGTCCAAGCTTTTTTCTCATCCGTGGGCGCGCTCCTTGAAATGCAGCTATTCACCGACGCTCCGGAAGTGCGAATCGTGGATTGCCGAGTTAAGAGTTTAAATCTCGCTCAAACCAGTGGGGCATTCATCCCATCAAACACACCTTGTGAATCATTAACCTCCATTCAGGACACGGGCGTAATTGGTCGGGCGCAGATTGATTCCATCGCAAAGATATTGCGTTGGCGACCAACCCTGAAACACCGAGGACTTTTTGAGTTTACGTTTATTGCTTCCAATGGATTGTCCTATTCCAATGTGGCTACGGCCTTGGTGAATTTGTCCCTAGGAGGCGATTCCCAGGAACTCAGCGGGTACAATGCCTTACAGAAATATTGGGACGCAGAAATTGCAGAACGCATAACCCTTTCTCCGCAAGCGGTGCCCGTGCTTAGGCCACCTTCCATCGGAGTGCTTCAATGGTTCTCCTTTGGAATTTCTGAAGTCAGCCCGTTTTTTGCGCAAATTTTAGGGGTTTCCCAAGAAATTCCCTGGCGTGGGGAAGTGGCTTCCATCAGCGATCCTTCACGTCTCTACTTGCCCGTCCAAGGTGCCGCTACTCAACGCTTGCATTTGGGCCTGCCCGCTCAAAACATTTCCCATTTACAAGAATCTAATTTTTTTATGGGCGCTTGGTTTAAGCCGTTACCGATGGGCGCCGGCAGTTCAACCTTAGTGAAGTTACAGGATGTTGTCCCGGGCATGGTTTTCCAAATGAACCGGGTGGTGGAAGGAAGCGACTCACGAATTGAATGGACCTGGGAAACGATTGAATCCATGACGTTAGGTGCTTTAAATTATCCGGCACCGGTCTTGGATTATTTTGCTCCGAACGTCGCGGCGCTTAACCCTGAGGACCCATCAAGCTTTGGACATCGCCCGAGTCTAGATTTGAATGGGGTCAGACAAGAAAATATTGCATTAAGTAACGACGTGATGATGAGGGATCGTTTCACTTTGTCCCTTTGGGTAAACCCTCGAGCACCTGGCCTGGCGGGAGGTACCCGGGAAACTCTGCTATCCAGTCAGGTCGGCCTGAGTTCAATATTAAATATTGAGTACGATTCTGGTTTACGGGAATTTGTTTTTAACCCCGGGGTAATTCTTGGTGCATCAAATCCTAGTTCACGCTCCCTGCGCACCGGCCGCGGATCGGCCGTAAACCTTCGGTGGTATCATTTAACTTTAGTTAGGGAAGGGTTAACCCTACGCGTATTCTTGGATGGCGTTCTGCGGGATAGCAATAGTTTTGTGGCACTAGCTACCCCCCGTCCGCCTGAAACACCTACGATGACCCTCGGAAAAACCGTTCAAGGTTTTGAGGGGCTCATCCACCGAGTGCAGATTTTTGACGATACGCTTACCCAAGATCAAGTGGTTCAGGCCGCCAAACGAATTGAACAAGGAAAATGTATTTTACCTTTCGGTGAAGCGCAGGCCGCACTTTGGAACCAGTGGAGCGTACTGCTTACACCAACGAACCAGGCATCCCGAATCTTTTGGAACGGAAAACCTCTCTGTGACTTAGCGCCCAAGGGTGGAATGACCACGGCTTCAACTAATCCTACGGCTCGTAGGAGCGACGCTAGTTTAGATTTTAGCAACCAGGAAATCTCATTCTTCAAGCGGGCCTGGTTATCTGTCCCGACGACCGCGTCCTTCTCCGAAAGAGATTTGAAAATTCAAAGTATTGGAAATTCCGTAGGCCGGGATTTTTTACAAAACCTCCTACGTTTCCACGGTGAAACCCAAGACATGATTCCGCTTGAGTTCGACCCAAGCCTTCAAGTTTATCTTGATGCCGCAAAATCACGTGCGGCCGGTCATCCAAAAATTTGGGTGAATTTAGCGTCTAAACCAAAGTTGGCCCACGCTGTCCTGGAATCCCCCGCGGGCCAAGCCTTTCCGGCAAAACATATACCTTTTCGCATCACATCAAATCACGGCGATCCTTTGCTTGCGGCCAGACAGGATTTTACCATTATGGGATGGTGGAAGTTTGATGAGCAGGCCTTTAGCGCAGGCACGGACGTGAACCAGCAGATCATGGTGGATGCTGACCCAGAAGGCAACGGCACCGGAGTGCTGCTCACGCGCCGGGGGCGCGACTCAAGGCTTGAGGCTTGGATTGGGCTTGAACATATTTTAACTCCGTCCCTTGGGTTAACTTCATCGACCCCAACCGGATGGCATCATGTTGCGCTAGTGCGCACCAACGATACCACGACAATATATTTTGATGGCGTCCCAGTGGTGAGCGGGCGCGCCGGCGTAGTTGAAGAAGTACCCTTTTTAACCGTGGGCGTAAGCCGCCCCCCGCTTACAAATCTTCCTTTCCGCGGTGAAGTGAAAAGTTTAAAAATATTTTCTAGATCCCTTACGACGACTCAGATCCAAAAAGAAATTCTTAGCCACCATTAAATATTTAAAATTTAACGCTGGGAAGATCGTCTTAGCGGCAGGGGCACTGACTGCGCCCGAAAACGCGCAGGTTCTCTAACAAAAATCACCGATGCAAGATCATTACTCGCATTTTGATCATCAAGATTACGATCGGTGTACCTTGAATTCATTTTCACGTAGACCGGAAATTTTCGGGACCGGGCAAAATGAGTCGGCAAAATAAATTGGGTGCGCATATGGTGGGAGGCGCCAGCCCTCAGGCTCGGGACGGTCTGAGTTTGAGTAAGGTAAAGTGGATTGGGATCATCGGTAGTATCGGGTGGAGTTGCATCCACCCCCATGAGAAAACGCCTGGGCCTGCTCGTCGTGCCGCCGTAGTTGTGAATGATGACATCAGCCTCGATGGTGCCCGTCGCCGTTTCCGCAAGGGTGATATCGTGGGAGTAAATGGCAAGGTCTGGTTGTAAACTTTGGTAGCGGTCGCCTAAATTTACCGTCTGGGCGCTGATGGGGGAGTGGTTACGTAAGTATTGTCTTAACACTCGCCAACTTTCTACTTGGACGTCCCGCAGTTCTGTTTTTTCAATGGTATATCTAAATTTTTTCCCCATGAAGTCTAGCGTGTCCACCAGCCCCTGGGAAAGTGCCACCGTATATTGAACGTCAGGTTCAATGGGAACCCCTCCGACTTCGATGGAAACAATACCGTGATTTCGCCAACTGGCCTGACCATTATCAAAGGGGCGAATGGTTTGTTCGCCTGAAAGCACCGCCGGATTATGAAGGACGTGCAACCCTGAAACGTTCGGAATGGCACTTGGTACAATGCTTCGTAAAAAAAACAAAAAACTAATCAGTTCTTCCACGGCCTGGCCCGTCATTTTCATGGTGGAAAGATGCCAAGCCTGAAAGGTTCTGGGATTAAAAATTTGTCCAAGCGCGTTGATGACATCTGCCGTATGAATTGCGCCGATAAAAAACGCGCCGGACGTCAGGTTAATTTGTTCAAACGCGATATCGGCATGGGTATATTCCCGGTAGGCGTCCGCAAGCAAATTACCGTAGATCGGCTCATACCCTCCCGAGGCTGAATCAATTCCAATGGTAGTGTGGGCAATCTCGTCATGAAATACATTGGGAACCCTTTGGTTTTCCGGTAGTCGATCACTTACCATAAGATTTTCGATGAACGCGTCATAGTTTCTCAGCATGCTTTCAATGGTGGGGTCAGGCGGCGTAGTGTCGTCGATTTGGTAAAGCCGATAACGGAAATTATCCGTGGGGGTTGGGCTTGTGATTCCATAAAGTCTGCGAGTATTCACATCAAACTGCAGATCAAGAATACCAAGGTAACGGCCCCACTGGCCAGCCTCTACCACTAGGGCAAAAGGGTTTTGCAGCGCATTTTCTGGGGTGTGGGGTATGATTTTTGGCTGATTTAATTTCATGTGATCATGGGCGTGAATGACCACATCGACGAACGGGTTTATGGCAATCTCGGTGTTGGTATCTAGGGAGTTGTGAGAAATCACGATTACGATATCGACATTTTGTTCTCGCTTCAGCTGGCGGGCGCGTTCGTTCACTACGGGAAACGGAAACTCAATTTTAACCGGCTCAAAATACTGATCGTAAATATACTCATAGGTGCAAATTCCGATGATGCCCACTTTCATGGGCCCCACCTGACGAATGGTGTAAGGCAAAACTTTCAATTGCAGCTCACGCATCTTCTCCGCAAAGGCTGGCCCACGATCCACTGGGGCCCGGAATGTGAGGTTTGCTCCCAGCAGCGCAAACTGCGGCGGAGTTTGCCGCAGGATATCTAAAAGTTGCTCTGGCCCATTGAGCCAATCATGGTTTCCCAGAACCGCTGCGTCGTAACCTAAAGCATTCATCATCTCAAGGGATGCCCTTCCACCATCCACGCGGTAATAAATTTTTCCTTCCGACCAATCACCGCCATCTAATAATAGAGAATGGTTTACCTGCGCCCTTGCGCGACGAATTGCCGTAGCTAACCTAGCTAATCCACCCAGATTGTAGGGGCTTGCTTCCGGATGGAACTGGCTATGAATGTCGTTGGTGTGAAGGATTCGCAGGTTCACTAGTTCGGGCGGCCTGGTATCGACAATTTCATGCCGCATGCCGGCGGGCAACGGAACTCCGGCATCGCGGTCCACTTCCACTTGGGCATGAACAAAAGAACTCACGGTCCCCAAAAAGAATACGAGCCCCATCAAAGGAAACTTCTTAAAATAATAGAAGCTCTCTTCTCCAAAGAATTGAAGATTCATGATAACTTACCCCCCCACAAGGTTTATTTCTTTTTTACACATCGTCTGAGATGGTTTGACAATAGGTAGGCTGCCTAACTTTAGGCGACATAGAGGAATTTCGATTAATGCTGAAACGGTACCAATTTAAAAATGAAGAACTCCTGGCCCGGTCGTTGCGTCACAAATCCCACGCGCACGAAGTGGATGCCGCCGATAACGAACGGTTGGAATTTTTGGGCGACTCCATTTTAAGCATGATCGTATCTGAACAACTTTATAAACTTTTTCCCAAGGAGCAGGAAGGCGTACTGTCCAAACTGCGCGCAGCTCTGGTGAGTGAACGAAATCTTACGACTCTTTCCAAGAACCTAGGCATTGCATCGCTGGTGAAGCTAGGCGCCGGAGAGGAGTCAACAGGTGGGCGTGAGAAATCAAGCATTCTGTCCAGCACCCTTGAGGCATTGGTAGCGGCGATCTATCTAGATGGCGGTTTTGAGGCCACTAAAGTTTGGGTGAATGAGCTTTTCCATGAGCAACTCTCAAGCGTTGCGGCCGGGAATGACCGGGACTTTTTAGAGGCAAGGGATTTTAAGACAACACTTCAGGAAGTCTGCCAGGAAAAACTCAAACAGACCCCTAGGTATGAAGTGTTGACTTCATCCGGCCCCGATCACGCCCGTACCTTCGAAGTGCGCGCTCTCATTCAAGGAGTTGCTTTATCAAAGGCCAAGGGTCTGAGTAAAAAATCAGCCGAACAAGCAGCCGCCCAAGCAGCTCTGGAGCTCATCGAGCAAAAAGGCGGATTTGACGCGTTCTGGGAAAAACACCTGGATGCAAAATCAAACGGCGCGTCCTCCGACAAATGATTGTTCCTATCTTCATACCTCACGGTGGATGTCCTGAGCGTTGTACGTTCTGCGATCAAAAGGTCAGCGGTGGCGATCCGGTATCTTTGCGGCAAGTAGAAGAGACCCTTAAAAAACATTTGAGCACCCATGATCCCTTACGCGAAGTAGAGGTTGCGTTTTATGGCGGCACCTTCACTGCTTTGTCCAAACAACTTCAGTTGAAATATTTGAGTCTGGTAAAACCATATCCCGTGCGAATCGCTACGCGCCCGGATGCCATTGAAGCAGAATGGATGAAACTTCTCCGCGACGAGTACGGCCTACGTAAAATTGAACTTGGGGTGCAAAGCTTTAATCCAGAGGTTTTAAGGGCCCTTGGCCGCTCCCATTCGGTAGCACAAGTTAGCGAGAGCCGTACCATTCTCAAGGACTTGGGTATTTCGACGGGATTCCACCTCATGGTGGGATGCCCCATGGAAAAAAGTTGGCCGGAGGAAAGGGCAGCTCTTTTAACTGAATTATCGCGGCTTAAGCCTGACTTTCTGAGAATTCATCCGCTTTTAGTCCTAAATGGGTCTGGTTTACAGGCCGAGCCCTCGGCCATGGACTCTACACTGCACCTAAACGAGGCTATTGAACGCTGTAGCGATCTTTGGCTTGATTTTGAGGCACTAGGCATACCCGTCATCCGCTGGGGCCTACAGGCCAATGAGCTCCTGGGGGCTGCCGTCGTGGCGGGTCCCTATCACCCAGCATTTGGGGATCTAGTTAAGGGTAGGGTGCTGCGCCGCGCCATCATGACGCAATTAGCGGACCTCTCCCCGCCGGAGCCCGGGATGCAAACTATTTTGATTGAGGCCCATAGTCATGAGTGGAGTTCATTGAAGGGATTTGAAAACTGTAATATAAGCTGGCTTCGTCAGAAAATAAGCGAAGACTTTGGCCCCGAGGCCAAAATTGGATATCGCCTTATTAAAGCCCAAAAAGAAGTGCATGGAAAACGAAACAAACTCAGCAGCGCCTTTCAAATCAGGATTCTTGACCCTCATGGGGCTTCCGAATGCCGGAAAATCAAGTTTATTTAACGCGCTTTTAGATCAAAAAATTTCTATCGTCAGCGCAAAACCTCAAACCACCCGCGGGCCCGTGCGAGGATATTACTTAAACGATAAATTAAAGCTCGCCATGGTCCTCATCGACACGCCTGGAATTCAAGATGGCAAAAAGGCCCTAAACCAGGCCCTTAAGCGCACGCTGCAATCCATGCTGCAAAAGGGCGATAACCAGAACCCCTGTGACGTTCTGGCTTTTCTCGTAGATCCAACGGATGAGCGATTCTCCTTAATGGAAACCGATCAGGAAAATCTGCTTAAGAAATTTGCGGAAGTTTTTGCGTCCTTTGATGAGACGCTGCCAAAAACGCTTCCCATTCAGATGAGCTGTCTTCCGGTTATCAATAAAACGGATTCCCGTCGTTGGGCCGATTCTGCCCAAAAGGCTAGGGATGCTTTCATCACCACGTTTCACCTCTTTTTATCCAAACGTTTTCATCAAGTAGAGAAAACGGTTTTAATTTCAACCCGCACTAAGGAAGGCTTTCCAGAGCTGCTAGAGGCGCTAAGCTTCCTATTGCCAGAAGGTCCCTTGCCCTTCGAAGGCGAAGACGCCTGTGATGCACCCTTAAGGGTGCTTGCTGCCGAATTTGTGCGAGAGCAATGTTTTGAGCAACTAGGCCAAGAAATTCCTTATTCCGTAGCCGTAGTGGTGGATACTTTTAAAGAGGATGAAACCCTTACCCGTATTGAAGCCTCCATTTTCGTTGAGCGGGAAAGCCAAAAGGGTATCGTAGTGGGCGCCAAAGGGGCTCGCATTAAGTCCATCGGAATGGCGGCACGCCAAAGCATTGAAAACCTGGTGGGTAATAAAATTTATTTAGGCTTAAAAGTGAAAGTGGCACCAAGCTGGGCCAGTGAAGCTAAGCAAGTGGAACGGTTTTTATGATCTGGCGAGTTGCATTCGTTGGCAGGTCCAACGTTGGAAAAAGTTCCCTTTTTAACCGCATTGCCGGCCAAAAAAAGGCCCTGGTTTTAAATAAGCCAGGCGTTACCCGCGATGTTAAAAAAGAACTCATTGAACTAGAGGGCGTAAGTATTGAACTGGCAGACTTGGCCGGTCTTGAACTTGATGCCTTGGGTTCTAAGGACTCCCAAAATACTTCCTTTGAATTATTACAAAAACTTTCAACGAAGGCAGCCCTTGAGTATTTAAAAAGCAGTCATGTGGTGCTTTTCATTTTAGATGCGCGCAGCGGGCTTAACCCAGAAGATGAAGTCGTCTCAAGATTGCTACGTAAAAATGGCGTTAAAAATGTGATCCCGGTTTTAGCCAAGGCTGAACATATCCTCGGTGCCGCGGACGACACCTACGAGGATATGGGTTTACGCCTAGGTTGGGGGGAATCTTATCCCACGTCGGCCGAGCATAACCGCGGCGTTGAAACCCTTAAAGATGTGTTGATCGCAAAAATTGCTGAGCTCTCAAAAGTTGAAGAAGCGAAAAATTTAGAAATTAAGCCTGAAAATTCTAAAGCGCCTGAGGAAGAAGCACCCGGCGACGTATTGCGTTTTGGCGTTTACGGTAGGCCTAACGTTGGCAAAAGCACTCTCGTGAACGCGATCCTTGGTGAATCCCGAATGATCGTATCCCATGTCGCAGGGACCACCATAGATACCGTGGATTCCGAGTTTTCCCGCGACGGAAAATTATTCCGCATCATGGACACAGCAGGGATTCGCCGGAAATCCAAAACGGAAGTAGGCGTTGAAGTTCTTAGCGTAGTTCAAGCCTTAGCTAGCCTTGAAAAAGTGCATGTAGCGCTTTTTGTCATCGATGGTTTTGAGGGGATTACCGACCAGGATGAAAAGATCGCCAGTGCCATTAAGACTTCGGGCCGTGGTTGTATCATCATTGTAAATAAATGGGATTTATGTGATCGCACCCAAGAATCCTATGCCGAGCAAATCCAGGAAGAGATGGCTTTTCTTGATTACGCACCCATAGTTTTTATGAGTGCGCAGAAACGTGGCCGAAGGTTAAATGCAGAGATTGAACAGGTATTAAGTTTGGCCTTGGATATTCGGGATGCTCGCATGAAACTCGTAAAGACGGCAGAGCTCAACCGGGTATTGCGAACCTGTGAGATGCGCAACAATCCAAAGGACGCTAAATTTTTCTACGCATTACAGACTTCAAAAAACCCGCCAACCATTTCCATTAAAGTGAATGACCCGAAAAAAGTTGATACATCTTTGCAGAGATACTTAACCAGAAGTCTTAGGTCGCATTTTGGTTGGATCGGATCACCCGTAAGATTGGTCTTCCAAAAGAAGGCAAAAAATGCCTTTATTGAGAAATCTGGCAGCCGCAGATAACTTATATTCTGTAAACTTTTAGAAGTTACGGAATTTACCCTTGACCTTTCTTCATGCTTTAGCGAATTTGATTTTCGCGCTACTTCACCAACACTTTGTTTTTGTTACAAGCTGGCCCTCTGGTGGAACTGGTAGACGCGCTGGACTCAAAATCCAGTATCCTCACGGGTGTGCGAGTTCGATTCTCGCGGGGGCCACCACTTGTCAAAGTATTCGAACTAGAGAATTCAAAAAAAGCGGCGGTCCCCGATTCTTGGGG
>CAYYYP010000045.1:0-30104 GCA_964475985.1 uncultured Oligoflexia bacterium | reverse complement strand
AGTGCCGTAAGGATGGTGACGATCTTATTTCCACCACCCCCGCCCGCGGGAGCGGCTTCGGGGGCTGCGGGGGCTGCTGCATTATCTTCTGCCATGGATGACCTTTCTGAAGGTTGGAATCAAAATAAAAAAGGGAGAATCTTAAATATATTATATTTATGACTCTCCCTTAATTTAGACTAAATCCTACTGGTACAGAATAGGCAGGTCTACGCTAGGAAAAAATTACTGTCTGCGCATGTTGATCACTTCGGAGAGGAGTTCATCGGAAGTCGTGATCATCTTGGCATTGGCTTGGAAATTCCTCTGGGTGGTGATCAAGTTGATGAATTCCGTCGCAATGTCGGTAGTAGAGGATTCAATACTCTTCGGCACGATACGTCCCCGGCCGCCGTCGCCCGGTTTTCCTACGAACGCTTGGCCAGAGTTGCGGGATTCCCGGAACTTATTGCCGCCCAGTTTGAAGAGGCCTTCGTTATTTTCAAATTTTGCCACCGCGACTTGGCCCAAGTTTAGGACCTCGCCGTTGGTGAAAAATGCACTGAGGACCCCGTCATCGTTGAAGGATAATCCGGCCACGGTGCCAGCTGTGTAACCGTCCTGACGATGTTTGTATAAATCCGAAACGGTGCCGTACTGGGTGGTTTGCAGGCCGTTGCCGCCTTCCTTGATGGTTTTTCCGAAATTGAATTCAATCTGTTGGTCAGGCAGGGCACCTTTATTGAAGTTGAACTTATTTTTGGTGATCTTCTGTTCTTCAAGTTTTCCGTCCACCGTGAACTTAAGGCTGCCTTTGGCGCATTCCACCATTTCGCCTTTTTTGCCTCCGACAGTTTCCTCGCCCTTCACCATCACGCGCCAGTCCCAGTTGTTGTCAGAAGTTTTACTGAAATATGCCGTGGCTAAGTGTTCATTGCCCGCAGAATCAAAAACCGTCATGGAATTTGAATACTGGGAGGTTTTTTCGGGAGCGGTTGGATCGAACTCACCTAAGACATCGGCCCGGATATCCAAGTTCATGGACATGTCAACTTTGCTGGTTTTGTGCGCGTCAATTACGGTACGATCAATTTTAATTGGAGCAACTTTGTTGGTAATCTTTCCGGTATCATCGGCGGCAAATCCCATAACGGCATCGCCCGAAGTGTTTACAAGTTTTCCTTCTTTATCGAAGGTAAAAATCCCGGCCCGGGTATAACTTCTTCCTTGTTCCCCATCAAGCGTGAAAAAACCATCTCCCGTGATTGCTAAGTCCGTTGCCCGTTCGGTCTGCGTCAATGAACCTTGCGAAAAAATTGGATCTACGTGCGTAAGTTTCACGCCGCTTCCGATTTGATTTCCGCCGAGCACACCCTTTAAGGATTTTGCGACGACATCTTGAAACTCGGGCCTCGACACTTTGAATCCGACGGTATTGGCGTTGGCTAAGTTATCGCCGAAAATAGATAATGCTTCACCGCTAGCTTGCATGCCCGTAATACCGGTATTTAATGATGACAAAATTCCCATACTGAAAAAGCCTCCATGCTTTTTGTTCGTTAATTGATTTTATTGATTTGAACTTACTGCAATCATCTGATCAAAAATCATATTCAATGATTTTTTGGGAGGCTTCCCCGCACTTTGTCGGTGCGGAGTCCAGCCCCTACTCCCTGTACACTTCCTAGTTTACTGCACTTCCTTTCGAAATTCTAAATTTAAGCATCCGCAATCACGGCGCCGTCGATATTTGTGAAAACATTTCCCTGTAGTTGTTCTTTGTCCATCACCGTAACTACGGTCCGGTTTTTTACGCTTACGATGAAGGCAGCATCCTTAGTTAGGATTAAAGTATCATCTAAGCCCTTGGATTCCGCGCGGTCCATGGCGTTCATGACTTTACTCATGGTCTCGGGGCTGCCATCAATTTTTCGACTGAGCATTCGGCTCTGAGCGTGGGAAGAAAATTTTAAGCCCGGGCGTACGTTGGACGTCTCAAAATTTGCGGCGGCACTGTCTAAACTCTGGCCGCTTTGATTTTTTAAAATTTCTTTAAAGTCAGGACCTGTCTCACTCGGCGCACTGCTAGGATTTCCCCGCGTTAAGGGTTGGCCACCGGGTGCCCCCTGAACGTTAGGTATCATGAGATTAGGATTGTTCTGAATTTTGCTCATACTTTAGGATACACTTTTCAATCGTTCTTGCGCGGCAGGATTGATTTCCTCGCCGGATTTTTGCCTGTCTTGGGAGGCCTTCACCGCTTCGCGCTGCATTTCCGGGGCCCGGTCCTGTTTAACGATGCTAGGCGCAATGGGGGTAAATTTCCCAGATTTTGCGATGTCTTCCATGGGAATAGGTTTTTCAAACTGTGCCGTTGGCTGACTTGCCGGGGTCAAAGCTACCGGTGCCACAGGAATACTTGCGGATGCTTCCGGTGGTTTTACGGAAGGGGCGGACTGGGACTTTGATTTCTCGTTGAGGTCTTCCACTTGCGTCACAGAGCGTAAAAGAACTCGCTCTGGATTTTTGGAATTGCCGACCATGAGTACGGTTTCTTTTCCATCAAATGATACGCCAAACACTTCTTGTTTTTTCTTCGTGGAAATCGGAACGCTTTTGCCTTCGGCCGTCTCCGCCGAAACCCTAATGGAATAGGTTCCCGTTTGGGACAACATATTATTGGAGCGTTTGCCATCCCACTCCACTTTGTTATTGCCCTTTACCAGGTTGGTTTTTTCAAGTTCACGCACGACTTCGCCCTTATCATTAAGTACGGCAATTTTAGTTTTTGCTGCGTCCACCGGTAGGTCAAAGGAAAGCTCGGAGAATTTTCCTTCGGTATGGGCAAACTGACTTGAATCCGTGCTGATGGTTTTCCCGATAAGACCTGCCGCACCTAATTTTTGTAACGGCAATTGGGAATCCATGAGCTTTTCCAAATTTTTATTCATATTGAGCATCTGTTCAAGCGAAGTGAACTGCGCCAAATGGGCCGCAAGCTCTTCATTCTTGTACGGATTCGTAGGATCTTGATTTTTCATTTGGGTGATCATGATTTTAAAAAATTCATCTTTACCCAAAGCCTTTACGGGATCACGTTTTTCTTCGGGAAGCGCTGACTGCTGTTGCAGGCGCTTCATGATCTCGCCCTTTTTTTCTGGATCGGCCGCTGATTTTGAATCGATGGTATTAATCATGGTATCCCCTTAGAAACTAAGCAAACGCTCGTTCGTGCATGGCTTTTTCCCAGACATCATAACCGCGGGAAGGATTTCTTTCCTTCTGGTCAAACTGACGGGCTTGTCCTTGCTGCTGCCGTGCGAACCCTTCTCGATTTTGTGAATCCGAGCCCGACTGCGACGCTCCCTGCTCACTTTGGCCGGCGCTTCGGGACTGATTCAAAAAATCTTCGGAATGAACGACGTTACTTGTAGATTGTCGCATACGGTCATGCGAAACCTGGCTATCTAAATTTAATTTATTTACATTATTTTGTTGCAGTGCAATTTCTACACTGCGCATTTCGCCCTTCTGGGAAACGGGCATGCTGGTCTCTAGACGTTGTTTCAATGAACCAAGGTCATTTTCCAGCAGGGCTTTAGCTTCGGCAGTATCTACGCCGAATTTTACGGAAAGATTATCGTCCGTCATCTTCACGCGGATGTGCAAATCGCCTAAGTGTTTCGGCGCTAAGTGAATGCTGATCTCTTCCTTACCGGCTTTCGTCATTTCAGTAATGGAGCGTTGTAGCTCAAGCATTCCGGAGGCGGTTTGCAGTGCGAGACCGGGAGCCGGGCTCTGGGCCGCTGCAGTGGCCAAAGCATTAGACTTAGCAAATCCAGCGGCAGGCTTTAAGGCAGGTGCGTTCAAAAGCAATTCGTTGGGCATTTCGCGCGAAGTTGAAGAATCGAATTTAAATTTACTGCTTGATCCATCATCCGCGGAAGTAGTCGCATCCTTCGATACGATTTTCGCCGCGATGAAATCATGGCTGAATAGTCCTGGGTTCTTAGCTCTTCCTTGACCGCGGGACGCAGATGGGTTCGAGGAAGTAGATTCAGAAGTAGATTCAGAGGAAGATTCAGATGGGTCTTGCTCATTTAACTTCGCTTCAGAATTTTCGGGAAGCGCCGTCAGTAGGGAAAGGATACTCTGCAAAGAAAGATCTTGCTCCGACTCCCCCTTGGTTCCTTTAGCAAGGAACGGTTGGTCCAGAATCTTTGGAGCTTTATCGTTAAGCGTCTTTAAGTTTGCAGAGCTCTCATTTTTCGCTACCGGCGAGCGTTGCTCCCTGAGCTCAGGGTTTAGAAGCAACGCTTGAGCCTCCATCTGGGGAGGTGGCTCCAGCAGATCCTTTGGTGGCGGAGCCTCAAGGCTTGCGGCATCAAAATTAAAATCTTTGGCTAAAAGCTGTCCCGCACCTAGCAAAGGAATTTTACCTTTGGCGGAACCGTTATCCACGACTTCTTTAGCGCCCTTAAGAATTGAAGGATCGCCAGGCGAAACTGCAAGTTTGGTAGACTCTTTGCCGGCATCTGACGCCTGCCCTTTATCGGCGGGTAAAGCTTGCGCCGGTACTTGGCCTGGGTTCTGACCCATACCTAAAAGCATACCCATGAACTGGGCTGAGTCTTCGGAGGAAGCCTCTTTGTCCAATGGCGAAACCGAAGCCTTTTCATTTGGCTTTGACTGGTTTGTGCTTATTTTTGCGCCTAAAATCGGGTTCATTTATGCTTTCTTACTGATCTACTTTTCTAGTTTTAAATACTTTCTATTTATTAGCAACTGCGCTTTGATCTTTCTCCAAGTTTTCCTTAAAGAAGCCGGTCAAAAGTTCCGAGAGCTTGGCGGACCGGTTTTTATTCATGAGATTCATGAGTTTTGCGACTTTCTTGGTATCCATTCGTTTCATGACTTCCACAGACAACCAGTCATCCAACGTCTCAAAAACTTGTGCTGCGGCCTTTGGCTGCATAGATTCAAACACCGTAACCATCCGCACTACTCGCTCCTCGTTACCCTTGCGGTGACTTTCAATGGACGCTTCAAACGCCGTACGGGTAGCCTTTAGTTCCTTAATTTTCTTCTCAAGATCAGCCTCGCGATCCTTTAATTGTTTTTCCTGATCAATCAGCGCCTGCTCTCGCTGCTCAAGGTCCTGACGCTTTTTTTCAAGATCATCGGCGATGCTTTCTAAACGTGTGCTCACGCTACGATCGCCGCGTTCTTCAATTTTCGCAGGTTTCGCATTTTCCGCTGCTTTTGCGCCTAAAACCTGCACCAGGGCCATGATGAAAGTTGAAGTCATGAAAAACAGAAAAAATAACCTAATTTTTTTTACGTGCATATTCTCGCCCTCCCAGCGTTATTCTTCTTCGGATTCTCGCATGCGCCTTGCTTCGGCCATGATGTAAAGATCATCCAGCGACTTGGCCTCACGATCCTTTTGTTCCAACTTAAAATCTTCAAATCTACGTTCCCGAATTTTTTCGATGACTTGTTTTTTCATGCGCGCCGCCTGCCATTCTTGATGCTTCTTCTGAACGAATTTTTCGGCCCGCAATATTTCCAGACGCTTCCATTCAATTTTTTGGAACAATGATTTGATGTAATGATCCGCTTCCTGCAAAAGGGCGACAGAAATACGCGGCGTCGCACTGAGGGCATTGAAGTCTTGTTGGGCTTCGCCTAACGCATTCTCCAAACGTTTTTTCTCCAGCACAAGATTCCCCAGGATCTGGTTTACGATGCTCCACTCACGAAGCCGCGCCTTTTCCGTACGGTCCCGGTCACGCAGCACTGGTTCTAAACGAAAAACAAAACGCATTTGATTTCCTTAAGTACGCACGCCAGCCGCGGCGAGGATTTTTTCCATATGACCAACGCTCATCTGAATGTTGGTGGAATCACCGACATCTTGGCGTAAAAATTTCTGAATTTGGTCCCAAACCTGAACCGCCTGATCGAGTTTTTGGTTGTTGCCACGAACGTAAGCCCCGATATTGATCAGGTCTTCATTTTGCTGATAAACCGCCATGAGTTCTTTTAATTCGCGCGCCAGAATTTTATGACTGGAGGGTATTACTGCTGACATGCAACGACTGACGCTCTGAGTAACTTCAATTGGAGGATAATGACCTCGATTAGCCAGGTTTCGGCTCAAAACAATATGACCATCAAGAATTGCGCGTGAGGAATCGGCGATGGGTTCATCCATATCGTCCCCATCCACGAGGACGGTGTAAATTCCGGTAATGCTACCGGCGTTCTTAAAATTTCCGGCTCGTTCAAGTAGTTTTGGCAGCGCAGCAAAGACCGATGGCGTGTAACCCTTACTGGCCGGTGGTTCACCAAGGCTTAGGCCAATTTCCCGCTGGGCCATACAAAACCTGGTGAGTGAATCCATCATGAGCAAAACGTTTGCGCCGCCTTGGCTGAAATATTCCGCGATGGCGGTGGCCACGTAGGCGCCGCGGACGCGCACCACTGGACTTTGATCACCGGTCACCGCCACAATAATGCTCTTTTTCAGGCCTTCTGGACCTAGATCATTTTCAATGAACTCTCCCACTTCGCGACCACGCTCGCCAATAAGCGCAATGACGTTCACGTCGGCCTTCGCGTAGCGAGCCAGCATGCCGAGCAGCGTGCTTTTGCCAACGCCTGAACCAGCCATGATGCCAATGCGCTGGCCCTGTGCACAAGTGAGCATGGAATTGATCGCCCGAATCCCGAGATCCAGCGGCTGCGTGATCATTTCGCGGGCAAGGGGGTTGGTTGACTCACGAAAGATGGGGATCTGCACCACGTCCCTACCCTTTAAGGGTAGGCCGTCGATGGGATCACCTTTACCGTTGATGACTCGGCCAATGAGCCCAGGGCTTACGCGCAGGGTCGGAGAATTCCTAAGCACCCTCACTAAACTTGAAGTATTTATACCACGGCCGTCGTCCAGCGGCATAAGCAACGCCTTTTTATCTCGAAAGCCAATGACCTCTGCTTCAACGCTAGGATGATTGCTAGAAAATATCTCAACCGTAGCGCCAAGTCTTGCGCTCGGCAGGTAACCCTCAAAAATCATTCCGGTGCTTTTAAGAATACGCCCAATTTCCCCGTAATAATGGTCACGTTCAAGTTTCTGCAGCACCTTTTCCGCACTCATTTTATGGGTTAGCGAATGGTCACTCACTTAGGTTCACCGGAAATTCCGCCCTCAAGGGCCGCATGCAAATTTACAAAAATGCGCTCAATGGACGCATCCAAGGTGCCAAAGTCCGTCTCCACTCGGCAGCCGCCTAAACTCAAAGTATCGTCGGCCTCAATGCTTACGTTTTTTAAATCGGTAAGGCTGCGATTCAAGTCCGCCATAATGGTTTCTGAGCGGCCAATGTCCGCGCGAGAAACCTTAAGCTTGATATTCGCCCGCGTGGATAACATTCCAATCGCTTGGTGCATGACCCTTACGATCCACTCGCGATCAAGGCTCACTTCTTTTAGAAAAATTTTACGGATGAGTTGTTCCATGATCCGCAACAAAACTTCTTCGTTCTCAATGGCCACTAGGTTCGCTGCATCATCAATGGCCTTTACCAAGCCCCGCAAATGATCACAATCCGCTTGCATGGAGGAAATCACTTCTTGGCGAGCGCGTTCCAAACCTTTGCCATACCCCTCATCATAGGCGTTTTTACGGGTAACCTCAGCTAGGTCGGTTAAGTGAAGACTTACCCGTCTAGCCACTTCATCTTCAATGCGTTGCTCTTCTTCGGCTTCTACCGAAAGATTAGCCTTGGCAAGCTCGTGTAGATGAAACCTGGTATCTTTGCCGATCTGCCCCTGCCCCACATGTTTACGCCACTGGGCATAGGAATGGGGATCCTTGGGCTCCGTAAGCTTTTGACTCTCAAACGCACCTACGTTGTAGCTCGTATCGACTTCGATAGTTTTTATATTATGACTTTGGGTAAGGTAAGGCTTCGGCAACGCTTCCGCCGGCACTTGCAAATTTGGCTTAGCCAAAGTTTCTGCAGCTTGCCCTTCAAATTTTGTGGAAGGCGAAATGCGGGTGGGCTTAAAACTTGAGGACATGTTTCAAATCCTTTGGTTCGTAGTTACACCAGCGCATCGGAATCACCGCCGCGGCTGATCATGATCTTGCCTTCGCCCTCGAGGCGTTTTGCGACATTGACGATTTCTTGCTGCGCACCTTCGACGTCGCTGAGACGGACTGGTCCCAGGGCTTCCAAATCGTCCTTGAGGAGCTGCGCTGCCCGGCGTGACATATTCCTGAATATTTTTTCTTTAAGGTCATCGGGCGCCGTTTTCATGGCAATGACCAGCTTATCGTTAGCCACATCTTTGAGGAGCGTCTGCATGCCACGATCGTCGATGAAACGAATATCCTCGAACACGAACATGAGTTTGCGGATTTCTTCGGCAAGTTGCGGATCTTTTTCCTCGACCCTGGCCATGATGTTCTGCTCCGTCGTTTTGTCCATGACGTTAAGCATATCGGCAATCGGCTGAACGCCACCGAGCTGCTGCGTATCGATGGAGCCAAGGGTGGCAAGTTCTTGCTTTAAGACTTCGTCGACTTGGGCGATCAAAGTTGGACTGATGAAATCCAAATTCGCGATACGTAAAACCACTTCGGTCTGAATCGCCTCGGGCAACCGTTTGAGAACTTCCGTTTTTTTCTGGGAATCAAGATGCGCCAAAATAAGGGCAATGGTCTGTGGATGCTCATTCATGAGGAAATTAGAAAGCGTTCTTGCATCGACCAGCTCCAGAGCCTCAAGGGTGCGTGAACCTTCAACTACGCTGAGTTGACCAAGCACAGTTTTTGCGCGCTCTTCGCCGAGCGTCTGAAGAATAAAATCCCTGCCTTGGGACTGACCAAAAATAATTTCCTGTTCTTCAGAAATTTCACCGTAAAACTCTTCCAGCACTTGTCTCACCATGGGGATCGTGGCTTTGCTCACATTGCCCATGGCGCTGATGATGCGTTTGATGTCATTATCCCGCATTTTCTTAAACACTTGGCTTGTGACTTGGTTGCCCAAAATGTTTAGAAGCAAAGCGGTCTTTTCAAGACCGTTCATTTCCTCAAACGTCATGGGCTTTTCAGATTTTTTTGCATTCGCGTCAGCCATCACTCACCTCAAAAATCAGCGTTAAACCGCTTCCGCTTCGGCATCTTTGCTTGCCGAGGACGTTGCCGGTTTTCCTATCCATTCATGAAGAATCATCGCGGCCTTGCCGGGATTCTTCTCAACCAAGGTCATGATTTTTTCACGAATCATCTGACCTTCAACTTTTTCTGGGTCGACCTTGTCCACCATGACCGGCATCACTTCCTCAACGGTCGCAATGGCCGCGTCACCACTTTGCAGCTTCTCTAACTCCTCAATGGTCTTAGGCAGAAAGGATTCCATGCTGTCCACAGTGTTGTCCGTAAGCCACTTGATGAAGGGGCGTATGACCACGAGGAAAAAGAGGAGGATGACCAAACCTAGGACGGCGTATTCGATGAGATGACGATAGAGTCTACGTTGCTCGATTGCTCGGATATGATTCTCGGCATCTTCGAGGTCATCCTTACGGAACTCCATACCTTGGATTTCCACCACGTCACCTCTAGTTTTATCAAAACCAACGGAAGATGAAATAACGGTTTGAAGTTTCTCACGCTCAACATCCCACATACTCTTTTTAGGACCATCCCCTTCTTGGGGAGCGGCGGCATTTTTATCTGAAGCAGCGGCGGTGGCAACTGCAGCTTCCGCTTTTTTGATCCACTCGTTGTCCACCAAGACCGCAACGTTAAGCCGCTTGATGGTGTAAGTAGGTTTTACGCTGCGCCGAACCGTTTCCGGTACGGCGAAATTTGTCGTTTCGTAGGACTTCTGAGTATTGCTACGCACTTCTGCGACTCTGGTACTAGCGAGCCCTGGACCTTGCTGACCCTGGGGAGCGTTTGGCGTATTGCTCGCAGCGCCGGGAGGTCCCGTAGGAACGGGCCGTGAACCATCCATAAGATGAGTTTCTTTTTGCTGACCCTTAATCGCCGCACCTTCTTGGTCGTAGGCGGTTTGGGTTTCCGTAAGCTGAGTGAAATCAAGGTCAAGGGCGACCTTAGCTACGACTTTACCTTCTCCAACGACCTTCGAAACGATTTCTTCCACGCGTTTTTCGTAGTCGCGCTCAAGTCGCTGTTGCAGCTCCAGCAGCGAAGCCGTCTGTTTAGCCACGGGATCGTTCAAATTTTTGGAGAGAATTTTTCCGTTACCATCTAGAATGATGACGCTTCCCGTTTCCATTCCTTCCACGGCGGAAGCCACTAGGTTTGTGATACCTAAAATCTGGCGTTCCTGAAGTACGTTGCCTGGCTCAAGCTCCACCACGACGCTGGCGGTAGGATTTTTTTCATCCTCAACAAAAGTTGTTTTAGGCGGCATCGCTAAGTGCACGCGCGACCGCTTCACCCCTTTTAACTGATTGATGGTCCGAATGAGCTCACCTTCAAGGGCCCGCTTTTGATTCAATTTCTGAACAAAACTTGTCGTCGCAAAGGATTGTTTGTCAAAAACTTCATACCCAATAACGCCGGCCTGAGGATAACCAGAAGATGCCAGCTCCAAACGCAAGTCATAAACTGCTTCGGGCGGAATTTTTATGGTCTTGCCATCGTTCTCGACGATAAATGGAATCTTTTTATCCCGCAGCAAACGCATAATGGCCGTGGAATCTTCCGCGGCCAAATTCGTGTACAACGTCTGGTACGCACTTTTGCTCGCCCACACAAGCATCATGACGACGCTGGCGACCACGAGGGTCAGGGTTGTGAAAAGCGCAAGCCTACGCTGAGGCGTTAAGTTTTTATAAAATTCTTGTATTAAACCCGCGACCCTTGAAAAATAATCCATTTAAACCCTACACCTGCATTCTCATGACTTCGCGGTATGCATCGATAATTTTATTCCGCACTTGCATCGCCATTTTGTAAGTCATGTCGGCCTTCTCAAGAAAAAGCATGGCCTCGTGAATATTTTTTGTGCTGCCGGCCATCATTTCCCGCACGGCCTTATCGGAGTCCAGTTGCGTTTGATTCACGGAAGCAAGCCCCTCTTTGAGGTACTGCAGAAATGAAGAAGTCGCCGCATCATCGCCGCCGGCCGCATCCTTAAGTTTTAAGGGGCTCTCAACTGTGCTTGTGGATTCCAGTTGAAGGGGCTGGCTATTAATTTTTTGAATGGAGAATTCAGACATAATTTATTTTTACCTATTTGCCGATCTCAAGCGATTTCATGGCCATACCTTTGGCGGCGTTTAGGGCCGTAACATTTGCTTCATAAGCTCTCGATGCAGAAATCATATTGGCCATTTCCTCAACGCTGTTCACATTGGGCATCGCTACATAGCCCTCTGTATTGGCGTGGGGGTGAGAAGGGTTGAAAACCATGCGCGGTGCTTTCGCATCTTCCTGAATTTCGGTGACCAGCACACCTTGCGTGTTTTGCTCGAGTTCATCGGAAAGGATTTCGCCAAAGGATTCCCTTTCCGGGACCGCAGAAAAAACGGGATCCTTGCGACGATAGGGACCGCCGGTTTCTGACGACGTAGACTCGGCATTTGCGAGATTTGAAGAGATGGTATTCATCCGGGTTTGCTGTGCATTCATCCCGGAAGCGCTCACGCGCATTGAACTAAAAAAATCCATTTTTACCTGCCTCCGCCGTCTGAAACTGCATATTTAAGAAGAGCTAATTTTCGTTTGAGAGCTTCCGCGGCGGCATCGAAATGAATTTGGTTTTCCGCCATGGAAACTTGTTCGGAATTTCGGTCAACGGTATTTCCATCCAAATTCACGACGCCATTGGGATTGTCATAAATTTCGGCAACTACGGAGTTTGGTGCCATGCGGGTGAAATGCCCTTCCTCAACGCCGTCTTCGCCCAACGCCATGCGCTCGTCGACTTCAAAGGCCGACCTCAGGGCATCCTCAAACTCCAATTTTTTCGCGTGGTAACCAGGCGTGTCGGCGTTTGCGATATTGGAACTGATGACACCTTGGTTTGCGGAGCGCAGGTTCAAAACGGAATTCATTCCCTGAATCGTTGAGTCAAATATCAAATCAGACACTTCAAGCACCCTCTTCTCTTATTCCA
Organism: uncultured Oligoflexia bacterium; assembly: GCA_964475985.1. Lineage (GTDB taxonomy): Bacteria > Bdellovibrionota > UBA1018 > UBA1018 > CAYHWW01 > CAYYYP01. The sequence continues at coordinate 17,958 of CAYYYP010000045.1, read as the reverse complement.
TCAGAAGGCCCCCTAAAAAGTAACGGGGAAGCCTTATCGTAAATTTTTTTTATTTATTAAGGGAGGCAAAAAAGAACGGGGGAATTGCTGCCTGCCAATTCCCCCGTCCGGATCTAACCAAGGAGTGTTTATAGTTTAGACGCTGATGCCAAGCCTGCGGTACTCATTGAGCTTATTGCGCAGGGTTCGGATGCTGATGCCAAGTTCACGGGCCGTATGGGTACGGTTTCCGCTATGGTAGGAAAGCGACCTTAAAATCACGGCTCTTTCGATTTCATCGAGTGTACGGCCCGGTGCCCAAGAAGCTTGAGCTTCCCAGTCTACCGAGTGAGCGCCTTCACCCTGATGTCTCGCCTGAGTTTGGGGCCCAAGATGCACATCGCTCTCACGAACAACGCCATCGTGCGCGCTCATGGCGGCGCGCTCCAATACGGCTTCAAGTTCCCTTAAGTTGTTCGGGAAATTGTAAGTTGAGAGCTTTTGCACGGCGTCTTCGGTGATGCCCGAAACCCTACGTCCATTTTTGCTCGTAACCTTGGCGAGCATGGTGGAAACGATTTGTTTTAAATCTTCCCCACGCTCACGCAATGGCGGCAATACAAACTGATTGGCGTTGAGACGATAAAAAAGTGCTTCAGAGAAAGTGTTCTGCGTCACCATTTCCGAAATGTTTTTGGTGGTCGTTGCGACAACTCGAATGTCCACTGGAATGGCCTGTTTGGATCCGATACGATCCACGGCGCCGGTTTCCAAGGTTTTTAGAATCTTAGCCTGAAGCTTAGGGGTGAGCTCAGAGATGTTCTCAAGTACGATGGTACCACCGTTGGCCTGTTCGAACTTTCCTCTTTTTTCACTTACGGTGCCGGCAAAGGCGCCTTTCTCGAAACCAAAGATTTCGGTTTCTAGCAACGCTTCGGGTTGTTGGTTGCAGTTCACGAAAATGATAGAACCGACCCGCTGGGACGCTTCGTGAATTTGTCTGGCTAAATATGTTTTTCCGGTTCCAGCTTCACCTTGCAACAAAACACATCCTTTTGTCTGTGCAACGGTCTCGGCTAGCTTATTAGTTTCTTTCGTCTTACCATCCATGGCTTTCGATCCTCCAGTATTTAGTTTAATGAACTTTACTTACGATTCAATTCTTTTGATTTATTTTTTTAAACTGTTTTTGTTCAAGCTCCACTTTCGCGGACTTTCCCCACATCCCTTTGTCCGTTGACGCTAATTTTCGATATGCATCCTCCGCTTCCTTTTCTTTTCCGAGCGCATCCAGTGATCGTGCAAGCATAAATTCCACGGCGCTGGTGTTGCTTTTTTGCGTTTCATCCTTGCGCATCTCCGCCAACACTTCCGTCAGGGCTTCGGCTGCAAGATCAAACTTTTTAAGTTTATAAAGAGCCTCGGACCGGAACCGGTTCACTTCCGGTAGGAAATCCTGCGCATCCTGCTCAAGTCCGCGACTTAGGATGAAACGATCACATTCTTTAAGCAACTCGCCTAAGTCGTTGAGCTCGCGATAGGCCCGCATTTTCAGCAAAAAAGTGCGTATTTTGTAATCATCCGGTAGGGCAGCGACCGCGGTATCGCCTGCCGCATCGAGGATTTCGCGGTATTTACGTTGTTCTGCGAGCAGCTCAAGGTTTAAGAAAAATCTTTCGGCGCGGTATGCGCCTTCTGGATTCAAACGCAGAAGCGCAGTTTGTTTCGCCGAAAAATCCGTAGAGGTCCGGCGAAGAATTTCGTAGTTTAGCCAGTGAATATCGTCCTGCACTCCGGGCGTTGCCGTGGCTTGCTCGTTTTCGAGACTCGCAAGCTGTTCGGCGGCTTTTTTGTAATCGCCCGTCTCAAAAAGTGCACGAGCCATGGACAATTTAAACGAGAGTGAAGCCTTGGCCGGTAAATAGTCTTTATAGAGCGCACTAAGCTTGAGGGCCCTTGCGTAATCTGAATCCGTAGCCTCCGGATTTTTGGTCAAATCCAGAATGAATGCCTCTACTCCGCTCTGCAATTCATTCTTTAAGCTTAAATGAATAGGTTGTGCCTCTAACCGACTTCGATAGAATCGAGCCATTTTAAGGATGTAGTCGTAATCCCCAAGCCTTCGTTTGAACCTAAGCTCATAAAGATCAACGAACTTTCTAAGGTCAAGGGGACTGAATAAATTTGATTCAACTTTGGAGAGGTCTTTTTTCTCAAAAATGTTTTTGTAAAACGCCAAATTTTTCCGGCCCACATCGTCTTTTCCTTCAATGCGCATGCAGTCGGAAAGCCTTACGGACGCGAGGAACGCGCCGGTCGTATACGGCGCGCGGTTCACCACAGCCTCGTACCCATCAATGACTGCCTCGCGATCGGCCTTAGTTTTCTGAAGGGTATGATTGAATTCCGCCACTCGCAAGTGCGAGGCCCAAACGAGATCGTCATGGGGAAATCTTTTTAGAAACTCCGCATGCATTTCGCGAGCTTCGCTGAACCGTCCGAGACGAAAAAAGCATTCGGCATGGTTAAATACCGCCGTGGGATATTCATTGATTCGCTCCGGATATTGCCGAAGGCTTGCCGTAAAGGTAGCCCTCGCCTTTTCGAAATCTCCGCTCAGCATATAGACTTCACCTAAGCGAAAGGCACCTTCGATGGCCAAACGATCTTTCTGATCCCTACCCATGATTTGTTGGTAAAGTGCTTCGGCTCGCGCTTTTTCGCCGATGGCCTGCATGCTCTCGGCCGCCGCCAAGAGATAGACGGTTTCGTATTTGTCTTTAAGCTCGGCACCGGAGAGCGCCGACTCTAGAGCCTGTACATTTTTACGATTTTTAATCAGGTCCTGAAGCAGGAAGAGTCTTGCAAACTGGCCTTTTTCCGTTTGGGGCTCGTTGAGCATGATTAAATTCAGCAACGCATGGGCCGATTCCTTAAAATGTTTTGAATTTAATTTTTGGGAAAGCTTAAAGAGCGCGTTCACTTTTAAAAATTTCATTTCGGATAAAAAGGCGTTGGTTTTTTCCGCCTTCACGAATTTCTTTTCGTAAAATTCGATGGTCTTCAGCGCTAGCCCCAAACGGCCCTCTTGGTACAGTTTCCGGGTTAGGGCGTAATGCACGCGGTCGCTGTTTGCGTCATTCTCGTCCGTTTTTTTGCCAAGGCTTTCGGCATCCGGATAAGTGTATTTAGCGTCCGGAAACTCCAACGCAAAATGGGACTCATAATTAAACGGGCGATGATAAACCTTAAAATCAATCACGCCATCCTTTGCGAAATCAAGCCGAGTACCGCATAGATTCCCTGAACGCGCTTCTTCCACCGACGTAGTTACCGGCCCTGCGCTCGTGCCTTTAACTACTACATTTCCACCGCTTCCTTGTGTGTTTGACGCCAGGCCCCTCTCCCGTGGCGAAACTTTAGCGCTCGAGGTCTTACCCGCCTTACTACCGCCATTTTTAGTTTTTCCACCGAGGCTTTTTTGCTCCGGTCGGTCCAAGGATGCCCAATAATCAATAAAAACAGTTGATGTTCGTTGATCCCGATAATCAAATATTTCGTAGTCAGCGCCTAGGGCATTTTTAAAGCGGACTTCCAGCAACCAATCCCCATTGCGATTGCCTGGCTGAAGCGTCACAGATTCAGTGCGACCGTCCTTTAGCGATGCTAATTTTTGAAGAGCAGTTTTCGTATCCTGGGAAAAAACTCCAGTGATTTGGACCTTAAATCCGATTGCCCCTGAGCTCGCGCCGGAACGCTCCACTTCGTAACTCATGCCCGGATCCACCGGGATGGCAAGGTGAGTATGGGTCTTATAGCTTTCGGTTTGCCTCATTCCGCCTAGGGCCTGCGGTGTCGGCGCGAACAATGCGAGCAGAAATAAAAGGCCCGGCATTTGCCTAACCATCGTTCCTGCAAAATAGTTTTTTCGGCTACGGAGATTCTGCATCCTGCATCTTTCCTCGTCTTCCACCATAAGGAAGCAACTGCCGTGCCACAAATTTTCCTACATAGCTCGACTGATATATTTAGATATTTTATATTTAGTGTCAAAATTCAGACGATGGAATTTTGACGTTGGAGCCAAAGCGGGACCCCATGGTCCCAAAAAGCGCCAAACTCTTGACCCTCTTTTGATAGACGCCCCCCGGAACTGTCGATACTATGTTTTTCAAGACGCTCTTTAAAGCTCCACGACCACAGAAAGACCATAGATGAAAATTATTTTTAAGACGAACGCCTCGGGTACCCGCGCCCAAAAAATAAAAATCACCGCCCTTTCCTTAGGTATCTGTACTTTTCTAATCTCCCTCGCCCAATTCACGGGCTGCGGCCTCTTGTTTGGCGGCTCCTCTAAGGTTGACCGCAAGGATCATGGTTATCATGTGATGCGGCTGGACCAAGTCTTTCCCGATCGTTGGAATCTCCTACCTAAAGGCACGTTAGGCGCCAGCACTGGCTCTAAACAAAATTCATTTAACGAGGAAGTTGATCTTGCTTTCGATAACAAGGCCGGCGTGGCCTTCGTTTCTCTCAACAGCGTCTGCAATGAAGCCGAGCAAGAAGCTGAACCGGACCTTGAACCCCTGTTAACTTCCCTGGTCATGGGTACTATCGGAGCCGAAACCGTACTTGATAAAAAATCCATTACGGTCGATGGACGTCCGGCACTGCAGGCCACTTATCTCTCCTCCCCTAGGCCGGACCGTAAAACCATCGCTCAAAACGGCGTAAGTAAATCTAGCGCACCTAGCCAAACCAAGATTCGTGCCGTGGTCACCACGCATCGGGGTTGTACTTTTGATTTTCTTTATCTTGCCGCGCCCCAAAAATTTGAGGAGAATCTAGCTGATTTTGAAAAGTTCATCGGCGAATTCCACGCCCAATAAAAAGGATTTCCTTGAAATGAGCTCTACTTCCGTCACCTACATCAAACGTTTTGAAGATGTTATCATTTCAATGGCCAAATTCGCGGGCGGATTAGGCATCCTTTCTTTCACCACGGTTAAAGAACTTTTTAAGCGGCCTTTCTATATTCGCCTCACATTAGACCAGCTTTTTCTCATGGGCGTGCAATCGTTACCGCTCGTGATCATCACGGCGCTTGCCACGGGTTCTGTCATGACGCTTCAATTTTCCCTGGGCTTAGAAAAATTCGGCGGAAAAATGTACATCCCGCGCATCGTAAGTCTTTCATTCATCCGTGAGATGGGTCCCGTTTTCACAAGTCTATTGGTGGCCGGAAGGATTGGTTCCGGAATGGCGGCGGAAGTTTCATCCATGAAGGTTACCCAACAAATTGATGCGATCCGCGCGTTAGGAACTAACCCGATAAAAAAGATTGTGGTGCCAAGATTTATCGCAACGATGATCGCACTTCCATGCCTCACCATCATCGCAGATTTCGTAGGCCTTTTTGGCGGCATGCTGGTGGCAATGCAAGAAGCCTCTATTTCAGCTAGTTATTACATTGGCAAATGCATCGAAACCCTACGCCCCGTGGATTTCACGACCGGCCTCTTAAAAACCGTAGTATTTGCGGCGTTCATTTCCTTAAGCGCCTGTTACCGAGGCATGCGCTCTGAAGGCGGCACTAAAGGCGTGGGTGATAGCACTACCTTCGTCGTAGTTTCCACGAACATATTCATTATGATCTCCGACTTTTTTCTCACTAAACTTTTTATGATTATTTTACCTTATGGCCAATAAACCAGACTCCACCGCTTATGCTCTGCGGATAAAAGACCTCCACAAGAAATTTGACGAAAAAACCATTTTGTCAGGGCTCACCTATGACGTCATGAAGGGCGAGATTCTAGGCTTTTTCGGCGGCAGTGGAACCGGTAAAAGCGTGATTCTACGTTCCATCATTGGCCTTGAAAAACCGGATTCCGGCTCCATCGAATTTGAAGGCCGCAACATTGTCCAACTCAGCGAAGAGCAACTCATCGATGTGCGAAAAAAAATAGGTTACGTTTTCCAGAATGGCGCCCTGTTTGATTCGCTGACCGTGGAAGAAAACATTTCTTACCCCTTAAGGGAGCACACTAAACTTTCGGAAGAAGAAATTTCGACGAAGGTTCAGGAGATGCTGAGCCTGATTGGCCTTGAAAGTAGCCAACACCTCTTGCCGGCGTCCCTTTCCGGCGGAATGCAAAAGCGCGTAGGCGTAGCGCGTTCCATCATCATGAGGCCAGACATCATTCTTTACGATGAGCCCACGGCGGGCCTGGATCCCTTCAACACTCACCGTTTGATGGACTTGATGCTGGAAGTAAAATCCCGCGGACACACGGCCATTTTTGTGACGCACGATCTGGCGGCAGCCTTCAAAGTTTCCGACCGCATCGCCGTTCTCTACAAGGGCACGATCCGGGCCATCGACACGGTAAAAAACATTCAAAACAGCTCTGACCCAGTGGTTCACAGCTTTCTCGCGGGAGAGGAAATCAAATGATCAAAAATCGCAAACAAGACGTGAAGGTTGGTATTTTTATTTTAATCGGCCTCCTATTGATATGCGGAGGTTTACTGCTGGTAAGTGGCTCCGGAAATTTTCTTCAGGGAAAGACCCATTACAAAATTCTACTGCCTCAGGTGGAAGGGCTCTCCATAGGCAGTTTAGTGAAAATGGCGGGCTTCCGCGTCGGTCAAATCAGTGAAATGGAAATACGGGAGAACGGAAATGTAGAGGTTAAGATTTCCATCTCAAAGAAATTTGCCGATCACGTAAAACAAGACAGTTTGGCGCAACTGGGTACCCAGGGTGTCCTCGGTGACAAGTACGTTAACCTCACGGTAGGTACACCCGAAGCTCCCGTAGCGGCGGATGGTGCCTCTCTTCAGGCGGAGCCAGCGAAGGACCTCAAAGATTACCTCAATAAAGGCGATATTTTTTTGGAGCGATTGAATTCCAGCATGGCAAGTCTTGACTCCATCCTGGCAAGCTTCCAAAAAGAGGGCCGCTCTGAAATCGTGGCCAAGGGTTTTGCCCATACCTCGGCCCAACTCTCCGCCGCCGTAAAAGACTTACCCAAAGCGGCTAATGAGCTTCAGGAATCAACGAAACACTTGAGGAATGTTATGGCTAAGATCGATCGCGGTGAAGGTACCATCGGTGCGCTGGTCAATGATCCTAGTTTATACGAAGATCTCAAATCGCTCCTGGGCGGGGCTAACCGTAATAAGGTCTTAAAGTACTTCATACAAAAAAGCGTTGAAGAGTCCCGGGAAAGCCGCGCGGCTACCCCACCCGCTATTAAAAAATAGGTTCCCAAAAAAGAAGCTTCGAGATTCAGGGGGGTCAGCCTTAAACTTATAGGGAGATGTACTCCATTTTGTTTTTGGCGAGATTTTACCCGTTTTGGGCCATTCCCTTCAGCCTTTTGCTGCTGGAGCTTGGGCTCTATTACTATAACCGCCGTGCCCGCCAATATTTTTACCCCTGTTTCGCCGGTGCGGGCGTGCTCATTATCACCTCGATTCTTTGGGTAGTATTTGAAGGATTCTGGAAGCTTGGACCCTTAATTAAGAGTTTTTTTGAAGAATTTAACTCCTAAACGAAGCTAACCTACCCAAAAAATTCCGGACTTTCCGCAAGAGAGCCTTTGACAGGAGTAACCGGTCTGTTAGCATTTTTAGGTGGGCACTTAAATCCTAGTGCCATGAATTATTCAAGGAGGAATAATGGGAGCTTTGCCAAGTGAAGGAAAGGCGCCAACGGACGAAGTTCAAACCCGTTACGCTGATTCGCTCACTCTCATTTCTTTGAATCAAGCAGGACCTCTAAGTCTGCCAAGTCCAGACGCGATTCCAAGCGCCGCCGCACCCATCCCGGTTCCGTTTCCTATGATGATTGGCCAAAATTTTGGCCTACGTTCGGTCTTTGAGGCCATCCAGAAAGTTGCCCAAACGGATGCGACCATTCTTATCACCGGAGAGTCCGGTACAGGAAAAGAACTTGTGTCCCAAGCCGTGCACCAGTTATCGCAACGCAAAAACGCTCCCCTGGTCGTCGTCAACTGCGGCGCAATTCCCGGTGAACTTTTAGAGAGCGAACTTTTTGGGCATGTGCGCGGATCCTTTACCGGGGCACTGCAGAACAAACCAGGTCGCATCGAAATGGCCGAAGGCGGCACCCTATTTCTGGATGAAGTGGGCGAGCTACCGTTAGCGTTACAAGTAAAGCTTTTGCGTTTCCTGCAGGAAAAAAGTTTTGAGGCGGTTGGTTCCCTTCGACCCCAAAAGTGTGATGTTCGAATCATCGCGGCCACCAACCGAGTACTTGAAGAAGCCATCAAAGATAAAAGTTTTCGCGAAGATCTCTATTACCGCTTAAATGTTATTCCCATCCATATGCCGCCGCTGCGCGAACGCCGTTGCGACATTCCCCTCTTAGTTGAACACTTTTTGCAGAAGTTCAACTCTCAGGAAAAACGCTGCGTGCGCATCAATCACTCCAATGTCATGGACCTACTGACTCGCTACGACTGGCCAGGCAATGTGCGTGAACTTGAAAACCTAATGGAGAGATTAGTGGTCCTTACTTCAACGGATGAAGTTCAGCTCTCGGATTTACCTTCAAAAATATTTGAACATTTAGAATTAATGGACAGCGAGCCCGGAACCCAAGGCCAATTTAGCTTTGCCACCCATGCCCATGAAGTCGCAAAACATCCTTTTTTAGATCTTGAAAAGGGCATTCAATGCCCACGATTCATTCTTCCGGAGTCGGGCATCAACCTAAAGGCGCTGCTGGAGGAATTTGAAACCGACATCCTGATGCAAGCCCTCTCCCGGACCCACGGAAACAAAAACCGGGCGAGCGAACTTTTGCAGCTCAATAGAACCACTTTAGTTGAAAAGCTTAAAAAACGAAGCGCTAAGGCGGATGAAAAGAAATAAAAAAAGGCGCATTCCTATTTTAGGAATGCGCCTTTAAATACATTTTAAGAGCGTAGAAACTTATCTACAGAGACTCTTTAATTTCTCGACTTGATCAATGGCTTCCCAAGTGAAGTCCGGATGTCTACGGCCAAAGTGACCATAGGCTGCCGTCTTACAATAGATGGGCCGCTCAAGTTTTAACTGAGAGATAATAGCCGCTGGCCTGAACTGGAAAGTTTCCCTTACGGCGTTTTGGAGTTTTTCCAAGGCCACCGTTTCCGTTCCGTAGGTATTCACTAAAAGTGAAACTGGCTCCGCAACGCCGATGGCATAGGCTACCTGGATCAAGCAACGTTTTGCTAACCCTGCCGCAACGATGTTTTTCGCCGCGTAACGAGCCATGTAACAAGCCGAACGATCCACTTTCGTAGGATCCTTTCCACTGAAGGCTCCCCCGCCATGGGCGCCATGACCGCCGTAGGTATCCACAATGATCTTTCGACCCGTGAGGCCGGTGTCCCCCATGGGGCCACCTAAAACGAAACGGCCCGTAGGATTGATCAAAAATTTAGTTTTTCCATCGATCCACTTTTCAAGCGCAGTTTTTTTCACCACTTCGTCCATGATGGAATCCTTGATGGTGTCATAGGTCACATCGTCGCTGTGTTGACTAGAAATGACGATGGCATCAACGCGCTTAGGACGATCGTTCTCGTACTCCACGGTAACTTGAGTTTTTCCGTCGGGACGCAAAAAAGGAAGAATTTCTTTTTTGCGCACTTCCGTGAGTCGCTCGGCCAGACGATGGGAAAGATCAATGCTCAAAGGCATGAACTCTGGGGATTCATCAATGGCGTAACCAAACATAATGCCTTGATCGCCAGCGCCTTGATCCTTGAAGAGCCCTTCACCTTCCGTAACGCCTTGGGCGATATCGGGAGACTGTTTGTCCAATTGGGTGAGGACTGCACAGGTTTTATAATCAAACCCTTTTTCAGAAGAATCATAACCGATTTCACGAATTTGGTTTCTTACGATCTCAGAAATTTCGAGGGGAGCACCCTTTGCCGTAACTTGGCCCGCTACGACGATCATGCCGGTCGCGCTTAAACTTTCAACCGCTACCCTAGCCTTAGGATCTTGCTTTAAATACGCATCCAGAATGGCGTCCGAAATTTTGTCACAAATTTTATCGGGATGGCCTTCTGTTACAGATTCACTCGTAAAGAGAAACTTCGATGGCATTGATGATTTCCTTCCTAAGCTGACTTGCTGCTGGTTGTAGACTTTGGGGATTTTGCTGGCGCCTTTGCTGGAGTCTTGGCTACGGTTTTTTCGACCGTTGCTTTGTCCTTGTGAATCGCAAACTTTGGCGTCGTTCCCTTGTTGCGGGCGATTCGCTTGCGTTCCTTGCCCTTGGTGGACTTGCGCGTTTTTCTTTGAAGCCTTGTTCTTCCGGTTCTTGATGCCATGCAAACTCTACTCCTTAAATAAGACAAACCTATCCTGATAAAAGTCAGGCTCCTAACGACCTTAGTCATTCTAGAGAAGTCATTCTCGCGCTGTTGCGCCAAAAACGCTAAAACTCCGCGGCAAAGGCGTAGCTAATACCGTCTGAAAATGACGTTCCCTCAGAAGCAAAACTTTAGGGAGGGTTATGAAACTTAAGCGAATATGTCAATTTCTATTGTATTTCTAGAACCTGTTTTACCCTAAGATGAACATCGCCCGATTCGTCCACGACCTTCTCCATTTGGACTACGACCTGAAACGATGACCTTACCCATTGTTTCACATAGCTACTGCTAACGTTTTTAAGTTCCAGAAGAACTAAAAGTTCTAACCGGGAGAGGGCCTCTTCAACACCGTTGGCGTGAGTGGTGGTCATGCTACCCTGATGCCCTGAATTCATGGCCTGGAGCATATCGATAACCTCGGCTCCGCGGCACTCCCCTACGATTATGCGATCGGGATGCATCCTTAAACTGCTGCGCACAAGATCACGTAGGCTCACGCTACCTTTTCCTTCTTCATTAGCTTCCCGCGCTTGAAGCATTACGAGGTTAGGATGCGTTTCGGCAGAAACACCCAGCTCAAAGGTATCTTCAATCACGATGAGGCGCTCAAGGGAGGATGTCATTTCACACAAGTGCCTTAACAGCGTCGTTTTTCCCGAACCCGTGCCGCCGGAAATCAGAATGTTTTTGCGTTCCTTCACGCAATTTTTAAAAAATAACTCTTGCTGGGGCGTAAGGGAAGTTTTGGCCAAAAGTTGACTTTGCGTTTTGGCCATCCTTTCCGGCTCCGAAAATGACGGAAGCTTAGGGCCTTTATTATTTTTAACAGTATGTTTTCGTATCGTAAGTGCCGGCTCATCTTGAGTAAGTGGAGGGATTAATACTTCAAGCCTCGCACCACTGTGTAGAACTCCCTCGCAGATGGGATGTGCGAGGTCCAAGCGTCGCCCCGTTTCCTGCACCAAACGCCGCACCCAGAGATCGTAGCTAAACCGAGATAAAAAATGCGGCGCATGAGCCCTGAGCCCCTGACCTAGGTCGATAAACAAACGATCATAACCATTACCAACGATCTCCCGACATTGAGGTGAGGAAATCAAGTCGCTAAACGGCCCATGGCCATTGAACTCCGCCTTAAGGTACCGAAAGACCGGCTCAACCGCCTCCTCCGGAAACTGGGTTGCCCGAAGCTCTTTCACTGTGCGCAAAATTAGCGCCTCTGGCACCTGAGTTATATTTAGAGCGCTTGAAGCCTGGGTTAAGCGGAAAATAAGTTGATCATGGGCTAATTTTAGGAACTTTTGAAATATCTCCTCCGAAGCATGCGTGGCGATCACCACGAGTACGAAAGGCCCTACGTAAACTCGAGCGCCCATGCCAAGCTTCGCGGCTTGACCCCTTTGGAGGAGTACCAAAGGCTGATGTGGACCTAGGCTAACATAGCTGGGATTTTTGAAATTTAACGCCTCATAAATTACGGAGCCATCGCTTACGCTTAAACAACCGTGGTGTTTTGCAATGCTCGGAAAAAGTAACGGTACTTCTGCAAGAGGGTCACTGCCTACTCGGTAATTTCCCATACCTAAGCGCAACAATCTTTTGTGCGATGGAACCAAAGATGAAACCTGTAAACCAATCCCGGCCGCGCGTCCTACATGGGGAACGGGTTTATATTCTAATCTTGAAGTTTCCATTGCCCCATCTCTTTATGAACCTGACTTCGCAGTGAGTCCCACTCCAACTCCACTTGGGGAATCCGCGGCCAGGTGATTTTTCTTGAATTCTTCTGAGGTTCCATCGCGATAAGCAGTTCGCTCTCATCATTTCGGAACGCCCTAGATTTAAAAAGCTCCCCAATGATCGGCAAATCGCCCAATAGTGGCAGCTTCTCCACATCCTTAGCGGCCGTAGCTTGGAACAATCCGGACAGCAGGATTGCTTCGCCAGTACGGGCGTCGATTTCGGTACGCAAGTGACTTGTCCGCACCGCAGGAATTCCATCTACCGAAAGACTGCTATCTAACTGACTTGACTCGGTCATAATACGCGTACGCAGATACTCGCCCGCAAGCTGCGTCAATGCGATTTGTAACTTTAAACCGTAGTGCTTCCACGTTACCCGGTTCTCAAATTTTTCTGAGAGCCTTATGGGAAACTCGCCACCTGCCCTGAGCTCGGCTGACGAACCTACTTTTAATGCTAATTCTGGTTCAGCTAGAACTCTTGCGAACCCCCTGGCACAAAGCGCTTCTAAGGCTATTCCCCATTGCGGCGATAAAGCAAAACCACCGGCACCTAATTGAGCAAACCCACCGCCCTGCTGCCGCCACAGAAACCCAAGCTTAGTATGCGCACGCTTAGAAACCTCAAGCAAAAATACTTTCATGCGAATCGTGGGTTCGGTTTCCAGAGGAATCGGAACGTAGTTTTCAATATTAGGAAGCACTTCTCTGACGGTCTCAATGGCTTGGGTCACCTCAAGGGAGGAATTCACCGTTCCGTATAGAAAATAGCGGTGGCCCGCACAAGCTAGCTGGACCTCCCTTAAGCCTTGGCGACGCAACTGACCTAACGCCTTTTCCATGAGGCTTACTTTCACACCCGGAGTGACCGTGAGCCGCTGCGTACTGATGCGATCAGAATTTTCTGAAAAATTATGCTGCGATAGAAATCTTAAGAATTGGCCATAAGCTTCTCGATTAGAAATCTTACCTGAGATTTCCAGTTTTCTGCGTGAAAGGACTACCAACCTGACGCCCCTAGGCAACGACTCTTTAATGCCTGAGCCGCCAGACATCTCGCCGGTCAGATTTCCGTTTTTAATTTCGACTGGAATAATGACCTTCACGCCTTCTATTTCACCAACAATCCGCCCCTTGCCGACTCGCTTGGCAAGGAGCGCGCTACCTTGCTGACCAGAGCTAATTTGTAAAAGACTTGCTGGCTCCACAACAAGTTTAGCTCCCGATAAGCCATCGAGTGGGTAACGCTGACCAACAACGAGGTCGAGGGAAGGTAAATATTTTTTGACCTCCTGATTTTTGAAAGCATTTTTTTCAGACAGGTCCTCGGTGGCTTCTGGAGCTTCTTTATTTTCAGTGACGGCAGCTATCACGTCACCGTCGGCATCCTGATTTTGCGCCCGCAATGGCGTCGCGAAAAATATGGTCAACAGTTGAACTGAAATAATGAGATGGAAGAGAATGTTCGCCATACCGGCTCTAGACCCGCAATGAATGGGCCAAACTCAAAAAGCACTTCTAATTTGAGGTTGGGAATTTTTTCTCAGAACAATTTTTTTGAAGTCTTGAACCCAAGCTAAATCCCCGCCCATTAGACTGAAATTGAAACCAGGCACAGGGAGAAAGTGCGGCGGACCTTTCGGGTTGGCGCAAGACTTTGACTGGCTGCGAGAGAACTGAATTCGCCCATATTTTAGGTGCCGATACGGACTGAGGAGTGATGAGTACAGGCCTTCGTTTCAAATAAATGCCTAATATAAAAAAAACCACTCCTATAAATAAAATGATTTTGATCATTTTCCTTGGAGAAAACCTTTCATCCTTGGCTAAGCGCCAGGACTGAAACTGTGGGAGATCCTCCCAAACCTCACTTGAAGAATCCCAGCATTCTTTTAAATTTGCGTCCACGTTAAGCCCATAAGAATTAGAAAAAAAGCGGGTACAAAAAAGAGACATAAAATAAGGCTTAAATAAGTAGGAAGTTTTCCCTGTAAAGTTATCCAATCATCTTCGCGCTCAAGCTCAAGTCCTTCAATAAGGTCTAAAATCACTTCTGAGCTGGGCGCTCCGGAATTTAAAAAGTGGCGTAAAACTTCGCGAATTTGATCCGACCACCTCTGAACCTTTCGACCTAAGCCTGTAAGCTCTAGCCATGCGCTTTCATCGTCTTTGCGTTGCAACGCCTGACTTAGGTTACTACCGGATTCAACGCTGCAATAAACACGCACTAAAAACCCTCTAAGTTTGACCCATTCTCCTTCAAAAATGTTTTTTTTTGCAAAATAGAACAAAAGGCAGAAAGAAAAAATCCCTATGGCTTGAAAGCAAAGCCCCGCAATGAAAAACCAGGCTAAAAAGCTAAACTTTAGAAGTTCGTTCAGCATCAACGTCCACCTGGTCCCAAAGAAAAACACCAACGACCAGGGTAACGTAAAAACAATGGCCAGCTGCAGGGCAAACTGTTGCTTTAGGGAATTTAGCTTTTTTGTCCATTGTTCATGGCACCGCACAAACCGCGAAAGCTGTCTTAAGAGTTTTGCAAGTGGGGCACCTTTGATTAAAGCCGCCTCAAAACAGACCTTGATTTCATTGAGCCAAACGAGATCTGATTTCCCATTTTTCGCTTTCAGGGAATCGGTATCGTAAAACTCCTCCATGAAAGACGCGTAGACCGACTGCAATGCTTCTCCTCCTTCAAGCCTCGCCCTTGAAAAATTGAGAAAAAAGGAAAGATTGTTCGCCATGCAAAACCGTTGTGCAGGGAATATACCTAGAGCTGAAGCAATTAAAGTTTTTCTAAGGGTTCCACTCGGAGAATACGCGCGTAAGTTCTATTTTTTTTGCAAGGTCACTTAAGATTTGATTCATCTCTGAAGTAAAGGATTCCGGAGTTCGTAAAATCAAATAACAATCCGAATCCAGAAACTGAGGCAATCTTACTTTCGGCAGCTGTTGCGTACGGGCCGTACTAAAACTCACCCAACCTTCCAACGACTCAAGTATCGCATACACAAAGGCTGAGTCCTTCTTAGGTACCTGAACCCACTCAACCCTGGTCTGATTGCTTTCCATGCGCCGCAGTCTAATGGATTTCCAAATTTATAAAAGCAATTCCCGCAAATCTGACGCGCAGGTGATAGGATAGGCACCTTCCCGCAAAAACTCATGGGGAATTTCGCTCAGCTCTGAAAAAATGTCCCCGGGCGTGACGGCGACTTGGCGACCCTGATCCAGAGCGTGTTTTACCGTATGCCGCGTGCCCGACTTGTGGGTTCCTTGGACCACCCAAGTTAAGGGTGTAAGGCCGGCAATAATCCGATTACGCCACGGAAAATGGGAGCGGTAAGCACCCATTTCTAGAGGAAATTCCGAAACCAATGCACCACCTTTCTCTATGATTTTGTTCGCAAGCGCCAGATGCGTTCGTGGATGCAAGGGTGCATTCAAACCGTGACCCAGAATTGCAAGCGTGGGAATCCCTGCCGCGAGAGACACTTCGTGAGCACAGGCATCGATTCCGTAAGCTAGACCACTTACGGTGAGCGCGCAGGGCGCAAAAATACAGAGATTTCCTTCGACGCCCGGATCATTCACCTTAGATAATATTTGTTTCAAGGCGGCCTTCCCGTAGGCATTAGCTTTTCTTGTACCAACAATGGATACGCTATTTCCAAATGCTCCAAATTCTGGCCAGGTTCCCTTTACGAATAAACCCCAGGGGGCGTAGGGAATTTTTCTAAGCAGGGCCGGATAGCCTTCGTCAAAATATGAAATATAGCCAATTTGATTTCGCTTAGGAATTTCTGGGCTCGTGGCACCTAGTGGTTCGGCTGGAAAACCAGTCGGTAACTCGCCTGTACTGCTTACAAAATCTTTCCATAATTTTTCACGCCATTGCATTTTTGTTTTGGAATAAGCTTCCGCCAAAGGAAGGTGCGTATTCTGCCAGCAATAGTCGCGCAACGGGAATGAAATGTTTGCCACGAAGAACGACGATAGCAAAAGAAGTGCCCAGCCCTCAGTGACATCGAACGGAATTTAACCGTTATGGACTAGGAGGAACTTCTGGAGATTCAAAATTAGGATCCCCAAGAACAGGCGTGCTCGGCGAAGGTTGTGAATTTGGCGCGGGGGCTTGCGGATTGAGCGATGTAGGCGTCGTACCATCAAGCACTGCATTGTCCTCTGGAGGTAGTGCGTTCTGAGGTTCAGAAGGTACCGGTGCAGATGATGGTAATGCATCCAATGGTTCAAGGGGTTCCGTTGAGTTGCCTACCGCATTCACATCTGAACCAGCCGGAGGTTCCATGGCGCTTGAGTCAGGCGAGAGCGGCGTTGCCTCTAAATTTTTCTCCTGACCTCTATCCCCGCTCTTATCCCAGTGGTCTAGCTCTTTGATTTCCTGCTCTTCCGTAGTGCCTAAACCTTCACCGCTTTTGCGATCAAGTTCGTCTAGTTCATCAAGCTCATGATCACTTTCATTTTGTTTTTGCGGGGAAAAACTATCTTTTATTTTTCGTCCGGGTCGCTGCATTTCCGTAAGGTCCGTAAGCAGTACGCCTAGATCACCCTTCACTACGGTGCTGCGGGACCTCAAAATCAATGCCGTAGAAAACTGCGCCGTGGCATGTATGACAATGGCATCGGCCGAAACTAAAAAGTCACTGTCGGTGATACGTTTGCCGGTAGAAGGGTCGGTGTAATCATAAATTCTGAAGACGTTTCCAATCTCTACGCCATCTTCAATCCCGCGATCAAAGTAGATGTAACGAAATTGGGAAGAATTAGCGCCCATATGCAATGGATCCATGAGTACCAGGCCTTCGACCGCCGTGCGTGACTCCACGGGTTTAATCGAATTGATGAGGGGCAACAGCGGATAAATACGGTCTCCGCGCCGGATCACATCCACCGCTTTGGTAACTTCCGCGATATACAGGGAATCTTTAACTCCGATGACCCTGACTTCGGCGTTTGAAGTATAGGAATAGCCAGTACGATCGGATTTTTTATGTGAAACTTTTTCTTCGTTTGAGAAAACGGAATAAAAGGAGCCCACTTGCAACTCTTGTCCATTGGATTGAATGAACACGACATCATGTTCTGCGATATACGTTCCGTCCCGGCGGGATCCGGTAATTTCTCCAAGATACGGAAGGGTGTTGTCGTTCACCAGCGCAGGGACGCGGTAAGCCAGCTTTTGGTCTAGTAAAATTCTTAGATCATCATCGACGAGCGCATCATCCCGCTCTTGGAAATTTCCCCAATCATCGGGCGAAAACGCGTCCATTGCTACCTTGTCGTACTCATGAAGCGGGCCTTTTTTATGACGTCCCTGATGGGCCGTTACGCTAGAAACTCCCTTGGCTTCCGCAAGTAAGTTTCCGCCCTGGCCATCCGAAAGGCTAGGAAATGCCTCCGATGATCCGGAATTGAACGCTAATTTCTGGCCAGGTTCAATAGCATGAGGATTAGAAATTCCCTTATGGTTGATGGCCCAAACTTTTGGCCAGTAAAATGGATTTCCAAAAAGCGTCTTACTGATGGCCCACAGGTAATCGCCGCGTTGCACCTCGTAGACGTCTCCTACTTTGGGTCCAATCAATTCATTCCATTGAGAATCGGAAATCGGATGAAGCTTAGGAAGAATTTCCACCAGATTTTCTTCCGGGCTTTTTGCCGCCATGGAAAAAATCGCAAGAAGCACGGAGACGATGAATAGATTGCGATGGGACATCATGTTTTACTCTCTATTGGCACTCACGTGCTCCGGGTTCATTGCGGGGCTAAGGGATGGTTCCATGGGGGAAACATCTAGGGCATCGGGCGAATTT
>CAYYYP010000044.1:25625-30379 GCA_964475985.1 uncultured Oligoflexia bacterium | reverse complement strand
GGCCGGTACTGATGAATTGATGAGGAAAATAATTCCACCACCGGTCGTGAGATCAACGTCAAGGGCGATGCGCTGAAGTTGATTATTGTTACTGAGATTATCGCGGATGTATTGCGCGGATAACCGAATGGTTCCAGAAAGTGTGCGCTCAACACAAGTTGCATAGCCTTGTTGTTGGTAATGTCCAGGGCAAGCCACTTGAGAAGGTGTAGGCGCCGCCATGATGGCTACGCTTGAACCATCGCCGTAGGTGCCGTATCCATTGATGGGGCGACCCATTTGAGCCTGTTGAACCACGGGAGTTCCGTAGGAGTAACCACCGTTGTAGTTCGTGTTGTAACCGTTGCTGTATCCGTTATTAGCGGTTTGCGCCGCGAAGGATGAAAGCGTTGGCGTTACGCTGCCAAAATCAATCCCTGTAAAAATAGGAACATTGTTGAAAACTGCGTTGACCGGCCACGCGCTTTGTCTAGCATTACACCAGTAAAACACTGGGTTTCGGTAAGCGTCGTATCCAGAAGGCATATTGCAATTTCCGGAATTTACGGTGGGGAAAACGCCCGCTAAAAATCGTAAAGATTGGGAGCCGTAGGGTGAGATCGGCTGATAGGAAGTCGCCGTGAAAGGATAACTCACGCTGCCATCTGGATTTACCGAAGGTTGAAAAATGGAAGAGGTTCCAGGTCCACCGTTCCCGTTGCCCGTGGATTTATCTCCACCGCAACTGATCATGCTGGCTGCGACCAGGGAAAGTAGAAGAGCGGATGCTCCCGCTTTGGTAAGGACTTTCGCTACAACGTTTTTCTTTTTCATAATGCGCTCCACGTTGAGACATAAAGCAAGGGGGGTGCCAAAGCGTGTCAAAAACGACGCAGGAATTTTGACGGAGCGGAATGATATTAAATATTAGTTGTTTATAGCAGCATTGGCGGGGCCAGGTTTTTGGAGTGAAAGAAATTTTAAGCAAATACCGGCGCTGGGAAGCTGTTGATCTTTTGGACGGGTGGAAATGCATTGGGCGAAGAAGTGCTTTGCGGATGCATGAAAAGAGGATCGGTGGGGAGTGTGCGGTGCGGTGTGGTGTGGACAGTGACGGCAACAGCAACAGCAATAGAATCAGAGTGCATTATTTTGGCGGTCGGAGAGATTAGGTCTCGGTTTCGTCCTGGATCCACTTTGGTAAGGCGGAAGGGCGATAATTTTTCATGAGGGTGAGGATCTCGCTCGGTGATTCACTGCTTAGTACTAATTGTCGGTGCTCCTCCCTAATGAATTGATCCTGAATTCCGCGGTTCAGCAGGGCTAATAAACTATCGTAATAACCTAGGACATTCAGGAGGGCGGCCGGTTTCTGATGTAGCCCGAGTTGAGCCCAAGTTATGATTTCGAAAAATTCCTCAAAGGTGCCAAAGCCTCCAGGCAAAGCGATGAAGCCGCTTGATAGTTCTTCCATTAACGCTTTTCGTTCATGCATGGAATTCACAATTCTGAGATCGGCTAGGCCTTGGTGTGCGATCTCTTTGCGGAAAAGGTGTTTTGGAATGACACCAATCACTTCACCTCCGGCCGCCAGAGTGGCATCGGCCACGGCGCCCATGAGACCGACGCTTGCGCCGCCGTAGACTAGGCCAATATTCTCCTTGGCTAACAATGCGCCTAACTCTGCCGCAATATTCATGTATTCAGGCCTCGCCCCGGGGCTTGATCCACAAAAAACACAGATTCGTTTCATGAAAACCCTATATCGGTTTTTATAAAATTCTTTCAACCCAAAAATATGAGCGCACTTGAGCGGTCTATTGTAGGGTGGGGCCCCTATGCGTAGCATCTCTTTTGATTCGATGTACAAATCCCAGCGAGTTTCTCGTTTAAGCTTGGGAAAGTCCGTGAACGGCGTCGAGCTCGTGGCTTGGGCTTTCGCACCCCACGGCAAAACAGCGCCGCGGGACCTTGATGATTTTTTATCCCCCGAGCGTGCACCAAAAGAAAAATGGTTTCTGCTTCTCGCTGGTGTTCACGGTGATGAAGTCGAGGGCATCCATGTAGTTGAAAAAATTCTTGAGGGAATGTTTCAAGAAGAGCCCTTTGAAAATATTGGGCTCATTATTTGGTCCCAGGGGAATCCGGATGGAACGACGTTGGGCCAACGTCAGAATGCCAATGGAATTGATTTAAACCGCAATTTGCCCACCAAGGATTGGACACCCGAAGTTAAAAATCCGCGATATCCTCCTGGGCCCCACGCCGCGAGCGAGCCAGAGACCAAGGCGCTGCTTCTCCTGCTTGAAAAAACTAAACCCATGGCAATTCTGTCGGCCCACTCCTTTAGTAAACCTATGGTGAACTCCAATGGCCCCGCTAGGCCCTGGGCCGAGGGGGTATCCGCCGTTTGCAGTTATCCCGTCACCGAAGATATGGGTTATCCCACGCCCGGATGTCTTGGTACTTATGCAGGTCACGAACGTAATATCCCCACCATTACTCTAGAAATTTTGCGGGGCGAGAAAGAAGAAGTTTATCTTTCCCTCCATACCATGACCATCATGGCGGCCATCGCCTACTGGGACGACAGATTAAAGGAGTCCATAAATTGAGCGCACGTAATCCAAAAAAAATATTTCGTAACCGAGTGAGCGCAGAAGATCTTGAGAAGGCAAAAGCCTTTTTCTCCAAGGACAGTATTGATTTGTCGAACGCTAAAATTCGGGCTCAAGGTCGTAAACTCGCTACGAAGGTTTTGGTAGCCTTAGACGAAGGTAAAATTAGAGTTGCGGAAAAATCTGACGATAAGCAGTGGATCACCAATGCTTGGGTAAAACGCGCTATTCTTGCATACTTTTCCACCCAAAACTCCTTTGCGCAGAAAGCTGGCACCTTTGAATACTTCGACAAACTTGCCCCCAAGCGGCGCACCAGCCTTAAGGGCGTTCGAGTTTTACCCGGCGCCATCGCAAGGTTTGGTTCATTTGTGTCGCCTGGCGCCATATTAATGCCAAGCTTTGTAAATGTCGGTGCATTCGTCGGAGCGGGCACCATGGTGGACACTTGGGCCACCGTAGGTAGTTGCGCGCAAATTGGCGAAAATGTTCACCTCGCAGGTGGGGTCGGCATCGGAGGAGTACTTGAACCAGCTCAGGCTTCACCGGTCATCATTGAAGATCACGTTTTTGTAGGCTCTAGGGCAATCGTCGTTGAGGGCGTAAGGGTTTGCACCCAAGCGGTCATTGGCGCCGGCGTCGTTCTAACGGCTACAACAAAAATTATTGATGTAAGAGGTCCAAAGCCCATCACTACGGTAGGCCTAATTCCTGAACGAGCCGTCGTAATTCCCGGTTCCGTGGCCAAGGAGTTTTCGGGTGGTACTTTTGGTGTTCCTTGCGCACTTATTATTGGTGAACGAAAAGCCTCCACCGATAAAAAAACTTCACTCAATCAAGCGCTACGAGATTTTGGCGTAAGCGTTTAAACTAGAAAATATTTATCCTATGGCTGAAGTAAATACCCACACCTTTCGGGTCAGCTCCATCGCAACGAAAATATTTGTCGCGGGGCAGCCGCTTCATGAGTTTATTCTCAATGAGGTGCCGCAGGGCCTAGTACAGGAAAAAATGGTTTTGCTGGTCACTTCAAAAATAGTGTCCCTAGCGGAGGGACGGATATTGCCTCGTAGTGAAGCACCTTCTAAGCTCGATCTCGTAAAACAGGAGAGCGATTTTTACCTTGGTGAAATCGCCATGGGAGTAGGCCTAACCATCAAAGAAGGTTTGCTCATCGCGTCCGCAGGAATTGATGAGTCCAACTCTTGTAATGGAGATTATATACTCTACCCAGAAGATCCTTGGCGCAGCGTCGGTGAGCTTTGGGAAAAGTTAAGGCTCAGTTGGGAAATTAAAGATCTCGCCGTCATTTTAACCGATTCCCGCACCGAACCCCTAAAGCAGGGTGTAGGTGGGGTAGGCCTTTGTTTCTGGGGATTTTCCCCCGTGGAGGATTTGCGTGAAGGATCCGATCTGTTTGGTCGGCCCTTTAAGATGACGACGCGCAATCTAGTAGATTCGCTTGCGAGCGCTGGCGTGCTTGCCATGGGAGAGGGAACGGAGCCTAGGCCACTAGCGGTAGTATCGGGCGTGCAGCTGGATTTCCGTGATACTGGATTTTCAGAAACCAACGCCGAAGCGCTCCGAAGTCTTTGGAAAATAAAGCTCGAAGACGACCTCTATTATCCACTTTATGAAGCAAGGTTAAAGCTAGCCCAAACCTCAAACTAAGAGTGCGTTCCAGATGGCGTTCGCACAGGGGCTAAGTTCCTCTGGCTTTCCGGCGATGTTTAACCAGACCCGGACAGTCCATGGATTTAGTTTATCTAACGCATGTTCTAAGAGTTTTCCCTGACTGAGCTCGTTGGCGATGATGTGCCTAGGCACCACGGCGCAACCAATGCCTTTGCGGACCATCTGCAAAACATGGTCTAAGTTTGAACCATAAACGCGAATCTTAGTTTTTAATTTTTTCTGTTTATGGTGTTTGAGCCAGCCCTCGATGAGCAAGGGTGTTTGGTAATAATCGACCACGGGTAATTCGTGGTGCGTTTGCGTGCATAGATGTTTCAGTGCGCGTGGTACCGCCAAAATTAGATTCTCTTCGCAAAATCCTACGCTTTTAATGCGACGGTTCCACTGCCGCAGCGGTTGCAGGGAAACGGCGACCTCCAGTTGATTTTTAATAAGGTCATCCGCAAGCTTTGCGTGGGATAA
>CAYYYP010000044.1:0-25615 GCA_964475985.1 uncultured Oligoflexia bacterium | reverse complement strand
CGCAGACGAAGTTGCAGGTCGGGATGTTTCAGCAATGCCTGGCTTAATCCATTTGAAATGGAGAGGGCTGGATAACCAGGTGGAAGGCCCAAGCTTACTCGTCCGCGCACAGCTTTAGGGCCACTGGAAATTTCGTCAAAAAGAGCTTTAAGGCCACTTTCGTTTGCCTTAATTTGCATGAGGATGCGTTCGCCAACTTCCGTAAGCTCAAGCCTTATTCCGGAACGTCGGAAAAGCTTGATATCTAAGGAACGCTCTAACGTCGTTATACTTTGGCTGATTGCCGATGAGGTTCTTAATAATTTTTCGCCCGCTTCCCGCATGGACGATGACTGCGCGACTACTCTAAAAACATGCAATTTGTTCAGGTCGAATTCATTCAGTTTCACTTAACGATTCTCATATTTCATTTGATTCGACTTATCTAGGGGGTTAATCCAGCTTCACGCCTATGGAGGCACGTACAAATGTCAGCAATTTTAGTTGAACCAAAAATTTTAAACCACCCATGGTACCGCAAATGGGAGTGCGGAGAGCTGCCGGTTACGGCATTGCAGACTTACGCTAAAGATTACTATTGGCAGGTCGCTAACTTCCCTCGCTATTTGAGCGGGCTGCATACGCAGTTAGAGACGCTTGAAGATCGTCAGGTAGTTTTAGAAAATTTAAACGAAGAAGAAAATCAGGCTATGCCCCATCCCGAACTCTGGCTTGATTTTGCGGAGTCTCTTGGCCTTAATCGTAATGAAGTAAAAACTTCGACGCCGTCTGCCGCCGCAAAAAACTTGGTGGACACGTTTCGGACATTGGTCGCCTCCGGCAAAGAAGAAGCTTTGGGTGCGCTTTTGGCCTACGAGTCCCAGGTTCCAGAAGTCGCTCATTTCAAATCGAAAGCGTTGAAACAGCATTATCTATCGGAAACCACCGCGGATGCGGGCGTAAAATTTTTTGTGGTCCATGAAAAAGCTGATGTCTGGCATACGGAATCGCTGGAAAAAATCTTGAATAAGTTTTCCGGACCAGGCAAGGAACGTGCGCAGCAAGCTGCGACGAAGGCCTGTTCGGCGCTTTGGAGTTTTTTGGATGCCATGCCGAATTGAAATTTCTGACATGAAAGTCATGCTGCACATCGGTTGCACCGACGAAGAGCAGCGTGAACTTCAGCCGATTCTGTTTCGCGTCACGGCCAGGAACTTAAACAAGTTCCTGGCTAGTGCCACGGATGAAATTGGCGACACCGTCGACGTTTATGAGGTGCAGCGCACTTTACTTCAGACCGCTAAAGCCCATAGGGTACGAACCCTTGAACGGTTAGGCGAAATTCTTGAGCAGGCTTTTCGTGAGCAGTTTAAGTTTAGGGCAATTGAGTGGGAAATCGCCATTTCTAAGCCGCAGTTCGGATGGACCTATGTTCAATCTTGGACCTCGTGAATTTATCGTAGGCCTTGGGTCCAATAGCCCTAACGCCCTTACGATGTTGAGGCGGGCTAAGGATAAGTTGCGGGCGCACCCGCTATTTTGCCTGCAGACCGTATCGCCGCTTTATGAGTCAGACGCGCAGTTGCCAGAAAACGCTCCGGCCAATTGGAATATTCCATTTCTGAATGCGGCATGTAGGATTGAAATTCGAGATGAAAGTTTGCTGGCTTCACCTCATGTGGCCGCCCATAAAATCCTCTTTGAGCTTAAGGAAATTGAACTTTCCTTAGGACGGATACCGGCTCCCCGATGGGCGCCAAGGCTCATCGATCTAGACCTTCTGGCTTGGGGTATGCTGGACGTGAAAACCCACCAGATTACAGTTCCTCATTCAGAATTACTTTCACGCCCATTCGCGTTGCTTCCGACCCTTGACTGTGTAAGCCCGAAAATAAATTTTGGATCTTCTCAAATTTGGAGGTCTTCGTTTTCCGAACAAGTGCCTTTCCGCACGAAAATAAGTTCGGCCGTGTGGCCAGAAATCATGGGCATTGTAAATCTTACGCCAGATTCTTTTTCGGAGGCACGGCGCTTAACCTCGGAGCCTCAGGTGGAAAGTTGCATCCGCACTTTGGTGCAAGAGGGAGCATCCATAATCGATGTTGGAGCCGAATCAACGAGGCCACTTGCAGAAGCTATTGGTCACGAAAAAGAAATCTCGAGGCTAGCCCCATGGGTGGAGCTGATCATCAAACTTAAGGATGAGCTCAAATTTAAACTTAGCCTCGATACACGACATTTTCAGACTTTGGCTTGGGCACTGGAACATCTTCCCTTGGATTTCATCAATGATGTAGAAGGGTTTTCTGACCCAAAAATGTTAGCGCTCGCAGGTAAATCCGGCTGCGGTCTTATGATGATGCATTCTTTGGGGGTGCCACCTGCGCGGGAGAGGGTACTTGAAGTTGACAAAGACCCCGTTGAGCAACTTAAGGCGTGGGCTAAGGCGCACATCGGTTCTCTAATCGAAGCCGGAATTCGGGCGGACCGAATTGTTTTTGACCCGGGGATCGGATTTGGAAAAACTTTAAATCAGAACTTGGAAGTGCTTTTGCGTGCGCAAGAATTCAACGAACTAGGCGTAAAAATTCTCATAGGTCATTCTCGAAAAAGATTTTTAGATCCTGAAGAAAAATTGCCGGCCAAGGAACGTGATTTAGAAACGGCCCTCATCTGCAGCAGATTGGCCCGTTCCGGAGTGGATATTTTAAGATTGCATACCCCGGCTTTCCAGCTACGAGCTTTGCAGCTTGGCTCAAGGTTCATAGGTTAAATCGCCGTTTTAGGGTCAATAAAATTTTTATTGCTACAGCGTTCTGTTTAGGGCAGTTTTTACGGGTCCATCAAAGTTTTGACATGTATTATTTAGAGAAAGGGTATTGAACGATTTATGAATAAAAAACCTACGATGATGATTGTTGCCATTTTAGCTGTAGTTGCCATTGCTGTTGCCGTGAGCATCTTCATGAAATTGAAGAGTCCAGCTGATGTGTCCACAACCACAACCACGGATATTACTACAACTGAAACCTCCACGCCCGTTGATACTGGTACTGCGGCCGATCCAAACGCCGGTGCTCCTGCTGATGCAGTAGCTCCTACTGGCGAAGCGGGCGCTCCTGTAGAAGGTGCTCCAGCGGAACAACTTCCTACGGACGGCGCAATGGTTCCAGCTCCGGAAACCAATACGGCTCCTGCACAAGGACATTAATTTTCGGCTTAATCACTGAAAATAAAAGGCCGGGCGATGAAAATCGTCCGGCCTTTTTTATTTCTGGCTTGGAAACCAGGCGTAGAAACAAGCGCCCTGCCTCATATCTTTTCTATTTTCCGCCCACGCCTTCCCATGATGTTGGCGCAGAATTTCTAAAACAATCGCAAGTCCCAGCCCCGTGCCGGGGGTGTTGGCATCCACTATTTGTGATCTCGCCCGAAAAAACCGATCAAAAACTTGGGGCAAATCTTCCGTTTTTATTCCCGGGCCTTCGTCCTCCACGCAGAGCAAGGTGCCGCTTTCGAATTCACTCCACTGGATCAGAACCTTGCTTGCGGACGGTGAATATTTGACGGCGTTCGTGAGATAATTCGTGAGCACTTGATCCACGGAAAAAGCATGGCCCCACAGTTTCTGGGCATCGGTCCTGACTTCCAGGCGTATATTTCGATGATCCGCCATGGGTTTTACCGACGTTAAGGCCAGTTCCGTAATTTCTTTGGTGTCCAAAGATTCCATGGGCACAAGGTGGCGTGCACCGCTTTCAAGCGTAGAGAGCGTTAGGAAATCCTTGGTCAGCAGTTCCAAACGTTTTGCGTTTCGAAAAATAATCTCAAGAAATCTCTTTTCATCCGCTGGCGAAAGATTTGGCGTTTCCTTTAAGGTTGAGATGCTCGAAAGCAGGGACGCAAGTGGCGTGCGCAGTTCGTGGGCCGCGTGATCCAAGAAGGCGATATGTTTTTCGTCGATGGTCCTAAGTAATTTTTTTAGGATGGTGGATACGATTCTAAAATAAATTCCATTGAAAATGAGCGCCAAGAAAATAAAAAATCCCGCAAAGAGAAAAATACCCCGTTCAAAATATTTCAGGTTTTTTTCGGCTTCCTTAAGGGAAAAGCCGAGCCTTACAATTTTTTCCCCATCCCGGGAACGTTTGATGGCGTAGACCACAGGCTCCTGGAGAGTCGTACTTTCTCGATAGATAACGGCCTGGCCTTGGCGGATGGCCGAAGTAAATTCCTCGTATTGAGTGGCGTTTTCAACCACGTGCCCGATTTTATCCACCGCCAGGGAATCACAGAGCCTAACGGAATCCTTGATTCGCACCACGGTAATGCGAAAGGGCAACTGGTCCACGATTTTTAGGCACCAAGCTTGGGTGAGTGGATCCGGAAGACTACGTTCAATAATTTGAGTCGCGCCCAGTAGGGACTTTTCCTGCTGTTCAATGATCTGCCGATAAAAAAACTTATCGGCTAAAATTGAGAATATCAATAAAGGCAAAAGGGCCGAACCTAGTGCTAAGGCGCCCAGCGCAATCCTGAGGGGTCGTTTGGTTAAATAGTTTTTCACCGCTAGCTGCCAAACTGGATGCGGTAACCAACACCCCTCACGGTTTCAATAAAACCACTTGATGCTCCAAGTTTTTTTCTGAGTTCGTAAACTGCCGTGTCGACGGTTCTCGGGGTTACGACGCCGGTGGGACCCTGAACTTTATTCATAAGCGCCTGGCGTGTAAGGACCTTGCCTTGATGATCGAGGAGGACTTGCAAAAGTTTAAATTCGTTGGGGGTAAGCGAAAGCTCTATGCCGTCCAGCCGCGCTGAATATTGATCAGGTAAAAGTTGAAGACCCTTTCTCACATCAAGCGTTTTGTCCGACGCAGGTACCGGAGCCGCCCGCCTTAGAATGGCCCGAACCCTTGCCAATAGAATGGGGACTTCAAAAGGCTTGGTGAGGTAATCGTAGGCGCCGCACTCAAGCCCCAGAACGATGTCCGCCGGATGGTCCCTGGCCGTGAGCATCATAATTGGTACTTTGGTTGACCATTTTTTGCAAAGATCTATCCCGCTAGTCAACGGAAGTTGCCAATCAAGCAAAGCGAGATCAAAGCTTCCAGCCGCCAGCGCGTCATTGGCCGCCGCGCCATCGATGCAAATGGAAACGCGATAACCTTCGCGCTTTAAATGAAAATCCAAGATCGCCGCGAGATCCGGTTCGTCTTCTACAATGAGGATTTGAGCTGACATCATAAATATTTTACTTAAGTCCGGTAAAACATCTATTCAAATCGGGCAATGCTGCAGGTTGCACGGCCGTTCACTTGGACAAAGGAGCAGATCACCCAAGGTTGAAGTAAAATGACGTTGGAATAGTTTCGAAAATAATTATCCCAAACGTTTCCGGAAACGATGAGGCGAAGTTCAGCGCGGCTGACGCAACTCTGAATTCCCGTGCCATTAGGCCTACGCATCCCGGATTTGAGAATTGAAATTTCTTTGAGCAGGCCACGCCCGTGGGCAATTTGCCTCAATTCACGAATTTGATTTATCACCGTATTGGTTTCCTGTCGTAGGAGGCGGAGGGCCCTGGCCCTGACGGGGGTTGACCACTCATTTGCCGGGCTCAACCAGCGCGAAGCTAACGCAAAATTTTCTTGGGCGATGAGGTCCGCGAATTGGCTGAGCGTGCTGGATGTCATCTGACGGCAGTAATCACTTGAGGTCGGGCCTGAGTCGACGGCGTTCCAGGTGGACATGATAGCGATGGTAGAAGCATCCTGGGCGATTCCGGACCTGCAATCCACCGTGGTCAAGGTTAATCCCATGATTAAAGTAAAAAAGTTTATGTACCTCATTGAATGCACCTCCGTCAAAGTGAAGGGCATTATAGAGAGTTTTTCATCGGCGCAGGGTCAGATGATGGTCAGGAATATGTCAGGACGAATGAGACGCCCGGGTGAGGCGATCGACGATGGCGTGGCGTAGTCCCGACGGCGATTGAGCTTCCTGCGGAATTTCACAGAACAAAAGCTCGGCAGATGAGTGATCGAGGGCTCGCAAACAACGAAAGAGGTTCCGGGCGCGTAAAGGGTCGGCGTCAATATTCGTAGTTTCGGCTAAGCTCTGGGTTTCCACATTCATTTCCAAAAACTGCGACAAGGCTTCGGGCGGAGTCGACCAAAACAAAATGCCGATGGATTTTGGCATTGTTTCAAGCTTTCCTAAAATTTTCGGAAGTTCCTGAACGGTTTTAAAGCGCAGCATTTTTTTCCGGGGTGCGTAGTGACCCAGCAGCATCCCCGGCGATATTTCTCCGTGAGGGTGAGTAGTTGAGCGTAAAACCTCTGAGGCCAATAATAAAGGGCCTGTGAATCGTTCAATCTCTTCGCGGGGCAGGGCGCCAGGTCTTAGTAAAACAAACGAAGAATTTTTTTGCAAAGTTTCGGGTAATGCGTTGGCGTCAAGTCCGAGCGCTTCCAGCGGTGCGATGATGGTGGATTCAATTCCTCGTGAGCAAGGGCCACCATCTAAAATGAATGGTATTTTTCCGTCTAGTTCCTCAAGGACATCCTGCGCTGAGGTAGGGCTGATGCGCCCAAATCGATTGGCGCTGGGCGCCGCGAGCGGGGCATCGAGTGCTTTGAGTAATTTTAACGCACCTTCGTGGGCCGGAACCCGCAATGCCACCGAGGGCCTACCGCTAGTGGCAAGATCAGATATCAAGGATTGTTTAGGCAGCACCAAGGTGAGGGGCCCTGGCCAAAAATTTTTCATGAGAGCTAAAATAATGGTTTTGCTTTTTGCGGTCAGCGCCGTGGTGGATACAACGCCTTTTTCCTGAAGGCGGTCTAAGGCAGTCAAAGTTTGACGGCTGTTCGATTGAGCTTTGTCGCAATGCGACTCCACCCAGGCGTAAGGTAGATGTAGTATCAACGGATCAAATTGAGGTCGTTCCTTAGACCGGAAAATCTTAAGGAGTGCATCTTCGTTGAGGGCAAGACCCGCCAGACCATAAACAGTTTCAGTTGGTATTGCGACGAGTTCGCCTGACTGCAGCAGCTCTACAGCATGCTGCAAATCTGATTGAGAATCAATATTGCCAATGCGGGTCTTAAAATTCATAATGAAAAAGAGATATGGCTACTAACACAGGCAAAACCCCCAAAAAAATTATTTCTTCCTCCACCGCGGAGTACTTCTCAAAAAACCTGCAGCAAGTGGGTTTTTCCTCCTTAACTAAGGCGGTTCTAACAACATTGAAGGAAGCGGTGGACAACTCGCTTGACGCCTGTGAGGACGCAGGGATTTTGCCGGAAATCAGCGTAAGTATCGAGAAGCTAGGTCCCGGCGGCCAAAAAAACTCCGATCAAATCAAAATTCGGGTCGAAGATAACGGCCCAGGGCTTGATCCAGAACAGCTGCCTCAAGTGTTTGGTGAATATCTTGCGTCCAGTAAATTTGGACGTGGCCGTTGTACCCGCGGGCAACAAGGCATTGGAATTTCTGCCGCTACCACTTGGGCTCAGCTGACTTCCGCCCATGGGGCGCGCGTCGTCTCCAAGACAAAGGGCATGCGGCAGGCCTTGAGCTGCGTGGTTGAAGTGGACATCAAACACAATAAAGGTGTGATGAAAAACAAGGAATCCATCGCGTGGAACAAATCTCATGGACTGTCAGTGGAATTCATCATCGATGGAAGACTTCAGCTCAACGGGGAAGCGGGCATTCTTAACTATCTCACCGCTACGGCTCTGGTGAACCCACATCTGAAGCTTAGCTTTTCATTGCCTGAGCAGGCTCCTGTAATTTTAGAGCGCATCTCCACTATAGTTCCGGAAATTCCCGACGCTACGGAACCGCACCCCCACACGATGAAGTTGGGTGAATTTATTGCGCACTCCCATCTGTTTGGCCGCATGACCGTAGGCAATTGGCTAAAAAAAGGTTTTTCAAGGGTGCACGAAGGTACGATCAAAGAAATTCAGGCCCATGGCGTTACGGCCTCGGTTATGAATAAGAGTGTCGACTCCATGGCCGATGCGGATTTTCGGGCTTTATATCATGCCATTCAAAAAGCGCCGTTTATGGCGCCTTCAACAAAATCTGTTTTTATGATCGGTGAAGATACCTTATCGAAAAGCATCACCCGCCTAGGGGAGATTGATTTTTTCGCCGTCATCACCCGGAAACCTGCCGTCGTGGATTTCAAGCCCGTGGTGGTTGAAGTGGCGGTGGCGAGATTCAAAGATGCAAAGTCCGATAACGAAACTCAAGCGCAAGTCTTGCGTTTTGCGAACCGTGTCCCTTTGCAATTTGATAAAGCTTCCTGAGTAACGGTGCGGGCCATTGAAACCGTCAACTGGCGGTCCTATGGAATCAATCAACCTAAAGACGGGATCCCTCAAGGGCCTTATGTCATTGCCGTGAGTGTGGTCTCCCCCTTTATCCGATTTAAAAACGCCTCAAAGGAAACCATCGATAGCAGTGATGATTTGCTGGAAGAAATTCGCCGTGCACTGATGCAGGCCGGGCAAAAACTCTCTCGGCATATCCGCGCTGAAGTGAAAGCCACGGATCTTGAACAGAAGCTGCGGCATATTGAACAGTTCTGCCCCATTTTAGTCGATGGCTTGTGTCGCATCGTAAATGCCTCTGCCGCCCGCAAAACTGCTGCCGAGGAAGGCATTAAAAAATTATTGGGTAGGGATGCTTCCGCTGCCGCCAAAGAACTTAAAGATGCGGAGAATCGAGTGCCTGAAGAACGCAAACAGACCGTGACGGTGGAGGAGGAAGAAGAATCATGAGAGGCTCTGGAAATGATGTTCCTAAAGTTGCGCGCGAAGTTTGCGAACGAGTTCTTCAGGATTTGGAAAAAGCCCGTAGGCCCGTGCTTCAGGCCACCAAATGTTCGTTGGATAACGCAAGGTATAATCCAAAGGTCGGGTACTTAACGCCAGGCCCTAAAAAAGTGCGCACGGAGCTTAACGTGTCCTCGGTACAAAAAATGTCGCGTGCGATTTTTTTTCTCGAAGTACTTTTACGTAATATCGATACCGGTGCCGTAAATACGAAGCGCGAGCTGTACTACATCGCCAAAGGTTACGTGAAGCATGATCCTAAACTTAAGCCCTTGGATTTTGCCGATCAGGATGAGTCGGATTCCATCATCGATTTCATTTGCGAGATGCTTGAGATCTACCGCGAAGACCTTAACTGTTACGCCAACGACCGCGGCGGGCAAACGTATTCCCAGCAGCTCATCGTTACCGAAAGTCTTACGGATGGAACCAAGGCCACCATCGATCTTTCAAAGCTTGGTACTAGTCCGTTTCAACCTAAAAACCGCCCACAAAACCTTCAACTGAAGGCTTCGAAAAAAATTGATTTTTGTTTGATCGTTGAATCTGAAGGTACTGCAAATACATTGGTGGCGAATGGTTTTACCAAACGACACAATAGTATCTTGATCGGTGCCCAGGGAGTTCCGTCTAATGCAGTGCGTGGCTGGTCCAAGTTGATTCAGGATCAACTCAAGATTCCTATTTTCTTTTTCGGCGACCTTGACGCCTACACCATGCAAAATATTTTTCGAACCTTAAAGGCCGGTTCTGCCGCCAGCCTTATTAGAAATTCTGACTTTTCGGCACCCGACGTTCGGTTCTTAGGCGTGTTGCCGAAGGATATTAAAAAATACGATCTTAACGATTATCCGGTGAAGGAAAA
The DNA here is from genome assembly GCA_964475985.1 of uncultured Oligoflexia bacterium. Taxonomy (GTDB): domain Bacteria; phylum Bdellovibrionota; class UBA1018; order UBA1018; family CAYHWW01; genus CAYYYP01. The sequence goes on along the minus strand of CAYYYP010000044.1, from coordinate 15,916 downwards.
TGACGCTCAAGAAGTGCGGGCTTTGAAAAAGGCGGATGATGCACTTAAGAATGATCCGTTTTTTCAAGACAAACGTAATAAGGGTTTATCTGAAATCCTGCATTGGCTTTTGAAAAACAAACGTCGTTGTGAGCAACAGGCCTTATTTACGGTGGACCCTAGGGATCCTACGATGCCTGAGAAGATCATCGTGGAAAAAATCAAGGCAGGGGATTACGTCTAGGATTCCATCCAGGGAGTGACAAGGCTTTCACTTCATATTAGCGATGCCCTATGGCATCTTTTCCTTTCAAAAAACTGTTCTCTTTCTTTATGACTTGCAGTCTTGGACTGGGTGTAGTCCTTACGGCTCGCGCTGACTTGCTTACGGATGTCAAAAAGTCCGGAAGCCTCAGATTAGCCACGGAAGGTGGCTTCAAGCCCTTTAATTATTATGAAGGGGCTGAACTTAAGGGTTTTGAAGTTGAATTGACCCAGGCCATTGCCCAGAAAATGAAATTAAAATTTACCTGGAAAATACAACCCTTTGATTCTTTATTGATCGGCCTGAATCAACATCGTTACGATTTAGTCAGTGCATCTCACGGCATCACTCCTGAACGTGAACAGGTGGTAGAATTTGCAAACCCCCATTATTGCACGGGCGGCATTATTGTTTCTAGGCCAGGGGGGCCTCTGCAGTTGAAAGATTTGGACGGAAAAGTTTTGGCCGTACAAGTGGGGACCACCTACCTCAATTATTTACAGAAAAATAAAGGGATCAAAGAAGTGAAAACCTATCCCAAGGATCATGATTCCTTGCAGAACCTCATGGCCGGAAGGGTTGACGCCTGGGTGACGGACCGATTTTTGGCGTTAGATGCGGTAAAGGCACACCCGGAAGCAAAACTCCAAGTCGGTGATCTCCTATTTATTGAGCGGATTGGGATGGCTTTGCCTAAGGGAGAGACAAAGTTGCGCGATGCAATAAATACTGCCCTGGAGGAAGTCTTCCGTGACGGCACCTACGCAAAATTGAGCATGAAATACTTCCATCAAGATATCCGTTGTAAGAAGTAGCGATGACGCTGTTTTCCTCCTTCTCACCACCCCGCCGAAAACTGCTTGAGGTAACTTTCCTTTTATCAGCTACGGCATTGGGCATCTGGGTATTATTTTGGATCACAAGCTTTCTGCTGCACCGGGCGCCCGAGCCCATCGGCTCACGGGCCGATCTTTTTACCGAAGGTGCCCGTATGACTTTGCTTTTGACCCTGACCTCAGGGATTTTAGGCATTGTCGTTGGTGTCCTTGCGGGCATTGGGAAACTGAGCGCGAACCGCCTTTTGCGTTTACCGGTGGATTTTTTTGTTTGGCTTATCCGCGGAACACCTTTGCTCGTGCAAATTTTATTTGTTTATTACGCGTTGCCCAGCATTCTGCCCTCTTTAAGGTTGAGCGAATTTACTGCGGCCATGATTGCCCTAGCGCTCAATGTTGGCGCTTATAATGCAGAAGTCATTCGGGCAGGAATCCTCGCCGTGGCACGCGGTCAGAACGAAGCGGCCAGAAGCTTAGGCCTTTCAAAATATAAAACCATGCGTTGGGTGGTGCTTCCCCAGGCCTTGCAAATTGTAATACCGCCGTTGGTAAATAACATCATTGCGCTGCTCAAGGATAGCTCCCTTGCCTCGGCCATCGGTTTACTGGAGCTCAGTCTTGCGGGAAATCGAATCTCCAGCGAAACTTTTTTGCCGGTACCGGTGCTTACTACGGTTGCGGCAATTTATCTCATATTGACCACGGTGCTTACGGCCGTAACTGTACTCGTGGAGAGGATACTAAAAAAGATATGATGAGTACTTCTCACCCAAAAAAGAATTTAGATGCTGCGCCAAACATGGTGGTAGCAAAAAATTTACATAAATTTTTTGGGGATTTTCATGCGCTCAAGGGCGTGTCCCTGACGGTTAAAAAGGGCGAGGTCGTGGTCATCATCGGGCCCTCGGGTTCCGGTAAATCTACCTTCATCCGCACCATCAATTATTTAGAAAGTTTTGAAAAAGGTAGCGTCATTATTGACGGCGTTGAAGTTAAGGATGGCGCGCGGCTTGATCTCATTCGACGAGAAGTCGGCATGGTGTTCCAAGGCTTTCACCTTTTTCCGCACCTCACCGTTCAGGAAAATATTACTTTAGCGCCAAGGAAAGTCTGTGGTTGGGGCCAAGCTCAGTGCGACGAAATTGCCCGAGATCTTTTAAATCAAGTAGGGATTCCTGAGCAGGCGCAGAAATTTCCCGCAGAACTTTCCGGTGGTCAACAACAGCGGGTCGCCATTGCACGCGCGCTCGCTATGAAACCAAAGGTCATGTTGTTTGACGAGCCCACCAGCGCCCTTGATCCGGAAATGATCGGTGAAGTGTTAGAGGTCATGAAAAGTCTCGCTCATTCCGGGATGACCATGATGGTGGTGACCCACGAAATGGGATTTGCGGAAGAAGTGGCGGACCGGGTGGTGTTTTTTGATCATGGCCAAATCATTGAGGAAGCTTCACCAAAGGACTTTTTCTCAAACCCGAAACATGAACGCAGCCGCCTTTTTTTAAGCCGGGTCAGACGCAGTCGTGAGACCTAATTTTCTTAGGGGCATCATCGTCTCGTTGATTTTTACTTTATTTATAGCGGCCTTTGCGCCTAAGGCATTCGGGAAATGTCGCATTCTAGACCGGGATTCTAGGCCTCTCAGCCTCGAGTTTTCCGATCCACTTTTTCGTGTTTTACAAAGTTCCGGACGTTGTCCCAGGAATGTTTTTGAATTGCGAAAATTTTTGCAAACTAAGGGAGCAAAACTTTCAACCTCCTTCATCGATAACCAAGGTTTTCACAATCCCGCCTCCGGCAGCTTTAGTCTTTTTGAAATGGTAACCGGCGATCTGCCAGGACTAGGAGTCAGGCTTGGTCAGGGTGAATTCTTTTTTGGTCATTTTACGGGCGCCTCCGCGGACGGCGGACAGTTGGCGGCAGATCAAGAACCGTCTGATGGTAAACTTATGATTGAGCTCATTGTGTATGACCGTCAGAAAGAAGCCTTTCATTTTTACGAAATGATTGGGAACGGTAAAAAAGGGCAGTGGTTTTACCGAGGCGATTCCTTTGATATTTTAGATGATATCCAGAAACTTCATCGCGCACGAACGCCCGGCGAGCCTATTTTTGGCGCAAAACTGCGGTGCTCCGGCTGCCATATCAATGGCGGACCCATCATGAAGGAGCTTTCGGCGTTCATGGCGCCCTCTGGCCAGCTCGCGGTACCGCACAATGATTGGTGGCGAAGTATGCGCCCCCTTCCCTTGGGTGATCGTCAACCCGATGTTGCGTTATCCCAAATGCTTGAGACCTTGGTGGACGCCGATGTCCTATCGGATGGCGTGTTAGCCGGTGTGAAAAAACTCCAAGGCGCTTCTACTTATCAGAAAAATTTGCAGAGCCGCAGCTTGCAGGAAATTCTTCGTCCTTTGTTTGCGCCTCAGGAAATGAATTTTGCTTCCGACATCGCGCCCAATGATTTTAATTTACCTAAGGTTACCATTCCTTCGGAATTTTTTCTGGACTCCAGGTTTGGGGTTGCTGCTTCACTGCAAATCCCACGGCGGGAATACATGGCAATTCTTGAAAAAACAGATACGCGGTTTCCCAAAACCAATCGACGGGATGCCGACCACGCATGGTTAACACCCGTTAAGGCCGCGTCAGATATTTTAGCCATTGATGCTCTGGTGGAGCAGGGTGTTTTAACCGAAGCTTTTGTAATGGCCGTTTTGGCCGTGGATTTCACAAATCCCGTATTCTCAAAGGCGCGCGCTGCTTTACTAAAACTTCTGCCTGAAAAATTTGAAACAGGTTGGCAAGACGCCTTTCAGCGGAATCTAAGCTTAAGTGAGCTGCCAGCCGCCGCCGAGCTCCTTGAAAATCTAAGGCATTCCAAACGTGGAGAAGGGTACTTTCGGGCAAAGGCTAGAAAGTTTGTAAATGCCTGCCATGATCGGGTTCGTAAGCGGGGTGCAAAGGATCTTTACCTTTTGCTTTTGCAGCGCAGGCTTGAGGTGAAGGATTCTGAGATCTCTAAAAATCCTCGGGGCGAAATTCTAGAACCTGATTTCCGAGTTATTTTTCCCGTATCTTACCAGGCACCCGCAGCCGGAATGTACCGGCTCACCAAACGCGGACGCGTGGTACGTCAACGCGAAGGGACCCAAAACGCACCTTGTGCAGATCACCTTGGTTCAGAAAATCCTAAAAATTAGCCAGGACTATTGTTTGCGCTGCATGAAGGGATTCGTGAAAAGTTTTTTCGATGTACGGGCATGCACATGATCACCAACTTTACGCATCCATTCGAGTTCCTCATCGGTCATGGCATGAGAAAGTTTCGGTGACGTTACGGCCTGTACGTCCTCGCGCATTTCTTCGAGAGATGCAGGCCCGCACAGCACCAGATCAACATTGGGGTTAGAAAGCGCAAAGCGATAACAATCAGAACCCTTAGGGGTGGATACGCCATCCGGAGTGTATTCCGGATCCACCAGATAACCCCAGCGCGTGGTGGTATAAGTGATGACGCCCGGACGCTCGGCCGGAGGCAACGCTTGCAAATGCGGAAACACTTCCCTTTCTGCGCCACGGTGAGCGGCATTGTAGCGAGTCATGATGATGTCAAAGCGTTTATCGTCGATGAACTCCTTAAACTGAGGGCGGTTATGGCAAGAGATTGCGATGGCCTTAATTAGTCCGTTAGCTTTTAGTTCAAGTGCTTCCTGCATAATCGCTTCCGGTGGCATTTCGTTATACCACCCCAAAAGCAAGACATCCGCGTAATCAAGTTTTAGCTTTTTTAATCCTGACATGAAGGTGCGTCGTAGAAGCCAGGGCCAGCGAGAATAACTTTGCAGCGCTACGACCATGTCTTTGCGGTGCTGAGGCGCTAAGTTGCGAATCGCCTGGCCCATTCCATCTCGACGGTAGGAACCCCAATAGAAATAATTGACCCCAAGTTTGAAGCCCTCTTCATAGGCTTCGGCTGGTGCACCGTAGGATGAGCCAAAACCCAATCGACTGACCATGAGTCCACTGCGCCCTAATTTTCGTTTAGTTTGGAAGTTTGTTGCCTCAGGATTTTGAAATGTCGCCATGGCTCAGAGTCTTGGCTATGGCCCGCGGTGTGACAAGGGGTAGAATAGATTTTTGAGGCAGCGGGAATGGGTAATTTTATTTTGAAATCATTTATCGAGATGATGCGCAAACCATTTCCTTAAGCGATGGAGGTTGCTTGGTGGTAGGCGGTACCAACCAGCAGGGGATGGTAGACGCGTCGCTTTTAAAGTTGAGTTTCTAGCGAATTTTACAGTGACCAGTTGTGAAAAAGAGTTTTGAATCGGCCAGAGCCTAAGTCCTCAACTCCCTAATTCCTAAGGACGGCCCCTAAGCGTATCGACAAACTGATCGGCCATAAATCTAAGATCATGCAGCGCCATTTCCGTCCAAACGGTCCTTTAGACACTATTCACAATCCCTTTCAAGCAAAGTCTGCCGGTTCGCCCGCGTCGCCTGAAGTATAGCTTTATCCGCAATCGCCCTAACTTTGCCCGATAGGATTTCTATTACAGCGTCTGAAGTGTTCATCCCGTAACGTTCGCGCACGTAGGCCTTCACTTTGGATACGACAACCAAAACTTCCGTTTGGGGGTCTACCATACGGCTTGGTGCAGGTTTGGCCTCACCGGACTTTTCATCGGCTAACTGCTTTAACCACTGCGCAAGGGTGGGCGCTTTACATTCAATGGCTCCGGCATTTCGGTGAATGGGCCCATGGGCATCCCAACAACTAACCGAACAAAATACGAGGCCCGTCCGCACCCTCGTACAGGTTGATACGCTACAAACATAATATATTTGCCCAAACGGAATCGGGGTCTTGCAACTGTTACACTTTTTCCAGAATTCTGGGGCAGGGGGCGTAGTTTCCGTGGTCATGGCCTATGTTCCTGCAGGATTCTTCATCTGCCAAGGGGCAGAGCCTAGATCTAATTCATACAAATTAGTATTGATTCAGAGTTTGAGTTGTGGCTAAATGATTCTTCGCTAAAGGAGATTCCTATGAACGCAGTTGAAACCCCTGGACAAACTTCACCCAAAGCAAATCCTGCTTCCAATCAAACGGGTTCTGGCCCAGGTTCTCCGGCCGATGCGACACCAGTTTTTGTTTCCTTAGAGTTCACGCCAAATCCTAGCACCTTAAAATACGTTGTGAACCGCACCCTGCTTGCCGTGGGTGCCGCAAATTTTACTTCAAAAGAAAAGGCCGACGAGAACTCTCCCTTGGCCGCTAAACTTTTTGAAATTCCTGGCGTAGTTGCCGTAATGGTGGGCCGCGATTTTGTGACCGTAACCAAGGGCAGCAGCGGAGACTGGGAAACGCTCAACCGTAAATCAACCGAAATCATTAAAGAGCACGCTGCTTCCGGACAACCATCGGTGACCGGTGATATCACTACGGGGCACACCGCTTCTACGTCCTCGGCCGCCGACACTGAAATCGAAACCAAGATTAAAAAGATCCTTGATGAACAAGTCAGGCCAGCCGTTGCGATGGATGGCGGCGATATTGTGTTTGATCGATTCGAAAACGGGATTGTCTTTCTTCACATGCAAGGTTCCTGCAGTGGTTGCCCAAGCTCTACTGCAACTTTGAAGATGGGCATTGAGACCCGCCTGAAGCAAGCCATTCCAGAAGTTCAAGAAGTCGTTGCGGTCTGATCAGCCGGCGTTTCGCGTAGAACTTATTTAGAAATCCTAATGTGAGTTAGAACAGGTGGGGCAATTGCCTTTGGTTGCGCCCCTGCAGCTTGGACCTTTGCTGCACCCAAACCGCTCAAAGTAGGCTTCAAATTGAGTTGTACGGATCATGCCGTTGGCCGCCGCAAGCGCTTCGTCCAATGTCGCGAATTCAAGCAAACTCTGATTCTCCATGGTTTCGATATTCGTTACAAACACGCAATAACTCTTGGGTAGCGCATTGGTCTGCTCCGCAAGTTCCGTAATGCCAACCATCCGGTCGCCCTGAAACAGCAGGCCCTGATTAAAGTTTTCTAGGGTGAAAGCAGCTTCCTTCAAGCTCATGATTTATTCTTACCGGCTAAAGCACTCCAACCAATATAAGCCCAGCCCAAAATAAAACTCATGCCGCCAAAGGGAGTGATCATGCCGAATTTTTTAATTCCCGTGAGGCTCAGAAGATACAAGCTTCCAGAAAATAAAAAGATTCCAAAACTAAAAAACGTAAGTGCTCTGCGTTTGGCGTGGGCTCCAAGGCGAGAGGTTCCATCCAAAACGAGCAACGCCAAGGAATGTATGAGTTGATAACGGGTTGCGGTATAAAATATTTCGATTGAGTAGGTGTCCAACCTGGTTTTTAAGCCGTGGGCCGCAAACGCATCGAGCACGATGGTGAAAGCCATGAGAAATGCGCCGAAGGTAAATAGCGGCGGAGATTTGTCTGGCATAAATTTTAAGTCATTTTTATTTGGTGAACTTAAGACATTCATCGAAAGGTGCCTACTTCCGAAGCAAAACTATTCTTTCCGCTTTGCGTGGGCAAGGAGATTTCGGTAGCGTGAGCCTATGCTTTTTGTAACGGTTCCCCATAGCGGTGAGGTTATTCCCGAGGATGCAAAGTGGCTTTTGAAGATCGATGCCTTGACCTTACTCACGGACGTTGACCGCTTTGTTCACGAGCTCTACGGGCCCGTTTGCCGGGAGCATGGGATTCCCATGGTGGTTGCGCCCTATCATCGTTATGCCGTAGATCTGAATCGAACGCCGGAAGATGTCGATGCCACATTAGTAGAAGGCTTACCGGAAGGTAGGGCGGCATTAGCCAAAACATTTGTGAGCGGTTTCCATTGGGCGCGTACAACAAAGGGGTCTCCACTCCTTCCCGCGCCGATTTCCTTGGCGACGCATCAAGCTCTCATTAAAAATGTTTATGATCCCTTTCATGCGGAAGTAAAACGCGTGGAACGTGAAGTGGTCGCTAAAAATGGTCTGCCGCGCTTTCATTTGGATCTGCACAGCATGCCGTCTCAAGGAACTTCGGCCCACAAAGACAACGGCGCTAAACGCCCGGACATCGTGGTGAGCGACTGCGAAGGTAAGAGTGCTCAGTTTGAGTTCGTGGAGATGGTAAAAGCAGCATTTAGCCATCAGGGTTTTAACGTTGCATATAATTGGCCTTACAAAGGCGGTCGCATGACGGAAACCTATGGAGTCCCCTCTGAGCAGCGGCATTCCGTCCAGATTGAACTCAAACGTGCGCTTTACATGGATGAGGTCACTAAAGAACGTAATCCGCAGTTTGAGTCCACCCGGAAGCGTTTGGGGGAAGCCCTTCTGGAAATTTATACCAATCTAAAGTAGAGAATAGTCACTAAATATTATCTATTGAAAAGAGCCAAGCACCTTGGTAAACGAGCCCAGCTTGAAAACGGTTCCGGGGCTCGAAAAAATTACGACTTTAATCGCCCTGGGGTTTTACGGGTTTCTGGTTTTTGTAACTCTCGGCGTTTGCCATTCCGTTCCGGCCCTAGCCGTCGGTGGCGAGACCGGTACTCCGTCGAGCGCCAAGGCCGCTTGCGAACTTGATCTCGATCCAGAAATTACCGCTAGGGACGTAGCACTTTTGAATGCCCTCATTGCGGCAGGTATCACGCGGGGTTCGCAGCTTAAAACAGTTTCCGCTGAAGACTTAAGGCCAACGCTTCAGGCAGTTCTTAGCGACGTACCGAAAGGTTCGGTAGTGCTCAGTCGGCTTACGCGCAGATATGGAGGATGGGACCACGCTTTTCGTAAGCTCAAGGTAAGAAATCCCTCTACCCCGAACTGGACGGCAGAGTCTTTGGTTGATGTCATTTGCGCCATCGTGCCGTACACCGATCTTGACCGGGTGAGCGTTAAAAATCTCAACCCCGTGGCCTTGAGGGTTTTGCGCCAAGTCACCGGTGACCCTGCAATGGACGGAGTAAAACTCGTTCGGGCGGCCGGTTTTGTTCGGGGGGTAGGAACGTGGGCTACGGCGGTGGAGCTGGCCAGGGACAGGTTTTCGACGCAGACTGAGATGCTGGGCTCTGTGGTTAATCCTGAATTCAAAAATGATTTCTTAAATCTGCCTACGAACGTTCTAAATCTTATTCGTTTTCGACTAAATGAAAGTCGTTTAAGGGAAGCTTGGCCCGATGAAGATTTCGATGCGGTGATGAACGAATTGGTTGCGGCTTACCGAAATTCGCCCGGTACCGTGGCGCTCAACTCCTGGGCGATGCAAGAAGGGTTGTCCGATGCTGCAACGGCAGTGGTTCACGGTATCCGCGGAGCCGGGTCCTCCACCCGCGCCGTTTTTCAAGAGGGGGTGGACCGGGAGGGTTCGTGGGACGCAGTTTTGTTAAAATATGGCCTGGATCCAGCCGAAGTACGGCGCCGGGGAGAAGAAGTTGATTGGTCAAAAAAAATGATCACCCAATATTTAAGGGCGGCGTATTTTAGTGGGATCAGTGTCAGATATAAATCCCTATCGGTAAACGAATCGGCAGAATTTAAGGCGATTGGAATGAAGATAACCGGCCGGGAAGTGACGGGACCAATGCTGATGGGGGCAATTCGGGCTCGCTTCCCACATTACTCCGAGGCAATCCGAGCGGCGGGACTGCCATATGGAGCGTTAATTTCCATTGATGAGCAGACTCGAATTCAGCTGAATCGTTTGCGTGTAAATTCAACCAGAATCAATTTTGAGAAGGCTCTGATCCCCGTAACTTGGCGGAACGAACTGAGGTCTTACCTTAGCGAAGAATTCATCGATTTCTTCTTTAGCGAGCTAATTAGAGAAAGGGTTCTTTTGCCGGAGGATTTCGTCTCTACGGTGCTCATTCCGTACGTAAAGTTTTGGCAGGTTTTTTTAGGTTATCGCGACGGATTTTATAACGTTCTTCCGAAAAAATCCTCTGCTCAGACCGAAGTGATTTTGCGAGCACAGGGCGCGCAACTGGCCCTTCTTTCAAGAAGATCAATCGTGGCGTTGAATAAAACTTTCGAGGTCTCAGACCTCTCGGTCATCGAACTGCGGGCTAGGCTCATCGGCGGAGAGCGCGTACTCATTCTGGCCCTAAGGCAACTTGAAATTAATGCTTCTAAGCCGGCCCAGTACCGACCAAGGCCCAGCTTCCAAAACGATCGGTATGCGAATCATCTTTTTGCCGTGGGGGGCGCCAATGCTTTGCATGAAACCATTTACCGCATGATGCGTTATTTCTGACAATCCTAATACAATTGAAGGCTAGCCTAGCGATCCCGAATAACGGACGGGCATTACCAAAAGAGGTCTTATAAAGTTATAAAGTTTACTAAATTTTAGTTATTTATTATTCGACCTTAACCCAATTTCTTGGTATCCCGCATCCCATGCTTCGGAATGCATTTTTTTGCTCAATTGCTATCCTGACCCTGGCAATAGGCGCTACTTTCGCCAAAGCCGAGCCTTTTGATTTTGTACCCTTGCGGATCGGCTTTGCTTCGGATGACTTCATAGTCCGTGAATTCGGGCAGGAGTTTTTCCATGAAGCCAAACGCTTGGCCTACCGAAAACTAGTTTCTATAAATCCTAATTTATTGCGGCTCACGCCAGAAGAATTTCAGGATTTGTTTTTATTTGATTTCATTTTGGACAATGGCAGTGGACGTATTCAGCGGCCAAAAAGACCCGAATTTGTTTTCTCTACCGTTTATGGCCAGCTTCGTTTTTATGTAAAAGGTAAACATCTAGCTCGAAGCTTGACGACCGGCACCGTTACTAAACTTGACGTAACTAAGGTTGATCTGACGCAGAATGATAACTTAAACTTCGCGCCCGGTCTTAGCCGGTTTGCGCAAAATGATGATGCCGAGTCGGCCAATTACTTTTCACGGCTACTTTCGAGCGGGTTTGATTCGGACGAACTCTTTCGCGAAGCGCCTCAGCTTTCGCATATTGCTACTTACATTGGCGTACCTGACGACCAAATTACCGAAGTTCCCAATCTTAGGGCCCGGCTGCAGAACACTCCCGCTCGTTTCGCCGAGCGAAAGGAAGGCATAAAAAGACTGGTGTTTGCCCTCACCGAAAGTATGGATTTCAGTTGGTACACTCCGTCGAGTGTCTTTGATGATATCGTGGCTAACGCCGTTGCCGCGCGGCCGCAACCAGGCTTTGAATTAAAGTTTCGTCATGGTTTTGCTAATCCTAACCGAACGGTTTCATTCGAAGAAAAAACGGCTTTACTGACCGTTCAAAACTTAATCGAGCGTCATTTAAATTATCTTCGTGAACTAAGGCTGCCTCAATGGAATGGGATCTTGGTGGAGCTTAATGTGCGGGCCGGAGAGCCTACGGTCAAAACTATTCACGAAGAAGTAAGCTATTTGTGGGGATTAATCAGAGACTTAGGGCCCGTTCATCGGCGAGTTGCGTTCGAGATTTCGGCGGAGGCAAAAATTGCGGGAAGAACTATTGCTATGCCAGGAAACGAAAACCTCGTTTTCCTCATTGATGAGATTCGGGCAAATCCGAGTTACATCGATCCAAAGCTCAGCACTTTTTTTAGCAACCTAGAAAAAGCATTGGCCGACACCGGATTAAATATCGCCGTCGAAAGAAGTTATCACCGGTATTTGATTACTTCCGGCATACAAGAATCTCCGATGGAAACCGGGTGCGAGGAAAACTTCTGAAGTGGGTTTTAAGCTGCGGCTAGCTGCCGCCGTAGATAGCGACCAAAAGCTCGCATGACGAGCAGATGAACCACCGCTTGGCTATATCGATAGAAATACCAGGGCAGCGCTGGATTATACTCATGTATGGCCGCAAGAATATATTTCCGATTCAACACTGTCCGAAACTCAAGGCGCCCCTTGTTTTTCGGCGCCGCAAGAAACCCACCTGTAATATAAAGCAACTGCCTATCGGCCTGGCTCCTGTCGGCGCTGAAATTAAGTTCTAAGAATACTGGGCCGTTTTTTAGGAAAGAAAATACTACCGTGTGTCCTTTAAGCCCCACATGAATGAAGGGCGCCAGAAATTTTGGCAACCAATGAACGTATTGATTTTTGATCCATTCGGCGTCCTTACCGGGAGGGAGAATAAGTCTTTGCACCGAGCGCACGGTTTTTCTCTGAGCGCGAAAACGAAATAACGATTTTCCGGAGTGGGTCTTAAGTTGCGCACGGTCAAGCAAGTCATAGTATTTGAAACCAAGTCCTTCTTTAGAAAAAATTTGGGATTCACTTGGGAGCATGGGGGTCCGTAAGGACTCAATCAACGGATAAACTAAATTCCGAGGACTGTTGGTAATAAGACTCACCCAAGACCGGGAGAGGGTAGGCGTAAAAAACGGTACCGTAAAAAAACGACGTTTTATTCCTAGTTTCCTGGCCGTCTCCTTCATCATGTCTAAATAGGTGAGCGGCTGACAACCGGCTAAATCATAAATTTTGCCGATATGTTTTTCTTCTAGCGCTACGTCCGAGATGGCCGAAATCACCGAAGTCAAATCAACGGGCGTGGTTAAGTTTTGGGTCCAACTGGGGCAAATCATAATTGGCAACCGCTTCACGAGCTTAAGGAGAATTTGGAAGGAGGAACCTTCCTCACCAAGTATTAGGCCCGCGCGGAAGACCGTCGTAGGTAAATGGTATTGATTAAAGGTTTCCTCAACCTCGAGCCGGCTCTGCAAATGCAAGGAAAGTTTTTTTCCCTCGGGAATCAGGCCGCCCAAATAGATGAGATGGGTTAGGTTCATTTTTTTTACGGCCCGCGCAAAATTGTCGGCCAGGATGAGGTCGTAGTCAGCAAAGGAGCCTTGATCCAAATGCGCCGTTGGCCCCATGGAATGAACAAGGTAAAGCGCGAGGTCCGCCCGTTCAGGCAAGGCTTCCTCCAACGATTTTAGCGAGAACAGTTCACAAGCCTTCCAGGTAATTCTTGGATCATCCGATGCCTGCGCACTGCGAGAGAGCGCAATAATCTCCGCCTGCGGAAATTTTTCCAACAACTTTGGGATTACGGCTCGTCCAATATACCCGCTTGCCCCTGCCACTACGATTTTCATGGAAATTCCTTTATAAAAAAGAGGTTGAAGTTTGATCAAAGTTTAAACTTTATGCAGGGCTTCTGGTATGTTTATCCCATGAAAATAAAAGTTTATTTTGACGGTGCTTGTCATCTTTGTTCGCGCGAAGTCGAATATTACCGATCAAAAGATAAGCTTCAGCGGCTGGAGTTCATTGATATTACGGAGCCTAGTTTTTCTGCCGAAGCGGAGGGTCTTGACGTCAAACGAGTGAACCAGATCATGCATTTAAGAGATACCAGCGGGAAGATTCACCTGGGGGTGGACGCGTTCATTGAGATTTGGAATGCGCTCCCCGGTTATGCCATTTATTCAAAAGTAGCGGCCATACCGGTGGTGAATCGAGCTTTAAAGGTAGGCTACACGGTTTTTGCGGCGCTACGGCCATACCTACCGAAACGCAAAAAGAACCTCTGTGCTACGGACCATTGCTCTACACGATGAGGGATAGGGCTGACCTTACGCCGTCATTCTGATGTCTTGTAAATATATTTAGTTTTGTGGCGCGGCGGCTATTTCCCGGGCGAAAGGCTATATGGAATATGGTATTGGCTTTACGCCATGAAAAAAGCGCTCTTTGTTATTCCGCCATTATCCCAAGTGAATTCGCCGTATCCGGCGACCACTTATTTAATGGGATTTTTAAAGCAGCGTGGGTATCCGGCAGAAAATCTTAAACAGATTGATTTATCCTTGGAGCTCGTCCTTAAGGTTTTTTCATCAACGTTTTTGAAGTTGGCCTTTGAAGAAGTGTCGACTGCTAACCGGAAGGCAAGAGACCCGGAAACTTCTGAAGAGCTCGCCTTCTATTTAGATGCGGCATCCGATTACTGTGCCACCATTGATAACGTTATTTCTTTTCTGCAAGGAAGGGATCCAGCACTTGCGTACCGGATCGCCTCAAGGACGCTTTTACCGGAAGGCCCAAAGTTCGCGGCAAATTTTGAGAACCTAGGCCTGATTGGTCTACGCAAAGCGTTTGGGAATTTAGGCATTCAAGATCAAGCAAAACATTTTGCCAGCCTCTATATCGAAGACTTAACGGATTTTATTTCTAAAAATGTCGATGAACGTTTTCTTTTATCAAAGTACGGAGAAAAGTTGGCGGCAAGTGTGCCAAGTTTTGATGCGCTTCATGGGGCACTTGAAACAAAAACACCAAGCTTAGTTGACCTTGCCCTTGATTCGCTCGTGAATGAAAAAATTATAGGAGACTTAGCATTTAAACCAGAAGTAGTGGGTTTATCCGCGCCGTTTCCCGGAAATGTTTACGGCGCGTTTCGCATTGCGCGTTCCCTAAAGCAGCATTGGGGCGAGGAAGTAAAGCTAGTGCTGGGCGGTGGTTACGTGAATACGGAGTTGCGCCAGTTAACGGAAACGAAGGTTTTTGATTATTTTGATTACGTAACTTTGGATGATGGCGAAGCACCGCTTTTATCTATCCTATCGGACGCTCCCCTAAAACGGACATTCGTGAAACGCAGTGATGCGGCCGGTACTCCGTTTGTAAAGTATGCGGATGAAAGTACTCTCCATGATTTCCCACAAAAAGACGTGGGCGCTCCCGATTATTCTGGGATTGATGCTTCAAGATACCTTTCACTCATTGAAGTCTTAAACCCCATGCATAGGCTCTGGTCCGATGGCTTTTGGAACAAACTAACTTTGGCCCACGGGTGTTACTGGAAAAAATGTTCCTTCTGCGATGTCACTCTCGATTACATCGGGCGTTACGACGCCAACGCTGCGGACGAACTCATTGAAAGAATGCTCAAGGTTTCGGCTCAAACCGGATGCTCAGGTTTTCACTTTGTAGATGAAGCAGCCCCGCCAAAATTACTGCGGGATCTTTCAACCAGATTGATTGAAAGAGGACTAGGCTCGCGCTTTACTTGGTGGGGCAACGTGAGGTTTGACGCATTTTTTACGGCAGAAGTTGCGAAAACCATGGCCAATGCGGGGTGCATCGCTATCACCGGCGGACTCGAAGTTGCATCGGATCGGCTTTTGAAACTCATGCAAAAGGGAACTACAGTTGCTCAGGTAGCAAAGGTAGCCAAAGCATTTCGAGAGGCAGGAATTTTAGTTCACGCTTACTTGATGTACGGATTTCCGAGTCAAACGGAGCAGGAGACGATTGATGCCCTGGAGATTGTGCGGCAGCTTTTTCAAAACGACTGTTTGCAGTCAGCCTACTGGCATAGGTTTTCAACCACGGCCCATAGTCCGGTGGGCAAAGCGCCAGAAAAATTTGGCGTGCGCATTTTGCCTGAACCCGAAACAAGGTTTGCGCGCAATGATTTGCCGTTTGAGGATCCGACGGGGTGCGACCATAGTGCCTACGCCTACGGACTTAAGAAGGCGTTATATAATTTTATGCATGGGGTGGGGTTAGAGGAAAATTTGCAATTTTGGTTTGGTTTTGAGGTACCGGCAACAACGGTGGCGAGGAATTTTGTGAGGAAGGCACTTTAGAGAAGGGGAGGGGCGCTCGGGCAGCGGGTGGCGGCGCTTCGGTTTTCAGTGACAGGGTCAGGTACAGTTTCTGATTCTGATTCTGATTACAGATCTCGCAGATGACTGATGCCTGAGGTTTTTTTACCCCTTTTAGCTTGGGTGAGTGAGCTTATAGAGGCATGCGGCTAAGTGATCAGCGGTTTTATAGATTTGGCTTGTTTTAGGAATTTCTAGATCAAGAATGGCTTGTACTTCTCTCATGCTGCAGA
>CAYYYP010000043.1:25266-31304 GCA_964475985.1 uncultured Oligoflexia bacterium | reverse complement strand
GCAGCCTGATTCCAATGCCCCGCAGCTCGGTGCACTATTCTAATGAATCAATACGGCAAGCGCGAACCGCGTTAAAAGGAAGCGGTGCTTTACTGGAAGTCCTCGATGACATCGAAACCCATTTGACCCAATATCAAAGGCAAGCCATTCATGAAGCTCATCTGCATGGTGAAGCAAAAGATGGACGTTATACGATTGCCGAACTCGCCCGTAAAACGCGGATTTTGAGGCGTGCGGGTTTCAATCAGATCCAACGCGAAGCTTTATTGAGGGGCGGCGTGGCAGGGTATAACAGTCGCCCGATTGAACTCCGTTACGGCCTTGCCGAATTGGAGCTCGATCTCGAATATCGTCGCGAGGACCGACTGCGGGAGGCAGAAATTGCATTGGCGCGCGAGGTAGCGAACCGGCCAGCCGCAGAGGCTATTCGAAATGCCAGGGAATGGAAGGAATCATATCGTCAGTGGCAGCAAAGGGGAGAACAAGCTGCCCGAAACCTTGAGACCGCAGCTTCTGAACAGCGACGCGCAGATGACGAGGTCCAAAGATTAATGATCATCACGGCCACGGCTAAAGAGCGGGCTGCGGCCGCGATGACCGGACGCGCTCAGGCGACGGCGGAATTGGCGGCTGAAGCAGCTCAACAGACTCGGGGTACCGCGCAATCAATACGGGCAAGGCTCCTTATGGGAATTCCCCAAGGACGCCGATGGACCGTAAATTTATTTCTTACGCCACTGGAGGACGACGAACGACAGTTTCTCCAATCGATTCGTGAGGAGCTGGTTCGAGACCCCGACGATGCGGCCTATGAGCTGAATAGATTGCTGATGCGTATTCTCCCTGATTCAGATCCTGAGCCTAGTTTTGAGCGGATCAGTGGCCTTAAGGGGAAACGCGAGGCAAGTCGTT
Organism: uncultured Oligoflexia bacterium; assembly: GCA_964475985.1. Taxonomy (GTDB): domain Bacteria; phylum Bdellovibrionota; class UBA1018; order UBA1018; family CAYHWW01; genus CAYYYP01. Next base: position 30,392 of record CAYYYP010000043.1, on the reverse strand, counting down.
TGTTCCTTGGGTTAATTTCAGAAAGAATGGGATGGCCCGAGCTGAGCAACTTTCTGGGTTCAGAATTGTTGGTCGAACGTTTTTCCAGATATCCAGCAGTTCAGAACTTGATTTCCCATCTAGTCATCAACTTCCGAGTTGCCGAATTTTGTGAGGCCCTAAGCGGGATCATTGCCGAAGAGCAGCCGGTGGCCCCGCGTCGCGCCGTAATTCGCCAAGTAGTGCAAGCTCGAGTGCAAGCTCAACAGGCTGCACAGCGCTTGTCCGAAGCCCGCATTCGAGCCGTAAGCGCCGCCGCAAACACCGAACGAGCTCGAACGCAGGCAGCGGTTTTCAACCGGTAAGGATTGTGCGACACTTTTAATTCGATAAATTACGTTCAAAGGAAATCAAACCATGTCGTGTCCCTGCGGAAGTAAACTGGAGTATAAAAATTGTTGTGAACCCCTAATCACCGGAAAGACTCTGGCGAACACTCCGGAAGCTCTGATGAGATCCAGGTATACCGCCCATGTAAAAGTGGCGGAGGAATATTTAAAAGAAACTTTAGCCCCCGAGGCAAAGGTTGATTACGACGAAAAAGAAGTGCGCGATTGGGCGAAAAATTCCGAATGGCTTGGTCTTGAAATCATTAAAGTCGAAGGCAATACGGTTGAGTTCAATGCCAAGTATCGAAATGACGGTAAACTACTTGAGCATCATGAAGTAGCTACGTTCAGACGGCACGAGGGCCGCTGGGTTTTTGTAGGAGGCGAATCCCACGTACACGAAGACGGTAAGGGACATGTTGCGGCTCAACCTATTGTGCGAGCTGGGCCAAAGCTTGGTCGCAATGATCCTTGCAGCTGCGGCAGTGGGAAAAAAGTTAAAAAGTGCTGCGCGGCTTAAACAAATAAGGCTGAGTTACGGTAAGTTTATTACTTAGTGTTGCGAGTGGTCTGGGTAAGCTGAATAAGCCTTCTTAATCTTAGTGAAATACTAAGAAACTGCCTTCGTTTTCGTTCATTTTTTTAATATCCAGTACCCTTTTTCTGTAATCTGAAAAGTGCTCAATTTAGGATGATGTGCGACGAAGTCACCGTTGGATTCGGAAAGTATTTCTTCTATTTCAAACTTCTTCCCAAACAATGAATCTATTTCTTCTCGCGCCACCGAGAAGGGCGGCCCTTTCAGTTTTGGGTCTGAATATTCAAAGGTTAGTAGTAAAATCCCGAGTCTTGGCAAATGCGAGGTTTGTTCCAGTAAATGTGCCGCGTAAGCTTCGCGTAAATCATTCGGCAGCGCAACCAGAGCAGCTCGGTCATAAATTCCAGAAATCCCGTCGAAGGTCTCCTGCGGAGTTTTAAAGAAATCTCCACACCAAACCGTAATATTTGGCGTTCGATAGATGGTAAATTCTCGGAATACATCTTTTTGGAATGCTAAATTATTTTCGGTAAAAAAGGACTCACAAGCGATGGGGCTAAGTTCGATACCGACCACCTCAAATCCCTGGGATGCAAGAAAGAGGAGATCAAGGCTTTTGCCACATAACGGTACAAGCACTTTTCCTTCAGAGAACCGTTTTACATTTTTCCGCAACCAAGGGTGAACCTGGCTCTGGTGAAACTTAGTATCACCGGTTTCCCATTTTTGTTTCCAGAATTGCTCATCCATAGCGGAACCATACTTTGTTGTGGATTGAACGGGCAATATCGAAAGCAAAGCTTTTTCGGCCTAAATGCTTCTTTGGCTAGTAACGAACTGCTCTAGTTGCTCCAACTGCTCAGGCATTGCACCGCTCGATTCCGTGGCGATGGCGTCGTCGAGCGCCTCCTTTGATGGGTAGAGATCGCTAACGGTAACCATGGTCGTGCCATCAACTTCTTTGAAGGTCACAGTAGTGATGGATCCATTGTTTTCTCCACTTTCGTCGTTGGTCCAAACCAAGTGGGAGAGTGGAATGACTTCGAGATACCTGCCAAAAAATTCTACGCTTTGAGCACCGGCCTTGAATATGAGACGGTATTTTCCATCGGAGCGAACATCCATCTCGCAGGACACCAGCGTTATGGGCGCTGATTTCGGCACCCACCACCTCTGAAAGAGTTCAGGTTTGGTCCAGGCCTCAAATACAATACGAGACGGCCCACTGATGATGCGAGAGGTGATGAGCTCACGCTCGGATTTTCGTTCGGTGTTTATTTGTTGTTTCATTAGTTCTACATGCCTCGGATTCAGGGAGGGTCAATTTCTACGATATCATTAATCCAATATCAGCGGAATCGGTCCCGTTATTGCCTGAAAGCAGTCGCGCTCAGTCGATCCCATATTATCAGGAATTTCTTTTGCGATCAGCCCGGCTAGCTCATGAAAGTCTATCAGAGTTGCTTGAGCAGTTGCCAGGGAATCCGTCAAAACCAAAGCTGGGCTATTGACATCATGGCTTGTGTTAAATTTACGCTCAGTCATGGTGCGGGGATTTGTATGCCTAAAAATTTCGTAAACTGAATGACCGACTTCCGGTTTCAAAGGATCTGCGATGGCGGAATTAATTAATCGCACAAACGATGACGTTCTTAACCTATGAGAACCGTCTATTTCTTCATCTAAACCCAATATTTTTAATTTAGACTCGGCTTCGCGCAGGATTTTTTCTAGAAAGCTCAGCAATTCGATTCGAGTTGGCGGCCGATCAACAATGCCAGAGTTTACCGATGCAATTGAACTGGGAATTTGCGCCGCATTGGAATGAGAGAAGATTGCTGAATTTTGTGTTCCACTCACTACGGGGCCAATTGGCGGTTTAGTGCGAGGAGAATAGGGAGCATGAAAAAGGTCAACTGGACTGACGATTCTTAAATCCAAATTGGCCGCGCCGCCGGGGGTTAAATTGAAGGAATTGGCTCCCTCAATCGTGGGGTTTCCATGCACATCTAGGCTAACGTAATCGTGACCTTCGGCCATAAAAACTTTTTGCGTCAGGGTGTCTGCTCTTAAAAGCTGCGCGGTGGAAGAAACAGGCTTTATATATGCAAGTTGCGGCAGACTGACACTGCCATGGGCCATTTCGATCCTTGCGATATAGCTGCCTACGGCAGGAGAACTTGCCATGAAATGAATGTAGATACTGTCATTCGTCCCAGCGATTCCGATGATCCTTGCAATTTTTAAAGGCGCCGCCAATATTCTATCGAGCTCAAGCACTTCCCGGTTCTCGGTAACTAAATCTAGAATGACCGCGTGGCTTGGAGTGACCGCAAGTAAATTTGAAGTTCCTATCTTCTCTATTCTTTCGATAACTCCAAACTGCACCGGTGGGAGCCAGTCCTTTGCAATTGCGTTGGCAAAACCAATCTTTTTGGGAAACGTAAGGTCCATCTCGTAGAGATCATTGTTCAAGATGGAATAAACCGCTGACTGAGCCGAGCTGCGGCAAACTGCTTTAGCGGGTCCTAATATGTATTTGTGAGGTACTGGAATCCCGCCACGATAGTCCTGTTTAAAAAGGACAAGAATATCTGTCGTACCAATCCCTAAAACGACTTCCATAATCCCGGGCCGAACTTCTGAAACCACTTGAGTAAGCGTTGAGGAATGCGAACTTGATATTATAGGGTTTCTAACGACATTCGTGCCGGATGCTCCGGCCTGGTTATGAAACGAATACTGCTGGATAGTGATATTCCTACCATTAAGTTCTTGCGCGACCACATGGGTTCCTTCCGGAGGATTTGCGGAAAGTGCAACGTGGCTTCCGAGGCAAAGTATCAAAATATGAAACAATAGAAAATTCAAGAATGAATCCGGGAATTGTTTGTGCATAGGCATCCTTACGGACCGTAACATGCAATATGGAGTTCTGAATTTCAACCCGTCGCCTTCAATTACAATTTATGAATGCCAAGTAGCAACTCGAACTGCACGCCGGTTGCCGCCTTCAATCTGAATACGAACACAGAATTGATTTGAATAGTGATTCATTGGACCTGCTCGGGGACGAAACCGCTAGGCCAAAAAGGCTCCATGAACTTCAGGAAGTTCCTAACAATCCGAATTTCGCGCTCCGCTGCGGTTTGGCGGGAAACTCCCAGCTCCCTAGCGATTGCCGCGATGCTTAGGGGTTCAGGTTGAAGTCGGTTGAAAAAAATCCTGCGTTGGGCAGCGTCTTTTAGCTTGGCATCAAAATCCTTGAGCCTTGGCGTGACGGCTTCTAAAATTTCAGGTCTTTGAAGAAGGCTTTCAAAATAGTTCACGAGTGTTTTAGCGTTGTTCACCCTTTCATTAACGGCCATTCTTCGCCGAAACTCATCCGCCGCGTGAAAAAAATGTTCACCCACGACCGTTCGATGTTCGGAAAGATAAGGTGCAATAAATATCACGAATGCTCGGAATACTCTGGCTTCGATTTTTGCAAGCTGACTTAGTGAGCGTTGTAGTTCTTCATTGAGTTGGGCGAAAGTCGACTGAGGAGATGATGTCCTTCCTTCAAAAACCCTGCGATCAACGGTGTCGTTGAGGGAAGCCAGGAACTCAGGAATCAAATTGTTTACGATCTCCGAGACTTTGGAATTACTCAGGATGGCGTGCACTACCGTGGCGTCGGAAATCTCCCGTCTGGGGGATGGGGCGTCAGGAACCGCAGGGGTTTGCGTTGATGCCTCCTGCAAGGCAGTGCCTTCCAAAAGCGGCACAAAAAAATCTCTGAGTTTGGTTTCAATGGCCCGCATTTCCTTGGCCACGGTGAAATCACTTATGGGAGTGGTCAGTGACTTGCCGATGTCCTCCAAGGATAATTTTTCGTCGTCTGGCGCACTGAATTTTAGCCGAAAGATTTCTCGTTGCCGTGGGCTCAATGTTTTTACGAACGCATCGAAATTTGTCCGGATGATCTCCAAAAATTGTTCCTTGATGTAAAGCTCTTCCGTTTTGGAGTCGAGGTCCAACACACCGCTGCCAATCAGCTCGCTGGCCCTGAAGGCTCGCGGATATTGCTCCTGCTTGCGAAAGGCAGCCGCCTTATCGGTGGTGATCAAACTTTTGGAAGATGGAGGACCGCCGAAGGGGTCATCTATGATCGACAGTCTTCTAGAAGGATCATCGATGATGAATAACATCCGAAGTTCGGCCCTTGCACGAAATTGCGG
>CAYYYP010000043.1:0-25256 GCA_964475985.1 uncultured Oligoflexia bacterium | reverse complement strand
CATCTGCGACTTCAGTGCGAGATTTGGGGAACGTATAAAGTGTGCGGACATACCGCATCATATAGCCGTCGATATAAGACCCGGCATAATTCAAAAAACCTTGTTCAGGGTCCGCTAGGTCTGATTCGTCCGCATGCCTTCCGGCTTCGATCAATCCTAGATTGCCTTCGCCAATCAAGTCAGGAACCAATTGGAAGTTGCCCATTCTACGGGCTAACCGGTGGGCTTTCCAAATTACCAAACGGACATGGGTCAGGGCAATCCGGTCCCGCTCCGCAACTGAGGTACGTTGAGTAGGAGCGCTCAGCGCAGTTTCACAAAGCAAATCTTGCCTGGAATCCTCCTCTGGCAAATCCTCAGGACTAGCGAAAGCAAGTGGGTTCCTGTGGAGAAAATATAGGAGGGCCGAAAAAACGAGAACCGAGGGAAGGCTTTTCAAGGTCAGTTTCATGGGGATTCCGCGATGATGTTTAACATTCGGCGGGTGGAATTACCATCTAGATAAATTAAAATAATTTATACCTGAAATCGTTCGTTTCGAGACTTCTAAACTTTTGCCCGGATGCCCGGCAGCCTAATTTGGGTTTATGGCTGGGTGTACAAGGCAGCCAGATTTTTAAGGATTTTCTTCTCCTGTTTATTTGGCCTAAGGTTTTCTGGCTCATTCATGTAATCGGGGGGATTCAGGACGGTTTGGATGAGCCCTCGTAGCCACTTCATATTATTAGTCGACATAACGTCCCGGTCTGCGGAAAGCAGGGCGGTAAAAAGTCCAAATTTTTGTCTCCAGGCTTTAAAGTTAGCGGGTCTTGGCCAATGAAAGGCGCCGACAGATTCCATGATTATTATTTTGTGCACTTCAGCTAGGAGTCGTTGCTTTTTCTCATCTGCGACCGGCATTGAGCTATCCCGACTGGCTAACCGGCAAGCGAGTAAGAAATCGACCAAAATTTCATCTGGTATTTCAACCGGGTTTTCTAGGATTTCGGTAAAAATTGTAATTATCGCAGTCTGCGCCATAAACGATATATTTTTACTTTTTAAAAGTGTCACTAGTGGGAGCAAAACCGATTTATCAGTTTGAATTAAGCTTCGCTGAGCAAGGACTGAAGCATTTTCAATAGTAACTTGATTAGATAACGAATTTCCAAGGGCATCTATGAATGCATGGTTAATTTGGTCTTTTGCCTGGCTAGCGGCCGCTCGCATTTCTTGGGTAGATTCAGCAACTGAAGATTCCATTTCCCCGTTCCATTCGTAAATACGACGCGCGACGTAAGATAGGAATCCTCCATTAACTGGAGTTTGCAGTAACCTTTGATAAAGTTTTGGGTCTGTGAGTTTGAGTAGCGCTGAACGCTTTTGCTCTGAGGGCGTATTATCACTCTGAATAAAATCAATTGCGCGACTGATTTCATCCGCCGGCTCAGTGGGTGCAAGGATGGCCCGTTGAAATTCCGATTGCTGGGTTGCGGCCATTGCAGACCTACCTAAGAGTTTCATTGCAACCGGATATTGGCCATTATTCGTCTCGATCGCTGTCCGGAGTTTAAAGAGCATTTCAGAAACTGGTTTGCCGTCAGCCTTTGCGTTGCTGATGGCGGTTAGGATCAGGCCTAAAATGTCTTCCGATGCTTCGTTTCCCCAGACCAGGTTTTTGCTCTGTTCCTCGGAGGTGCCCGCGTTATCAACAATGATGGCAGACTGTAATCCTTCTGCAGAGGGATGCACTACCAATTCGAGATTTTTTGAGGGGGTGTTTCTTTTGTCGGTACCGTGGCTTCCGATAATTCGATGCGCATGATCAAAGGCATTAGTTTCATTTGAGAACCGAATGCCGGAAATCTTCACGATGATAGCGCGGGGCGAAGAGTCGCTCACAAAGCTTAGCCTCACCTCAGGAATTCTAAGTAGGGCTTCAAGCATTTTGTCTCTAAGCGGAAGCAAATATACTGGCCTAGCTCTACCGCGAACTAGCAGGGAGGCGCATGGAGCTTCACCGGAAGGCGGAGTTAATTCTGAGACTAGGGTTCCATCTATATCAAACGCAATATCGATTGTTTCGCCAGCCACCGCTGCGAAAGGGATGAGGATGAATTTTAGAGCGAGAAGTAAGACGAAAAAACGCATGTGCTGCACGCGAAGGAAGTAGCATGGAATGCGACTCTTTTCCGAAGGAAAATTCCTATATGCAGCTTTACTCTTCGGCTAATCCGTCTACGCACTGGCCGCCGACGGCGGGCTTACGTGCAGTTAAAAAGCTCGAAATCTGATTGTCGCCTTGAGCTCGGCTATTAAAAACTACGGTTAAAATGGCATCAAGCGCCGTTCTTTGGGCGCCTTTGGTTCCTTCGGCAAGTATTGCTAAACGGTCGAGCGTCTCTGAGATATCAGTCTCAGTCCAATCGATATGCGACGGCGGCATAGTCGCTCTTCGGAGGTTGGCCGCAAGCACATGCCTTGCGTCATTTCTCTCAAGGGTCTTTTGGACCGTTAGACTCATTTTGCGAAGTTGACTTATGAATTCGTCGTAGAAAATACGGATTCGTTCTTTAGAATCAATATTCAGAATTTGTGCCCTATCCAGCAGTTCACCAAGCTCGGACGGGCCTTGATTGATCGGGGCGAACGGTGCGAGCTCAGAGCTTCTATCTGATTTAGTTCTTCTTCTCGCATGAGATTCCGCCGGAGTGCGTTTGAGTAATGTGTCAAGGCTATCAAGCGGTATCGGCGAGTTCGGCTTATTCACATAATTATGGGCAAATTTAAATCCTAAATAGCGGTAAGCGGCCCCGATGGACAAAAGTGTAGACTCATTGGTAATCGCAAATGCATTTTGGCTCAATAGAACTGTAGTGAAGAAAATAGCTTTGAGAAATCGGTAGTTTTTCATTCGGTCGACTACTATAACAGTTTATAAATATTATCAATTTAATAACTGATCGGAAATGTCCTGGCTGAGCCGTCAAAAAATAAAATGTAACGTGCAATTAAGCTTCACTATAGCTCGGGTAATCTGTATAGCCCTCGGGCCCGCTGGCATACAGCGTACTAAAATTAGTTTTGTTAAGCGGCTGATTTTCCACAAACCTTGCTACCAGGTCGGGATTGGAAATGTAGGAGAGTCCAAAGGCCACGGCATCGGCTAGGCCAGCGCTAATCGTTGCTTCCGCACTTTCTTTCGTAAACTGTTCGTTGGCGATAAATACTCCGCCAAATTCCTTTTTGATCATGGGGCCAAGGCTATCCGGTCCTAAATGTTCGCGGGCAAAAATGAAGGCGATTTTCCGTTTGCCTAGTTCACGGGCTAAATAACGAAACGTCTCAGTTTTATTAGAATCCGCTAATTGGTGACTAGTATCTCCCTTGCCTCGAGGTGAGAGATGAACGCCCACACGGTCGGCTCCCCACACGGCAATGAGAGCGTCGACGATCTCCAGCATGAACCGCGCGCGGTTTTCAATGGACCCTCCGTACTGATCGGTTCTTCGGTTCACGCCATCCTGCAGGAATTGATCGGGTAAATATCCATTTGCGCCATGGAGTTCAACGCCGTCAAAGCCTGCGCGTTTTGCATTCTGCGCTCCCCGTTTGAATGCTTCCACAATGGTGGGAATTTCGTGAATGGCTAAAGCCCGTGGCGTGACAAACGGTTTTTCGGGACGAACTAAACTTACGTGGCCAGGTGCGGCAACCGCGCTCGGCGCCACGGGTAATTCTCCATCCAGAAACATCGGATCAGAAATGCGCCCTACATGCCAGAGTTGCATGAAAATCCGCCCGCCTTTTTCGTGCACGGCCTTCGTGGTTTTTTTCCAACCCTCGACCTGTTCCTCTGACCAAATTCCAGGTGTATTTGCATAACCTACACCCTGCGGGCTAACGGCCGTAGCTTCGCTTAAGATGAGTCCAGCGGCTGCCCTTTGGGAATAGTATTCGGCCATGAGGTCATTCGGCAGTCGTTTTTCCCCGGCGCGGGCGCGGGTTAGGGGCGCCATGATAACGCGGTTAGGTAAGGTTAGGGCACCGAGCTTTAGGGGAGTATGGAGGATCGACATGGGTTTTCCTTTTTGTGGGGCTAATAATGCATCTGTTATAAATACATTAAAACAGATGTTCCTAAATTGCAATAATTAAAAATACATTATAACATACCTTATGGTTGATACGAGATTTTCGGTTTCCATTTACATTATGGTGTCACTTGCTTACCGCAAAAACGAACTTACGAACTCTACGGAATTAGCCAAAGTTCTTCGTACCAATCCAACTTTTGTACGCAAAATAGTTTCGAGGTTAGTGGAAGCCAAGTTGGTTGAAAGTCACCGTGGCAAGGGCGGTGGGGTTAAAATTGCGAGGGATCCGCGGCAAATCTCCCTTAAGGATATTTATGTGGCCTCCATGGATGATAAATGTTTATTCTCCTCCCCGGACAAGTCCGCCTACAAAGCTTGCAAGGTGAGTTGTTCAATGGCGACTATTTTTGGCTCAGTGTTTAAGGGAATTGAAACTAGCATTCAGGACCATCTTGAAAAAACATCCGTCGGAGATTTGGTAAAAAAGATTTCCTAGGAACATTCTGAGCATTCGTAAAAGGTGATTTTTATGGTTCCAATATCGATTTTAGAACTGGTCAGGGTAACTCACGGCAGTGGAGCGGCCGAAGCTTTGGACCGGGCCCGGGAAGTTACCGTCCATGCCGAAAAGCTTGGGTACCAGCGCGTCTGGGTGGCGGAACACCATAACTTTAAAGGAATCGCGAGTGCCGCAACGTCCGTGGTGATTGCCCACTTAGCGCAGGCAACATCCAAAATTAGAGTCGGAGCCGGTGGAATAATGTTACCGAATCATTCACCCTACGTGATTGCTGAGCAGTTCGGCACCCTTGCTCTACTTTATCCGAATCGCATCGACCTTGGACTTGGCCGAGCGCCGGGTACCGGTCAAAATACTTTGCGAGCATTACGAAGGGCGCCGTCTGCCTCAGATTCTTTCCCGGAAGATGTCGTGGAATTACAAAAATACTTTTCGGATGAAGCTCACAACGAAAGCATCCAAGCCGTTCCTGCGAGCGGAACGAAAGTTCCCCTCTGGATTCTTGGCTCAAGTACCTTTGGCGCAACATTGGCTGCCGAACTAGGGCTCCCTTATTCTTTCGCTTCACATTTTGCTCCGGATCAACTGCTTTCGGCACTTGAAATCTACCGACGGAATTTCAAACCGTCCAAACAGCTAAACCGGCCCTACGTCATGGTGGGCGTGAACGTCATTGCAGCCGACACGGATGACCGGGCAAAGTTCTTAGCTACGACCCAGCAAATGTCATTTGTAAATTTATTGCGCGGTACGTCTGGTTTAAGCCAGCCTCCCATCAGCGACATTGAAACCTACTGGTCAGCTCCAGAAAAATTTCAGGCTTTGCGTATGCTTTCCAAATCGGTGATCGGCGCACCCGATACGGTGCGTAGCGGACTTAAAAAACTTCTAGAAGAAACCAAAGCCAATGAACTCATAATTGTATCGGATGTTTTTGATCATCACGAACGCTTGAGATCCCTTGAGCTCATCAGCCGGGCAGTTACGAACCATGTATAAGCTCCGTGATTATCAGCAGGACGCCGTAAAAAACGTTCTTCAGTTTTTTCGGAAAAAACGGGAACCAGCATTGGTGGTTTTGCCTACGGGGGCCGGCAAAAGCTTGGTCATTGCGGAGCTCGCCCGCATCGCCAAGGGACGGGTCCTGGTGCTCGCTCACGTAAAAGAACTCGTTGAACAAAATTATGAAAAGTATACGAGCTACGGACTTTCGGCAGGCATATTTTCCGCAAGCCTTGGCAAAAAGGATTGGGAGCAAAAGGCAATTTTTGGCAGTGTACAATCCATCGCCCGTGCGCCCGATATATTTTTTCAAGATTTTTCCTTGGTGGTCATTGATGAATGCCATCGCGTAGCCGAAGAGGGTGCCACTCAGTACCGCGAGGTCATTAAAAAACTTTCTGATCAAAATCCAAACCTTTGTATTCTGGGCCTCACCGCAACGCCCTACCGCCTAGGCCTGGGCTGGATTTATGAATATTCTCAATTAGGTGAAATAAAATCGGAAAAACCGAGGTTTTTTAAACAATGCGTTTTTGAATTACCTCTCGCTTACATGATTCGGCACAAATATCTCACCACTCCGGTTAAAGTAGATATCCCAGTAACTAGTTATGATTTTTCGGAGCTCGCGGAAGGGGACCGTGCGTTTACTACTGCCGAAGTTGAGGCAATTTTAAAGAGTCAGAAGCGCCTCACTCCCCTCATCATTAAAAACATCATCGACATCACTGAGCGATACAACCGTCAAGGTGTCATGATTTTTAGCGCCACGGTAAAGCATGCTGAAGAAATCATGACTTACCTACCTAAGGACGACGCCCGGTTAGTTGTTGGCGATACTCAGATGGTGGATCGAAACCAGACGATCGAAGATTTTAAAAATAAAAAGTTTAAGTATTTAGTAAATGTGTCGGTGCTCACCACGGGTTTTGATGCGCCCCATGTGGACGTTATTGCAATCCTACGGCCCACGGAGTCCAACAGCCTTTATCAGCAAATCATTGGCCGGGGGCTTAGGCTTTCCCACGAAAAACGCGACTGTTATATTCTAGATTATACCGGGATGGGGCACGACATTTACTCGCCTGAAATCAGCGACAAACGTCCCGCAAAAGATACCGTGCCTGTAAAAGTTCCATGCCCCATTTGCGGTTTTGAAAATGATTTTTGGGGCTATGCCGGTTCGGATGGCATTGTGATGGAACATTTTGGCCGAAAGTGCCGGGGCGGGATTCAGGATCCGGAAACCCTTGAAGTCACTCCTTGCGGCTTTCGATTCCGTCTTAAACTCTGTCATAGCTGCAGCGCAGAAAACGACATCACCGCAAGGGACTGTGAAAAATGTGGCGCGACCCTCGTTGATGCGGATGCGAAACTCAAGCAAGCAAAGCTTTCAAAAAATTCCCACGTGCTCACGCCGGACCGCATTACTTTTGAGGAAAAACGGGACAAAAACTCCAACCCGTATTTAGAGATCCGGTATTATGACTTTGATGGCCATTATCTGAGCGAAGCCCACTTTTTTAGCAATGCGTCTTCCCTCAAAAAATTCAACATCAACTTCCTAAGATCCCATTTGAGGCGCCCGGAGCTCGCGTCGGAAATCAAAACCCCCGAAGCCGTAGTTCACTATCAGAAACTTTTTCGGATGCCGTCCTTCGTAATCGCCAGAAAACAAGATAAATACTGGAAAATCACGGAGAAGGTCTTTGCGGAGGAGTTGTAAGGCCTACAAATCCCTTAGGTTGACTATTCTCTAGTTCTCCTGGAAATATATCCAGGGGTCCGCGATTTGGGTGACGGTAAAATACCAGACTTAGTGCGCAATTTAATCGTTGAACGGATCGAGTCCGTGGGCCAGCTGGAAGTCCTCATCCTCCTTTTTCGAAGTCCCGATAAACCGTGGACGGCGGCGGAAGTGAGCGCAAACCTGCGAAGTAGCGAAACGGCTTCGAAAAATCAGCTTAAACGCCTTTGTGACGCAGGCTTGATTTCCGTTCAGGAAATGAACGGTACGGACACTTACTGGTTCCCGCCGGCGGACGAAAACATCAGACAAATCGTGGTGGAATTAGTCGCCCTATACCCCGACATGCAACATCGGTTCATAGAATTAATTTATAATAAGCCGCGTGAACGCATCAAAAGATTTGTGGATGCCTTCAAAGTGGGCGGGGAGGGAAAAGATGGCTGAAGTTGTATATGCATTGTGCATGATGGCGAGTTTCACTTGCGCTTGGTTCCTGCTGAGAGGCTACCGTCGTTTCAAGACGCAGCTTTTGCTCTATTGCGGACTTTGTTTCATCGGTTTGGCCATGAACAATTTCTTGCTTTTCTTGGACGTGGTTGTGATTCCGCGCATTTCCATACCGGAGAATGTTCACCTCAGCTTAACTTCGTGGCGTACCTTGCCGGCCCTGGCGGGCATCATGGTTTTTATTTATGGCGTGCTTAAGGAAACCTTATTCACCGGAAGGCGGGAAGACTAATGCATATGTATGAACTGATTTCCGGCGGGATCATGATTGGCTTTTGGGTAGGGGGCCTCATGCTCTACGGATTTTATAAGCAGGAAAAGTCTCGTCTGCTCCTAAAGTTTGCAATTGCCTTTTGGATGCTTTCTTTGGAGCGGCTGGTTCTCGGTTTCCTTGGGCTTGAGAATGAACCGGCGGCCCCCGTTTATCTCATTCGATTATCCGCGTTTACGTTAATCATTACGGCGATCATTGAGGAAAATCGATCGCGGGGTAGCGCTTAGTTTTTCCCTGGAGAGAAAAGCCCATAACGGCGGTGCACGGCGCCATTATTTATGGGATGCTCGACCTCCTAAGGAGACATCATGGGCCAATTTCGTAGCGAACGCATGCCAGTTTTATTCATCGGCCATGGATCTCCCATGAATGCCATCGAAAACAATGATTTTACCCAAGCGCTTACGAAGCTCGCAAAAAAAATCCCTGAACCTAGGGCGATCCTTTGCATTTCTGCCCACTGGATGACGGAAGGAACCTGGATTACCTACAATAAGAATCCAAAAACCATTCACGATTTTTATGGATTCCCAAAAGCACTTTTTGATGTGCAGTACCCGGCGCCCGGTTCTCCCGAAATCGCAGACCTCGTCATTCGCACGGTTCAGAATCCAAAGGTTCAACCCGATAAAGAAATGTGGGGATTTGATCACGGAACTTGGTCGGTGTTGCGGCATATGTACCCCAAGGCTGAAGTACCAACCCTTCAGCTTAGCGTGTACATGGCTCAACCGGGCGATTACCACCTCAAGCTCGGCGAGCAGCTGCGAAGTCTACGGGATCAGGGAATCCTCATCATCGCCAGCGGAAATATTGTGCATAACTTGCGGGAGATTATTTGGGAGAAAAATGCAAAGCCGTTTGATTGGGCCCTAGAATTTGATGAGTGGTCAAAAACCAAATTACTCGCCAGGGATTTTGCAGCGTTAAGCAACGATTTTGCGTCCACGCAGGCCGGGCGCCTTAGTGTTCCCACCGTTGATCATTATTATCCTTTGCTTTACACCCTGGGGGCTTGCGAGCCCACCGATGAACTTACCTTCGAGTACGATGGTATCCAGAATGGTTCAATTTCCATGCGGGCGGTTGCGTTTGGTTTAAAGCACTAGTTTACGCGGTTTTTAGGGAATTGTTTTTCCGTACTGACTATCCTTCGTTTCAACAAGGCCAGCATGCGAGCGAGCCGGTAATCTTGAAGATCGATGGTGTGATGAACCTTACTTTGGTCGCAAAATGTTCGTAGGAAACGTTCATAAACAAATGATGTGCAATCTAAAGGCCAAGTGTGAACCAAGAGTTTATTCCGGCCGATGCTTGACAATTTTCTGGCGCTCTCTAAGTTTGAATTTCCTTTGGGGAAAGGGAGCGTTGAGCAAATTGAAAAAGTTCTGGAGCGGCATTTTATTTTTTCTGAGCATTTCAGGGTTTGCGCAGGAGACGAATTTTTTAAATCAGCTCAACGACGTTATTGATGACCTTGAATCTCAACCGCACCTCCACGGACCAAGTTTTTGCGATGAACCTTACGCCGCTGTTTGCGGAGCCGGTACCCAAGATCAAGAATTGGTTCGCATTCGGACAGCACGAATCGCGGCATTTTCGCGACGAGTTTCTTTAGTTACGGCGAGGAGATATTTAGGCATGCTTGAGCCTCAACGGGATTTAGGGACCGTCAGTGATGCTGAGCTTCTGAATTATGTCAGCGAATGGACGGGCAACCTCGCCAGTGACGAGACGGTAAAGAGCTACGGCCTCCTAAAAATCCAAGTCCAAAATGAACTACTTGCGCCATTGCTTGAAGCGGAACGCGAGCGCACGGCCTTCATTCAAGCGCTATTTCAGGACGGATTGCCGACCCCCGCTCATGCCTCGCGCATTTCGTCCGTGCGTTTTCACACGCAAGCGGAAGTTCAAAGAATGTACGTGGCCCATCCGGAGATTCAGTTTCAGTTACAATTCCTCTTTGTCCGTGATTGTGGGCCAAACGGTATGGAACAATCAGGTTATGCGTTGCCGAGTTTCCACGAAGGATTAGATGCATTTTTATTGGTGTGTCCGGGCACCGTGGTCGCTCAAACTCCAGTGCGTGGGCAAAATCATGGGGCTGCGCTGTCGTCTTTTCAGATCATTGCCCATGAGCTTTCCCATTCCATTGACTCCCGTTATTTTCCAAATGAATTTGAAAATTATGGGCGCTGTCTTGCGGATAGTTTTGCTGAAGAACTGAGGAATTCAAGTCCACCAAGTGAGCGGTTAGCCTTGTCTCCACTGACGTTAGTGCGAGCGCATATGCCGGAAATTGCGGCTGATCTAAGGGCCACTATTCCTATTGCACGGTTTTTGGGTTTGCTTGAGCAACAGATGAAGTCGCGGAGAATCCACCGAAGGCATCGCTATGAAGTCAAACTTAAGGCCTTACGTAATATGTATGAAATATTTTGTGGTGATGCGCCCACCGATGGACTGCATCCGACGGGCAGACTCCGCATCGGAACGATTCTTGGCGGTGATGCTCAAATAAGGCGCGTCATGGGTTGCCGAGCCAATACGGGAGATGGACTTTGGGGAAGGGAGCGTTGCACTTTATGATCGACCCCTTTGTTTAGCCCATTTGCGGTTCGCATTTCACCGGATCTAGTCGTTTTATAATTTCTTGGAGTCCTTCAAAAAACTGCTCTTTCCACTCCTCAATCAAGAGAATGTCCCAAGCGGCAGAACTTTGTTCCTGCGTTCGATGGGTAAGGTCACGAAAAGCGATAATTTCGCCGGCGAAGGTCACATAATAGTCGGTGAATCCCGCAGGGACTCTCTCGTTTGCGTGAGAAAACTGTGAGGGCTTATCCACCGTGAACCGGATTCGTCCTCGTTCCTTAGCGATCCGTTCAATGGCAGGTTCTAGGCCCCGGGCTTTGATTTCTCGAGAGATCATGGATAATACTATTTTTGCCTGGAAGTCGGTGGGCTCAATGAATTTAGTTAACCCTTGGTTGCTGAGCGATTCCCGCAATTCCGCCGTGAACTTTGGCAAAAGACGTTCCGGGGAGTCGATAAGATCCCATTTCGCCTTGAGGTAGGCCAGGTATTCATGGCCCAAGGTTTGGTGTTGTGGGAGGGAGCGCCGAAATTTTTTCCCCCACCGCCTGAACCAAGACCATTGCGTCTGGGATTCAGGTAATTGAGCTAGGTATTCGAGGACGAGTCGATGCTCAGCGCTTTTAGGATTGGGGTAAAGCGAAAGCACCGTATTTATTACTTGTGTGCGAAAGGCTTCAACTTGGGCATCAAATGCGAGCGGATTAAATGTTGTTTCATGGCGTTCCAATAGGTCGAGTACGAAAAAACCGATGGATTCATTTCTGGAATTGGGATTCTTTAAAATCAAGCTAATGCCATCGGGGTACTTGATTTCTAATCCGTCTACCAAATCAAAATCATTCACTTTAAAAACTCCGAGGTCAAGTGCACGACTCTGCCAGAAGTTTTTGTTGAACCAGGAAAACAATCCGAGACCTTGCGCTCGCAGCTTAAGTTGATGGTTGATCCACTGGGCTATTTCAAGGCGCTCTTCACCCAATCGTTCGGCACGTCGCATCGCCAAGTAGCTGGGTGACACCCTATCGATGGAAAGATTAAGGTTTTGCACGGTGGCCGGATGGGCCAATGCACTGCTCGGAAGAAATGTGAAGGAACCGAAAAAAAATACGAAAAGAAAAGTGCAATTTGCGGCAACGATCGCCAAGGGTTTCGCCATGGCTTTTTCTGCTAGCACACAAACTAGCGATTTTAAAATTCCTCAGGTTGATGGGCACCGACGAAGGCCCTGATTTCCTGAAAGATTCGGATGGCGGTCTCAAACATTCGATTCTGTGGGATATCGTTGGCTGCCATGAACTCCACCGCCTGGGCATAATATTCGTCTGGGTCGGTTAATATACGAAAAATTGCATTGGTTTCTTGATTCTCCCAGCGCTCCACTTCAGCGATGGTAAGGCCAGGCTCCGCCAAAGATTTAATTTTAGCTAGAGATGCGATTTCTACCGCATGGGCCCGCGCTTCGAATACAAAAGTTGTGAAGCCCTCATCCCAGCTATGAGTTCCTTTAGTAGAATTCAGCCGGAAATATTTTCGAAAAAAGCGATGCCTTTTTTGCAGCGGCAGGGCAATATTGATATTCGCAAAATCGATGAATAGGTTGGTATCGAGAAGGTGGGTCAGTTCATGGAGGATAGTCCTCACTAAACGAATTTTGTCGAGCCGAGTGAAGTTGATCTCGAAAAAATAAACATGATCAACCAAGATTCCTTCATCGGGGACTTTGACGCGGTTTAGCGCGCCGGCGTCGGGACTTTCTGGATCATTAAACGCCCCTACCCAGATATTGGTAGGGTCGTCCCTTAAAATGTTTCGGATGTCCCTAAATAACGCAGTCAACTTATTTGGTTTTGCCGAAATTTGGGCAGCCAAAAACTGATTCATCAAAACGAAGGCTTCCTTAAGCATTGCATTCCATGCGGGGTCCGCAGGGCGTTGACGCCCTAGAAGCCGAAACAATTCCTTAAAAAGCCCAACTTCCCGCAGGGTGGAAGAATTGAGGAGGGCGTTGGTTTCCGGAGATTCGGCTAGCCATCTCTGGCACTGCGGAAACTCCGCGAGTAGCTTGGGTGAGAATACGACTTCATGGGCTAGGCAGGTCGCTGACACTTGTAATAAGAGAAAAAGACCAATGCTTCGCCAGGAAGCAGCAAATTTGCGGCCAAAAATTTCCATAAGGTGAACCTAAATACCACAAATTTACTAAATACAATAAGTTTGAATGCGGCTTGCCCCTGCCAAGGCATTGAATTGACAGCCCGAATTAGAGGCGGCCCCTTGGCACACGGGGCAAAGGGCTAACTTTTATGGTGATTTCAATTCCATGGGCTAAGTGCTGGACAAAATAGATAAATAATAAGTATTTATGTTTTACCAAAACCGTCCGATAATATAGCAATGCACTTCGCAATATTAATCAAAACCATTCTCTCATCGAGATTGCTGATGAATATCAGCCTTGTGAGAAGGGCAATGATTTTAGGGCTACTGATTGCTCTAAGTGCGGGATGTAACAACCCCTTAGGTGGCTCATTCAGCGATGAACCTTCGGGGACGACGACCAGTGGAAACACCGGGACCACCGTAAGTGAGAGCACCGATCCGACGGTTGTGAGCCCTTCCAAAACTGTAGTCAAAGCTTCGGCCACTTACGCGCCTTCTGATGGACTTGCCATGGTGAGCGTTATTGTCATCCCAAAGAATTCTTCAAGTACGCCTATGGGCACGGGTAAAACTGTGGAGGTGAGGATTACCTCTGGAACGGCCACCCTTTCCGGAGCTTCAAATTGTCGCACCGGAGCCGCGGCTTTATGCCAAACTGCTACCGACATTGGCGGAGGGCAATACTTAGTCACGGCAGTTTCTTCGACGGTGGGTAGCGTAACCTTTTCGGCAACCTGCGTAGAGACGAGTGGAGATGTGGCGGCCAATGCCACCGGTAACGTTACTTTTGATGACGGTCAGTTCCTTGGAGTAAACGGCTATACGCTATCGGGAGCAACTAGTATCACTAGCGCCTACGCCGGTAAAAACCTTTATGTGACGGCGGGAACCATCACGTTTGATACCACGACGTCGACTACAAATAATTTTGCTTTAGGCGACGTGTTTATGCGCGGAGGTACACTCAAGCACACCTCAACTAGCGCCGCCACATTATACCGGATGATTTTGTCAGTGAACTCACTTAACTTACAAGGCACTGCGTCCATAAATACCGATGGATTAGGCTATCCTGGCGGGTATAGTTTTCTCCAACCAAATGGTGCACCCACAAATTCAGCCGCGGCTGGATTGCTTGGCACTAGTATACCGTTCGGAACAGTAGGGGGATCACATGGTGGTCAGGGCGGATTCACCGGGGCAGGCTCATCTCCGGGCGAAGTATTTGATAACATCATTGACCCAAGTTATCCCGGTGGCGGCTCCGGCGGTGCGGGCGGAGGAGTAGTTAAAATTACTTCGGCTGGCCTTTGCAGTTTTACAGATACGGCGTCCATTTCATCGGCGGGTGCAGGCGATGGCGGCGCAGGCGGTACGGTTTTTCTAAATTGCAGTACTTTTACGACTTCATCCACCTGGACGGGAACCATAAAAGCGAATGGTGGAACCTATTGGATGTTCGGCTCTGGCGGTGGGGGCGGTCGCATTTCTTTGATATCCTCTGGGACAAACGGAAGCGCCGACTGGGCTGGTAACCTCATTTTCCCGACAAACTCTACGACTTTCAACACATTCACTACCAGCGTGACTGCCACCGGTGCCACAACCGGTAGTTCAGGTGCCGGCGCTGCGGGTACTATCTTCCTTAAAAATTCATCACAAACTTATGGTTCACTTATTGTGAAAAATGGTTCCAATACCATTGCGCTTTCCGGCAAAACTATTTTGCCGTCGATTGCGGGAACCATCACTCAACTCGCCGGAACTACCGCAACCGTAACTGGCGCTGGTCTCACAACAAAACTAACTAACCTATACGCGAATACTTTCGTTCGACCGGATGTCACCAGCGCCGGATCGGTGGTGCCCACAAGCTACACCGGAAACCTTGTAAAACTAGTTTCGGCAAATGATGCAACCACTCTTACTTTGAATGACACTACTGGCCTTGCAGCGAACGGCGTAGGCGGTGGCGATGATACAACATTTAGAACATTGCATATCTTTGACACCATGGAAGTCAGTGGCGGAGCCGTCATTGAAACCAAGGGTGATATTTACTTAGTGTCTGGCGCAATCGTCAATCCAGGCACATCGGTAGAAATGAATGGGCTTGTGCAGTTCAACGGTTCCGGCGCGTTAAATTATCAAGGCTTCACTAACACCTATGTCTATTCGCAAACGAGTGGGACAAATGTTTTTCCGACACAAAACTTTTCAAACTATGCGTTTTCAATCAGTGGTGGTTCTTCCACAATCAATGGAAATTTGACCAACCCAACAACGCTTACGGTCTCGGGAACTGGCGCACTTGTAGTCACAGGTACCGTGAGTGCACCTTCAGTAGTAGTGACGGGCACTGGATCATTAACCGCCCCAACCTTAACCGTAACAGGTGGTGGAGACATTACGGTCTCTAGTACGAGTTCCAGCGCTTTAATCGCAAATACTATAACTGCGAACAATCTTACGTTGTCAGGCGCAGGCACCAAACTTAAGCACCAGACTACCGATACTTCAAATACTTATGCTTTGAACGTTACCCTCACCGGAAATCTAAATCTTTCGTCATCCGCAAGCATTGATGTGTCGGGCATCGGTTATGTCAGTTCCTATGGTTTTTTGCAGCCCTTAGGAAATCCCGGTACAAACAGTATAGTGACGGGGTTCGGACGATCCAGTGACTCCGGTGCATCTCACGGTGGTAAAGGCGGTTGTGGAACTACCACGTGCGTTGCGGCCGATACCTATGACGACTTAACGAATCCACAATACCCAGGTGGCGGAGCCGTCTTAGCCGGGGGTGGGGTTGCGCGTATTACTGCAACTGGTTCCTGTAATTTCTCCGGATCTTCATCCATTAAGGCCGATGCAAATTTAACTGGAACCCAGACAAGCGGAGCCGGTGGGTCCATCTATTTAAACTGTGCTTCGATATCAACCTCGACCTGGACCGGGAACATTACGGCCATTGGAGCAAACGGCTATTTTATGGGCGGTTATTGTAACGGTGGCGGCGCAGCGGGCGGTGGCGGACGTATCGCAATTATCACTACTTCGGGGGGCCTTGCTGGCTGGGATAGCGATACGGTGGCAGCGCCACTTCGTTATCCATCAAGCGCAAGTGCATTGAATATTTTTGTCGCTAACGTGAAAGCAAAGGGCGGCAATCCGGCCTACCAATGGTGTGCAAACGATCCGGTTTGGGGAAGTGGTGGCGCGGGCACAATTTACGTAAAACATTCCGCTCAAACCTATGGAAGTCTAATCGTTAATAATACTGGAGTTACGGTAGACACCGGCGGCCGATCGGGCGTCACATTTCTGCCGTCAATTTACGGAGATTTTACTGCTTCGGGCACCACTCCCACGGTGACTGTCAATTCAACGCCCCTTTTGACTTCCAAATTTACTAACGTCTACGCAAGTTCGAGCGAAACGGCGCGCCTGCGTTTAGATACCAGTGTCCCCATAGATTCGTCGGCTTTAGCCTCATACCCAAAAATTACAGCGAACTCCGGCACGACTTTGACCCTAGGCTCAGCCGCTACCAACACGAAGAGTTTCCGCACCCTGCATGTTTTTGACAATTTGGAGGTTATGGGCGGCGCGGTGCTGCAGACTAATGGTGATATTTATTTAGTTTCAGGTCCCATTTCAAATCCGACCACCTCCATAAATATGGACGGACTTTTAGCATTTAACGGAACTGCGACCCTGGATTATCCGGGCTTTAACGGAGAATTCCATTATACGAAAGCAAGCGGAAGCCATACTTTACCTTTCTTAGATTTCAATAATTATCGGTTAGCCCTTACGGGCGGATCTTTGAAAGTGAGTGGTAATTTCACGCACCCTTCCGCGTTGACGGTTTCGGGCACGGGCGTGCTTACGGTCACGGGTACCTTAACCGCTCCGGCATTAACGATCTCCGGATCGGCTGCGATAACTGCACCTACCGTAACCATCACCGGCGGAGGAGATATAGATATTACAAGCACCAGCTCTAGTGCTTTAGTCGCAAATACTATTACGGCTAGAAATCTCACGATGTCGGGCGCGGGTGGAAAACTCAAACATCAAACAACTGACGGCACCACTATGTACGCGCTCAACGCAACCCTTACGGGCGCGCTTGCCCTTTCATCATCCGCGAGCATCGATGTCTCTGGCTTAGGATATATTACTGGAACAGGTTTCTCCCAACCTTCCGGAGTGCCGACCAGCAGCACCGTAAATGGATTTGTAAGAGCGAGTGATTCGGGTGCGTCCCACGGCGGAAAAGGTGGTTGTGGTGTTACTACTTGTTCGGCTTCGGATACCTACGACGATTATGCAAATCCGAAATATCCAGGCGGCGGCGCTGGCATGTCAGGCGGCGGAGTTGCAAGGATTACCGCCGCGGGAGCCTGCACTTTTGCCGGGACTTCATCCATAAAAGCTGACGCAGATTTAACCGGAAATCATATTAGTGGCGCGGGAGGGTCCGTCTATTTGAATTGCGCATCGTTTTCAACTTCAAGTTGGACCGGCCAAATTTCCGCTAACGGAGCCGATGGATATTTTGGTGGCGGATTTTGTAATGGATTGAGCGCGGGTGGTGGTGGCGGTCGAATCGCACTTATTACCTCCGCCGGAGGTATTAACGCATGGGACGGCGGGAGTGGATCTTCGCTCTCGTATCCTACTACTGCATCTGCCGGATCCTTTAATACGTTCAAGGGATTGGTGACGGCTAAAGGCGGTGCGGCCATTACGCGTTGGTGTACAACTGATACTGACGGCGGAAACGGTGCAGCCGGCTCCATTTATGTAAAACATTCAGGGCAAACTTATGGCTCGCTAATCTATAATAATTCCGGAGTCACAACAAATGCAAGGTATGGAACCACCGCACTGGTTTCTTTAGCCGGAACTCTTTCATCGGCTGCCGCCGCCGTAGCAACTATTGCGTCTACCACTCCAGCATTGACGGCGAAATACACGAATCTTTTCGCTGGAGTCATAGTAAGACCTGATGTGGCCTATGACGCTGCTACACCGTTAAATGTCTTGGATGACAATCTCTATTCAATTAGCAGCAACACCGACACTACTCTGACCATGACCGGCGCGATTGCTGGTGTCACGACCCCGGCAACTTTCAACACGGTTACTCCCGTTGACTACATCGACATCAGCGGAGGCGCCCAAGTTTCCACCAACGGCGAAATATGGCTTATGACCGGATGTGATCTGCATTCGGCCGCGGCCAATATTCTTGATGTCGCCGCGGGTAGTAAATTAGCTGGCACTCTGCTGGGTGCGCCTAATTGTTCGCAAGCAATTATGACAACGGATGTTACTACCATCAGCTTTCCCACCTATAAGCTAGCACCTTAGCAAATCAGGAGCGCTGCTCACACCGTTCGTCTGCAAATAATTTATTTCTGCAACTGGTGCGCATAATAATTTGCGGAGTTAACTTTCAGTTTCTATCTTTTCTACTAAGCCCTGAGTTACGCTGTGCGAGCCTATGAAGCGTAAATCTAACCAACCATCCCTTCTGCGTACCCTGAATCGAAATGGGTCATTCAACGTCGATGCGAGTACCGACAAGACTTTCAGTTTGAGCGAGGTTTACCACTACCTTCTATCGCTGAGTTGGGCGCAGTTCATCACGGTGTTAATTTCAACCTATTTTGGCGTAAATATTCTGTACGGAGCCGCATATTATGCCTGCGGCCCGGAGGGCCTAGAGGGGGTGCCAATCGGTAGTGCTTGGCAACATATGTTGAGCTGCTTTTTCTTTAGCGTGCAAACCTTTGCTACTATTGGTTACGGTAAGATTAGTCCTCATGGAATCATTCCGAATCTGCTCGTAACTTTTGAAGCGCTTACGGGATTGTTGTCTCTAAGCATCGCCACGGGCCTTTTATTTTCTAGGTTCGCCAGGTCCACCGCAAGCATCGCTTTTGCGCGATACGGGGTTCAGTATGTACATGACGGAATGCCTTCCATCCTTTTTCGGATCGCAAACAAACGCAACAATCAGATCTCGGAAGCCAAGATCTCAGCGACGCTCATGATTACGGAGATTACCAAGGAGGGGGAGAGTTACCGTAATTTTCACGATCTCAAATTAGACCGCGAACACACGCCTGTTTTCTCTCTCACCTGGACGGTCCTTCATGTTATCGATGAGCATAGCCCTTTTTTCAAAAAGTCCCGCGACGAGTTAGTGGCGGCTCATGCGGAGATTCTTTTATCGCTGGTGGGCACCGATGATACATTCTTGCAGTCGGTTCATTCCCGATTCTCCTACACCATGGAAGAGGTGCTCGTGGGGAAACGATATGTAGATATTTTAGGAACTACGGCCGACGGTCGAGTGCGGGTGGATCTGGCAAAGTTCCATGAAGTTATGGACGCCGTTTAATATCAGGGGCTGGGGGGGTTGGCGCGTGGCGTTTAACGCCTAATAGCGGCGAAATTTGCCGAGTTCAGCCTTACTGCCTGGATTCCGAAACTTCCGATGTGAATAGATATAGTTTAAGGTTTGCCATCTATTTTTTTGCTCTTCTGAGTTGCGTTTCAGAGCGTTCACAGGCTTCCTGGGACCCAAGGCGGCTGATAATTATGCTGGATGCGCCTCTTTCGGCAAATGAAAGATTTCAGAACTTGGTTTTGCGTGGGCCCCCATTGCCACAAGTAGTTTCCAAGCGACAATTTGCTTTAATCGAAATTGCGAATACGGCAAACCACCACGAACTTTTGAATGAGGGGGGAAACAATCCCGTGCGGGCGGCCCTGGTGAATTGTCTTTATGACCCGTCGCCTGAGGTACGAAGGCTAGCGATCGCCCTGCTCACCCCACTTCTTGGCACCTGTCCCGATGTCATGGCTGCGATGATTCAAAGAGTCTGGGATCGTGGCGAACATAATAAATTAGAATTTATCCAGGCCGTCGCACCCTACGCAGATAAAAACAAAGATGTGCACGCCGCGATTTTTCGAAACGACGCACCCTACATAGCGGGCACGGCCGAAGCTTTGATCACGCATTTTTACACGGACCCGGACATTCGAACCCGAATTTTAGCTTCACCGGGTTGCAACGCCGACAAGTGGTTAAGATCATACAACCTCCTTGTAAATCCGACGCAGGCCGGCTTGGTTGATTTGATCGGGAAACTTTCGGTGCCGACCAATATCCGCGCTGCGCTCCAAATTTTGGATTCATTTGATCCAACTGAGGAGAGCATTGCGCTGTTAGTGAGCCTGGTTGAGCCCAACCAGGCCAATATGGGCCGCTACCTAAGGGAGCAACAGAATAGAGCCATTGTTGGAATAGATGGTTTAAGCGCCTATAGTCGCAACGTTCAGGGGATAGCGGATGCCATAAATGAAGTTCGTTTGCACGCGGCCCAAATGTTAAGTCGTTTGCCCTTCGTCGTAACGAATCCGATTACTCTCAGCCGTATTGCAAAGCTCAGGGATTCGTTGCCGCAACGAAATGTTTCTACTGCGCAGGTGGCCGAACGACTCGGCCAAGCTTATCGTCAGGCCGCGCCACAGCCAGTGCCTCAAGATGCGCGACGTGAATTTTTAGAAAGTTTGCGTTCTCATTTAAACCTGGTGCCCACCGAAGTTCCAGAAACCGAATTGGTAAAATTACTAAAGCGAGCCAAGACTCCGCGGGAGCAAACCAGCGCTTTATGGCGTCTGGGTAGGTTTGACCGCCTCTCTAATGAAACATTGGAGGCGGTGCTTCCTTTTTTTGATCGGTGGCGTACCGCAAACCACACCGTTTGGGAGAAAATTCTTGGCGTTATGACCAGGCGGACTTTGGCTGCGAGGGTGGAGAACCCCCTGGAAGTGCGTACTTTAGCCTCGCAGGTTTTTCGCGGGCAGTTTCAGCGAAATCATATTGATGCAATCATGGCGAATTCAGATACTCGCCGCGCACAAATTGGTTTTTACGCGCACAAAGCCCGCGTCGAATACGAAGATGATCTCGTTCCAGAGCGGGTAGCTTCCGATGCGGTAGAATCGATGAATTTTGATTCGACCGCGACGGGTCCGGCCACCGACAAAAACATACAAGAGGAACCCCATGAACCTTCGATGGTCCGAGTGGAGTGGGAGGGGGAGCCACGGGCGCAGGAAAAGCCCGACGGCCATGTCTCTGAAAGTTCAGAGGATGCTGATCCGCGAGAACTTTGTTATAAAGAAAATCTAAGGCGCCAAGCTCGCCAAGGAGATTGAAATGTCCCTCGTTGTACTCAAAAAATTTAGTCATCCCGTAGAAGCCCATTTGCTAAAAAGCCGGCTGGAATCGGAAGGGATTGAAAGTTTTGTCGCCGACGAAAATATCGTAGGTTTAAATTGGTTTTATTCCAACGCGGTGGGTGGCGTAAGATTACAAGTAAATGAACAAGATTTAGAAAAGGCCCAAGCCATTCTGAACGAAACCCAACTCAGCGTTGAAGAGTTGGCCCCGCAGGATCGGTACAAAGACCTCAGCGGCCGGAATCAAAAGATTTTAATTATCCTAGCCCTCACAGCGATATCGGTTGTGATCGGATGGTACCTCTCTTGGACGCAACGGTAGGCTAACCGGCTCACCTCAAATCCTCCGATGCCATAGCCGCTTGCCTGTATAAACTGACCCTGAATCCAGGCGGCCGTGGCTGAATGCCCGCGTGCCCCAAACCGAACCCGTTCAGTTTCCGTCACTGTCTTCCTCTAAGCCAACTGTTCAACCCTTAATCATGGGTCTCCTGTCTCCCACACGCAAATCAACAATTATTATTTAAATTACGGGCCTTCTCACCAGATTCTGCTTGCCATTCAGGGCCTTTCTTTTGCATTAGACAACCCCATGAACTGTGTAAATCCTGTTAAATTAAATATTTTAACTTTAGTTTTGTTCTTGACGGCGGCGATTTCAGGTTGCGGTTCAGATAGTTCTGAGGGCACTAAAAGTTCTGCTGACACCACCTCAAACCCGCAAATGATTTCCACTACCGATCTTGATATCACCTTAGATGAGCTTACCGAGGACAACCGCCTATCCGCCTCGGAGCGAAGAGTTTACCAACGAGTACAAAACCATGAGACGGTAGATTTTGATGAACTTACTACCGCAATCAGGGATCTGCATTTGCGCAACAAAGTATCCATAAACTCTTCCCCTGCGCGCGGGCGCAGCGGGAGTGCACGTACGCGCGCTGAAGCCCGACGCACCTTACGGGCCACCTCGTTAAATGAATCGCTCGATAGCCTCATTGGCGAAATGCGAAACAACGCTACCGTGCAAAATGGTTCATTAAGCTTAAAGGCCGCCTACGAAACAAAGTTAGAGTCCCCGCCAGGAAGGCCCATTCGTTACAACAGTTCAGCCCTCAACGCCTTTGACCTTTTGGATCGCCATGAACTTCAATGTTTTTCAGGTACCGTATTTCACCAAATCGTATCGCGCGCGGTGCGGGGCGCCGAACGTTTCTCGGCAAACGATCCCATCGTTATTTTTAAATCGGGTCATGTCCTTCCGGGTTTTCTAAAGCGCGACGGATCTGGGCGTTTACACCTATACGGCGAAGAAACAACTTACCGCGGAGCCGGACTCATCTATTTTGGTTTAGTTGCACATCTGACCGGAGTTCGCCTTGTACTACCATCGGACTTTTTGATTTCCGAAGTGTTAAGGGATTCCATCGCAAATCCTAGGGCTTTTGTCGCCTCGGCCCTGCAACGCGCCGCTCATCGTTACCAGTTCAACCTTGATACCTTGTCCACCGGTGTTCCCACGACTACGGATCAAGCCCTGAGGCGTAGGCGTAATCAAGCCTTAAACCAAAGCTTATTTAGCTTTGGCGAAAGCCAACGCGGGCGGCACGACCGTCAAGCGGTGGAAACTTCGTCTGCAACGGGCGGTGCTTTCGTGGCGCCCGAAGCTCTTGCTCAGGTCACGGCGCCGGCACCCGTCGAAATTGTAGGAGGCTTTGGAAGTAATGAAGAAATCTTCTTAGATGACGAAATTCCACCGGGTTATGGTTATCAGGGGCAGTGTCCTAGGCGGCTTCAGGGCCATGTCCGTATTGGGCCCAATCAACTTATTTTCTCACCCGCGCGGTTTCTTAGTGGCCAGGTTTTTCATACCTGGGATCAGTTCATTGAGTATTTTAGACACCAATGCCAGGAATTTGGCCCGCAGTGGGATTTTCTAGCCCTGAAAAAAGGCATCCAGTCCTGCCGATGGAATTTTTATTCTCGTAACATTCTTGGCAACCAGCCGTGGAGTGAAACTAGTTCCCGTGACGCGAACGGGATACGGACGGTGGAGTCCCCCGAAGCGCTTCGTACTTTGAACAACGGCCAGCCATCCCCCGATATGCCATTAGATATGGTTTGCATCTCCCGGTAGTTTGCCCGCCAGTAGTTTACCTCCTTTGGCATATTGAATTCTCCGTGCGACTCTAGGTTCGGGAGCAAAGGGTTCATGGTTTTTTCCAGGGGAGTTGAACATTTTCTGGCGGTGGCGGAGCATGTGTCATTTCATAAAGCCGCCGTAAGCCTCCGCATTACCCAAGCGGCGCTTAGCCTATCAATCAAACAACTGGAGCAGGACTTGGGAGTAAAGCTTTTCACGCGGTCTCATTCTGGTTCTGAGCTCACGGAGCAGGGTCGAAAAATTTTCCAAGTTCTGAAAATCGACGGCGGAAAATTACGGCGCGATCTAGAAAAAGAAATTGTAAATCAAGCGGACCAGCCCGTTAGGATTGGCTGTTCCAGCCATTTGGCTACGCGGGCCTTTGACAAACTTTTAAAAACCGAAGAAGGAAAACGAATCCAGGGGTTTTTTGGCTACTCAAAGCTCGTGCTTGAAGCGCTAAATTCCGGAGAGTTGGATTTCGGTTTTATCACTTGGACCCACAGCCCCAAAATTAGGGGTGATCTCAACTTAATTAATTTAGGCAGGGAGCCTGATTGGGTGGTGGGGCGAAAAGGGAAGTTCGATGAGATCAAACGCATTAAATCGCCGCAGGAATTAAATTCTTTTCCTTGGATATGGCACCGCAAACCCCAGCACTCCTGGACCCATTACCTTAAAGGTTTGAAATCAACTTTGGTAGTAGACGGCAGCCAAGTCGCTACCAAAATGGTGCTCGAAGGATGGGGTATCGCAAATTTTCAGCTTTTGATGTTTTCCCCGGAAGAGGTCAAAAAGCTCGTCTTTGCGAAGTTTACCCTGCCTTTCGACACCAATGTATTTCTGATTCATCGCATGGACCTCAGCCCCCGGGTGCTCGAATGCATGCAAGGGGCTAGGGCATTGGTGGAAGATACCGTGGAGTTTTACCGAAGCCTAGAAAAGCAAGGTCGAAAGTAGTCTCGCCCATAACCGGAGTTCGAACTAATAAGAAAATCTTATCACTTGGCATAAGTTAATTAAATTTGTTTATAGACGTTCCTCAGTGATATCATCGGCCGAATTTCGGATCGATCAAATGAGTGAGGGTGTCATGTTTCAAGTTTATAAAAGAAAAATTCTAGATATCGTTTGTTTTTGGGCGGTAGGTTTAGCGGGTGGATGTCTCCTTTTCACGATAGCGAGTTATGCGAACGATTTGCCAGGCTTTAAGCCAGAGTGGTTTTGGCTTAACGCTAAGCAGACCGTGAGAATTCCGGCAGCAAACCTAGTCCATGACCTTGATTCGGGCGCGCCTTCCTCAGGCTGCTCGGCAGAAGGGCTAGCCGTTACGGAAAGTGAAACCCACGCTAACACTTCAGTTTCAAGTCTCAGCGTTGGACACCGTTTGAATGCCAATGGCGAAGGAGAATTTGTTTTTCAAATATTAAAGGGTGAAACCCTGATTTGCGAACATACGGTGAGTGGAATCAAAACCCCGCCATCACTTGCTTCACCGGTTTTAGTTACAAAGAGCCTGATCTACTTTGCGACCACCGATGGGATTCGCGCGGTGAACAAAGATTTTCTTTTAAAATCTTTGTTCCAAGTAAAACTCACCGCGGCTTTGGTATCACCTTTGCCAGCCGATTCTGAACTTCTAGATTTTTGGGAATTTGGTCAGGCTACGGACAATACTGCAGTGCGAGTAGGTAAGGCGAGGCTTGTTACGCCCAGCAATAGACTTAGCGCGCGACACGGCGATTTAGTTCTAAAGGTACGCACCTCAACCGGGCAGGAAATTTTAAGTCCGCTGGATTGGCAGCAGGAAATTTTACCGGCCTTGGCTCATAAGGCTTTAGGTCTGCTCGCCATGATGGACATTGTGGAACCGCAAGGCAGTGGTTCTTTTCCCATAAATGAGGTGCTCCATGAAAATCGAAATCGATGTGCCCCTGGAGGCATCCCAAAAATCCATC
>CAYYYP010000042.1:12446-31462 GCA_964475985.1 uncultured Oligoflexia bacterium | reverse complement strand
ATAACTTTAGTTTAATGCTCCGCTCCTTGGTGATGGTTATTTATGAGGCGATACGTAACTTACTTTTGAATAGGCAAATCATAAATATAAGTCTGGAATTCACCAGTTCCATTACTTGACTTTAATTGTATACTATTGTAATTAACCGTCCGTATGTTCAGGCGAACCACGCAACAATTTCACGCATTTTTGCGACTCTTTTTGTTCATTGGAGCCCTGACGCATTTTTTTGCTACCAACAGTTTCGCGCTCGTTCCGCTCGTGGATCCAGACCATTTATCCCGACCGGACCGGAACACCCCACAAGACCAATTTATCCGAGTTCGTACTGCGAGAGTGGTAGTGGCGGACTACGCGCTAATTGAGAAAGATTTTCCGGAGGTGAAGGGGTTTGACCACCATGCTATCGATGCGTGGCTGTTAAGTTATGCGGGTTTTATCGCCATTTCTCAAGCCACCCAGACCGAAGTGAACACCCAAATTCTAACGGAGGGCGATCCATTGATGGCCTTCCGGCCTGGGCTTTATGGGCGAGGCGCGGTGTTTCCTACCCAGCAAGGTTTGATCGACGCGAAAGGAACGGGAGCCGAAGAACCCAAACAAAGGCATCACGGTAATGGGCTTGCGACTTCGGGTGAAGCGTTGCGGGAATATATTATGGAAAAGGCCGTTTCAGCTATCCTCGAAGATGTGCGCATCGATACGGTAAAATGTTACGGGGTTCTCGACTACGGCTTTGATGTGATCCATGCGGACGGCACTAGGTCGGAAGCCGGAAGCGTGTTGCGACAGGCACATGCAAGGGGCAAACCCATCACCAATGGTCAAACCGAGAAAGCTATGAGCATTGAAAAAATGCTTCGAAGTTTTGGACTGACTTCCTGTGAAGTTGGTCGCGGATACGATGCACCGAATTTACAGGCAACGGATGAAGATGCCCTCGTGGACTTTGGGAGTTATGTAGTTCGTAGAATTTTTGAACGCCCCGTCCTCAATGAAAGTTCTGTAGCGCTGATCTTGGATAGCGATGAAGAACTTTTGAAACGGATAGCGATGGATCCGAAAAAACCTGATTTTGTTCAACCCGATCCCCGTTTCAGGTTGCCCTATGAAATTTGGGGAAGCACGAAATCAGGTCTCGAAGACCCGGCCTTTGACAACCTATCGTCCGAAGCCCACGAGTTCGCCCGGACGTTCCGTGCCGGAAAAAAGTCGGCCGATGAGCTAGTAAATAAATTTCTCGCACCGGTACGGGCCATCCTCCAGAAAAAGAGACGCAGAAACACACAACTCTGTAGTGCCGCAATGTCATAAATAAAAGTCTATCGAAAATATTGCATCTAAGATGTGAGTCTGGGTAAACTCACCTGACACAATGCCGAGTTTTTTCACTATTTTTCTCTTTATTCTCATCGCGCTGGAATTTTTTATTCCTTTGCGCACGAGCCCACCCGTACAGATCTTAAGTGTAATTTTTTTTGGTTACGCGATTTACCGTGCTTTTGCTGTAAAACATTCGAGCGTGGCGGTGGCCCCCGATGACGCAAACTCTAAGCTTAAAACAAGTTATGTCAATGCCCTATTACTTTGGATTGCCTTCATCCATTGCGGCGCACAGGTTCTAGAAACGCTTTCATTTCAGGGCACCCTTTGGGATCTTGCCCAGTACATCCAACAAACCTACAACTACACCGCATTCGGGCAGCCAGAAGCCACGTTTCCGGGGCAAGTCGTAAACTACTTTCAAGCGCATCGCAGTCTTTCCTTGGAAATTTTAAAATTTATCAACGGTGGGCTTTTAAAATTCTCCACTCGTTCAACCCCTTTTCTGATCCACTTCTGGAACAGCATTTTTCTCTTGGCACCAGGTCTTGTAGGAATTTTTTGGCTGAAACACATCCATAGAAAATTGGAACGCCCGACCTCACCCTTCAAAATTTTTTTAGTGGTCTTTCTCTGGCTCATGAACCCGACACTTCTACGCATGGAAACCTGGCCTTACGTATTCCACATTCTAGGTCCGGTTTTTTTAGCGTTGGCCTATTTCTTTTATGCAACGGAGCGCTGGGCACTCTGGGCTCTGTTTTGTTTCCTCCTACCTTATGAAAAAGAAGACTTCGCGGTAGTAAGCTGTGGTTTCGCGCTCACGGTAATTTTAGGTGAAATCGTAAAGCTTAAAGGCCGCCTTAGGCTAAGTTCCCACGCTTTAATTTTGAGCCTGCTTGTCATCATCAATGGTGTGTTTTGTTTTTTTCAGTTCCATGGCGATACTGCCTCCGTGATTCCCTTTGCTTCAAGGTTCTCCACCCTTGGAACCACGCCGCAGGAAGTTTTAATCAATATTTTTTTACGGCCAGATTTAGTTTTTAGGGCCGTTACCCGGCCCAATTCTTTAAATTACGGGTTCTTTTTTATTTTTTGCAGTTTGCTTTGGCTCACACCACGTTGGCGGGCACTTCGGTTTTTCCTGCCCATCCTTCCATTACTCTTTTTCAATTTGATCGCAGACCACGCCACCATGCAGTTTCTGAAAGAAATGTACGCGCTGCCCATCATGGTGGGCCTGTATGCAACGCTCATTTTCGGGGTTTATCCGCTTCTTTTGGAAGGAAAACGTTCGGCACCGCTTTTTCAACGCTTGAAAGTATCACCGTTGCTATTCCTGCCTTTCCTCTTTGCCTTGTGGCCACACCAATCCATCATTCGTACTTTTAAAGAAAAAAATACTTTGTTTAGCCAAAGCACCGCGATGCGCAACGCCACCGATTGGATTAAAGACGATAAACAACTCCTAGTTTGTTGCGGCGAACGGATTTGCGCGACCTTCGCCGATCGTCCATACCTACTGGAAGCTAGGTTTTGCACCAAGGGTCATCCGCTTTTTGACAAGTTTTTTAATGAATCTGGGGGACGTTTTCTTTTCGTGACGCAAGAAAGCAAGCTCGAATCTCTGTTAGACATCAAGCCCGCTTCGAAATAAAAGAATGGGATACGTATCTATGGCTCAAACTCAAAAAATCTTTTGTATGGTTCCTACTTTTAACGAAAGCGAAAATATCGCACAGCTCATTCATGCTTTATTCGCGCTGGAACTGCCCGCAGTAAAGAAGCAGACGACGGAACTTCATGTGCTTGTGGTGGACGACGATTCGCCCGATGGCACATCTTCCATCGTAAAAAGCTTAATGGAAGCTTCTCAGAATCCCAGACTTCATCTCATGACTCGCACTACGAAACGGGGCCGAGGTACCGCAGGTATCGACGGTTTTCAGGAAGCGCTGCGTCTGGGGGCCGATGCCGTAATTGAAATGGACGCCGATTTTTCCCATGATCCTAAAGAAGTTCCTCATTTCGTGGAAAGCTTTCTCAAGGGTGCGCCCATTGTGATCGGAAGCCGCTTCATCGCAGGAGGTTCCGACATGGACCGTGGGCCATTGCGACGCATCACTACTTTGTGCGCTCACAATTATATTCGTTTACTTCTACAACTCGGCATCAAGGATGTTACCAGCGGGTACCGACTCTTCAGCCGGCAAGCGCTTGAGTCCATTTCGCTCTCTACCCTCCGCGCCCAAGGCCCAGAAATCCTCCAAGAGAGCCTTTTGCGTGCCGTAAGGAAGGGCTTTATAGCCGTGGAAATCCCCATCACTTTTGTGGACCGAAGGTTGGGCACAAGCAAACTTAACTTAAGAAAACTTTTCAAAGTTCTATTTTCAATTTTACGCCTTCGTTTTTCAGGAGATTTTTCATGACTTTTGAAACCTGGTTTCAAGCCCAGAACCCTAGCATTCCCGTAACGTCGGCCCTTGCGGTCCTGAGACTCACGCTCGAAGGCGGAACGATTCCCTTCATTGCACGTTACCGAAAGGAACAAACGGGCAATCTTGATGAAGTGGCAATTCAAACGTCGATTTCGGCTAAAGAAAAATGGGATAACCTGATCCATCGTCAAGGCTTCATCATTCAGGAAATCGAAAAACAACAGAAGCTCACACCTGAACTTAAGGAAAAGATTCTCACCACTTTTGAATCCGATCTTTTGGAAGATCTCTACCTTCCCTATAAAGTAAAAAGAAAATCAAAGGCCACCAAAGCTAAAGAAGCAGGACTTGAACCGTTGGCTGACTGGATTTGGAATTGCGGTCATGGCACGGAAGCTCCGTTGCCTGGCCAAACCCTTTCGCTTTGGGCTTTTACCTTTAGGAATGAAGCTCAAGGAATTCCCGATGCAGAATCCGCCATTCAAGGTGCGCAAGATATTCTTATTGAGCGACTTTCGGAAACCCAGGAGTTAAGGCAGCTCGTTCGAAAAACTTCTTTTGAAAAAGGCAGCCTTAAAACGGAGAAGGGCGAAAAGGCGCAAAATGACAGCAAATTTGAGCGATATTTTCAATATCAGGAGAGCGTTCAAAATCTTTTGACGCCCCAAAATTCTCACCGCTACTTAGCCATCCGCCGAGGCTGGCTTGAGGGTGAGTTGCGTTTGAATTTGGTTTCCTCAGACGAAAGCGTTTCCTTTGAGGATGAATTGCAGAAAGCCTTTGAAAATGCGGCGTGCACCGTGACGGAAACGGCTGAGCAACCTTTTGGTGCGCAGGTTCTTTTAAAGGCGGCTCGCCTTGCCTACAAAGCGCACGTTTTCCCAAGCATTGAAACGGAAGTTCATAATGCGCTCAAGGCCGTGGCCGATGAAGCAGCCATCAAAGTGTTCTCCGATAATTTACGAAAACTTTTGCTCTCCTCACCCTTTGGCTCAAAGTCCGTATTGGGTGTTGACCCTGGAATTCGAACGGGTTGCAAACTTGCGCTCGTAGATGACTCTGGGAAGTTCATGGCCGATGGACTCATGCGGCTTCAGAGCGAAGGGGATCGTACAAAATCTAAAAAAATGCTCGATGAGTTAGTCAAAACCGGGAAAATCAGGGCCATTGCCGTTGGTAATGGAACGGCCGGACGGGAAACGGAAATTTTCCTAAGACAGGCGCTAAAGGAATTAGAAAGCGACGTTCCGGTGGTCATGGTCAACGAAGCGGGCGCTAGCGTGTATAGCGCAAGCGATATCGCGCGCGAAGAATTTCCGGAACTTGACGTTACGGTCAGAGGCGCCATTTCCATTGCGAGGCGTTTTCAGGATCCGCTAGCGGAACTCGTCAAAATTGAGCCTAAGAGCATTGGCGTAGGACAATATCAACACGATGTTTCACAGCCAGCCTTGAAACGAAGCTTGGATTTGGCGGTGGATTCCTGCGTGAATATGGTGGGCGTTAACTTGAATACGGCGTCCTCGCATTTGCTCGCGCACGTTTCGGGCATCGGGCCTAGTCTTGCTAAATCCATTGTGGAATTCCGCGGCAATCGTGGGTTGTTCAAAAGCAGGCAAGAGCTTTTAACCATTCCACGTTTTAGCCAAAAGATTTTTGAACAATCAGCGGGGTTTTTGCGCATTTCCGACGGCGAAAATCCGCTGGATAACACCGGAATTCACCCAGAGCGTTACACCGTACTTGAACAACTGGCCGCACGCGCGCAGAAAAGCGTTACGGATTTCTTGGGTTCAGGGGTCGCCCTTTTAAAAGAACATGCAGCTTGGATTAAAGAACAAGTCGGTGAATTTACCTTTGCCGATATGCTCAAGGAACTTGAAAAACCTGGTCGCGATCCACGAAGCAGTTTTCAGATCTTTTCTTTCCGCGATGACATTCATGAAGTTGCTGACCTTAAACCCGATATGATTTGCCCAGGCATCGTTACGAATGTAACGAACTTTGGCGCTTTCGTGGACATTGGTGTGCATCAAGATGGTCTTGTGCATATTTCTCAACTGAGTCATGAGTTCGTAAAGGATCCCAACGACGTGGTGAGTCCTGGAAAACATGTTCAGGTCAAAGTGCTAGAAGTGAATGTGAAGAAAAAACAAATTTCTCTCACTATGAAGCTTTCTGAAAAATCCACCGCCAGCCATGCGCCTTCACGGGAAAGACCAAAGCATGACGCGCCGAGGATGGAAGTTTCAAAGGCTCCAGGAAAGTTGCCGCAACCAGTGGCCGCTGGCGGCAAGCGTCCGCCGGTGCATCCAGCGTCAAGGGGTGCTCCGCAGCGCCAGCAAAAACCTGGGCCTGAGAAATTTAAGAACAATCCTTTTGCGGGACTTGCGGGACTGATTAAGAAGTAAATGGGTTCAGTTACTCGGGAGTGACGAAATTCTGAGATACGGCATCTAACGGTGCGAGCGGGCAGAGTTCGTGAACTGCCGAAAGTTCAGCCGTGGTGAGGCTTACTGGATCTGCCGCCCTAATTTGGTGTTCGGTTAAAAACGCAACTTTTGCGGCCGCTAGACGTTGTTGTAGTTCTCGAAATTCTGCGCGTGCTGCCGGAGTTCCGCTCTCTTCGTAGAAACTTAAAACGACCGAATCATCTAGCTGCGCAGTGTGACAAGCGCAGTAGCCATGATTTACACAGTATCTTAGTTGTTCAATCTGGAGTTGAAATTCGTCTTGATCCGATAAATTTGAGACCCGCGTCCATGAAGCCAAGTAAGTATTACGACGCTCATGGGCACGCACCCGTGCCAGTTCAGGTAACTGCGTATTATTCATCATTTGATTTTCGTAGGCTACCGCGTCATCCCGGCTCATCCGTTGCCGAAGCCCATTGATGAATGTGCCAAGTTGTTGATCAAGCTCCTCGCAGGGATCTTCATCCTGTGACAATACGGCCGTCGTCGAAGGGTCGGTTGCAAACGGATCTATAATGGGATGAATGAGAGACTCTAATATCGTAGAAGTACTACTGGCCGAGCTGGTGCTGGTATCCAGGGTATTTCCGGCGCTCGCTTCCTGTGGCGGCGGTGTCGAACGTAAGTGACGCCCATTTTCTGGCGGAGTCATTCGGTTGGGTGAGTTCCTAATGCGATCTATAAGCACTGCTTCCAGATCTCGGTACCTAGTTCCCGGCGGTGTGCCCGGACGGCTTGGAATCTCGAGATCAGGAAAATTAAATTCGTCGTTTATACCTTCCGACTGCAACACCGCGATCTCTTCTGATGTCCGGTTGTCGGTCATTGTCATTACAATGTTCGAAATCTCTGGGACAAGCTGGGTGGCTGCAGCAGCAGACGAGTTAGGCGCTAAACCAGCATCGACCGTTCGAATGGGCCCGGAGGATGGAGTTGAAGGTGAGTTAGTGTTTCCATTTTCTGCACCTGCGGCCGTGCTCACGGTAGAGTCGGTGCCCGTTTCGGTATTTTCCGTCGAACTAATTCCTTCAGGTTCGTCGTTGGAATTGTGTTCGTCGTTACACTCTTTCAAACGACGCTCCATCTCGGCCGCTTGGTCTAGAAACAAGCGGTATTCTGCGAGCGTGCGTATGGGATTCAGCAACGTAGGAACCGCGCCGCCATTTCGTCGGGGGCCCCTTCTTTCTGCCATTTCTCGACAACTTAAAGGCAAATAACGTTGAGGAAATGTATTTTGCGAACATCCATTACGGGAAACTTCGGCCGCTTGCCAGCCATTTTCGGTAAAGTTCCAGAGGCCTAGTTGGCAGGGAGAGCGGCCGGAAAGTAGGGCATCACTGGATGGGCAAAAACGGGGACGATTTGGATTGAGAATAACGGCAGCGACGGCTGCGTCGGGATCAGGTGGTGCATTTGTGGAAGCCCGCCTTTGTTGTAAAAGTAAATTTGCGAAATGTACTCCGCCCAAAAGGGGGACATGGCTCAGAATATTTTGAAGCTCGGGCATTGTGAGGTCATCACGCAATTGTAGAATGCGTTCTTGGTTACAGCCTTCGATCAGACGGACGCCCGGA
This sequence comes from uncultured Oligoflexia bacterium, assembly GCA_964475985.1. Lineage (GTDB taxonomy): Bacteria > Bdellovibrionota > UBA1018 > UBA1018 > CAYHWW01 > CAYYYP01. The sequence continues at coordinate 23,653 of CAYYYP010000042.1, read as the reverse complement.
CGCCTGGGAAGTCGGCCTTCTGTTGAATTTGCAACCTCGCGTGGCACGATCGTAATCTGATCCACTGGAAAACTACGATAGCTTGAATACTTGAAGAAGGGGATATCACTGCGTCTCATGCGAGCATATGCAAACCGGGTATCGTCCGTAGACGTAGGTGAAAAACAATTTCGCACCACGTTTGCCATGCTTTGTTCGCCATTGTGGGAAAGGAAACTATCCGGACGCCGGGTAATGGCTTGCTGAATTCTTGCGAGGTAACCACGCATGCGCTCCATGCGTTGCGGACTATTTTCCGTGGTGTCGATGTTGCATTCAATCCCCAGGCAATCACACCAACTTAAATTCGCGGAAACAAGTCCGGAAGTTGCCGGGGGCGCTGCGGTGGGAGTCTGAATGCGGGCGGGCGTCTGCGCACTGGCGAGCGACCATGGCATTAGAATGAAAAGCCAAAGGCTTAGGGTAAGCCGTTTATTTGGTTTTTCGATAAAAAGGGCACGGATCATAACGTTAATGTCGGAATTTTTGGTTGTATGTTTCAGGGGGAAAATTCTGCCTTGAGGGATTTAATGGAGACAGTGGGAAGCAGACGGGAACGGCTTATTTAGACGTGTACCCGATCTTTAATTTGGCGTTACCATAGTGGTTATGGGATTTCGACGAGATAGAAGAGACGAAAAAGAGCGGCAGAAACAGGAAGACTACGGCGCTACCGTTTCGAGCGAAAAAGGGGGAAGCGATAGGAAATTTTCTACGGCAACTCCTCCTGCAATGGCGGCGCCGTCCGCCGATGCGACGATTTTAGTTCAAGACTTTTCGCAGAAAATTCAAAAACTGCATATGGAATACCAGAAGTACTTTAGTGGCGCAGAAAAAAAGGCGCCGCAGAATTTGCGGACGCTCGTGAATCAAGATGCAAAACGATTGCACCAGCTGCTGCGCGAAACCATGGGAAAGGGTGCCGCGCCGTTGAAGATTCGTTCGGCCCTAACGTCCTATGAAACCTATTGCGCGCTTTGGGATAAGCAGCTTGGGAAGCAGGAGAAGGCTTAAGGCGCGTGGGCGAATTACTTGAAATTTGCTTGGGGATGGAAAGCAGAAAGCATTCCTAGCAAAGGCTTGCTTCCGATTTTTAATTGCGTGGGGCAGAGAGGGAGGCCGGCATTTTTGAGGGTGCCAGCCTCCCTCTCTGCCCGTTGGATTTTTGCGGGATTGGGATTTTGGGATTGGAATTGATGAAGCTATAATGGCACTCAATTTCCTGAATATATTTTTTTGAAACTTTTAAAATAATTCTGCGCGGACCTCAAATCCCACTCGAAATTCATTTATGTTTTTTATGCAAAAAAGCCTATTTTTAAGCGGTTTTTTCGTATTTATGTTAATTGTTTTTCATGATTTCTTTTAAAGATTTCTCCAATCATGACCTTCTAAAACAGACTAAAATCTTTGCTCTGCGCGAGCGTGAAGCGGAGCTTTTAGTGTTGCGTGGCCTTAGGGAAATTGAGTTACGACGACTTCACCTTGAGATGGGTTACCCAAGCCTTGAGAGATTTCTGGTTGAGGAACTTGGATATCATTCTTCGACGGCCTACCGCAAAGTTGACGCCATGAGGTTGATTGCTGATTTGCCTGAAGTTGAGCAAGCGCTTCACAAGGGCGAAATGAACGTTACTGCTCTAAGTCAGGCTCAGTCCTTTTTTAAGGTTCAGGCAAGAAAGGGAAAGGCTTGGAAAAAGGAAGATAAGTTTGAATTACTTCAAAGCATTAAGGGACAATCTAAACTTGAGACGGAAAAGCTTTTAAGATCTATCGACCCAGAAATGCCTTCGCCTGATCGAATGCGCGTGATCAACGAAACCCAAACTGAAATTAGATTTATCGCTGATGATCTACTTCTTAATAAGCTTAGGCGTGTAAGGGAACTTACGTCCCACACTCAGACTGATTCGTCCTATAACGCGCTTTTTCATAAGATGGCTGATTTAGTTTTAAAGGCAGTTGATCCAGAAAAGAAAAAGCCTCGGAAAACAGATAAATCAAGAATTGCTGAAGTAGTAAGAAACGAAGTGAAAGTGACAGGTTCCCAGGCAGCTGCCGCTCATGAAAGCAAAACGACTGAAACTCTCTTCCGAAGATCGTTTTCAGAAAGGATTTTAGAAAACAAACTAGGTCAAAACCATAACGACGGCGAAAGGAGTGTAACCTGTAATCAGGTAGAACCGCCCACCGCAGAAAATTCCCCGACCACTCATATAAATACCAAATTCCCACTGGTGGGAAAATCGACAACTACAAAACTTAAAAGTCGCTACATCAAAACCGCCGATCGCCACTCCGTGTGGAAAGAAGCGCAAGGCGAATGCACCTACGTTGATCCGGTCTCTCAGCGCAAATGCAATTCACGCTGGAAGCTTCAGGTTGAACACTGCATACCCTTTGCAAAGAACGGCACGAATCACGCGGAAAACCTCACCCTTCTGTGTGCGGCCCATAATCGCCTTACTGCAATTCAATCCTTCGGAAAAAGTAAAATGAATCCTTACTTGCGACAGCCGGTGCCAGAATAAACCAGAAAAATTATCCTACCCAGACTTTGGTATGCGACTGTTCATCCAAGTCCGCGGCCAGTCTGAGCTCGCTTGATCGTTATAGTAGCTGTCGTCAGGTCTATAGGCGTTGTCGTGTATGGGGAACTGCTCCAAATCCTTCGAACGACAGCACCGTGATAATGAAACTGTTACCCATGTGTCCGGTATAATCTGTTACCTATGTGTCCGGAATGCACCAGTTTGAACGTTCACTGTCAGATGTGTTCACCGTTCACAGGCCTCCGTCCACAATACCGCTGATCCGAGCTTCCTCATCCGTCCAATAATTTCTAATTTCCTGCCCTACCCCTTTTCCCCCCGCCCTAACTTCGCCAAAAATTCAGCTTCCGATAAAACCGGTACTCCTAGCGTTCGTGCCTTATCAAGTTTACTGCCGGCCTCGGCCCCGGCCACGACATACGACGTTTTTTTCGTAACCGAAGAACCAACATGTCCTCCATTTTTTTCGATGAAGTCGTGGGCTTCGTTACGGCTTAAGCTTTCTAGCGTCCCGGTCACCACCAACGTCTGCCCTTGAAAGACTGTGCTTTGCAGTTTCACCACAGCGACCACCTGGCCCACGCCAAATTTTTCTAGTTTAGCGATGAGCGCGCGGTGCATTTTCTGCTGAAACCATTCCGCAAGACTCTTTGAAACCTCAGGTCCTATCTCCGGAACCTCCTCCAAGCTTTCGGCCGTCACTTTCGATAGTGCTTCGAGACTGCCGAAAATCCGCGCTAAAGTTTTTGCTAACGTTACGCCGACATGGCGGATACCGAGGCCAAACAAAACTCGTGCGACGGGCTGCTGCTTGCTAGCTTCGATGGCGGCTAAAAGATTCTGAGTCGACTTTTCTTTAAATCCTTCTAGCTTTAAAAAATCGCTGGCCTGCAGAGTATAAAAATCAGAAACATCTTTTATAAGCCCGGCGTCGTAGAGCGCTTCAACAATTTTTTCTCCAAGCCCATCGATGTCCATGGCGTTCTTAGAGGCAAAATGCGCAAGCCGTCCCTTCACCTGCTCCGGACAATCTTCATTTTCACAACGCAAAATAACTTCGTCTTCTGGAGCGGTAACCGGGCCACCACAGCTGGGGCAACGTTTAGGAAACTGAAATTTTTTGACTTGGGGTCCTCGGCTTTCCAGGATCACCTTCACCACTTCGGGAATCACATCGCCCGCCCGCTGGATGACTACGCTATCACCGATGCGGATATCCTTACGTTCGATCTCCTGATGGTTATGCAAAGTTACCCGTGAGACGGTGACGCCCGACACTTCAACGGGCTTAAGCAATGCCACGGGCGTCAACGCACCCGTCCGTCCGACCTGCACAATAATATCTTGAATTTGCGTAATTTCTTGGCGTGCCGGATACTTAAACGCCAATTGACTGCGCGGGCTCCTTGAAACAAAACCCAACTCTTGTTGTAAATTAAGATTATTTACTTTTACTACGATACCGTCGATATCAAATTCGAGTTTTTCCCGTATTTTTAAGACATCTTCGTAGAACTTCAGAACTTCTTTAACGCCGCGGCAAACGCGTACGTGTTTTGAAGTCCGAAGCCCCAAGGACGAAAGCCACTGATTCAAATCAGATTGAGTTTGAATTTTTTTACCGGCACTCGCGGGTAAACCCTCCATCCCACCGATGCCGTACCAAAATCCGGTAAGCGGCCTTCTCGCCGTAATGCTGGAGTCAAGCTGCCGTACACTTCCGGCGGCGGCGTTTCTAGGATTGGCAAAAAGTTCTTCGCCTTCTTCTAAGCGAACTTTATTTAATTTCGCAAAATCATTGTGGGAGAGAATAATTTCCCCACGCACTTCCAAAAGATCCGGCACCAAACCCTCTTGCCTTAGAGATAAGGGAATGGATCGTATGGTGCGAACATTGGTGGTCACATTCTCCCCAATTGCACCGTTTCCACGGGTTGCCGCCACGGTCAGCAAACCTTTCTCATAAGTGAGTGACATGCTGAGCCCATCAAATTTCAGTTCCGCAAAATATTCGATGGTCTCTTCCTCGGCTAAGGAGAGAACTCGTTTGACGCGTGAATCAAAATCCCTGAACTCTTCCTCGGAGTATGCATTAGCAAGGCTTAACATTGGCGTTCGATGACTATGCTTAGAAAACTTAGTTTCCGGCGCGGCCCCCACCCGCTGGGTTGGTGAAGTTTTTAGCTTAAGCGCGGGGTGCTCCTTTTCTAACGCCTCAAGTTTCCGTAGGAGTTTATCGTACTCCGCGTCTGAAATCGTAGGTTGGTCCAACACATAATAGTTGTAGTTATGAGTCTCCAGCTCAGACGTGAGCTCCTGAATTTTTTTACGGATAAGCTCTAAATTTTTTAAGTCGGTCTCTTTAGCGCTCATTAAGTTACCTCTTCTAATTTAGAAAAAGTACTGAACGCTAGGCACAAATCCAATGATTTTCTGCTGGGTACTGGCGGCGGCGTTGGAGTCGAAATCCCTGGCGTAGGATTCAAAATCAAGTCCAAGTCTTACCGAGAGGCGATCATAGAAGAAATAGTAACCACCCAAATAAAATCTCACCACAGTAGAAGACCCGGACGATGGCATCACTGTCACTCGTTCCGAATATCCAGGAAAGAGAACCACAGACATTGCGAGGTCTGCGCCAAAGGGGCGCTTACCAAACGGCATCTGTCCCACGGCACCAAAATTAATGCCGCTATAGGTACGTGCGGTCAAAAAGTCTGCCTCGATGGTTTGATTGCCTAAATGAAAATTGTAATAACCTAACTTCAAGCCCAGACTTGGCCCATAGACGGGTTTTCCAAAATAAAATCGGTAACCCACGTTTAACTCAAACGCCGTAAGTGAGGTACTGATACCGGCCTTTCCTGCGGCAGAGCCACCCGTATAGGTAATATTCGTAATCCCACCACGGAATCCTAGATCCGCGAAGATGGCGTCGGTAATCCATGCCTCGCCCCGCAATTGAAACGAAGGCAAAAAACTATCCCCGCTTACGGAGGCGGCGCCCTTCTGAGTGGAACTAGAAAACCGACCTAACCCAATTCCTAAATCAGCGTAACCATAACGTGGTGGCCCTCGCTCCGGGTCAAGCACCGGTATTTCGTAGTCACCACCACCTAAATCAGAAACGTTCTTTTTATTACGCGGATTTTCGCTGAATGCATCATGAACTACCGCCGTTACTTTATACCCAGGTAGAATTTTTTGGTTTTCAAATTCTTCCACGACATCGGCAAATGCGATTCCCTCTTCTATCTGAGTAACCCTTGCCGTTCCCACCAGAACGACCTGAGTATCCAAAATTTGCTTTAGCAAAGGGTGACGCTTGAAGTCCTGAATGCGCCCGATGCGGATTTGATCGCCTAGAGTGATTCCCTGAAGCGACCCGATATCAAGAGTCACCGTGCGCCCATCGCGTCCGGTTACGGCGCCGGCAAAGGGAATCTTAGCAAATGTGTTTTTAACCACCGTCAAAAGTTCACTTCGAAGCATGACGTCATCAAACTTCGTATCGATAGACTGTTTGGTTAACGCAAAAACTTCGTCTGTAAGCGTGAGTACAAGCCGGCACTCAAGTTCTAAGTGATCCGACTTTTTCTGAATTCGAATTTGCACCCAGCCATCTGAACTGCCTTTTTGGGTGACCGGCTGAAACCTTGGGTTCACCGAAAGAAACTCTTTCATGACGCCCTGGCTCAAATCAAAGAACGTTCCATCCACATTGTCCTGAGGCAGCACCACAAAAATTTTCTTAAATGCCAAAATGTGATTTGGGTCAGCGGTATCTACTCCGAGGGCCGTGAGGGACCAGAACGCAGGCGTCAAAAAAATCAGAAGTTTGAGAAGCCCACGCATCTTCATTCTATCCTCTCTAATCCCTGGCTTCGCCCAGAAGCTTCTCTTCATAAATAGCGACCAGCATTTTTAATTCAGAAAGCTCCTCGGTGACATTCCTCAATTCACCTTCCAACTCGTTGACTCGGTTGCGCAGCATCATTTCAATTTCCGATTGACCCTTAGGCGGGGAAATTGCCGCTGTAACCACAGGTTGAGTCGACGCTGCCTGGGGTTTACGCATGTCCTGCTGGAAAACCGTCATCTTTTCCTTTGCTGCAAACGCGTCGTGGCCGGCCGGGCCTACCCATAAAAGATACCGCCCCTTTTCCATTCGAAACGGTATTTTTTTGGCCTTAATATAGCGCCTGAGAGTCGATAAACTCACGCCGTTGGTGGCGGCATAATCCAAAATTGACACCCAGCGACCATCATCCAATGAAGTCCTTTGAACATCTTCAGCAAAATCAGTTCCCATCAATAATAGTGTTCCATGATTTCCTCATAAATTAAACTCAAGTAATATGATTTCATATGGTTATGAATCGATCATCACGGACGGTCATCAAGGGAAAGAAACGAATTGCGTTTGTCTGCAGCGGCGGCGCGGCAAAGGCCGGGGCTTTTCATTTAGGGGTTGCTTTAGCGCTTAAGGAAAAGGGATTTTCTTTTGTGGGTGGTATAGAAAAACCAACTCCCGTCTTTCGCTCTAGCCGGCTTGAAACGGAATCTTCCCACGAAATTGGAATTTATGTTGGTTCTAGCGCGGGAAGCCTCATTACGACTTTCCTTGCGGCGGGTTATTCCTTGGATCAGGTCTTTGATTCGTTCCTAAAGAATGGGAAACAGCGACGCCGCTCCGACGCCAAAGACAAAATTCTAAAACCGCTGACCTATTACGAATTGTACGCCCAGGGCCTCATGAGTTCAAAGCCCCTTCGTGAACACTTCACTAGAGCTGCACTTTCGGCGTTCAAAGAAAATCTTTCGCAGCGGATCAAAGGTTTTCGCAGTGGTCACATCCTACCGCTCACTTCCCTTTTCACGACCGATGGCATCGAGCGTTATTTACGTAATGATATATTACCTTCTAATGACTACCGACATTATAAAGCGGATTTGTTTTCTGTTGCTACCCAACTCAATCACTCCAGAAAAGTCGTATTCTGCCGGCATTCCCATGCACCTACGCCCGAGGACAGAAACTGCATTTATTCCGATGAAGTGGAAATCTCAAAGGCGGTGGCCGCATCGACTTCGCTTCCACCAATTTTTGCGCCCTATCCCATCACAAATTCCCGGGGTCGCACTACGTACTATTTTGACGGGGAAATTCGCGACACGCTTTCCATCCATGTCGCGGCGGATCACCAAGCGGACTTAATCATCGCAAGTTACACTCACCAACCTTACCGCTACACGAGCGAGATAGGTTCGCTTCATCATTTTGGTATTCCGGCCATTTTGATCCAGGCGCTTTATTTGATGATCGAGCGCAAGATCCAGCAATACCGGCAGTTCAAGGATCGCAGCCGCGTCACCTATGATGCCGTGTCGGAATTCTTAAAGGAGAACGGGGTGCCAAAAGCAAAACGTGAAGCCTGCCTTGCCTTGATCGAAAAGAAACTCATGTTCAGGCGCGATATGGACACTCTCTATATTCATCCTTCGCCTTCGGATCATGAGATGTTTTTTGGGGATCATTTCAACCTGAACCCAGATAAACTAAAAGAGTTGGTTCGCATCGGTTTCCGAAGCGCCATTCGTGTGCTGCGGCGTTACGATTTTCAGAACTAAGCTCGGGGCAGAGGCCAAGGAAGGGATCTCATGAAAGTTTATTGGAACCGGAATATGTTGGTGATCTTGCTGCTAGGGTATTCCTGTGGGCTTCCTCTGGCGCTCACCATCGCAACGCTTCAGGCCTGGCTCAGCAGTGCGCACGTAGATATCACGCAAATTGGCGCGTTTTCGCTGGTGGGCATGCCGCTCGCCTTGAAGTTTCTTTGGGCGCCGCTGCTGGATCGTTACAAAATGCCGTTTCTGGATCACCGTCGAGGCTGGATGCTGACTACACAAATTTTGTTGATGGCGTCTATCTTTCTGCTTGGTCACACGCATCCGGAAATTTCTTTGATGCCTACGGTCATTCTTGCGACCCTCACTTCTTTTTTCAGTGCGAGCCAAGACATCGTAGTGGATGCCTACCGAAGGGAGGCTTTGCCTCAAGAACAATGGGGCGCAAGTTTCGGCGTGTATTCGGCAGGCTACCGCATTGCCATGATCGCCTCGGGCGCACTCGCGTTAGTGCTATCGGATCACTTGCCGTGGAACCAAGTGTACTCCATTTTAGGAGTGACGGTGCTGATTGGAATTGCGGGAACTTTGATCGCGGCGCCAACTCCACCTAATGCTTCTGCACCAAGGACCCTTAAGGACGCCGTGTTCCTGCCGTTTCTTGAATTTTTTAGACGTAGGGGCGCCATTGAAATGTTGGCGTTCCTACTTTTGTACAAATTAGACGCGATGTTGACCATCGCACTTACAACTCCGTTCATGCTGTCCTTGGGATTTTCCCGAACGGAAATTGGTGCCGTCACCAAAGGCTACGGAGTCATCGCAACTTTGGTGGGCAGTCTCTTAGGTGGCGGCGTGATCGCTCGGTTTGGAATTCATAAATCACTTTGGATTTTCGGGATCACTCAAGCTTTTGCGGGGCTTTCCTATATGGCGCTCGCTTACGCCGGTAAGGACTTGGCCTATATGGCCATGGCCGTCACGGTTGAGAATTTTTTTTCCGGCACTGCCATTGCGGCTTTCTCGGCGTTCATGATGGCCATCTGTGATCGACGCTACACGGCGACACAGTACGCGCTGCTATCAAGTTTCATGGCGCTGTCCCGGTACATCACCCAAGCGCCGTCCGGATACTTAGTGCAATTTTTTGGCTGGAAAATGTATTACTTGTTTTGCATCGCTGCGGGAATTCCCGGCTTATTACTACTTTTAAGATACCCGAAATGGACCTTCGCCAGTGACGTTCACGAATAGGATCCAACTGCAAGGTTGACTCTCTTAGTTTCAATGGTAGTTATGATGCCTCGGAATAAATAGTTCCACTTTCGGTCGGGCCGTGGCGCAGCCTGGTAGCGCACTTGCTTGGGGTGCAAGTGGTCGCTGGTTCAAATCCAGTCGGCCCGACCATTTAAAAAAGCTCGTGAAAATCTCGCGGGCTTTTTTTATTTGATCTCACCGACTTACAAGCATCTACGCTCTTACTTCACAACATACAATCTCGGTTTTTCCCTCTGTGTGGGACACTGTGGGACGGCAGACCCTTGTGAGGTCATTTGCGGGCTCGTTTCACCAACAGCGTGAGCCATTGGTGGTAGCGGTCCCTGCGTATCCGAGAGTGTTCCCTTCAACACTTCGTTCAGTGCACAGGCCACTTTCTGCTTCTTCGCAGTGGTGGCAGCAACGTATCGAAGCGTGATGTTCGGAGAGGAGTGATCGAGTTGCGTTTGAACTCCATGAATATCACCCGTGGCCTCATTGGCGTGCGTCGCTGATGCTTTTCTCAAAATGTGGGTGCCGCTCAGATGTTTAATGCCTAAGCGATCCAGCACACGATTGTAGGCTGCCAAAAGAGTCTTGCGACTCAGTGGGTGACCATTCTTGTGAAAAACTAACGGCACGCTGCGGTCACGCGTGGCTTTCAATTTCTCAAGTTCAATTGCCAAAATTTCAGGAATCACCAGGATTCGAACTTTGCCATTCTTTGGGGGTGCGGGCTTGGGCTCCCAAGTCCAATAATCCCAAACAATGATTTCTTCGATTCGAGCGGTCCTGTTTGGCAAATCCAAGAAATCCCACTTTAAGCCGCAGACCTCACTGACTCGTAACGATAAGCAGTATTGCGTTAAGGCTACATAGTAGTATTGCGGTGTGTTTCCTTTTTTAAAGTCTTCCAGGAAAGATATTAACTGTGCTTCAGTCAGTACCTCCACCGGCTTTTTCGCTTTCTTGGCCAGGTTACAGGCCTCGAAATGGGACCCTAAAATAGGAACAGGATAACTAGGATTCTTTCTCTCCCGATAGAAATTCAAAATCGTCCTAAGAAGTCGAAGCTCTCTTTCAAATGACTCTCGCTGCTCGTTCTTCTGGTACTCAGCAGACGCCCAGAACTGAATCAGGCCATCCACTACGCTTGCTGTGATGTCATCCACGGCCTGAGAATTCAAAAACTTCAGGTGAGGCAACATTTTATCGTAGAGTTGCTGAGTGCTTCTGCGAACAGTGAGGAAGTGAAACGGCTTCCACTCTTCAATGAGAGCGGCGAATGTCAGGCGGTCATCGGTTTTAGTGTTCTTGTGGACTTGAAATCCACTAGACCCTTTGTCCAATACGCCCATCCGAAAGTCCTTCGCTTCTTTCAGACTGAGAAAGACGGCCTGCTCCTTTTTGAAGCAGGTCCCTTCCTTGATTCTTCGTATCGCTCGATACTTCCCAGTGTCTTTCAACTTCTGGGATTTTTCATCAAAAGTGCACAGCTTATAAATCCCAGGATTGTTTTTGACTGGCATTTCTTTTCGGTTGTCGATCCTCTGCTTTGCAGAGTTGTTTCGAGCTGATTTTAACTGATTGTCGCTCATCTCGTGCCTCCATTGTTAAGCCAGGCACAAATGTTCGCGCGCGAAAATCGGACCAGTCGCCCCACTTTGGAGTAGGGGATTCGATCATCAGAAATTAGTTTATAGACGTGCCGCTTGGAGCAACCAAGCTCCT
>CAYYYP010000042.1:0-12436 GCA_964475985.1 uncultured Oligoflexia bacterium | reverse complement strand
TTGTCCACGTCTTCTACAGTCCATACCAACTTTTCAAAGAGCATACTGTCGAAAGAATTCATAACAAAACCTTATTGTTTTGGCGAGAGAAAGATCAAAAAATCATCGCCAAAATCTTGAAAAAAATTATATTTTAAAACTATTTTAATTTACTAAATGCTCGCTCAAATGCGATTAAGATTTCTCAGGAAAAAGAGGCCTTCCCTGGCCTTCAGTTCCAAAGAATAGAATTATGTGGAAGCAGCACCTGAGTTTGATTCCGGATCAGATTTTTCAATCGACTGTTCAAGCTTTTTAATCGCAGCCTCAATGCTACGAAAAGCATCCACGCCGGCCTTCTGGCTGACCGCACCAAGACGTTTGAGAAGCGCCTTTCGTTTTCCTTCGGCGCTTACCAGACGGTCAGCTAACGCCTCCATTTCACGATCATCAAGGCAATCGACGGCAGCAAGGATGATTCCTGATGCCACCTGCGATTTTGTGCGATCAATGAACGGATTGATGGTCTTTAACTGTTTGGCAATTTTCATGAGAGCTTCAGTGGCTTCAGAGGAAAGATCAATTTTCACGACGCACTCCTGGGCCTGGTTGTGGTTGCTGTTGTTGAATCTGCGGTGGAGACTGTGCCGGCTTGGGGATATTAAGCAGAACGACATCACCTTCCAAAAACCACTCCCTGTGCGCTTCAACCAAATGATTATTTTCGCGATGCTCTTCGATCCATTTAGCTCTGAGTCGCGGCGAGGAAACATCGGGGACAATAGCGCCTTGTTCAGAGCCAGGCTCAAAGACGACAGCCTCACGGACTAGATTCCTATTGAGTCTTGCTGCTTCTTGATCCGATACTGGTGCTGGCGCTTTATGCGCACAACCCGAAATACCAAAGACTATAAGAATCCAAATTAAACATAAAAAATTCATAAAAATATTCCTAAAATTAAATTACTGACTGACCCTCTATATCTGTATCTATAGGGGGCTGTGAAAGGGATGGTTCTATAGAAATCAAAGGGGAATATGAAATCCCCTCGATGCAACTTAGACGAGCTTTTTGTAATGTATTTGCACAGGCATTGGAGCCCCTTGGAAGCAACGTTCCAAAGAACGATGGATTGAGATTTGAAATCTCGTTTGGCATCTTGAGAATGACTCGTTGGCGAAATTGTTCGGTCTTGCTGATCAATATTTTTTTGTATTGTTCAAAGGCAGCGCCGGGCTCTGCAATAATGATCAGGCCAGCACATTGAACACCGGCCTTGAACACTGTTTCATAGGTTTCAAGAATCTTTGCTACTCGTGAAGCGTCCTTTTGGTAGGCTTCATATTCAACCGCCAACTCATATATACCATCAGGCCCTGTGACCTGAATAATCCCGTCGGGGGTACGGGCTAAAGAGAAATCTTTGACTTCCGCTGGTGTGAGTTCAAACTCGGTGGCAATTCCTGTGACGTTACTGTAGCGGGTAAGTTCAAGCATAAGACTAGCACACCCCAGCATGTGGTTGAGATCCTTCAGGCGTGGTTTGCGCGGTCTAACGTACTTGGGTGAATAGACCATGGACGAAGCCATTTCGGTAGCCATCAGGACGATTTGAAACCTTTCCGGGTGAGAAACGCGCGTGAGATAGCCGGACCTGGCAAGTTTTTGCACATCCAAGTATAGACTTCGCTGACAACGCATTTTGCCGCACAACTGCAGCAATTGTCTCATCGAGATTGCTCCGAATCGAAGTGCTTGATGTAAAATGAAGTGACGAGGAGAATTCATTTACTCACCTCATTTAGCTTCGGTGGCGCTGAAGGTTCGGGCCCCGAGGAAACGTCCTTCAAGATACTTCGATCATAGCCAGCGTGCTTTAGTTTTTCGGCGATGGATGCCACAGTGGCTTCACAAGCGGACACGGGCGCCAAGGGCGTTTGAACCACTTTGCTTGTTGAATGCACAAACACCGCTCGTCCCGGATGACTTCCCAAGGTGCTTGCCGTCATATCGCCCACCACAAGGGTGGAGGCGTGAACCGAGGGTACGGAGAAGGCCACGCGAGTGGGGAGATTTTCCTTGCTTTGCATCGATATGGTAGTTTTATCTGGGCGCTGCGTGCCGAGGATTAAGTGAATCCCGGTGAATCGCGAGAGCCTTGCGAGCATCGCAATCTTTTCTTGAAGATCGCTGCCAGCTGCTGCGGCCGTAGCTTTTTTTGAAAGCTCTGCCATCTCGTCAACCATGACGATGACGGGTCCGATGGGTTGACCCTTAAAGGTCTCATCTTTTTCAAGATCCTTGATCGAGAGTTCCGCCCAATTGGATTTCTTTTTTGATTTGATGTAATCGCGCCTCTTTTCATAGAGGCTTACAAGTTTATCAAGCAAGATATCGGCCGTGTCATAGGTTTCAACCATTTCAAGGTTCGGCAAATCTACGAAGGCCTGGAAATCAATACCACCCTTCATGTCGATCAGTGCCACGTGCGCATTTTTGCTGCGACCTAAAATGCAGAGCAAAAGGAATTTTAAGAAACTCGTTTTACCGCTGCCGGTCTGGCCGGCCACGAGCATGTGAATCATCTTGGTCAGCGTTAGCTTTTCAATCCCATCATCACTTTGGCCGATATAAAATTCGCCTTGTTGCAGGTTCGAAAGTGGTAGCGCTTCAAATGCCAAAACACTTGGAATAGAGGATCGTTTGAGCACGACTTCAATAATCTTGATGTTCATGGAGGGCTTTCGAATTGATTTGATAGGTTGAGCCAAACGCGCTGCGATCTGCTCTTTGTGGGTCTCGTAATCGGATGCTGCATAGCCCGCGTCTCTGATGCGAATGACATCACGAGCGGCAGGATATTTTCCCTGTACGATCCAAGTCGGCCGTCCAAACCCCCGGTTGAAATCAAGCGACAGAGTGCAAAAGGCGCGGTCAATGGGAATGATGACGGAGGCCACTCCAAGGACCCCCATGAGCACGCCCCATAGAACCCAGCCGAGCATCCCGAAGAAACCAAATGAGCTGGTTCCCAAGATGCCGACGAGAATGCCGATGACTAAGAAGTAGAAATACTCAGCATTTAAAAAGAACTGACTTGCTGTGATATCAAGGCAGCGAAGAAACTGGCCCGCTGGTGTGGGCATAAATTTATTATTCATAATCGTAGTCTCCCTGAACCTGGTGCTGCTGCCTTGAGGCGAATCAGCAGCGGTGTGCCTGCCGAAAGACTCAGCACAGCGCGGGTCTCTCTTAAGTCCCGGGTCACCTCTTGGTTCAGTTCATTGGTTGGTTGTTGAGTTGCCTCAAGACTTTGGCGGGTGAATTCGCGGCGAATTGAGTCTGCATCACCCGTGTTTTCTAAAACCCGCGAAGTGACGAACTGATCCGTCGTCTGCAGGGCTCGCCCAATGGTGACTCCCAACAGACGAGAAGCGATGCCGGAGGAGTAACTGGCGTTCACCCCCAAGGCCTTGGTCTCAGGATCAATGGCTACGGCCATCACGGGGTAGCGTTTACCATCGGCCGCTACAAATTCCGTAAACTGTAAGTTCATTTTCTTAAGTTGAAACTGTGGCGCCGCTACACCTTGCAGACTTGCACCATTTACGGCCGCGTCACCAAAATCCATTGGAGTGGCATCGCCTGCGACCATTCCAGTCACTCTGGCCTCAACACCCAGGCCACCCGATTCAGATTGAGACGTGGTCGTGATGCCGCTTACGAGTACGGCCGAAAGAGTCACCGTCATGTTGTCAAATAGGGGGCGTTCCAGCACTCGACTTGCGTTTTGTGAGTTCACGGTAGTGGAGGAATGTCTTCCACCATGTGATGCACCGTAAGGCCGAGCCGTGCCGGCCGTTGTATCACCTGACCTTCCAACAGAATGGGAGGTGTCGAGATTGGAGCGGGAAAGCTCAGCTCTGGCTTGAGCATCAGCCCGCGAACGGGCCGTCGTAGACGAAGAATCCCACTTGTTGTGAATGACAATCTTGCGCTGACCAGCCGTATATGGTTTTAGTTTAAACCAGAGGATGATGAGCAACAGAACGATAATGGCGGCAAAGACAAGGTGACGAGAAATCGTCACCTTGTCAGTCCATTGCATGTTTTTAATCGTGGCCATCATGGGATTATCCTTTTAATGACAAGCCGCCCTTGCGGACTCGCGCAGTTCAGAGTTCTGATCGGTTGGGTGCAAAGAAGATGGGCGACACCCTGGGCGCTCGTGACCCGGCAACCATCGCAATGAACGCGGCCAAGGTTTGCCAAGAAGTCTTGAAGATCTTCAGATTCCACTCGTTTTGCATCTGTGGAAACAGACACCACCATGGATTTAGATCTGCCCCCAAGGGTTGAGCCTCGGCGTGGCTTGAACTGAAGCTCGATGGTCTCTGCTCGAAAGGAATCTTCTAGTAGCCTGAGAGTTCTGACTGCTTGGTGAAATCTGCCCGGTTCAATTTCAACGACATCATCGTAAGATGAGGCAGAGCCAATCTTAAATAAAATAACGTAGCGCCCAGACGTAGTATAAACAATCAAGTTTCCAGGGTTAGGGGCAAGCGGTGTTATTGCGAGATCTTTTCCTACAAAATCGATTTGAATTTTCTCTGGGCTTCCGGGTACTACTCTTGCGGGTTTACTAAAAAAAGGAAGAACTGTGGTCTTACCAAAGGCAAGTGTGACCATGCCCGGTTTATTTTCCGTCAGATACATCTTGCGAATCTGACCTGCCACACTTTCTCGTGGGGCAACGGCCAAGGTGAGAAGACCCATGGCAAGACTTGCCGCAAGAATCGCAGACATTAGCTTTGCACTCATTGTCCTGCTCCTTGCGGCGCATCGCTTGGTACTTCCGATTCTTCAATACCATCAATGATAAGCCCGTAAGGATTCTCAGCATTGACGGCCGTTTCTTGGTAACTGAGCCTTACGGTGAGTGGTGTAGCCATGCCGACGTTTCGAATGCGGATAATCCGTGTGATGCGCACTTCGATTTTCTTTTGCGCATTTGAAAATCCAAAACCCTCAAGCACATAATAGCTCTTGGCAGCCTGGTTCTGAGCTAGAGCTTCAAACTGGGTGAAAGACTCTTTGTATTTTTGATAGACTGAATCCGTAGTGATGGATTTGAGCTTTTCTTTTTTTCGTGAAAAATCCTCACGATTCCATTCAAAGCGGTTCAGCAGATAAAGTTTCGCAAACCCTTCCATGCGTGTTGTGGTGATTTTCCAGGGGTCAACCTCTGCGATGCGGGCAACGCTGTCTTCATTGATGACGATGGGATTTTCTTTTTTGACGATAGATGGCACGGCTACGAGAGAAATCCCCAGAAGGCCTGCGAGAACCAGGATTGCGACCTGGTACAGTTTTGCCAACTGTTTGAGTTGTTCGATTGGTCTTAAATATTCCATAAACATAAATCCTTTTCATTTTTGTGAAACCTTTAATAAATTGATTAAGAAGAGGCAGAGGCGTGATGAGCCCTTGCTGCCAGTTTTGGTTTCGTTTTTGATTTGGGTCGAAATCGCTTTGAGATGGCTTTACTTACTCGTCCCAAAGTTTGGCCCTTTATAGTTCGTGCGGTACTTTGAATTGCGTTCATAGGAGCGCGCGTGAGAAGGGCACCTGTTCCTGAAAGCATCGTTTGTATGGTTGAACCGCCAACACTTGCCAACGAGCCTGACATGAAGCCGTGAACAAGAGCTGGAGTACTTGCCATAAGACCAGCGACCGCAAAGTTCATGATCATCGTATCAAACCAATGTTCTGGGTCTGCAGGCTGCTCACCAAAACCAATGGCAATGAGAAGTTGTGCAAGTATCGCCCACATCGGCTTCCATAACGCGAGTTCCAGCATCCCCGAGAAAATTCCCTTTGGGATGTTACTCATGCTTGGGAACAAGCAGGCTAAAAGGGCCAGTGGTCCCAAGATGTGAAGCAAATTCCAAATGGTCACATGAAGCACATTCAGAAAATGTTGGATGACTGCCAGCAGTAAAAACGAAAGGGTGGCAATCAGTGCCAACACGGATTCTCCGACTTTAATCCAAGAAAATCCGCCTACATTTTTGATGTCCTTGGCCTTATCGGCAACTTTGCCAAAAATATCAGAAATCGATTGATCACCGCCAAAGGCCGCCAGCAACTGAGATTCCACACCTTGTATGGCACTTGAAATTGTAGGAAATGCGACCAAAAGCATGATGGCGATAATAAGCCTTCGAAACAGGCTCTCAAATTTCCCACCCGAGATATCGCCGCTGATATAGATCATGAGAATGGCGAGCAAAAAGGCAACCGGCAGATAGGACCAAAAAAGTCCTTGGCTGACATTAAAAAGATGAAGAGAGGCGACACCGACTTTTTCAAAGTGAAGTCCATTCATGGCAGACCTCCCTCTGGTGTTCGCACATGCGCCGACGTTGACGAGGGTGACTCAGATGCACCGGCGGCATCATCGAATGAATTGAGATTAGAAAACTGTGATTGCCTAAAATTCTCTTCAATCGTGCTCTGCGTATGAATAAACGACTCAAAACGTGCATTTTCTCGACTTGAACTTTCGAGCCGATTTGTGGCCTGGATTTCAAGACTTTTGGCTTGGATGCGATTCGCGTGGCTTACGGCATGGATAAGTACACCCATGCTCTCAGCAGTGAGTCTGGTGGCGGAACCTTGGCTGGCCGTAATGGCCGATGATTTGATCCTTTCGCCGTTGACATCGAGAAAGGTAGAGTATTCAAAAGCATCGTGACTTAAATAGAGGCCCTCGGTACCGGCTTGAAAATGTCGCTGCGTCTGCGCAGGTCCTCCTTGGGAGAGTGGTCCATAGATACGCTGAGCTTCCCGGGTAGCCTCTTCAAGAGTTCTGGCAGATTCATAGATCTGGCGCGGGATGGGGACGTGGGCGGTCTCTGCAAGACGTAAAACCTCACGCACGCCGCGGTTCATGTCATTTAAGATGCCGACTGTCTCGCGCGTGGTGCCGATGATCATCTGTAATGATTTCACCTGCTGAATGGCTTCGGCGATAATTTTAATGAGGAATGGAATTTCGGCACCAAAGCTTGCATGCACAAGCTTTACGGGCGCAAGCAAGAGCTCCGCTGAGATGACAGCGGCGATTGAAACCCAAAAGAACCTGAGCTTTATCATTTGAAGAAACTTTTTCATGCTGCCGCTCCTCCTTGGTCCTCAGGCGCCCCTTGGGGATACTGCCCTGCCATGTGATCCATGATTTGGACCAAGGACCACTCGGGATGCATGGCCCATTCTTTTTCTAAAAGAGCATTATCTGGCGGATGCGTTGTCGAGAGCCAGAGCTCAAGTGACGTGGGCCGATAAATAAGAATGCTTTTGATGAATTCTGAGTGCAGGAAAAACTCAGAGTATAGGCCCCGCACTTGGCTCAGAGAAAATACGTCTGCTAATTCCCGCTCATTGAGTTTTAAATCCTCGCGAAGAGTTTTTTCATCACCACGCTGGCGCAGAATAAAACGATTGGGTGCGTTAGCCAGAATGCCATCGCCGATGTCATCGTTTTTTAGGTCTTTGGCCGTTTGCGACAGGGCAAGCACACCGCCGGAGAATTTTCGAATCTGGCGAAAGTAGTCCTCGATGACTCTCGCTGAGGTGTTGGCACGACCGTCTCCCGATGTCCGAATCATCGTGTGCGCTTCATCGACACAGATAATAGAGCGGTGAGGAAATCGTGCCTTCACTTCACCCCAGATGGCGTTCATGACCACAAGCATGGCAGCGCGCAAAAGATCGGGATAACGCTGACAACCGCGCAATTCAAAATGCAGGTGTGGCGCCTTAAGATTGACGTTGGTCGTGCCATCAAACAAAAGGCCGTAAGGGTGAGGTCTGCACCAAAGCGTTAAAAGTTTTGAAAGCCTTCGAAGCTCGACGGAATCTGACGCCTCAAGATGCTCTCGAAATAATGAAAGAGTGCATGTGGATTTTTTTTCATAGAAGACTAAGATTTCGGTCTCTAAAAGAGCGCGCTCAAGCTTGGTCAAATTTCCGGCATCGCCAAGGATTTCATCAAAAAGGGCTGTCAGAAATTTGATCTTCTCAGGACTAGGTCTTGTATCGCCTGGTTCCAGATCAAAGGGATTAATGATGGTGCCTTTTTCAGGGGAAAGATCAAGGCTAGAGCCACCTAAATATTGGATCGTGCGTTTGAAACTATTACCAACGTCGATTACAAAATTCGAAGGTGCAGCCGGATGCCCGCCAGCGCTCATACCCAGAATCAACCCACAAGCAAGCGTGCTTTTTCCAGAACCAGTTGAACCGATCAAAATCCCATTGGCACTGGGGGATTTTTCATACAGAGAAAGCCCTAGGGCACTCTGATACGGTGTTTCAAAAAGAACGGCCGCTTCGTTATGGCCGGAGCCAATGCCAAACACGGGCAAGAAATCACAAAGGTTTGAGGAGAGCACCCGTTTGGGTCTAGTGATAAAGCTTGGTGCAAAGGGAAGGATGCCAAAGAATACAGGAAACGCTCCTACAGTCTCTTCAAACCAGCGGCATCCTGGTCCTAGTTTTTCTCCTTCCTCCAGAAGGCGGGTAAAGGTGTGTGCCTCAGCGCTTTCTTTCTCAAAGGCAATGAGGTGAAACGATGAGGCGAGAAGCTTTTCACCCGAGCCAATCATGGCCGTGAGCGTGTCTTCAATATCAGTAAGCTGGGTTTCAGCTGAGAGGTTTCTCACGTTATTGCCGGAGACCAAGCCTGACGTGAGGCGCTGTCTTCGCGAGAGCCGCTCTCGTTCCGACGTTTGTGGCAGTACCAAAATGGTTTGCACGAGCCAGAAATCAAGAGGGAGCATACTAAAGTGGGCCATAAGTCCCGGTGTCGAGCTATCAGGCAACGTCTTCATCGTACCGATACGAAGTGAGGTACGCCCGAGCTGCAGTCCACGCCTTGTTTCAATAAGGTCAGTTTGAGAAAGTGATTCGGAGAGATCCGAGTCAGTAGCCACCTGAAATGAATTTTTAGGAAACTCTCGCTCAGGATTTAAAAACTCATAGGCCGTTTTAAGAATTTCTGACGCAGTGACGATACGCGCTTCAAATCCTTGACTCTCCAAAGCGATTTTGAGCGAATTCAAAAGATCGCGCGCTTCTGAGGCAACCACCTGGGAGGATTTAAACCCGCTCTTGGTTTTAATGAGGCCTAGATGAGAAAGAGGTCCGATCTTGGTCAGAGGCTTTGCCTTGATCTCGCTACTTACGCGCACTGTGACGTAGATCCTGGTCTGAAAAAGCTCATTATCTTTCCACAGGGTTTCCATTGCTTCTTGCTTGGCCTGCTTTAGCTTCTGCAGCGGATCATCACTAGGCGCTGGAATTTCTGGTGTATGCGCCTTCGTCCACTGTGCTACGGCAAGATCGCTTGCCTGATTAGTGGCTTCCCGTCGCATTAGAAATTGCAGCAGCGTACCCTCGGGTACCTGGTTTAGAACCATAGTGAGACCTGAGCGCAGAGCCTCAAGGTCTTCATCTGGAGAACTCATGACGCTTTTTGGCGTCAGCGCCAAAGTGGCGGAGGCACCGCCATCTTTCATCCAAAGAAGACTCTCTTTATTAGTATCGAGACTAAAGTAAGGAAGGCTCTCGGCCACGGTCTTCTCGCGAGAAGGCGAACTAAAAAAGTTCAAATTCATAACTGATTCCTTTCAATCCCCAACGGCATCACAGGAAGAACCCGCGGTCGCAAAAGCGCTAAAATGACCAGCGCTCCCTGGCTTGGGGGATGGGTGCGATTGAGGATGAGAAAGCTCACCCCCATGACACCGGCGAACAGAAGGGAGAGGAGTGCCCCGAAGGGCACTCCCTTTAAAATAGGACTAACGATTGCGTAAATGACGGCCGTTGATGCGAGCTCCAACGGCGAAAGTCCCAAAATGCGAGCCGAGTCATCAAGGCTTCGCGGAATACTTCTAGCGAGGGTACTCATCGGGCACCCCGCAAGAAAAAGGCGACGGTTGAAAACTTGTGGCGTCTTGAAGCGTTTGAGGCTTTAAGATTGCTACCTGCGCGATGACAACCATAGTTCCGAGAACGTAAAGGCCGGCAACAATCACGGCGGATGCCTTTTTGCCTACTCCATTGAGCACAAAGTTGCGATAAGCGGCGACCATCGGCAGCAAAGGAAGAATCAGGGCAAGATAGCTTACGCCAGATACTGCAGCTGCCTTCACTCCGGCCTGGCACAGAAGTGACAGGCCTAGGGAGATAGGCAACTCCACAATGCACACCCCTAGATAGTGGCGAAATGATTTTTTACCACCAAACAGGCGTACAAGCCCAAACCCAATCAAGCTTCCTAATATGATTATGACTGGAAATAGCAACAAACAGCAGAGAGCCGTGCCAATGACAAAACCAAAAATAAAGGCAAAATCATAGTGAGGCAAAGGCAGCGACGAAAGTTGGCTCGCCACGCCGACTGCAGTTGCATAAACGCTGAGAAAAATCCCCGCGTTTATGATCTCCTTGTTGGATGGTTCGACAAGAGCTTGGATTTCGTTTTGTGCCGTTGTCTCTAGAAGTGGATCCGCGATAAGTTTTTTAAAACGGGCAATGAATGTAACAAGAATGTCTTTGAAATAAATTGATTTCATAGCGTGACTCCAAAAATAAAAATTAGGCAGCCACGTTGTGCTGAAGGTAAGAAAGAAGGCTTGGGGCGGTAAACGTAATGGCCGTACCCACGCAGCTCCAAAATAACATTCGTTTTCCAGCTTCATCGCCCATGGCGAGTTTGAAACCGCTGAAAATAATTCCGCCTACGCAAATCATAGGGGCCAGGACTTCAAGCACCGCTGTTTGAAGGTTGCGCGTCATATCGGTAATGCTGGCAAAGCTACTCTGAGACAGCAGGCTCATGCCGCTAATACAGGAAATCTGTTTCAAGGATTGAAAATTAAAACTAAACTTTTTCATAATACTAAAACTCCAAGGGCGCGTCCTCGCCGTAAATAACGACGAGAGGGCTAAAATTTTTGGTTGATAAAGGATTGCTGGTTTCAAGACGCGCTAAGCGCAGCTCTCGAAGCCATTCGCGAATCGAGGCTCTATAAGAGGGATTTTGGTGATGGCGTTTATTCATGAAAAGACGCCTTTTCTAGACGAGCGATACGAACCTCGTCGGGCTCATACCATTCGCAGTAGTTGCAAAATCTAACGTGATTGCATGCTTCATGAAGCCTGCTTTGGCATTCGGGGCATCGATGACGGATGGGGCGCATCCAGTCATGAACAGGAAAAAAGGACATAAAACTCCAATTCGGCAGGCATTGGTGCCGCCGATGATATAAAATAAATAATATTTATAATGTGCTCGGATCGACTTGAAAGCCGAGGTGCTGGCATAACGGCAGTGAAGAACGAGCTGGACTCGTTGGCGGTCGGCTGTTAATTCATCTCAAGCAGAAATTCTCTTCCGCCGTTTTCGTTTTCTGCCAGTCTCACATTAAATCTTTGATGTGGTGGCGCATCTGCCGGTATCTCTCTTCATTGATAAGCGCGAGGCGATCTTGAATGTGATCAGCCTTGCGACTATCTTTCTCAAGTTTTCGCCAAATGAACCTCAGAAAATCAATTACTGCTTTAAACATGGTGAACCTCGCCTTAGTTCCAAGAATTCTCATCCCAGTATTCGTAACCTTCTTGGATATCGATCAGGGCTCTCAGGTCTGGGTTCGTGTAGTAGTCAAAGCAGTCCGTCTCATGAAGATCGTCACGGCATTCTTCGCAGATCAGTTCGTGATCAAATTTTTCAAATCCACATTGTGGGCAATCTGATAGGCTCATAGGTCATTCCTCCAAAGTTTAATAATCGTGAGGAACGTCGGCTTTTGCCTTCGCTGCTCACGGCATTATTAATTGCAAGGGATTGGGACTTCATGCCAATGAATGGAAGTTGTTGATTGTGAAGAGAATATCCGTTGCGCAGAAAAAATGGAGTTCAAAAAATCGTCGGATTTGCGACGCTGATTTTTTGGTTTATAAATAAAATCAGCGTCATCAACGTTTCTTCAAACGTCGTAAATCCGACGTTTATCGTGGCCGCCATGATCGGCAAAAGTTACCGACCTAACCATTTGGGCTTTTGAGCCGAAAACTCTAGGGAGATGCCCATAAATAAATTAAAAATATTTGCAACTGTTTGTGCGGCTCTTGCTTGCCTAAACGCCGAATTAATGGCCGGTGGATCTAGTACCCAGAGATGCGCCGAATCCTTGCAACATGTTCTTACGGACATCGAACACCTTCCAGAGCGGACTCAAGAAAGACATGCGTTAAATAACAGTCGGGTACTCAACCGTCTTGTTACTTTTTTAAAGCGTCAAAATCTAGATGGAATTTTGACAATTCTGAGTACAAATAATCAGGGTAATTCACCTGATTACCGGCACCTCCTTAATCATATTATTC
>CAYYYP010000041.1:1249-31569 GCA_964475985.1 uncultured Oligoflexia bacterium | reverse complement strand
GTGCCGGCCTGCCCGAGACCGCGGCTGTGACAGGCAACCGAGTCTCATTGCCCCCTCGCGTCAAAATCCCCGCCTTTATTTCACCCCCCTGGTTGACTCCCAAAACACTTCCTCCTTAAAGTGGACCTCGGTAGGGGGGCTGCTTCTTGGGAAAGCTGAAATGGCCATCTAAATTAATTTTATTTTGTCTCACGACCTTGGCGGTTGGTTGTTCCTCATCGGTGTTCACCGGCTCCGATAAAGACGACCGCATCGCAAGACTTTCTCAGAATAACCAGTTCTCGGAAGGCTGCGAGGCCGTTTCCTTGGGCGACGCCAATCTTGATCCGGCAACGGCGCGGGCCCTAGTAAAATGTTTGAATGCCCATGGCGCGATCCCGGAATTTGAAGAGTTGGTGGAATCACTTTCCGATGATGAGCTTGACGGACTTTTGCCATTTCTAAATGAAAGTCTCATCGCGAATAAAACACGGATGCGTGAACTTGATCTCAGCCTAGACCTTCTAGAATCAAGGCAAATTTTGGGTCCTGCTTTGTCCATAATGGGTAAGCTTCTAAAAAATACAGAGTTCATTACAAGTTTGCTGACACTTTTGGATCGCGTGGCCTTTGATGAAAGCAATCAAACTAGGTCCAACGTTCAGGCTGCCCAGGGATCCTTTGACCCGCTAAAATCCTCGGCGACGGCTATAAATAAATCTACGGCCGACGGCCGCCATATTAGCCAAGATCTCTTACGAGTGCTGCAGAATGTTGCACGCGATGCCAATCCCGGGAATGTCAGGGATCTCGTCGAGGTTTTGACTAGGGCTACTCAACGCAATGCATTTCATTCCCTTGTCGATGCTTATGAGCACTCAGGTTCCTACGATGTCGCAAAACTTCAGCGAACGGTGGATTCCCTTTCGGTTTTTGTCATTGAAAATTCTAAGAATTCTAACTCAAGGCTGCAGGATCAGTTGCTGGACGTGGTTAAGCGGCAGACGCTTTTCAATGGATTTGATTTATTCATGGACATTCATGGCCCACGCTGGAGCAATCATCCAACGGAAGGGCTCTTCATTGACCACCGCGTGAAGGCCATGGATTACCATCTCAATCATTTGTTTCGCATGCGGGAAGTTACCCCAAGCCTCGGCATAACCTCCGCCGAATATCTGAATCGCACGAACCAGCTTTTTCGGGCGTTGAATCAACCGCTCACTTGTTTTGAAACTCCTTCGCGCATGTCCAATCCGTTGCTTTGGGTCCTTGACCAAATCGGATCCGAACGTAATTCTGCAGGGTTTGCCTCCGAGTTTTTAGGTCGCAGAAATTTGTTGATATTGAGTTTATCCAACGGGCTTTGTGCGCTACCCAGCAATATTGGAACTCTGACTTCCGTATTGCCGCCCTTAGTAGAAAGCGGCTCGGCTGAACTCACCGGTGAACTCGTGCGAAGCTTAGCTAAAGCCGAATCCACAGGGCGACCAGGGGGTGCGGTTGCTCCCAGTGGCGCTCCGGCCGTGAGGTTGCTCGTTGATTTTTTGACGAACCAGAACCTGAGTCAAATCGCGCCACTGATGGCGGTGCTATTAGAAAAAATGAGCCTTGCGGATACCATGTATCTGCTTTCAGCTTTGTCCGACGCTCAGACTCGTTCAACGGTTTCCGTTTGGGCCGATCTTTTAGGAAAACCTCGAGCCGATTTAGCGCAACGTAGCGTATCTACGGTACTCGCAAATCGGCTTGCTCTCTTAAACTCTGACAACCGGAGCGATTTGGATTTGATTTTGAACGTGGCAAAAGCCGGGGCGGTTTATCTGGATAAAGAAAAATATCCAGAAGAGTTTGTGGCCCCACTTGCTAGCATGGTGCGGGCGTCAATTCTGGCGAATAACTTAAGCCCCGTGCAGGACCTACTCTTTGATTTAGCGCGCAATGCAGAAAGGAACTCCGCCTTTTTTGAATCTCTATTTAAGGTTTCGCAGAAAAAGGCTTTCCGAGGAGCTCTTTCATTGATGTCCCGTATGGCCATCGACGGGAGTTTCAGTTCCCTATTAAGGGCAACTCTTGGCCTGTTCCGCGGCGGATTCCAAAATGCGCCCGTGAATCATCAGATCGCAGGTTCGATACCGGCGCCGCTGGGGGTACCCTCCGAGCGGGACCGCAGTCATGCTAATCTTCCGCAAAATTACCGGCCACCCGTCTTTCCGCTTGAACTCAACGCGCAAGGCTTAGGCTGCGCTACGTTAAATCCCGATGTTCAATTGAATCAATTTTCTCGGGCAGGCTGGGAGCGTCAGGTAAGGTCCGTTGCCGCATGCGTGAATGGGAATTCCGGCAATCAATATTCGGATGTTGAATCGTTGGTGAATTATGCGTTCTCCCAAACGGTGCCCAGTTTACCGGCAAGTTCAGGCATTCTCACGAGCCGAGAAAATCTTGCGGTGTATTTAACAAGATTAGCCACTGACCTAGTGCCATCAACACTTCCCCGTGAAACTAGAGATTTGGTGATGCAGGAACTAGGAACGCAGCTCGTGAACTCCCACGACGACGTAAGGAAAGCCATGGGTGTATTAGAGCTTCTGCTTTCTAAATATACGCAAGATACTGGCTCGCAGTGCGTCGATGTGTCGCTGGTAGGTGAGTTGCTTAAGCTTGGGCCCTATATAGCTCAACCCGCATTTGTACCATCGCTTAACCGATTCATGAGTTTCGCTGGTGCGGCCACCGTGCGGCCGGAAGTTCCTGCTGCCTTAAGCTATATCAATGAATTAGCTTCACGCGGACCACCATCAAGCGATGCTGGCCTAGAGGATACGGTTCCTTTGCCCACAAGAGAAGAAGTGACCCAAGTGGTGCGCGCCAACGAACTTCCCAATGGAACGGCTACGGCCATTAACAACCGGGTGAATGAAGTTTATCGGCAATATTTTACTCAGCTTAAAAATGATGAAGCCCGTTTTTCCTATGCCTCTGCCCAGGAATTGCAAGCCTCGGTGCGAGCATTCTTAGTGCCGCTGGCTCGTCGGAGCGTGGAAGCCGGCGTAGATAGACGAAGCGTCATTTACTGGCTCATGTCCGTGTTTGAAAAATTTAATGGCAATCCATATTCCGTGGCGTGGTTAGCGGGCTGGTTTAAGCGCCTTTCCCAGCAGTACACTGTTATTTATTATTATTATCCCAACGATGATCAGGCCCGCGTCCGTATCGTGAACGATTTGGACCGCCTGGAAATTCTCGTCACTGATGGGGATTTCAAAATGAATGATTATGGGTTTCCCCTCAACATTATTCCACAAATCAACAGTCAAAATATTTCCATTAAGTATCTTTCCTACCTTGGTGTTTCGCGCGATGAACCCATGCGCGCAATTTCCTCCATGGAAGCGGAGCTTGATTTTTTCTGGAGCATGCGTAACGACCCGATTCTGGGCGCAACCATACCGAAGCCTGTCAAAAAGAAACTCTCTAACTTAAGACAGGTAGTGCCGGTCTTAAGTTCCCTCTACCGAGATTCCCGCAATACCGGCGTGACAAATCCGGTGAACGACGTGCGCATCATTTGTGATTTAGCTAAAGCAATGTTGAATTCCACACCGACCGCACATCAAGGCGAGTTCAATAAGGAGCTAAATAATATTGAAGCGTTGGTTCAGATGACTCACGTTGGGATTTTGCGGAACGTCGCAAGGCTCATGCAAGCACTTGACGTAAATTCGTTAGCGACCGCTAGGCCCGTGGCAAAAGCGATTCCGGGAAATCAGGTTTCTGGCTTGCTTCAGTCAATTCTAGATTTGGTTCTTGCCCGCAACGATCAGGGTGGGTTGCAGGTTTCAGCGGAGAGCTTAGCGCTGGCAGAAACCTTGATTCAAACTCCTAAAGGCCTGGAAGTCGTAAACGGCCTGCTTGCGCAAATGTTTGAATATTCTAGTTTGGATGAAAATAAAGTAGCGCTGATGAAACGTTCCGCAAAAAATACTTTTTTAAGTCTCAATGGTTTGAATCGGGTATTCGCGACCACGCAAACTCCTGGACCAACCACGCCACAAGCGTTGACCAGATTTCTTTTAGCTTGGGTGAGTGGCTCCGTGCAATCCGTTCGTACCTTGGTGCGTTCCGTTGACCTTCTTGAGTTTGTTTTGCTGGAGGAAAAAGTAGCCAATGTGGCGGGGCAGTTGCGCTCCGACCTTGAGCAGAATTTAAATTCGGCAAAAACCTTAAAGCTTGCGAGCCTTATGAATTGGAGTTTACGTGAAGTGAATCGAAGGCAATTGGTACCAGACGTAGTGCAAAGTCTGGACACGCTTTATCTAGCCACTTCACCGCGTACCATTTTAAGAAGCATTCGGTTCGCTTGGAATCAGATCGTCGTGGATACACGGTATGCGCTTTACCAGGTTGATGCGATTGTAGATCGCTTTCTAGCTTGGTTTGGGGGTGGCACAAACGCAGTGCCGAGCCCACTGGCGTTACGCATTCAGCAGTATCTTGGGCAAAAATTGGGGGCCGGTGATTTTACCAGGCTTCTGCTTTTTACGGGTTGTTACACAGAGCCAACGGGAGGCGATCTAGCTAGGGCGGTACCAGCGGGAGGCAGTTGTCAGAAGCCAACGGAGCTTTATGATCGCCTTCAACAATTTGCTCGGCCCGAACGTACGCGACAAGTTCAAGATTTTCTCGATGTTCTTCATTCGGCCCTCATCTACTGAAGTAAAAACTCCGGGATTTGTAGTTTGAATTAGCGATATTGTTGACAAACAATCGCGCTCAGCCAAAATACCGCAATGGACACAACATCTTCCAGCGACGTTCAAAAAATAACGGAATTAGTCCGAGAAAAATCAAAGTTCATTGAGGCTTTGCACGCGGAAGTGGGCCAGGTCGTAGTAGGACAGCGCGCGCTGCTAGACCGAATTTTTATAAGCTTGCTTAGTGGCGGGCATATTCTATTAGAAGGCCTTCCAGGCCTGGCCAAAACTTTGACCATTAAATCCGTGGCTGACGCCATTCATACCAAGTTTCATCGGATACAGTTCACACCCGACCTTTTGCCGGCGGATCTTATCGGAACGATTATTTACAATCAGCGGACGGGAGAATTTTCCCCGAAATTAGGGCCCATCTTCGCGAACCTTATTTTGGCAGATGAGATCAACCGGGCGCCCGCTAAAGTACAGAGCGCATTGCTTGAAGCCATGGCGGAGAAACAAGTGACCATTGGTGAGCAGACCTATCGTTTGGAAGAACCCTTCATCGTCCTAGCTACGCAAAATCCCATTGAACAAGAAGGAACTTATCCCCTACCGGAAGCTCAATTAGATCGATTTATGTTTAAGGTGAAGGTGAATTATCCTTCCATGAGCGAAGAACGCACCATTCTTGATCGCATGACGGGAGTGAGGGATCCTCAGACCAAGCCTGTGATTGAGCCAGCCGTAATTTTGGAAGCCCGCAAAGTCGTGAGCTCCATTTACATGGACGATAAACTAAAAGACTATATTTTGAACATCGTATTTGCCACTCGGCATCCCGAGAAGTTTGGCCTGCCTGATCTTAAGGGGAAAATTCTCGTGGGCGCAAGTCCTAGGGCTACCATCAATTTGGCTAAGGCCTCGCGCGCTAGTGCGTTTCTTTCCCATCGTGGTTTTGTGACCCCCGACGACATCAAGGCCGTGGCGTTTGATATTTTACGGCACCGCATTCTCCTCACCTTTGAAGCAGAAGCTGAAGAGATCAACAGTGATCACATCATCAAAAGGATTCTCGATAAACTTGAGGTGCCTTGAGGGCTTATCATGAGTAGGCAGCGCGACGCGGCACGTACGCAAGAAGTTCTTCGCCGAGTGAGGCGTCTTGAACTCTCAACCAAACGACTTGTGGACTCGGTTCTGGCGGGGCAGTATCACACGCGTTTTAAAGGTCACGGCATGCAGTTCGCCGATTTGCGAGAGTATTACCTTGGTGACGATATTCGGCATATCGATTGGAAAGTTACGGCGCGCACTCAGGTCGTGCACATCAAGAAATTTGAGGAAGAGCGCGAGCTTTGCGTATATTTCGTAGCCGATCTTAGCCGCAGCGGGGTTTTTGGATCCCAGGCGAAAAATAAAATGGACGCCCTGGCGGAAGTCTGTGCGCTTCTGGTATTTGCGGCAACCCGAAATAATGACCGCGTGGGACTTATTCTTTTCACGGATCATGTGGAGCGCCATGTTCCACCTAAAAAGGGAAAGGCCCACGCTTTGCGAGTCGTCACTGACCTTTTGTATCACGACCCAGAATCTGACGGAACGAACCTTGAGGTAGCATTGCAGAGCTGTCGCCAGGCCATGAAAACTAGAGGTGTCGTATTCGTCGCCAGCGATTTTATAGATGGAGATGCTAGGTATTTTGACGCTTTAAGACAGCTTGCACGACGACATGATGTGATTGGGCTTCAAATGAAGGACCCCGTTGAGGCGGACACTTCAGCATTGAAAAGTTTGGGATTAGTGGAATGCGTAGATGCTGAGACGGGAGAACGTTGGGTTTCCGGCGGGGACGCCCCAAAAACTACTCCCGATAAAGAAGTAGCGGCGCTTTTCAGACGAGCCGGAGCTGCTTTGATTGAGCTTTCTCCCCGCTCCAATTATATGGAAGACGTGTTTCGTGAACTGCAAAAGGGAACGAAACGATGAAAATATTTTTCCTGCTATTTTCCCTGCTGTTTTCTTACAATTCATGGAGTGCACCGACGGTCTACTCATCCATGCCGGAACCTCCACCGGCTCCTTTGCAGATTCCTGCCCAGGTAAAAGGTCCGAGCGGGAATAAGCTTTTTGCGGGCGATGTGCTTACGGTGACGGCAGAACTTCCCTCGGAGATCACTGGGGCGTTACCGCAATGGGCAGAGACTCCCGACCTAGGGGCCTCAGAAAAATTTCCGATAAGCCGTGAAGGGATCAGAATCCTTAGCGCCAAGGTTACGGAGGCGCTGCTTGAGTTCACCGTGACCTCCTACGAACCAGGTCAAATTCATGTCGGAGATATTCTCCTTAAAAAAAATAATAAGGTCGTTGGCGCGCTCTCGCTTAAGGAACTTTCCAAGTTTGAAATAGAAAAACTTCCGGAAACGGAGGAAATCAAAGCGCCGCTTGACCCCTTAGGCATGAGACTTCCTTGGTGGGCGATTTTGTTAGTCGTGATTTGTGGGCTTCTGGTTTTAGGTCTGATTATTTTGGGAATCCTAAAAGTGTGGAAGCTTCATAAAGATGCCCAACTGGCAAAACAAGCCCAGCTGCCGGAAGTCGCCCCAAAAACTCCTCTGGAAATTCTTGAGGAACAAATTAAAGTTTTGGATGCTTCAAATCTACTGGAGTCCGGTACATTTAAAAAATATTATTTTGGCTTGAGTGAAGCGGCAAAAAGGTTTTTGACGAAGGAGTATGGTTTCCCGGCAGAGGATCTTACGACCCGGGAATTGAATTTTGCTTTACAAAAAATTTCTAGGGCAGTTTCCACGGGCCCACAGTGGATAACCCTGTTTGAGGAAATGGATCCGGTGAAGTTTGCCAAGGAAGTCCCTTCCGACGCATTGGCTCGCGGGCTTTCTGCCCGAATTCTACATTTAGCCAGGGAGTCCAGCGCAAATGAGCCCTAGCTTTTCGTTTAAACTGCATGATCCTTGGTTTCTCGGGCTGGTTATACTTGCGACGGCAGTTTTACTTTTTTGGATTTCGCGGAGGATGCAGGCGGGTAAATTTTATCCGGCATTGCTGGTGTCCTCAAAAAGACTTTTTTCACCCTCTAAAGTCGAAAAAAAAACCGTAAGGCCCAATCGCACGCCCCTGACCAAGCATTCAAAAAGCCAAGCGTTACAAAAGTTAAAAATGATTCCTTGGGAAAAGCTTCCATTGCGTTGGATTTTTTTGGTGAGTTATAGCGTGGCGCTCCTGCTTTTTGGCCTCTCCTTAGCTAGACCCCAGCGCAGTTTCTCAAAAATTCAGCGCTCGGTGGAAGGTATTGATATCCTCATTGTCCTAGACATGTCGGCAAGCATGCGCGTGGAAGATTTTCGGGACACCAATCGCATGGATATCGCAAAAACTGTGATTCGTGAATTTATCGAAGGCAGGCAGACCGATCGGATTGGACTCGTTGCGTTTTCGGGAGAGCCCGTTTCATTGGCACCGCCTACGCTTGATTACACTTTGGTGCTGGAGCAATTGCGCAATATTGAAATCGGAGATTTAAAAGATGGAACGGCCATCGGGGATGGACTTTCCTTGGGCGTGACCCGACTTGCGAAATCTACTTCCAAAAGCAAAGTCATCATTTTGATTACCGATGGTGACAATAATATGGGGCAGGTTGATCCGCTTACGGCAGGGGAATTGGCAAAAGGATTTGGGATTAAAGTCTATAGCATTGCCATTGGGAGAGAAGGCCGGGTGCGCATGCCCTTTTTACAAAGAGATATTCTAGGGCGCACTTACAAAACTTATCAATATTATGACAGTTCCATAAATCCGGAACTGCTCAGGCAAATTTCCGCCGCCACCGGCGGGAGATTTTACCGCGTGCAGGACGATCCCGAAACCTTTCGCGGAGTTTTTTCAGAGATTGACCAACTTGAGCGGACGGAAATAAAAAGCACTCAGCAGGTTCGTTACGAAGAGCGTTATCAAGTTTTTTTATTTATGGGTATGGTGGTCCTTCTCCTCACCTTTTTGTCGCAGGAAACTTTCCTTAGGGTGTACCCATGAGCAGCATGCGTTTTCTCTACAGCTATTATTTCTGGTATTTAATCCCAGTGTTCCTCCTGCCTATCCTCTGGTGGGGCCTCCAGCTGCAAAGTCAGAAAAAACTCTCAGGCATTTTTACGGAGGGTAGTTGGCTTAAACTGACGCCCGGCTTTCGACCAAAACGAAGGTACTTAAAATTCCTTTTTCTATGGCTTGCCTTGATTTCTTTCATCTTCGCCCTGGCCCGCCCGCAAATGGGACAACGCGAAGAAATTCTACCGCAGCAGGGTTCTGATTTGGTGGTGTTGCTCGATGTATCTAGGAGCATGGCCACGGAGGATGTGGTGCCTAGTCGCATTAAAAAAGCAAAGCACCTCATCAAAACTTTGCTTGAGCAGGCGTCGGGCGACCGCGTGGGCTTAGTGATTTTTGCGGGCCATAGTTTTGCGGCAGTTCCCCTCACTACAGATTTTGATTATATTAGCCAAAATCTTGAGACGATCAACGAAGATTCCGTACCTACGCAAGGTACGAATTTGGCGGGCGCCTTAAGAACGGCCCTTGATTTGCTCGAACGTGGAGGGGTGAATTCCCAGGCGGGTGAAGAAGCCAAGGCCGACGAAGATACTTCTGGCCAGGGAATGTTGCTCATTAGCGATGGCGAGGATCAGGTCGGAAAGGAATCTGAAGTGATTGGTCCGTTAAAAACGGCCCACGTTCCCGTCTACGCCATTGGAGTCGGAAGTTTTAAGGGTGCGCCCATTCCGTTGCGAGATGCCAACGGAAATTTGCAGGGATACAAAAAAGACAAGTCGGGCAATACGGTTCTTTCTAAGCTTGAAACGAAGAGTCTTGAAAATATTTCAAACTCAACGGGCGGAAAATTTTTTGTGGCTTCCAGCGATGAGCGGGAAGTTCCGCAAATTGTAAACATTTTCCATGATGCTACCGAAAAGGATGAAGATGGAACTAAACCTGGACGTGGCCGTAAGGTCATCATCTACGGAGAATATTTCCAGGTGCCATTAGCACTTGGCGTGCTCGGTTTGATTTTAAGTGTGGGCCTGCCCGAAGTCGTAGCAATCGTCCTAGCGTGTTTGCTAACGTCCCAGGCTCATGCGGGTTACCGAGATTTCCGGGAAACCAAGAAAGGCATGGAGGCCTACACCAGTTCAGAGTTGCCGACCGCAGTCGAACATTTTACCCGCGCCCAAGCGCTAGACCCCGATTCGCCGCTTCATCATTTTAATTTAGGCACTTCACTTTTGAAGTCGGGCGCTGCCGAAACTGCCGTAACGGAACTCAAAAATGCGCAGAAAAAAAGCTTAGATCAGAAAGCGCCAGTACTGGATGCCAGCTCAACTTTTAATTTGGCTAAGTCACTTGAGAAGCAAGGACAGCACGATGAGGCATTAAGCGAACTTCAAAATGGATTGCAGCGTATTATCGAAAACCTTCGCGACCCCGCAGTGAGCGGTACGGATAAAAAGTCGCTTGAAGAGTTATTGATGAAATTCCGGGAGTCTTTGCAGCAGACCAGGCAAAACCAGAAACAGAAACAAAAAGAAGATAAGGAAAAACAGGAAAAAAAGGACCAACAGCAAAAAGAAGATCAGCAACAAAAGCAAGATCAGAAGCAAGATCAAAAAGACGGTAAGGATCAAAATAAGGACGGCAAGGGCAAGGATAAAGATAAGTCCTCTCCGCCCGTTACGAAAAAACAGCGGGAATTCAAGTCAGAAACTCTGTCGCCCCAGGATGCTCAGCGCCTTATGCAACAATTAAAAGAACAGGACAACCAAACCCTCAATCGATTTAGGCGTGACAAGGCGAAGCAAAAACAGAATGAAGCCTCAAGGCGAAACCCTGATCGCAGAGAAAACCGAGAGGAAGAAAATGAAAAAGATTGGTGAAAAAACTTCATTGCTTAAACTCTCCTGCTTTCTCCTAGGACTTTGGATTTTAAGTTTTGGGAATCTATGGTTTGCGGGCGCGGCGGAGGTTCAGTTTGAGGCTCAGCTGCAGTCCCAAGAAATTAGTACGGGGGAAAACTTAGGACTCCATTTTTCCATTCACACCGACTCCATGCGTCCCAGTATCGACAAACCACAATTTGACGCCCCAGACTTTGACGTAGTGAACCAGTTCAATCGCGGTACGAGTATTGAGTCCCGCTATATCAACGGACAATTTTCTACGAGCCGCACGGAGCAGTTCACATCAATCCTTTTGCCCAAGAAAAAAGGTCGTCTCAAAATCAAAAACATCCGCGTCACGGTAGATGGCAAAGTTTATCATGCAGCCGATATCGATGTCTTAGTTGGTGATGCACCCGCCGGAGCCACGGATCTGGCTGATGAAGATGATACTGAAGAGCCTGATCCTAGATCGCAGATCACTCCCCGGAGTGGAGGGGCCGCTGTCGCAAAGCCTCAACGTGGTGAGCAGCTTCTTTTTCTTAGGACGGAGCCAAATAAAACCAGAGCCTATCGCGGCGAGCAAATCATCCTAGAATACAGCCTATTCTCAAGAACTCAGATCGGAAGCATTCAGGTAGAGAGATATCCCACTGCATCTGGATTCTTAAAGGAAGATTTAGATTTAACGCTCCTTAAAAATGCCCTGCAGTTTGTTCCTCGCAACATCAATGGAGTTGAATACCAACGAGCGACCATGGCGAAGTACGCTGTTTTTGCCGTCAGGGAAGGTAAGCTTCCCCTTGATGTTTTTTCCGCGAAAATTGCATATCGCGGAGTCAGGGGTGGAACATGGGGAGGGGATGACGACGAAGATCCCTTCATGCTCAGACGATTTTTCCAAAATTTTCAGATGATGACGGAGACTCGCAGCAGTGATCGGCGTGAAGTGGAAATTCTGCCGCTCCCTTCACAGGGCAAACCCGATAGTTTCCATGGCCTCGTAGGCCAGTTTGATATTTCGGCAACCTCGGATAAGCCGCGGTTGAAAGTAGGTGAGGCCCTTAACGTAAAAGTAAAGATCGAAGGAACGGGGCACGCCGGAAGCTTAGAATCCTTGAAGGTGAAATGGCCCGATGCCTTTGAGCAATATGAAGATAAATCACAGACAAAATATCACCCTAATGGCACTAGCGAGCGGGTTTTTGATTTTCTTTTGATCCCAAGGCAGGCTGGACATTTTGAGTTGCCAGCCATCGAGATTTCCATGTTTGATCCTTCTAGCGAGAGTTACCGAGTAAAGGCTAGCTCTCCGATCATCGTCGACGTTGATCCAGGCGACGGGAATGCGGTAACCGGAGTGCCGGGAGCTGCCGCGCCCGGAAAAACCGATACCAGTGCACCTAAAGTCGAATTCTCGGCGGCCCAGGGAACGCTTGAAGTTAAACCACCCAAAAATCGGGGTATTTTTAACGTTTTAGCGCTAGGTTTTGCAATCCTTAGCGGACTTTTCTTTCTGGGTAGTCTGATTTTTGCTGCGGCTAAGCTTCTACGCAAGGAACAAAGGCCGGTCGTTGATCATAAAGATTTTTTAAAGAAAATAAAATCATTGGAAAATGACTTTTTGAAGACAGCTTCCCTCGACGCGGTACAGGCAGACGAACGCAAACGTCTTGATGCCTTAAGCGTAAAGCTAGAGGAGATCTTTGCCAGCTGGTTGCGGTTTCGTTTCGGAACTTCAAAGGGGTCTCTGACACGCCAGGAATTAGAAGATTTTTTAAGGACCAAGGATTATCCAGAAGAGCTCCGCATCAAAGTATTAAAATTTGCCGAGGAGCTGGAAAACGTTCGTTTTATGCCTTCCCAGAACCGGACTTTGAGGGAATCGCTCTTGGCTTTGGTAAAAACATTGCAAAGTTTGGTGCAGTAATTCCGAATATGATACTGCTTTCCCATCAAAGAGGAGAATTTCATGAACATGTCCCGTGAAGAAGCTTTTCGGGTGATTCAGGCAAGACAAGTGCGACGTTTTGAGTTTCCCATCGACGATGTTGGGAATCGTTTGAAAGTATCCGAGTTTTTCGGGATCAACACTCTAAGCATTGAACAGTTACGCTCAAAATTATCCAAGGAGCAGCAAACGAGACTTCAGTCGGTCATGCATTCCGGCAAAAAAATGGACGGCGATGTCGCCCAAGCTTTAGCGTTGGCTATGAAAGAGTGGGCACTGGAAAAAGGGGCGACCCACTTCTGCCATTGGTTTCAACCCCAGACCGGGTCCACGGCGGAAAAGCATGATGCCTTTTTAAGTTTTGATGACAACGAATGCCCCATCGAAAAATTTTCGGGGGGCCAACTGATTCAGAGCGAACCCGATGCTTCAAGTTTTCCTAGCGGTGGCATGCGCACTACGTTTGAAGCTAGAGGTTATACCGCATGGGATCCCACCAGTCCCGTTTTCCTCATGGAAAGTGCAAATGGAAAAACCTTGTGCATTCCCTCCGTTTTCATTTCCTATCACGGTGATGCGCTAGATGAAAAAACCCCGCTTCTTCGTTCCATGGAAGTGCTGAATCAAAAGGCGCTCGATTTGCTTTCGACCATTGGGGAGAAAGGTGCCGTACGTGTCGTGGCAACTCTTGGCCCTGAGCAAGAATATTTTTTGATCGATCGCGCTTATTACCAAGGAAGACCTGATCTTCTCATGACTGGGCGCACTCTCTTGGGCAGTCAACCACCTCGCGGTCAGCAGTTGGAAGACCACTATTTCGGGAGTGTTCCCTCAAGGGCTTTAGCTTTCATGCAAGAAATGGAATTTGAATTGTTTAAACTTGGGGTGCCCGCAAAAACGCGGCATAACGAAGTGGCGCCCAGTCAATTTGAAATGGCTCCCATTTTTGAAGAGGCCAACGTTGCCTGTGATCACAATCAGCTTTTGATGGAAGTCATGAGACGAGTCGGTGAGCGCCATCAATTTGCGGTCCTCCTCCATGAAAAACCATTTGCCGGCGTGAATGGAAGTGGAAAACACAATAATTGGTCCATGTCCGTAGTGGGTAGCGGTACCGAAAGTCCAAATTTATTAGAGCCCGGGAAAACTCCCCATCAGAATTTGCGATTTTTGCTGGTACTTGCGGCAATCATGAAGGGCGTGCACCGGCATGCAGGGCTTTTGCGTTCTTCCATCGCTTCACCGGGCAACGATCATCGTTTGGGGGCCAACGAAGCGCCACCGGCCATTATCTCGGTGTTTTTGGGAGACCAACTTTCCCAGATTGTAAATAAAATTGAAGCTGGCGAAGTGCTTGACCAAGGCGCAGAGCAAGCCATGATCAGTCTTGGGGTGGCAAAGCTTCCGGTCGTATCCAAGGACAATACCGATCGCAACCGAACCTCTCCTTTCGCTTTTACCGGGAATAAATTTGAGTTCCGGGCAGTGGGTTCAAGCTCGCCATGTTCTTGGCCCGTTACTATCGTGAATGCAGCGGTGGCCCAGGCCATGGGTGAAATTACGGAAGTTCTAAAGCAACGAGTTAAAACGGGCAAAAACATTAACGACGCCATTCTTGAAGTCATTCGGGAAACCTTTAAAGAATCCCGGGACATTCGGTTCGAGGGCAATAATTACTCACAGGAGTGGGTAGTTGAAGCGGAGCGTCGTGGCCTACCTAATTTGAAAAAAGCCCCTGAAGCCATTGAACAAATGTTATCGGCGTCTTCAAAACAGCTTCTAACGGAACTGGCAATTCTTTCCGAGGCTGAACTTCACAGCCGATATCATGTTATGATTGAGCGTTACGTCAAAAAGCTGAGCATTGAGCTTGAGACCATGGGCATGCTGGTGGATACCTACGTGGTTCCCGCTTGCTTGAAGGAACAACGGCTCATTGCCGAATGCATTCGCTCGGTGAGCGAGGTCAATCGCAGCTTTGACATGGCAGAAATAGGGAATCGTTTGAAACTGGTAGTGGAATCCGTCGGTGAGGTCCTCGCGAAACGAAAACAATTGCGTGACCTCTTCACACGTTTAGGCAAAACGCAGGAAGAGCCGCAAAAAGCTCACTTGCTTTGCAAAGAAGGCGCTCAACTGCTCGCTGAGATCAGAAATGTTTGCGACCGGCTTGAAGATGTGACTTCCGATGAGTTCTGGCCCCTGCCTAAGTACCGTGAAATGCTTTTTTTAAGCTAAAGCCTTTCACAAACCGTTAGGAGAATTTTTTGAGAAGTTTTGTGATGGACCGATATGAATGGCTATTGCAGCAATCTGGCCTTTTGGGCCAGTTTACCCGTAAATGGCGCCGTTTTCTTTTGGGAGTTTTCCGGCAGGATTACATTCAAAAGAATATCGCCGAAAACCGTGAGGGGGATTGTCACCGTTGTGGCGCTTGCTGCAAATTACTTTTTGACTGTCCCTTTCTAGGTAACGATGCGGAAGACCTGCCGTACTGCCGTATTTATGGAAACCTTAGGCCTACGAATTGTCATAACTATCCCTTTGATAAAAAGGATTCCGAGATCGAGATCTGTGGATTTAAATTTAAGGATTAATCTTCGTGAGTGTAGTCGTCCTTCGTGATTTCAAAAAATTAAACCCTACAAAAAATGGGCAGGCCAGGGCAGTCGCCATAGGCAATTTTGATGGTCTGCATTTAGGCCATCAGCGGGTTTTGGAATGCATGAAGCAGCGGGCTCAAGCTTTGAATTTAATTCCCTCCGTGTTCACATTTTGGCCCCATCCGGCTGCGGTTTTGCGGCCTGAAAAAAAGGTGCCGCTACTTATGACGTCCGAACGCAGGGTTGAGGCCCTTGATGCTTTTGGGGTGCAGTTCATTCTTGAACAAACTTTTCATGAAGAGTTTTCAAAATTGAGCGCCCATGACTTTTTTGAAAAAGTAATGCTGGAAAAAATGCAGGCAAAGGTTTTGGTGGTAGGGCCTGATTTTCGCTTCGGTGCGGGCCGAACCGGAGATCTAAAACTGCTAAAGGAGCTCTGTGAAGCCGCTAAAGTTGAACTTAAAATCGTTGAGCCCCTGGTTCTGGAAGATGGCGTTTGTTCAAGCTCCCGCATTCGTGCATTTCTAGCCGAAGGTGAAATCAAAAGTGCCAACGTTTTGTTAGGTCGCCATTTTTTTTACGAAGGCCAAGTGGTGAAGGGGGACCAACGTGGACGCACGCTTGGTTTTCCCACGGCGAATTTAGAGTTGGATCCAGCGCTGATCGGAATTAAAACCGGAGTCTATGCGGGCTACGCTAAAATATTTGACGGTAATCCCAACACTACCCCAGCGCCGTCCCTGGCGGGACTTCATCGGTACGCGGCCGTGGCTAATATTGGCGTAAGGCCCACGTTTGCCGGGAAGGACGGGCCACTTCCGTTAAGGGTAGAAGTGCACCTCCTCGATTTTGGTAAAGACATTTACGGTAAAACCCTTGCCTTTGAGTTTGTCGCCCGCGGCCGAGATGAGAAAAAATTCTCAAGCCTCACGGAATTACAAACCCAGATTGAACAGGACTCGCGTTGGGCAAGGGGCAGTTTATAACTGGCATTCGGCGGCAATTTTTGCCCTCGTAGTAAGTCGTGATTCATTATAAATTAAAAAAGTTTAGAATAGAAAAGTTGGCGGGAGGATTTCTGTTTTTTTTCATTGCACTTATTATTTCATTTTTCTTAGCTCCGGTTGCGCTAGCGCAAAGCTTACCCCCACCGCCCGGCATTCGCGCCGATTGCCGCAATGAGCGGCCCTATACGATTGGCGAACTTTTGGATCTCGCGCATGCGAGTTCTAGCCTTGAGGAATTTTTGCGCAATCTACCTTCTGACGTGCTGCAAACTTACACCCTCATGGAACACAGCGAGAGCAGCCAATCCCACGGTGTTGATCGTCTTCACCCGCGGGTGATTCGTTCGAGCTCGGGGAGTAGTTCATCCGTTACCATTGCCTATGGTTGTAACCCCCGCAGCCGGCATTATGGCCAAGTGGAAGTGATTTATCAGGATGCTTCCACGGGCCGGGAGCACGCGCAGCTTTTAACGTTTAGAAATGCGAGGCGGCGTAGGCGGGAGCGTCCGGGCCAACCGCAAACACTGGTGGCGACAAATCCTAGAAATTGTATGGGTTGCCATACGGGTGGAACGGGGAATCCGATTCATTTTCGCCACAATTTTCATGAGTATAATGAATGGCCGGGCGCCCATGGCCACCAAGATGATTCGTTAAGCCCAACGGAACGCAGAAATTATTTGGAGTTTTTGGCGAGCCAAAGAAACAATCCTTGTTACAACACTCTGCCACGGCCTCAAATTACGCCCGAGAGTCCAGCCGAAGACGTGATTTTTCCCTATTCAACGCAGTATCAGCCCCCATCTTTGTATATTAGGCCTAACTTTCATCTGACGGCGCTTTACAGCCGGGATTTAAGCCTGCGGAATTTTCACCTTATTTTTGACCGACTACCGCAAGGGCAGCGGGAGTTGATCATGGCGTTATTGGCCGAACGTCGAATGTGTAATCAAACGGCGGCACCGGCGCCGGAGCTCACTAGGGTTTTTGGAGCTCGTAACCTTTCCATGGCGGGCCTTCAGCCCTATGGTTTAGGACAGGCGCAGTGGAGTCTGAGCCCTTTAGATTTTGCTGTGAGCGGATACAATTCCGGAGTGCCAGCTTTCAGTATCGAGAACGGATTATTCCAAAATATTTTAACCGAGCTTGCTGGAAGGTCTACCCAAATTAACGCAGCGTTAGTTTCTGTGCGGACGGATTCCGCCACCTTGGATTTTTTGCGAAGAAATTTTGGTCCGGAACATGAGTGTATCTATCCCGCGAGCAACTATACTTCCTTTTCTACGACATCAACTTCGGCCCAGTATAATCAAATGTGTGGTGCGTTGCGCCAACGAATCGTTCAATTGCGACAGGAAGCAAGCGGGGTTTCCGGGCAATCCGCGGAAGGAAGTCCGGTAGCACCGACCGGCCGGCCCGCAACGGAATAATTTTATAAATTAAAGGCATTTGAAAAAGAATCCGTCCCGGCTTACCATTAAAAACATAGGCACAAGGCAAGGGGATTTTTTTATGCTTCATTTGAATCGGCGCGCAGGGAAATTAAATTCTGGTTTTACTCTCGTAGAACTTATGGTGGTGGTAGCCATCGTCGGTATTCTTGCCGCCGTGGCGGTCCCGAATTATTTAAAGTACCAAGCCAAGGCGCGGCAGAGTGAAGCAAAGGTGGCGTTGGCCGCGGTGTACACTCAGGAAAAAGGTTTTTTTGCGGAGCAAAGTAAGTATTGGCCTTGTTTAAGCCAAGTTGGATATGTGCCAGATTCTGAGAATCGATATTATTCGGTTGGATTTCCTGCGGCGACGTTAGCAATGGCCGCGCCAGGAGGGAGCTTACCCACGGAATGTGATACTGGCGGTACTACCGCTACAGGCCTACTTACTAATATCAACACGATTGTAAACGCCACGGGACCGGCCACTCCAGTTCATTGTTACGGTGCTTCCATCGTTGTTCAGAATGCAAATACGGTCGCGCTAATGACTACCCCGACTTGCGTAATCGGCGGAGCCACTGCTGCAACCTTGGATAATACTACGGCTCCCCCCATGTTCAGGGCCGGGGCCCAGGGAAGTATCTCTAGTAGCAACGGGGTGATCGATACCTGGACCATAGACCAGGATAAAAATCTCATGAACTCCATCATCGGCATCTAATGACTGGCAGATTCTGCCGTCCGTTCTGCTATAAATATAAAATGTTTTAATCCCGCGACGTTCACCCTAAAATAAAAGCATGTCCAAAGCTTTGGCCGAAGTTCTTTTAAAAGAAAAAGTCATTTCGGCGCAGCAATTCCAAGAAGCGAACGAGGCCCAGCGCCTAAGCGGTAAGTCGCAGGTTCGATTTCTCATGGAGAAACGTTACCTCTCCGACGCTAAACTTCTTACGTTTTTAAGCCAGAAGTACGGCTTACCGTCCATTAACTTAGCTAAATTTGAAGTAAAGCCTGATGTCTTACGTTTAGTTCCCTTAGAACTTGCCCGCAAACACGGGGTCATCCCCCTTCAGGTCAATCAATCTAGTCTAGTGGTAGCCGTGGCGGATCCCACGGTGATTGCCGGCCTAGAAGACTTAAAGTTTCGTACGAAGCTTAACCTTGAAGCCGTTCTCTGCACTTACTCATCCTTGGATGCGGCACTTCTCAAGTATTATAATGTGAGCACCGCCATCGAGACGGCCATTGAATCTTTTCAGGCCGATAGTGGCGATTCTGTTTTTGAACTAGATCGTAACCTCGCCATCCAGGTGGACGACAACGCAAAACCGGACGACGCGCCCATCATTACGCTAGTAAATAATATTCTTTTAGAAGGCATTCGTAAGGGCGCAAGCGACATCCACGTTGAGTGTTATGAAAAACGTTGCCGGGTGCGCATGCGGGTTGATGGTTACCTTCAGGAAGTGCTGCAGATCCCACCGCAGATGAGAAGGCCGGTGCTTGCGCGGTTTAAGATCATATCCAAAATGGATTTGGCTGAAAGTAGAATTCCCCAGGATGGCCGAATCAAAATTAAAATGAGTTCAGGCGAGGTGGACTTCCGGGTGTCCACTATGCCTTGTTTGTTTGGTGAAAAAGTCGTGCTGCGGATTTTGTCTACCGGCAGCATTAGTTATGATTTTTCAAAACTGAATTTTGAAGCGGATGCGTTTGAAAAATTCAAACGTGGGATTTCCGCACCAAATGGGATGGTCCTCGTTACGGGCCCAACCGGTAGCGGTAAAACCACGACCCTTTATTCCGCCATCAACGAGCTCAATAAAATTGATACCAATATCTCTACGGCGGAAGACCCCGTTGAGTACAATCTTGAAGGCGTAAACCAAGTTCAAATCAACAAAGACATCGGCTTAAATTTCCCTTCCGTATTGCGTACCTTTTTGCGTCAAGACCCCGACGTCATTCTCGTGGGTGAAATCAGGGATTACGAAACAGCGGAAGTGGCTATCCAAGCAGCGCTTACTGGCCACTTAGTTCTCTCGACTCTCCACACCAATGACGCGCCAAGTACTATCCTTAGGCTTATGAATATGGGCATTGAACCTTTTCTCGTGACGGCATCTTTGAATACGGTGGTGGCGCAGAGACTTTTGCGGACGGTTTGTCCTAAGTGCAAAGAAGAAGTAAAAATTCCGATCGAAAAACTTATTGAGGTGGGATTACCCAAAGCGTTAGCGAACAAAGTGAAGACCGTACGCGGTAAAGGTTGCGTTGAATGCGGAAAGTCTGGGTACAAAGGCCGCATGGCCGTTTACGAAGTCATGGAAGTTACGAACCAATTAAAAGAATTGATATTAAGCGGCGCTACGGCCCCGGTTCTAAAACGCGCGGCCTTAAGCGAAGGTATGCAGACGCTCAGGACCTCCGCCATGGTGAAGGTTGCCCAAGGCGCAACGACCCTTGAGGAAGCATTGGCGTCAACCACCGCCGACGAGAGTTTGGAATAAAAAGTCTTAAGTTTACTAACGAGGATGATTCATCATGGCTGGCCCACCTTCTGCTCCCACAATTAGTTCCTCAAAAATCCCATTGGCGTCACTGCTTAAGGCCATGGTGGACCAAGGTGCATCTGATCTTCATTTAACCGTAGGCTCTCCACCACAGTTTCGCATTGAGGGCCGCATGGTCAAAGTGAAAGCCGATGCGCTCACGGCCCAAGACACCCGCGAGCTTTGTTACGGCGTCATCGATGAAAGACAACGTAACGAATTTGAAAAAAGCTCTGAACTTGATTTTTCATTCACCCTTAAGGATCTCGCACGTTTCCGGGGAAATATTTTTACACAGAAAGGCTGCGTAGCCGCGGTTTTTCGTCGTATCCCCATCGAAGTGCCGTCTCTCGATAAGCTAGGACTACCCAGTATCATTCACGACGTCATTACGAGGCCCAACGGTTTAGTTTTGGTTTGCGGAGCTACGGGCAGCGGAAAATCAACGACGCTTGCAGCGCTCATTGATCATTTGAATCAAACTGAGTTTGCGCACATTATCACCATCGAGGATCCCATTGAGTTTGTGCACAATCATAAATCCTGTTT
Source organism: uncultured Oligoflexia bacterium (assembly GCA_964475985.1). Classification (GTDB taxonomy): domain Bacteria; phylum Bdellovibrionota; class UBA1018; order UBA1018; family CAYHWW01; genus CAYYYP01. Next base: position 10,847 of record CAYYYP010000041.1, on the reverse strand, counting down.
GGTGAATCAGCGAGAAGTGGGAAGCGATACGCATAATTTCAAAGACGCCTTAAAGCGCGTTTTGCGGCAGGACCCCGATTATATTTTAATCGGTGAGCTCAGGGATGCCGAGACCATTGAAATGGCTCTGACCATGGCAGAGACGGGGCACCTCGTGTTTGCCACGCTTCATACCAATAGTGCGGTGCAGTCCATTTTTCGGATGATTAATGTATTCCCGCCCCATCAACAAGTGCAGGTAAGGCAAATGCTCGCGTTTGTTTTACAGGCCGTCGTTTGCCAACAGCTCATTCCAAATGCGGCAGGCAATAAACGAGCGTTAGCCCTTGAGCTATTGGTGCCAACCCTGGGCATAAGGAACCTCATTCGCGAGGACAAGCTCCATCAAATTTATTCGAGCATGCAGACGGGTCAGGAAGCCACCGGAATGTGCACTATGAACCAAAGCCTAGTGAAGCTCATTCAGCAAGGCCACCTAAGTAAACAAGATGCATTTGGTTATAGTTTTATGCCGGATGAGTTGGCCAAGCTCCTAGGTACGGTGCCTTCCACTCAGCCCGCTCCCTTAAAAAGGTAATTAATTTTATGGCGCCGTTTCATTATGTGGCAGTAAATAAAGATGGTGAGAAACTTGAAGGCGATGTGGATGTGCGCACCGAGAACGACGTACGCATTAACCTTAGGTCTCAAGGCTTAAGACCCTTAAAGATCCTAAAAAAGGGCACTCCCGCAGAAATTTTAAGTTCAGGTAACCTCACCAAATTCTTTGGTTCAGGAATTTCCGATGAGGATCTTCTGCTTTTCACAAGACAGCTTGCGATCCTCATGAACTCTGGCATTCCTTTGATTCAGGGCCTCGAGATCATCATGGCCCAAACGGAAAAAATCGCCGTTAAGAATATGATCCAGACCATCAAGGATAAGGTGAGTGCCGGTTCCTTTCTGTGGGAATCCATGAAGTCTTTTGGCGAAACTTTTCCACCCCTATACATCAGTATGATTCAGGCGGGCGAAAGTTCAGGCGCGCTGGACAGTATTTTGCGAAGGCTTATGCGTTACTTGGAAGATCACATTAAGCTTAAAAAAACTGTGAAGGCCGCCATGATCTATCCCATTGCCGTAAGTTTTGTCGGAATGGGTGTGATTTTTGTGATGCTCAATTTTGTGATTCCTAAATTTGAAGCCATGCTTACCCAGGGTGGCCAGGAACTTCCGGATGTAACGCGATTTGTCATCGACGCGAGCCACTTCTGCTCCCAACACGTAGGAACCATTCTTGGGTCTGTATTCTTAGCGGTATTTTTAACGTGGCGTTATTTGAAAACGGAAGAAGGTGGCAAATTTTTTGATACCCTGGGCCTGCGTTTACCACTTATCGGAGGGCTCGTTCGAAAGATTTCTGTCGCCAGGTTCTCTCGCACTTTGCAAACTATGCTGGCCAGCGGCATTAGTTTGCTAGATTCGCTGGAGATTTGCCGCGGCGCCGTAGGAAACTTCGTTTATTCCGAACTCATCGCCAAAGTAAGGTCGGAGGTTTCGGGGGGAAAATCGTTGTCCCTAATTCTCTCCAAAGAGCCACTATTCCCCAATATGATGACGCAAATGGTCAATGTTGGAGAGAGCACCGGAAACTTGGATCAGATGCTAGAGCGTGTGGCGGATTTCTATGAAGAGGAAGTTTCTGCGACGGTGGCTCAGCTGACTAAACTTTTGGAGCCACTCGTCCTTATCGTTTTGGGTGGTATGGTTGCGGGCTTGATGGTTGCCATGTATTTGCCAATGTTTAAAATGGCTGGTTGATCGTATACTGAAGTTCGCCATGATTCTCTCCAGCCTGAACCGCATCAAACTTCTTGGGTCTCCATTTTTTTTGTCGACCCTCGCAATGGGATGCCTCTTCTATTACGTAGACCAGCCCAGGTTTTGGGAAGTGCGTTCCTTGGGTTCAGAAGAAAATTCTCAGGTTCCACCAAATTATTTGGGGCAGGTCCTAAAGCCACGTTTAGTTAAAAAATTTTTGGGCCTCCGTATCGCCGCGGCGGATTTAGTTTGGATTGATCTTGCGGTGAAGGCCGATACAGTACACGAAAAAAGCGATGAGTCAGGACTTTATCAAAGTCTGGATGCTATGTTGCAACTTGATCCACTGAATTTTTTTGGCGCCTGGTACGGGGCGATTTACCTTTCCGTAATTAAGGACGATATCGGGGGCGCTAGCAAATTATTTGAAACAGCCATTGAGCGTCTCAAACAAAACCCTTGGGTTCCGGGCAAACTCCGGGGCGCGATCTATTTTGCTTATGGTTACCATCTTCTTTTTGAAGAACGTCGTTTTGAACAGGCGGCGATCATGATCAAAGCATCGGCGGAGCTTCCGGAAGCTAGTCCATTATCTAAAGACTTGGCCAAGTCATTGTCCACTGAGCGTGGTCAGTTGAACGTGGGCTTTCGGGTTCTGAACGACGCGCTTTTACGCGTAAAAACGCCAGGGGAAAAAACCGCCATTGAGGCCAAGATGCGCAAACTTTTGGTCCGGAAGGAAGTTTTAGATCTGGAGTCAGGATTTCATTCGTATCTTGAGCGTTCGTCAGCTGAACATCTGCCAAAGAAAGTCCTGTTTAAGCAGTACCTGCGTTCCATAAACAATTCCGGCAGAAACCAAGAGGGCAAACGTTTCATGGTGCGTGAAACTGAAAACGCTTCTAGTGGCTCTACGGTGCAAATCGATTTAGAGGAAGATTCATTTCATGGAAAATAAAAACCTGCCGGCCCTTGAAGTAAAAAATCTTTCAAAAGTTTTTTCCTCTCTTACGAAAAAAAAGGAAGTCTTGCGCGACATCAATTTAAAAGTGTTTCCGGGTGAATCCTTGGCTTTTCTTGGTCCTAATGGTTCTGGAAAAACGACTTTAATTAAATGTTTGGTAGGGCTGCTTAGGCCCAATCGGGGAAGTATCTCGGTTTTTGGCGTATCTCCGGAAGACGCTGCCGTTCGGACTCGCATCGGATACATGCCAGAAAGGCCTTATTATCACGGGTTTTTGACGGGTGAGGAGTTTTTGAAATTTAGCGGCAGGCTCCAGGGCCTGACGGGCGCAACGTTGAAACAAAAAGTTCAGGAAGCCTTAGCCAGGGTTGAGCTCGGAAAGGGTAGACTGCTGCAAATGAAGTCCTATTCGAAAGGTATGCTTCAGCGAGTGGGTTTAGCCCAAGCGCTGCTACATGATCCGGATCTCCTGATCCTTGATGAGCCTATGAGCGGTCTCGACCCATCGGGTCGGCGGGATTTAAAAAATATCCTGCGGGAAGTTTTAGCGACCGGGAAAACCATATTTTTTTCCACCCACTCCGTAGATGACGTAGAAGAACTTACGGGCGCGCTTTGTTTTTTAAGTCATGGCGAACTCAAACACTTTCAGTTGAAGGACACGGATTCCGCTTACCGGATTTGTTTTAAGTCGAACGGTGGCGCGCGGGAAAAAGAGGTTTTGAGCAAAGACCTACTAACGGAACTCAAAACTGCTCTAGAAAACCGAGAAGAACTGCTCTCGGTGCAAAAAACCTATCCGGAGATCGATCAAGGTTATTTCATGAGTGGAGGTAACCGTTAATGAGTGCACCCCAACGTAAAAAAAATCCCGGAGCCTCCGTTTTTTACATGGCCCAGATTAGCGCCCAGGAGTTTTTCCACGAGAAGGTGTTGTGGATGACCGTGGTATTCAGTGGACTCATCATCGTTTTGAGCTTTGCCATCGCAAAGCTTTCTTTCTACGAGCCTTCACGCTTAGCCCTAGATTTTGGTTTAGCTGGAGTGTTTCTCGCGAGTTGTCTCTCGGCCGTGATTCTTGGAGCTGGCCTCATTTCAAAAGATATGCGCGATCGTACGGCGCACCTGGTGCTCACGAAACCCATCTCCAGGCCGGAATATGTGCTTGGACGGTTTTTAGGTGCTGGCGCAGTCATCATTTTAAACAGCGTCGGCATGTACTTTGTGGTTTTCTTAGCATTTAAATTTTTGGGGGGCGTAGCCACCAAACAACTTATATTTGCGCCGCTTTTGCAGATCATGGAATTTTTAATGCTGCTCGGGCTAGCCATGTTTTTCTCAAGTTTCACTACTGCAGCACTGGCTACCATTTTTAGCGTAAGTTTCTGGTTCATTGGTCACGCCATGGATGACTTAAGTGCAACGCTCTACCGCATCTTCCCCGATGCCGGAACGGGCAACAAAATTTTCATAACGCTGCTTAAGGTACTTCCCGATTTCACGGTGCTCAGTCGCTTAAGTGAGTTTTCGCATCACATACCCATTCCGTTCGCGGAAATTAGACATGCGTTCTTCTACGGAATGAGCTTCGTAATTCTCATGCTTTGCCTAACAAGCTTGGTTTTCTGGAAGAAGGATATTTGATCGGCAGAAATTGCCCCACTTCTTTGGTGGCCTGGAGCATGTCCGCCATAAAAATATCCCTCAAGGGGACTCACGCGTCAGGATGACGGTTCCCATGCGTGTGTAGCGCAGGATGCGCGTCCCCTTGAGGGATATTTTTATGGCGGACATGCTTCAGCTTCCAAGCGAAATACCGACAAGTATGCGACATGCGTCTATTTATTATCATTATGATTGTAGGGATTTGGTCGACCGCAGCCCGCGCGGATGAACTCCTATGTTTCATTGAGTCGCTTCGGGACCAATCAACCGGTGGTGAAACGGGGGCTGGTAGAGCCAGCCGCCACACGGAAGTTATTCGTAGCGGTCCCAACGATACTCCGATTCCTATTGCTATAGCGCCGTACCATCGTGTGGCCGACGAAACTCAAACCATACCTTCGGAGTATGTTTATCAGTCAGATTTATTTGAGGATGGAAGAAATGTGTTTGTGGTGGGGCGGAGCAATTCGGATGATGTGATTAAAAATATGACGCAAATGACGGGGCTTTCCATTGCAACGCTAGAACGGCGAATGCGGGGCGGGGGAGGAACGTCACATGAAAGGTCAAAGACGGAAGGGTATCAATCAGGTCATCCGTTTGATCAGGAGGACACTTACCATTACTTGAGAAAATCTGGGCACGGCCAACTACTTCCTGGCCAGGGTTTACAAGAGATACTTTTGGCGGACAATCACGCAGTCAGAGATGTTTTGCATACGAACCATCAACGGGTGGCCGAACCGCTATTGTTTGCCCTGAACACTTACGAACGCGCCGTCTCGACGGGACAGAGGATGCTTCGCGACAGCAACGGTGAGCGTGTCGTGAATTTCACATTTCAAGGGCGGCGATATTCCATCGTTGGCAAAGATATGGGTGGGGCTTATTTTTCTGAACGTGGAAATCATCGTAGTGGTTGGATTGGCGGTCACGGTGGAGTCCAGGGCAGCCCCTTCAACGATGAAATTTTTGCGAACTGGGAGTACACGATTCGTGATGAACAAACGGGGGAAACTTTAAGTGGCGATGCGGTGACTCCCCATTTGATTTATCGCTATCAGTTTTATCAAGGCGGTCCTTATCGAATGGCGCCAGAAAATATCGTCAGGTTTTTTCGTTTGCGGCCCAACTTAAGGCCGTCGTGGAGTGTACGGCAAAGGGATCCTGAACCACGGATCATAAGTCGTTAATCCGGAATCGAAAGTCCCATTTGCTTGCGCCTCGCCACCATGACTTTAATAATCTCTGAGGCTGTTTCTTCCAGGGCCTTACCCGTCACGTTGAAAACGGGCCAACGTTTGTTGCGGCGAAAAATTTGATCGGCGTAATCAATCTCGTCTAAAACTAAATCCATTGAGGCGTAATCTCCCCCGTCGTTTTGACCAAGACGCTCCAGGCGCGCGCGGCGGATGGTGGAAAGCGTGTCGGCACTTATGGTGAGACCAATGATTTTGCGTTGCTCCGCCTCAAGAATTTCTTTCGGAAGCTCGTATCCCTTAATGATGGGAATATTGGCAACCTTCCATCCTTGGTGGCTCAAGTACATGGAAAGCGGAGTTTTAGAAGTTCGGGAAACTCCGATGATGATGATGTCGGCGGTATCCAGGCCCGTGAGGTCGCGTCCGTCATCATGGGCGATGGTATATTCCATGGCCGCAATACGCCGGAAATAACGATCATTCACCTGGTGAAAAAGCCCCGGTAGTGACTTAGGTGCCATTCCAAAAAACATAGCCATGGCGCCAAGGAGCGGACCCATGAGGTCGATGGCGGGAACTTTTTTATCCAAGGCTTTTTGCGCAATGTAATCTCTTAGCTCTGGCGAAACGATGGAATACACCACCATGTCATGGTGAATGGCCGCTTCATCAAAAATGGCTTCTACCTGAGCTTTGGTGCGAATATTTTTGTAACGCGTGAAGTAAACTTGTTTTTCGGAAAACTGCACCATGGCGGCCTTCGTGATTTGAGATGCCGTTTCACCGGTGCCATCGGAGAGGATGATGATGCGTAGTTCTTTGTTTTCTTCCATTTTCTATTCCTAGTCTGATTCTAGTACGCCCAGCGCGCGCTTGAAAAGCTCTTCTTCTTGGGTGGGAAAATCAAACCATTCCACTTCATGGGGCGGCACCTTAAAAAATGAATTAAAAAAAGTGCGTTGTTTTTTCGCGAGTTGACGGGTCGAAATAAAGACCCGCTCCTCGCATTCGGGAAGCGTCATTTCACCGTCGAGGAAAGCTAGCGTCTCAACGTAACCAATGCTTTTTAGGCTTTTGGGCCGTTCGGGGTATTTATTTTTCAGCGCTTTGACTTCTTCCACTAGGCCCGCCGCAAACATCTTCTGGGTGCGAGTTTTGATCCGTTGTTCTAGTTCGGCGGGTGAACGCCTTAGGCCCAAGACCGGGCATGGATAGGGCAAGGGATTGAGTGGTTTCGCTTGAGCTAGTCTTTGGCTTAAGGGTTCTCCGGTAATGTGAATGATTTCTAGAGCTCTTATGACGCGGTACCGATCATGACCATCGGTCTTTGCTGCATATTCTGGGTCTTTTAAACGCAAAAGTTCAAAGAGGTTTTCTGAGCTCTGGGCTTCCGCCGAGATTCTGAATTCCTGATCGGTAGCTGGCGCGTCCCAAATTCCGTAAAGCAAGGCTCGAAGGTAAAACCCCGTGCCACCCACAATGATGGCCGGGATATCACGACTTACGAGATCGTCAAGGATGGGGCGGACGAAACGCACATAATCTCCGGCCGTAAAATTTTCATTGGCGTTCACTAAATCAATGAGGTGATGCGGTGCCTGCCTTAATTCCTCGCCCGTTGGTTTTGCGGTGCCGATATTCATATCGCGATAAACCAAAAGCGAATCGCAACTGATGATGTGGGCGTTGGTTTTTTTGGCCAAAGCCAAAGCGAGGTCAGATTTTCCCGATGCAGTACAACCAAGTAGCGCAATGAGTTTTGGCACTAAACTTTCCTCTTAAAGAGGCTTTCAATTTCACTAAATTCCAAGCGCAATGTTGCTGGCCTTCCGTGTGGGCAATGGTTGGCAGATTTCGTGGAATGCATTTGAGTGACCAGAGATAATGCTTCCTGTCGGGAAAGGGTTTGCCCTGCCCGAATGCTTGAGTGACAAGCCGCCGTGGAAAGCAAACGTTCTAGCTTAGGACTAAGTATGGTGGGGTCATCTGGTAGAGAGGAGTCAGAATCTTGGAGGGCCACGAGTAATGCATTCAACACTTCCCTCGCTTGCACAACATCTAGGTTTTCCGGAATGGCGCGCACCAATAGGTCTTGATCACCAAACGCTTCTATTTCAAAACCAAGCTTCGCGAAAAGTTCTGGAGCGTCAAGCACGACGGACAATATTTCTGGTTTAGTTTTTACCGTAAGGCTTATGAGCAAGGGCTGGGATTTTAGGCCGCGGTGGAAAAAGTCAGTTTTGATTTTCTCATAACGGATGCGTTCATGGGCGGCGTGTTGATCGATGAGAATCATACCGGTCTCATCTTGGAAAAGGAGATACGTATTTTTGAGTTGGCCTATGTAGTGATAAGGCGCGGCTTGCTCTACTTCTGGGGATTGTTCTTGTGAAAGGTGCGATGGGAGCTCGGTCTCCAGAGAGGAATGAGCCACGTGCGGAGTTGCGGTATATTCCGCAGTGGGTAGACTTGAATCCGGCTCGGAACCTATCGTCGCGACTTGCTGTGGCACCGACGTGTGCGCCTGGGGCACTTGATCAACAAAAAATTTCGTATTGAAAAGCGGTTCGGCGGCAATCATCAATGATTCCTGTTTGTAGTTTGTGTCGTATGCTCTAGAAGAGGGTTCACTTGCTTGCGGACGAAAAGCACTTCCTAACAGAGTTGGAGCACCGCCCGCTGAGCTGCCCGCAAGCTCAACTTTATAGGGTTGAGGGCCGGTACGGCGGGCGAGTGGAGCAAGTGCGATTTGAATGAGTTGAAAAACGTCCTGGGGTTTTTCAAAACGAATTTCTGTTTTTGCGGGATGTACGTTTACATCCACGGATTGGGCCGGCAAAATAATATCTAAGTATAGGCGTGGGTATTCGCCTTCCATCATAAGGGGTCGTAAGGCGACCTGTACGGCCTGAAGCAAAAGTTTGTCCTTAACCATGCGCTGATTGACGCTTAAATAGATCTGTTTTGAATTTTTCCCGCGAATGGCATCGTCAAACCAGCCCCGCACTTGGATGGAATGATACTGACTCTGAAACTCCCGCAAATTTTCCGGAGCGGAATCGAGGACCTGGGCCACGCGGTCTTCCGCCGTCTGAACAGCGGGCAAGTTTAAGGTTTGCCGCGAATCAACTTCAAGGTGAAAGGAAACTTTCGGCCATGAAAGCGCAATACGTTCTAAAAGATCGCGTACCGCCATGGCTTCCGATGCTTTGCTTTTGGCGAATTTTAATCTGGCCGGAACGTTGTAGAAAAGATGTTCCACCGTGATTTTAGTTCCGCTTGAGTTGGTTGCCCCTATTTCAACAATTTCATCCTTTATGATTTCTCCGCCCTCCAACAGGAGACGTCGTCCGGTTTGTCCGTCACGACGGGATTCTAAGGTGAAGCGCGAGATGGAGCTGATGCTGGCCAAAGCCTCGCCCCTAAAGCCCATGGTGGACAGTTTCCACAGGTCATCAATATTTTCTATTTTGCTAGTCGCGTGACGTTCCAAGGAAAGGGGCAGTTCATCGGCCGCAATGCCATGCCCATCGTCCGTGACCTGGATCAAGCGAAGGCCACCAGTTTCTAAACTAATTTCGACGGTGCTAGCACCTGCGTCCAAGGAGTTTTCGACGAGTTCCTTCACTACTGAAAAAGGCCGTTCAACAACTTCTCCCGCCGCAATTTTTTCCGCAACATTTTTAGGTAAGCGCCGAATCGGGGAAAGGGCTTTTAGCGATGAAACGGCGGTTAGGGCCTCAGGCGGTAAGTGAAGTTCCATAAGGGGTAGGTAGTAACTTAAATGGGCCGGGAAGTGCAAGGCTAGCGCGGAAGCTTTAGGCTTAAGGCGTCGTTTCTTGGTGCTCCTCAGGGGCCCACGCAGTTCTTGAGATCGAAACCATTCAGCGTTTTCGTCGGTTGATTCCGGAAATTCAAGCTATTGGATTCGTTATGAACTCTATAATTTTAGGTAAGTGCCCATAAC
>CAYYYP010000041.1:0-1239 GCA_964475985.1 uncultured Oligoflexia bacterium | reverse complement strand
TGAATCGCCGCAAGCTGGTTGTGAGCTGCGCAAAGAAGGCGGCAGTTTCCTAAGGACGTTTTGCCTCCGACTGCCAAGGGTGTGATGTGATCAATATTAAGAAAGCGTTTGGAGCCACATTGTCTTTTAGATTGAGGATCAACATAGCTGCATTGGGCTTCGTCGCGCTGGTAAATTTCATTTTTGATGTTCACCGGAATGTATCGCGAGGAGTTCCCTGCAGTTGTCGTCCGCAGAGGCTCAGCCACGCAGGCATCTGCTTGAATGTTTTGTCCTTGAGGTGATTCTGCAGGCTGGGACTTCTTTGGAGAAGTCAGATTGGGTTTCGTCTCGTAGCTTTTAGTAGGATTCACTGGAGAAGTTTTCTTCTCCAATGGGTCGGCTTTCTTTAAAAGCTCATCAGCCATAAGTTCCATGAGATCCCCGTAACCACCTAAAGCATCTTTATGGTGACTAAAGATCTCCCTCAGACGAGTCAATTTTTTTTGAAGTTCAGGCGTGATTTGAATCCGCACTTCTAAATTAAATTCCTGGGTGCTGGAACGGCCCTGCGCCATGACTTGTCTTACCGCTTCAGGTCGGGGTGCGGCGGTGGTAAGATTCACGGAACCATCATTGATGGAAGAAATGACTTCGGGCACTGCCTTAAGCAGCCTCGCCGCGGAAATGCGCCTATGACTTGCGCCATCCGAGTAACCCAAACTTTTAACAAGAAATTCATGGAGGCTTGAAAACCCACGCAAAAGATGCAATCGCCTCAGTTCTATTTCATTGATGGCATTTAAAATTTCAGCGGTAACGGCTCGCTCATTTTTAACTAGCGCATTGGTTTGATTTAAAAGTTCATCATCCTTCATTTTTGAGAGTAGAAATCGATTCGGGCGTTGATCCATTTTCAGCTTATAACACGGGTTTTTTCTCGTAAAATAACCGCACCATTTCAATTATGGGAGGAGTTGTGTCCGGCTGAGCCACAAAAAATAAAATCCTGAATTTCGTGCAATGACGGTTACGTAGGGACGTCCAAAATTGAAAATGGGAATGCCGTACCCAGCTTGAACTCTCATTACATGAACCAGCCGCAAGCACTTTTTTATTGATTGAGAAATTTTTTTGGAAACTTTGTTCCGATTGAAACTCCAAATCCGGCAAAAATTGCCCTCCTTGGCCGTGGAAATTCCAATGGGCCATCACTGCGCTAGCCGCAAATGTGACCCATTGATTTTCCGCCCACTGCAG
>CAYYYP010000040.1:4620-31651 GCA_964475985.1 uncultured Oligoflexia bacterium | reverse complement strand
CATCGGCAAAAACTTTATGCATGGGCAAGTGAGTATGGCCGAAAATCACGGTGTGGATGTCGGGCCTTTCATCCAAAACAAATTTTGCCGCGTCTTGCAGGTCCTGTAAAAAGGTTTTTGCCTCATCCTTCAGAATTTGGGCCGTCACCCTTAAACGACTGCGCCTCACCGGATTATAAATAAACCTTGTTTTAAAGAAATAGAAAATGGAGGCCGCAACGAACCGCAAGGTGAACCAAGGATCCGTGAATAATCCCCAAAAAACCATGGCCTTTACGGGCCTCACTTTATCCACGTAGTCACGCTCAATCTTCAAACGGTTTATGATTTTTAGGACGTAAAAACTTCCCCAAGGCAAGTTCAAGACTGGTTCATCCAAACCTTCCGTCAGAAGGGGGCTCTCGTAATTCATGAGATGCACCGCCTCAAACTGATTGCCATGTTCGATATAAATGCCGCCTTCAACTTCAATCCCTGGCCGTTGAAAATTTACGCCCACACACTCACTCGGAGCCTGTCCCCGAGGGTCAATGGCCCGCACAAAATGCTCACGGACTTTCGGAAAGAAAAAATCCGCATCGTGATTTCCGATATTGTAGGTGAGGCGTTTGCCTGGTTTTTTCACGAACTCACGAAAAGCATTCATAACGGCTTCGTGGCCGGCAAAACATTTTTCAATCTTGTAAACCGCGAACTCCTCGGTGATCACTTCTTCAAATTCACCTTGATAAGAAATGTTTAACGGATCAAAAAAATCTCCATTAATAATGAGTTCTACTTCAGTACCATCGCCGTAAACGGGGCCGGTAGAAAAATACTCGATGAACTCGACCATCTCGTCATCAAAATAGAAATCCTCGTGGGGGTTTCGCTGACCCTGAACCTGTAGCCCCCCGGAAAGGTGGCAATCACTGATGACAATCTTGAATTTTTTCTTCTTTGCTTCGACGGTGGTGTTCACCCTCTCATTGTAACTCTACTTGCCAAGGACGGGCCACTGCGATAATTCCCGAAAAATGGCGGACAAAACAAAAAAGTGGCCCGATAACGCGGGCGGTCGATATTATGTTGATGAACAATGCATCGATTGTGATGCTTGCCGCTCGGAAGCTCCGGATCACTTCACCAGAAACGATGCCCATGGCTTTTCGTTCGTAACGAAGCAACCTACTACGCCCGAGGAAGAAGCTGCCTGCAAAGCAGCTTTAGAGGCTTGTCCGGTAGAAGCCATCGGTAACGACGGAGAATAATCCGCTATAGAAGAGCTACTTATGGTGATGATCATCGATCATATTGATCAAATGACCATCACCTTGTTGCTTACCAATTGGACTCAATTTTCATTTCTTGAAAGGCGTTCACTCGTGCTTCGCCTTTTTGTACTTCCGCGACAACTCGCTTAGCAAGCTCTGCCCATTGCTGGCCTTCAGCACTGTCTTTTAGGCGGAGGGAGGCAGGCATTCCAGCGTCGCCCGCTTCGCGGATGGCCGAGTGCAAGGGGATCTTTGCTAATAAAGTAGTTTTGTATTTTTCCGCCAGGGCCTCGCCCGCGCCTGAACCAAAAATATCGTAACGAGTGCCCGTATCTGGCGCGATGAAGTAACTCATATTTTCAACGATCCCAAGAATGGGTACGCCTACTTTTTCAAACATCAAAAGTGCTTTGCGCACGTCTTGCGCGGCCACTTCTTGGGGAGTCGTCACTAAAACTGCGCCGGCTAAAGCAACCATTTGCGTTAAAGAAAGTTGCACATCGCCGGTTCCGGGCGGCATATCGACCACGAGAAAATCAAGCGTTCCCCAATCTACTTTTTGAATGAACTGCGCCACAATGCTGTGAAGCATAGGCCCGCGCCAAACTACCGGTTGATCACCTTTGATGAGAAACCCCATGGACATGAGTTTTACACCGTGGGCCATAACGGGAACTAAAACTTCGCCTCGACCTTCTTCCTGGCGAGCCTGGGGAGTTTCATGAACTCCCATCATGGTTGGAATATTCGGGCCGTACACATCGGTGTCCAAAAGTCCTACAGCAAATCCTTGCTGTTGCAACGCCAGCGCAAGATTGGTGGAAACGGTGGATTTCCCTACCCCGCCCTTGCCGCTGGAGACTGCGATGATATTTTTAACGCCAGGGATTCCGGCGCGGACAGGTTTTGAATTTGCGTTTGGGTTTTGCGTTGAAGTTGACATGTCCGTTTAGTAACACGGCCACGCCCTGGATTCAGCCGGTTTTTTCCAAAGCCGTTTCCGTTAGGATGCGCTCAACTTCACAGGTGCACCCGCCACAACCGGTGCTTGCCTTAGTGAGGCGCTGCACGTCTTCCACGGTAGTTGCCCCTTGGCCAAGGATAGCCTCGCGGATTTGCCCCTCCGAAACGCCATGGCAAAAACAGATGCGATTTTCCGATGGGTCTGGGGTGGGTATTGCCATGTTGTATTAGTGTAAATACTATAAATTTATGCGACAAGCGGCAACTCTGGCCTAGCCGTGGGATGGTCCGGTAGAGTTTACCGCGATCATGTCCCCAGTTGGGGATCACCCGTCAGAAACTAAATAAATTAAAGTCCCATTAAGCCCGAAATCTTGCCGTTCAAATCCACTAACTTGATTTGCTGAGCACTTGAGCCTGCCTTAACGCCAGGGCCTTTGAACATAACGGGAATGCGTTGAACCTTTTCCTGGGCTCCACCATGATCACCCGGCAAATCAAAACCAAATCCATTGGCCATCAATCCCAGTAAATCAGGCGCGCCCGGCGCCGCCATGCTGTTTACTAACTCTTGATGGTGAGCCTTGGCCCAGGCTTGGTAAGTTTTAGGTTGCTCCGTTAGGTTTTGAAAAACGCGAGTATAAGAGTAACGGCCATTCGCTTCCGCAAGTCGGTAAATTTCCGTGAGCCCCGACGTTTCTGACAACATTCGCACGAGCTGATCATCCGTTACCGCCGCCTTGTCACCCTCGGGCTTTGATGGATTTAGCCACAAGCGAATGGAGGTATCCTGATAATTCACCTTCACGCGCCCCGTATTTAATAAACGCTGAATGAAATACGGCTGGGGACTTCCTTTACCGTTAGCAAGCTCTTGGCCATAAGCTTTTTGTCCGTTACCAAGGTAAACCATATTTGTTTGCGCGCCGTGATCCGCCGTTATAACGATGAGAGTTTTTTCTGTCAGTCCCTTCTGTTCCAATTTTTCCAGAACTCGACCCAGTTGCGCATCCGCAATCCTAAGGGCGTCTTCAAACTTATATTTAGAATCAAACGAATGTGGAAGTAGCGTATCAATGTCGCCCGTGAGGTGGCCCACTTTATCGATACCCGCGAAAGTCAGAAACATTCCATGCCAGTGAGCTTCCTGATCCATTACTTCGCGCGCCACGTCGGCCACCCAAACATCGCCACCTTTATGGTCAGCGTCATCGCCAGGTACACTGCGTGCGCCATCCAAAGGATAAAGGCTGCCTTGAGTACCAAAATCGTTGCGGCATTCTACCGTGAAGCGATCATTGGTTGAAATGTATGCGGGCACATTCACCCCAACCGGAGTGCACACTCCATCGGCTTTTTTAAAGGTGATTATGGAGTCGGACTCGGGCGTTCCGAAAACGGTGGCCGCGTAGTTTTTTTGTCCGATCGTAAAAACCTTAGCCTCATTAAATTTAGTTTTGATTTTCGATTGCAACAATTTAGTTTTATCCACCTGCCGCATGAGGGTCATCAGCTGCTCAAGACTCAAGCTTCCGGTAGAAAAAAAAGAGCTTTCGCCAGATCCCAAAAGATTTTTTTTGTCTTCATAAATTTCATCCTGCCAGGGCATTTCTTTAGGCAAAAGGCCGGAAGCGATTACAAAATGACTCACTACGGTTTCAGCGCCTAAGTGACCAACGTACGCATTGGGATAGTTTAGGCCGCCAGCCCTTAATTTCTTAAAGTTCTGCAGGTTGAACCGATTGATGTAATCCGGCCGCATTTGATCAAAAACCATGACAATTAAGTGGTCTGGCCGTGAAGCACCGCGCGATGTTTTTCTCGGCGCCGCTTGCGCCGCCGTAGATAGTAAGAAAAGCCCGAGGATTAAAGCATGTGAAACCGTTTTGTTCAGGAAAGCTTTCATATGAAGAACAATATATGCAAATGCTCTTTTTTAGCACCTATTTTAAATTCCTTTACCGCCCTTCCCGAAAACGCGTAAACTCGAAAAATGAGTCAAGACCATTCCGATATCAATCACAACGTCGAGTTGCACCCGACTTTCAAGGCGAGGTTATTCAAAAAAGGGGCCGACCTTTTTAATGATGAGTTCTTCTTTGAGGCGCACGAGGAATGGGAAGCTCTATGGAAGCAGGAAAACCTTGAATCCACGAAAGTGTTTTTACAGGCCTGCATTCAAACCACGGCGCATTTTCATCACCTAAAGCAGCAAAAATGGAGTCCTGCACTATCCCAAGCGGAACTAGCCCTTGAAAAATTTACGAAGGCAGCTTTTGCACTTCAAGGAACACCTAAGCCTTTTCATCCCTGGGATACCGAACCCCTGCCCTTTGCCCTAAGTTATAATTTAAATCTGCTCCGGAAGAATGAAACAAATCTGGAAGCATTTGTATTTCCCAAGCTCATGACCCTAGGCCCGCTCTAACCTCCGCTTTGAAAGGTTTTCCATGTTTGAAAAATTTTATGTCAGTGATTGGCAACAACCCATTCTGTTGTGGATCTGCATCCTTTTAGTTGGAGTATTCATTCTAGGTAAATATCGAACGGCTACTCCGGCCCAAACTCAAAGTCCTAAAAACTCCCCGTTTTTCCTCTGGATCACGGCGCTTTTTTTTATGGAATCCGCTTTAGATGCGGGGCTCACCTCAAACATGGTGAAGCTCAGTGGCGTGGCGGCTAAAATTATCCCCCTCTTTTTTGTCATCGCAGGGGACTTCCGCGTTTTTGCTTTGGTACTCATGGATTCCCAAAGGACCCGAAAGGCCTTGCTCTACGCTTTAGGTTTATGCCTGCTCACTCCTTTCCTCTCTCAGTTCACCCAGGCCTTTTGGATCGGTTTTTTTCACCTCGAAGATAAGCCAGATCTTTTTATGCGCGTACTTTTCCTCAACTACGAAATTATATTTCTTGGGATCTTTGCATCATTCTCGTTGCTCTGGAGAAAAAAACTCACTTCACTTCAGAAACTTGCATTTGTTTATTACGGTTTGTGGGCCGGGGCTGATTTCCTAATTCTTTGGAACTATCCTAAGCCCTTCGATGCGGCGTTTTTACTTAGGCTCATACCAAACATCCTTTATTATGCAGGCTTGCCTCTGTTTTGGAGCCCCAAAGATAATCGGACTGGACTTCAAACTTAAAGTTGATTGGGTCTCTAAATTTTTGAAGGCTGCCAAAGCACATCAGAAATTTTCTCTGCGCCAGTGAAATACATTACCAGGCGGTCAACCCCGAGAGCGATTCCGCCGGTCGCGGGCATCGTAAGAAGTGCTGACAAAAATTCTTCATCCATGGGAGAGGCCGCAAACTCTTCACCATAAATCTGATTTCTTAATTTCATATCGGCGATAAAACGGCGCCGCTGCTCTTCCGGATCTCGAAGCTCGTCAAAGGCGTTGGCAAGCTCAAGACCGCCCGCGTATACTTCAAATCGTTTTGCCCAAACCTGCCCCACTTCATCTGTAAAGAGATTCGCCAAAGCGGCCTGGGTATGCGGGTAATCGAAAAGAATCACCGGGCGTTTGAGGCCTGCAAGCTTAGGTTCAATTTCGTTGAGCATGATGCGAAAAAACCAATCATTGAATTCTTCTTTAATAGCGAGCGAAGCCTGAACTTCCGGGATTTTTTTCTCTAAGGCTTCATTTGAATAAGTAGCAAAGGCTTCTTTAACGGAGATCCTCAATACGGACTGGCTTAAACTAGGGTTGGACTCAGTGAAGCCATGTTTAGATAGTTCTACCGTGAGATAATCAAACAGCGCCTCAACGTCATCCATGATTTCCACGTATCCGGCTGGACTACGGTACCATTCCAAAATTGCGAACTCAGGATTGTGGGTGGAAGATAAAGGCTCGGCTCGGTAAGCTTTGCAAATTTGGAAGATGTTAGGAAAACCCGAAGCGAGAATCCGCTTCATGGCGAACTCCGGGCTCGTAGGTAAAAAAGCTTCCATAGTATTACCTTGAAAATCTTTTCCCACGGCTTTCCAGGGCCTAATATGTGGTTCCATTCCCGGGCTTAGAACTAAGGATGGCGTATCCACTTCTAAAAATTTTCTCTGCCAAAAAAATTCTCGGATGGACTTTAAAATGTATGCCCTAGCTTTGAGAACCTTTTGCCTTTTTTCCATGGCTCTCTCGTTCGCTAAATTTGGTGCAAATTGCAACAAGAGACTCTAGGAACTGTTGCAAGGTACCGCAATCACTTGGAAGAACTAGGTTCTATCCCTCCTACGATGGTGCTTAGCGTTGGCATGGACCTTGAACATACAATAAATATAAGGAGATCAATTTATGAAAAAATTAGCACTTGTTGCTGTTTCAGCATTATTCGCATTCAACGTTATGGCCGCAGAAGGCACTGTAACTGCACCATCCGATGCAGCAGTTTCTGGCGTTTCTTCTGACGCGTCCGAAGTGTCCACACAAACCACGGTAAGAAAAGCAAACCGTGCCCATGGCCGTAAACGCCATGCTTCAAAAGAAGCTGCTCCAGCTGCAGGAACAACCACTGCAGAACCAGCTCCTGAAAAAGCTCCAACTCACTAATTCAATCGTAAGATTGAAGGGAAAACGAAAGTTGTCCCAGAAAAACCCTCTGTGTTGAAAAATACAGGGGGTTTTTCTTTTTTAGGCATACTATTCTGAAAATCGCATAGACTTGCTGAAGCTGATTTACCTATGAACTTCCAGACCCTCTTTTTCCGCCTTACTTCTCAACTGACTTTACGGCATAGAATTTATCTGGGGCTGGTCCTAATTTTAATTCCGGTCTTTGGCCTAGTAAATCTAATCCAAGGCCGCCTCATCAAACCCTTGCTCGAGGAAGAAGTAAAAAGTCTTGCCCTTTCTACTCTGCGATCACTTTCCACCGATATTCGCAGCAACCGTCTACTCACTCGCAAAGAAGCGCTGGAAGATCAGCTCATCGAATTGACCTGGTCACAGCCGAGCATCATTCGTATTGAAGTTTGGGCCCTGCCTACTCCGGCCACGACGCCCGTTGGCCCGCCCGAATCCATTGCCTTAAAGCTTATCGCAAGTAATATCGCGGATACGCCGGCACCCGTGCAACCGATGGACGAAGACTCGGACGAAGAAACCGTGGCTTCCACTGAAGGTCCTGAGGTCATGTACCTGCCGGCTTTGGAAACCCCTGAGATGTTTTTGCGAGACGACCCCGGGCCCGCGCGATGGGAGATCAAATATCCGCTTAGGGATAAGCTCAAAGATAAAAATGAAGTCATCGTAGGGCTGATTCGATTGGAAATCTCGTTGCGTATCGTACGAGACGTCTCGATTTTATTTCAGCGCATTTATTTGATCGGCACTTTAGTGACAGGGATCCTGCTCATTCTTTTATTAAGTTTTTATTTGAGTAGACTCTTTGAAAGCGAAAGAAAGTTACACGAACTTAGCCAAGAACTTGCGTTATTACAGTCAGAACTTCACCACCGAGAAAAGCTAGCGTTGGCCGGGCAGTTGACCGCGAGCATTGCCCATGAAATCGGAACGCCCCTCCACAGTTTGTACGGACATGTGCAATTGCTTGAAACTGAAATCGGCCGAATAGAAAGTGTGAGTTCGGCAAAAAATCGAATTGGTATTATTGCATCCCAAATTGAACGCATTGAAAAAACCGTTCAGGACTTCCTATCCCTTACGGCGAGGCCTCAGGAAGAACCCATCGCCACTTTCGTAGGAGATGTCGTGCAGAATATTCTTCAGCTGGTCTCAACGCGGACTAAGGAGCTGGGGGTAGAAATACAATTGCAGATTGAACCACATTTGCCGTCAGTTTTTCTTTACCCGAATGATCTTGAACAGATTTTGTTGAACCTATTAAATAATGCACTGGATGAGTTGGAAGAAATGTACCCCAAATCTTCCGCGGGTTATGGGGTAAGCGCCCCCAAAACCATTAGTATATCGGTGAAAAGCTCGAAGGCTCAGGCCATCATCCTCACGGTTCAAGATACCGGCCGAGGCATTTCCACCGAGGATTTAAGAAAAGTTTTTAAGCCTTTTTTCACTAAAAAATCCAAGGGTAAGGGCACGGGTCTCGGGCTTGCGATTTGCCAACAATTAGCCCAGCGGTTCGGAGGCCAAATCCAAGTACAATCAGAACTTGGCAAGGGAACGGCATTTCAAGTATCCATCCCCTATGAGCGATCTTGAAGTCCTTGTCGTAGACGATGATGAAGTGGCGCGGAACCTCTTAAAGGAAATCCTCGCCCAGGACGGTATCGCGTGCACCACGGCAAGCAGCGCAGAAGAAGCGTTGGAACTTTTCAGTAGAAAATATTTTCCATTGATAATTTCCGATGTGCGAATGTTGGAACTTAGCGGGCTTGACCTTCTCCGCCGGGTAAAGGCAAAGGCCCCCCAAACCATAATTATTTTACTTACCGCCTTTGCTTCCATGTCTTCCGCCATGGAGGCCACAAAAGAAGGCGCATTTGATTACCTTAGCAAACCCTTTCGCATCCAAGATTTTAAAAAATGCCTACATAAGGCACTGCGGGAATACGAAGCCAGGTGCCAAGGTAATGCAACTCACGTTACCGAAAAACTTGCCGGCAAAAATACTGATACGCCGGACGGGCTGATTGGACAATCACCACAGATGCTTGAGATTTCTAAACTCATGGCCAGGGCTGCGTCCTCCACCGCCACTGTTTTGCTCACGGGAGAATCTGGAACCGGAAAAGAAATGGTTGCGCGCGGTATCCACGAAAACAGTGAACGGAAAAATTTCAAGTTCGTCGCCATCAATTGCGCGGCGCTGCCCGAAGGGGTCCTTGAATCAGAATTGTTTGGACACGTGAAGGGCTCCTTTACGAACGCCATGGAAACCCGCAAGGGCCTTTTTGAGGAAGCCCACCGAGGAACCCTTTTTCTTGATGAAATCGGTGATATTCCTCCGGCCACCCAGGTGAAACTTTTACGCGTCTTGCAAGAAGGCGAAATTAGGCCTGTAGGCAGCAGCGAAGTTCGAAAAATTGACGCCCGCATCGTTGCGGCCACTCACCGCGACCTCGTAAGTTTAGTCGCTAAAAATGAATTTCGGGAGGACCTCTTTTACCGGCTGAATGTTGTGCGCATTCATTTACCGCCCCTTCGAGAACGCAAACTGGACATCCCGCTTCTCGTCGATGTCTTTCTGAAAAAATTTTCACAGAAGCATCGTAAACCTGCACCCATAATTTTGCCGGAGGCCCTCGAAGCGCTTTCCGAATTTCCTTGGCCGGGAAATGTACGGCAACTTCAGAACGTGATTGAGAACATCATTGCTCTGAACACTTCCACACAGCTCCATCTGGAAGATTTACCGGCGGACATTTTAAGTTTTAAATCATCTCCCGAGTCCGAGGTTCGGAGCATTGCGGCTCCATCGCTCGAAGCCAGGGAAAAAGAGCATATTCTGGCGACCCTTCGCGAAACGCAATTCAACAAAACCAAAGCGGCAGAAATTCTTAAAATCGATCGCGCCACCCTTTACCGAAAACTCCAACGTTATGGGATCCAGTCCTAGGACAACATTGTTTGTTCTAGAATTCGTAGTTCGCGGACATCATCAAAAATACGTTTTTATCCAGTTTACCCAGGCCTAGGGAAGAATCATTCATGGAGCCGTCACTAGGTAGATACGCACCTAACTGAACGGCCTGAGAATTCACACCTTGCCCAAAAGCAAATTCGAGCGACAAGTCGTCACCATATTGGGGCGGTAAAAACCCGTGGAACTTAGCCCCTCCCCGAAACCTCGGCTGGCCTCGCTCCTGAAAAGTACGGGAATGAGAGAGTGCCGCATTTCCTTCCTGGGCCACCACGAAATGGAAAAGATCATAGGCCACTCCGGCTCGTATGATGAGCCAATCATTGGCATCATATTCAGCACCTAGATTGGCGGGCAAAATCCAGCGGTGCCAATCGGCGTTGTTATATCCGCCGGCGCCAATATCCGTGGAATCAACGATATGCGCGTGCCAAAATCCTAGGTGACCAAAAACGTGCAAACCTCCGCTGAGAGTTTCCCACGTTTCAAGCGGAACTTTATAGTCACGGCCCATGCCTAACCCAAATGAGGTTATGGTTGCGCCAAGGGTCGTCTGGCTGATGTGCGGTAAAATTTCTTCTCGCTGCTGATTCCAAACGAAATATGGATTCCATCCACTAATGGACGCACGAATCCCAGCACGGGACTGAGTGAGCGATTGAGTTTGTGTGGGGCTTGGCCCGGCCGAAACTTTTTCTTGATAACCCGTTTCAAAAACAAATCCCAAAAAGGGCTGAATACCTACAAAATCGAGGCCGAAATCTAACTGATAAGCAGTGGCCTTTCGTTTTACTTGGGGTGCTGACTCAAGATCAGAACTCCCGTGGGCTGAACCAAAATGCATTCCAAGCTTAAGTCCATAATCAATGCCTAAAAACAAATCAAAGGGCACTCCGGTACCCACTGGATTCTCCCGGCCCGCTATATTAGAAAATCTAGTCCAGCTAACGCCAGGTTGGCCCAGCAGCGGCTGAAGTCTACGATTTACACCAACTCCAAAAGTGAGGGGCGCAAAACTAGAGACCACGAGAACTTGAGGTGAGGCGTAATTTCCAAAACTCGCCCGTACGGCATTGGCCTGATCATTCACGAGTGCAGGATTTAAATAAATATTTTCTTCATCATCAAACCAGATCACTCCTGGCAGATAAAGCGCGTTAAGCCGGTTCAGCCGACCATGGGTGGTGTTAGGCTGAATGACGGGATGATTTCCCATGACGGCACTGCGACTTGCAGAGGCCTGGCAAAAATCCGCGACGGTAAAAGCCAGCAGACTCGCCCAGAAAGAAAAAATGCATAATTTTTTAAATCCCATGGATTGAGATTAGGACCTGACCCATGGGTTTTGTAAACTGCAGAATCAAAGTATAAATAGGAACTATTTTAAGTTTCGCTTAACGCTTGGTCGCTGGCGAACACCTTCCCAAGCCAAGTATGCTCCGCCTAAAACCCCAGAATCTTCGCCAAGTTTGGAAACTTTAATTTCCGGATAAAATCCCGGGCGGCAATCCAGGAGCTTTTTCGCGAGGATTTTCGCGCGCGGTAAAAAAATATCGCTCTCTGAAGCAAGGCCACCGGAGAGAAAAATCGCCTGGGGAAAATAGGGTACCGCTAAATTGTGAACAAGCCTTGCGAGATAAAAAGAATATTCATCAAAAATTTCCAACGCGGGCCCCAATCCTCGCCTTGCTGCCCGCACTAATTCGAAGGTACTTGCGATATTTTTGATTTTCCTCTCCTGAATACGTTTCCAAAGGGCTGTTCCGGATAAAACCGACTCAGCGCAGCCGAAATTTCCGCAACCGCACGGATAATTCAGATCGGAAATAATCGTGTGGCCAAGCTCCGGCCCAAGGCCAGCTCCCCCGAGAAATGCGCGCCGCTCCATAACTACCCCGGTACCAAGGCCCGTACCTAAAGTGAGAAGTATCCATCGAGAAAGATTCTGAGCCCCCCCTTGCCAGCCTTCCGCAAGAGCCCCGGCTGCCGCATCGTTCAGCATGAAAACCGGAAACTCAAAATGTTTTTGAAGATAGGCGGCCACTTCGATTTTGCCCCATTTAGGAAAGTTAGTAGGCTGAAGCAAAACTCCATTCTTAGAATCCAACGGCCCGCAACTCGCGATCCCTATGGCAAGTGGCGAGGGATAGGATTTCAAAAGCTCAGAAATTTCTGAACGCAAGAAAAGGAGAAAACCTTTTTTCCCATGGGCAAAATCCACCGGCTGTTTTTGCCTCGCAAGAATGCAACCCTCTGCGTCAATCACCGCACTCGCAAGCTTGGTCCCACCTAAGTCAAGTCCGAACACATAATTTCTAGGTTTTGACCCTCGAGGTTTTGCCCGGGCAGTGCCCATAGCTTTATAAACTCTTTCTGTTTTTCGCGACGTTCCCATAAACTAATCTTATGGCAACTAAAAAAAGGTCCAGCAAGACACGCTCTTTGAATGCAACACTTTCCAAGCCCTTTGCGCATCCCCAAGTCACCGCCCTTACGCTGCTTTTTTCTGCCGTATTCACTACCCTGGCGTTAGCTTCCTTCCAGGGAATGGATGTCACCATTTATTCAGCCCACAAATCTGGAGCCTTTAGGGCACAAAATCTTGCCGGGGTACTCGGGTCAAACTTGGCGGCCACATTACTTCAGATGTTTGGGGTCGCGTCCCTATTTTTTGTGGTGGCACTGGTTCATGGCGGATGGAAAATTCACAAAAACGAATCTCGCAAAAACATGCTGGTCCTTAGCTTTTGGTATTTTTTGGCGGCGTTGAGCACCGCGCATTTAGCGGCGATTTATTATCCCTTGGCATCCTACGGGGGCGTGACCTTGCCCACCGGCGGAGTATTCGCAGCGGCTTATACGAAGTTTTTACTGCGTTACCTGAATCCTGCGGGCGCTACTTTAGTCGGTTTGCTTACGCTTCTCACTTCCCTACTCTGTATTTCTCCAGATGTCGTATCGAAGGTGAGTCAGTGGCTCATGGACCAGGCCCATCGCGCAACGGTAGCTTTCTTAAATTCGCTTCAAGTTTTGCGAAGCTCCCTTAATCAAACATTGGCGGCTTCCGCAGAAAAAATCTCCCTACCCGAAATCAAACTAAAAGCCCCGATTTTACCGGCTAAAGTTGCCAAAACTGAAGTGCGGGAGCTTCTAGAAAAATCAGCGAAGGAAATACCTGAGGACGTGGAATTGACGGAAGATGAGGTTTCACCACCCGCCTTCACCCATCAACAAATGGTCCAAGGGATTTTGATCGATGAGTCCTTTGAAAATGCGAGGACGGCGAAACCCGCTAAAGAAATGGCCATGAAGCCTGCGAATTCCTCCCGTAAGAAACACTCCTTTGCGGGCGTGTCTTCGGAATCTACCGGTGAGTGGAAACTTCCTCAGCTTGATTTTTTAAAACAACCCGTGGTTCAGGATCGTGAGCTCAACCGGGAAGCACTTTTGCAAAATTCAAAGAATCTTGAAGCAAAACTTGCGGAGTTTGGAATTAAGGGTCAAGTCGTTGCCGTGAGACCAGGGCCCGTTATTACGATGTATGAATTTAAGCCGGGCGCTGGCGTTAAAATTTCCCAGATTGCTTCGCGGGCGGATGACTTATCGTTAGCCCTTGAGGCGCAGAGCGTGCGGATCGTTGCGCCCATTCCCGGGAAATCCGTGGTGGGCATCGAATTGCCGAACGATTTTAGGGATACGGTTTACCTCAGGGAACTCATTGCCACGGAAGAATTTCAGGGTAGTCAGAACGCAATCCCCATCGTCGTAGGTAAGGATATTGCTGGCGCTCCGGTGATTACCGATATCGCAAGCACGCCCCACTTGCTCATCGCCGGTTCCTCAGGCGCCGGAAAATCCGTGTTCATCAACACCCTCATCACTTCGCTGCTCTATAAATTTACGCCACAGGATTTACGCGTCATCATGGTTGACCCCAAACAGCTTGAACTTGCTCTGTATGAACGAATTCCTCACCTCTTGCTACCCGTAGTGGATGACCCACAAAAAGCTTCAAACGCTTTGCGTTGGGCCTGTCAGGAAATGGAACGCCGCTACACTTTGATGGCTAGATCTGGAGTCAGAAATCTTAAGGGCTTTAACGAAAAGCTTGCGGCGGATGGTCTTGAGAAAATGCGCGGACTGCTCTGCCCCTTAAACGATGATGGCACGCCAAAAGCTTCTAACATCGCCCATCTGCTTGACCACGATGAGGCGGGACAACCAAAAATCGAACATTTGCCCTATATTTTGGTCATCATCGATGAATTCGCCGACCTCATGATGGTCGCACGCAAGGAAATTGAATCTCATGTCGCAAGGCTTGCCGCTAAAGCTCGGGCCTCTGGCATTCACCTCATCATCGCAACCCAAAGGCCATCCACCGACGTCATCACGGGCGTAATCAAAAACAATTTACCTTCCCGGGTCGCCTTCAAAGTGCCTTCGCAAATCGATAGCCGAACAATCCTCGATGGAATGGGGGCCGAAAAACTTTTAGGTCGAGGAGATATGCTCTTCATTCCACCGGGAATGTCCAGACTACTCAGGGTTCACGGGGCCTACATCGATGAAGAAGAAATCTCTCGCATCTGTGATCACTGGCGAGCCCAGGGAGAGCCTGTTTACAAAGAAGAAATCATTGAAGATCCGGAAGTCCTGGAAGCGGGCGATGGGTTTGATGGCGAAGATGACGCACTTTATTCACAAGCGCTTACGATCATTCGTGAAGAAAATCTGGCATCCGCCAGCAGACTTCAGCGCCGCCTCAAAATTGGCTACAACCGCGCGGCACGTTTGATTGAAACCATGGAAGCAAAGGGAATCGTAGGGCCAGGCTCGGGTTCAAAACCTCGAGAAGTGCTCATGTAATGATGTGATGATGCTCCAATAATCCGAACATTTTCACCTTCGGTAAATGATGGGGTACCTTCGAAAATTACCTAACAACACTTTGCACGCCCTTAGAGCGAGTATTCATGATGAACACAAAAAGTTCTTCAATGGCCTTGGCTTCGGGCATGGTTTTGTCCGTCATAAGTTCAACCGTAATTACCGGGATATTCCGATCAATTCCGGCATAACGTCCTAATGATCCCGGAAATGCCCCCAAAGTTTTTACCGGCAAGGGCGAGTGTAAGTTTTTCGGCAAAACCACCGGGCCATCGTGGTCCAATATCCCGTAGGGTGCATGGACTGAGATCACTAGTTCCGGCTGAAAGGAACTTAACCTCTCTTCAATAAATTTTGTTTCTACTTCACTAGACGGCGCCGTCCCGGGAAAACGACGTTTATCGCTCTTCGTCCGAGTTTTCCAATAACGCAGGGCTTCCGATTCCCAGCCTTTGGTCGGGAAATTTCGATTCAAATCCACTCCAGAAAAATTCGTGCGGGTCCGAGGCCTAGCCCAGAACCCATCTGGATTGGTGAGCGGCAAAAACATAAAACGCATTTTCCGGAGGGGGGACTCCGCCCTTACCCGTTCCAAAAAGTCGATCCAACGGAAAACTAAAGACACTGAAGAAAGCTCATCCCCATGAATACCGCCAATAATCATGACGTGACGGCCGTCTTCCGGGCCCCAAGTGAGTTCAGGAATGGGGATTTTCTGGTGAGACTGGGCGTTTACTTTCCAGGGCCGCTGAACGCAGCGCTCTCGGTCTACGGAACGAAGCTCCTTAGATAAGGCCCCACACCAGCCCTCAACGCCTTTAATTTCCGGCAAGGGGGTGGAAGGCATACCGTAGGAGCTTTGCGACATCAGCTCGCAAGCGAAAAAAAACAACCCAGACTTAAAAAAGTTTTCTATTTTAAATTTCACTGTCCTAAAGGATCGCGCATTTTTTGCAATGCTGCAATGCGATCTTCAAGCGGCGGGTGGGTTGCAAAAATATTTAAGAATCCTTTGCCGCTTGAGATCTTAAGGGACTGAATTGCCGGTTGCGGATCGGCGTCGGCTACTTCCTGATTTCGGCGTAAAGCTTCAAGGGCTGAAATCATTTTTGCCCGACCCGCAATTAACGCACTGCCCGCATCGGCCCGGTACTCCCGCCACCTGGAAAACCAGGCCACGACAATGGAGCCTAAAAGCATAAACACTATTTCAAAAATGAATTGAAAGATGAAGAAGCTCCAACCGGAACCGGCAGGCCTGTCATCGTCACGGTCGCCCCTGAGCGCCTGAGATAAAAAGAAAGCGGCGATTCGTGATAAAAACATGACAAACGCGTTGATCACTCCCTGGATCAAAGTCATCGTCACCATATCGCCATTGGCAACGTGGGAAATTTCATGACCCAAAACGCCTTCCAGTTCAGCTGCATTCATTTTGTGCAACAAGCCGGTAGACACCGCCACTAACGCTCTTGATTTCGTAGGGCCCGTAGCAAAAGCATTCACTTCGGGAGACTCATAGTATCCGACTTCCGGCATCGTCGTAAGTCCAGCCGACTGGGCTAGGCGGTAAACTACTGAAACAAGCTGACGCTGTGCAGGATCTTGAGTTGCGGGATCGATGACTTGAACTCCCATCATCCATTTTGCCATCACCCGGGAGAGCAAAAGCGAAATAAAAGCTCCACCCATACCCCACACCAAACAGAAACCCATGAGACTCGTCATATCGAGTCCATTGGCGTAAAGATGCCGATTTAATCCCAGGACGTTCGCTAGGATGGAAAGCGTGATCACTACAAAAAAGTTGACGATGAGAAAGAGAACAACCCGTTTGGCCATGGCGCCAAACCCACTGCCCATTTTTTTATTTGTTACTGGCTGAGAAAATCCCATTTTAACTTTCGCCTTTCTTCATATCTTTGCATTCACCGGTATATCACGTAATTCCCGAAGGGAAAACTTTGCCTGGATGATCGAATTCGTCAGGTAGTTTGCGAATCAAACAAATTTATTTTAGACTTATAAGCAGAGGCCCCTAAAAATATATGGCCGATCGCAAAACAAAAATGCGGCGCATCCCTAAGTTGAGACTTCAGGTGTCTTTAACCTGCTCCGCGATCCCTGGTCGTACTTGGGAGGGATTTATATATGATTTTGCTTTGTCTGGCCTGGAGCTCTTTATGAAAGAAGCGCTGCCCCATGGCGAACTGGTGGAGATGACCTTCGATGCAAAAACCGTCAAAGGAAAAATTTCCGGCACTGTGCTTTGGTCGAGGGATGTTCCCTCAAAAAAGCGTATTCTCTCCGAAACCTTTGCGCCCTATCAAGTAGGGATTGAATTTACCGCAAAGACAGTAGAGGAGAAAAAACTCCTGGCTGACCTTGACCGCGTGCTTTAATAACGGTGGAC
The DNA here is from genome assembly GCA_964475985.1 of uncultured Oligoflexia bacterium. Lineage (GTDB taxonomy): Bacteria > Bdellovibrionota > UBA1018 > UBA1018 > CAYHWW01 > CAYYYP01. The sequence goes on along the minus strand of CAYYYP010000040.1, from coordinate 14,572 downwards.
GCAAAACATAATAAATTAGTTTTACGTCTAGAAAGTTATTTATGCCCACGCGTGCGTCCCTACCCCTTCCGATAGTCTTGCTCTTTTTATTGCTTTCCCTGTGTTGGGGTTCCTCGTTTTTCTGGATCAAAATCGCCCTCACGGAATTGACCCCCTACATCTTAGTATTATGCCGCGTGATTCTGGGTGCATTGGGCCTTTCCACGGCGGTGGTTCTCTCGAACTTATTACGTAAGGGTCGCCGAGCAAAATTCACCCTTAAACACCATTTGCACCTCATGGTCATGTCGTTCCTCGGTGTAACCCTGCCGTTTCTCTTTTTGAGTCAAGGCGAAACGCAGATCTCATCCAGTCTCACGGGCCTGCTCAATGGAACGGTCCCCTTCTTCACCGTCATCTTTGGGCATTTCATCCTTCACGATGAACCGCTTAGGCCTCAACAATTCCTTGGAATGGTGGTTGGGTTTTTTGGGCTTATGATTTTATTTGATCCCTTCCATTCCCAGGGCTCAACCCTATGGGGAGCATTCTTAGTGGTGCTCGCTTCGGCATTTTACGGAATGAGCGCGATTTATCTGAGACGATTTTTACCCAAACAGTATGCGCTGAATAAAGCGGCCTACATGATGAACTATGCCGCTATTTTTCTCGCCTTAGGTTGGCTTTTATCTACGCTTATGGGTGGTCAAGCAGTGATCCCCGCTACCCTTGCCATAACAATGATTTACCAGAATTCCCCGCGTACGCTGGTAGCCGTGACTTGGCTTGGGCTTGTGGGTTCGTGTTTAGCCTACCTCATTTATTATCATCTCATTGGAGCACTTGGCGCCGGCAGAGCCTCCATGGTGATGTATGTTTGTCCCATCGTCGCCGTAATCTTGGGCGCGGTGATGCTGCAAGAAAGCTTAGGACTTTCCTTTTATTTAGGCGGTGGCCTCACTCTAGCGGGAGTTTTTATTTCAAGCAGGCGCTGATGGCGGGCGATGAGGGATTCGAACCCCCGACCCCATGGTCCGAAGCCATGTGCTCTATCCAGCTGAGCTAACCGCCCCGCCGCACAGCAGTATCTGCAAATGAAGATCAGTTCCGGTATAGACGACCCCGTATGGCCCGTCTACTGAAAACGCCGACGATATCAGTATCGCCATACCTAAGTTCGATTTAGAATCGGTGATATGGGGATGATTCAAAAAATATTAAAGTATTTCCGCAATGATTCAGGTGCTACGGGAGCTGCGGAATCACGGTCCGATGCACCAAACCAGCAGCAAAGATTTCCGAGAGTTCAAGTCAGTGCTTTTCACGATTTGCAAATGGAAATCACTGAGCCCGCATTAGGTTCGCCCGTCTCACTCATCAATATTTCAACCGGAGGACTGGGTGCCCTCATTTTTCCCGGACAAAATTGGCCACAAATTGGCGCCCAGTTCAGGGGGCGCATCCTTTTAAAGGATAATTTCTTTAGCTTCTCCGCAAAGGTCATCCACCGCACGGAAACTTTTTTGGGAGCGGAGTTTTTGCTTTGTTCGCCTGAGCTAAAAACGGCCCTGAATGAATACTTCGTAGTTGAACTTCAGAGCCTGGAGCTCAAGGCCGTCAATCCTAAAATCCTCAGACACGACGGGGAAGGCGAAATTCTGTGGCTTCGCGGGAAACGCGGTTCTCGCTCCTATCAAGTTTACGTAGTTTACAGACAGAACGCGCAATCCGAGGAAGGCTCAGAGATATTGGAATTTCAGCTCAGTTTCCTAGGCTTTTTCATTTCCTGGAAGAAGAACGAGAAGATTCAATTTTTTGAAGTGACGGATATCAACTTAGTGACCGATCCCAGCGCCGAAAATGCGGGAAATATCGAAGGCCTTATGCCGCTGCCGCGGCCGACGCCTGAAGTTTGTGAGCTATGCCAACGCTTTTTACGGGCTCTGGAATCCATGCCCGAGGACTTGAAGTGGAAACTCATCCTCATCCTAGATTCTCATAGTGCGACCCTGTCGGTTTCGTAGTAACGTCGCCGCAACTATGTCTTTCTTTGAAATGAATGCTCAAGATCAACAAACTTCAGATGAAATCAACCAACCCGAATCCGCCGAAGGTTCCGTAGATCAAATGGATGCCCAGTCCGAGTCGGAGTCCGCATCTTCTGACTCCTCGGAAAATGAAGGTAAAAATCCTGGTCAAAGGCCTCACATTACTCCCCGTATGGTCGTACAAGACACCATCAACATCGACTGGATCCGGGAACAGCTCGAAAATCATGGACGTACTCTTCTGCTTCGATCAGAAGGCGTGTTTGTTCCAGAGAGAAGCATCAGCCTCTTAGTACGAGCGCTTCGGGTTCCAAGGGTTCCCCGCTCCAACGGCCCTACGCATTTCTCCATTCCTCGTCACGTCGATCGTAGTGGCACCTTGCTTCCTGTCACAGAGCAATGGGACAGCGTAAACTGGCGCACACGGGCCACCAAACCATTAAATACCCATGCTATTCTACTCGCTCGGGCTGCGTTGCGCATCCTTCCGGAAGAAGGCCTACTCAAATGGGAAGATATTGAAACCCACCTTAAATCAGCCGGAGCCAACGGCGTTTATGAACCGCTTTCCGTAGCCATGGTGCCCCAGGGCGATGTCAATTTACCAAAGCTAGCGTTAGCTGGGCAAACGGCTCACAAGGAGTCTGGTGGCAAGAAAGGCTCACGCCTGTTAGACATGGCAGCCTCCGTTTTTCGCGGTGCCAGCAAAGGTGCTGCAACCCCTTTGACCTCGGAAGAAGCAAAGGCCCAGTGGTTAGAAAAACTTCAGGCGGCTGGCCTGCATGCGGAAGCCCAATACATTGTAGTATCACCCTTTGGCCGGCCTGAAGATGGCACACATGATTGGTCCGTTGAACGCTGCGCCGAAGTTTTACGCCACACTTTAGAGTGGCGTAAAATGCAGTCCATTATTCTGTGTTTCGGGGAAGATAAAGGCAAAGCTGAAAGGCTTCGAATTATTTCTGGTCAGAATGTTGCGACCATCTTTACTGACCTTTCCCAGGATTTAGTAATGGCGGCCATCGCCGGCTCAAAGGGCGTGCTTGCGGTGCCCGGGCAACTCATCCAGCTTGCCCATCAGCTCAGCACGCCTAGTGTGTGTGTAGCGGGCTCGCATGGTCAATTTCAACCAGGTACCGCTCCTCATCTTTTAGTAAAACCCCATTTAGACTCCGCAGAGGAAATCAAATGTCTGTTTTGCAAAAATGGCGAGCATTCTTGCCCCGATGACCTTGAAGCAGGGCCGGTAGCGAGAGCGCTGTCTAAAGTCCTTACGGTAGCCTCGGCATAAGCGCAGGTAGAATTTCCTGGGGGCTCCTAGGCTCCCAACCTAAAGTTTTAAAAGTTTTTATATTTAGTAAGCCCGCATTTAACGGACGTTTTGCCTTTTGCGTAAGCTCCGCCGTTAGCACGGGTGTGATTTTGTTCGTCGGAATTTGCGCGAGGTTCAAAATCTCATAAGCGAACTGATCCCTAGATAAATAAGCTTTTCCACCGGCGTGAAAAATTCCCGTAGACTGGCCTTGGGCAAGTTGCCAAGCTACCTTTGCCAAATCCTCCGCCCAGATTGGTGTTCCAAACTGATCTCGCGGCACTAAAAATTGGTTAGAGGATTCCGTTAGCGCACACATTTGCATTAAAAAATTTTTTGAACCGGGCACAAAGTCATAAACACCCGTGGTCCGCACGACGGTAAAATTCTTAAACGGTTGTTGTTGAAGCCATTGCTCCACCTCAAACTTTGATTCTCCATAATGATTCAGGGGCTGAGGCTTTGCGTCCTCTGCATAGGGCCCTGCTTCTCCGTCAAAAACATAGTCCGAACTAAAAAAGACTACATGGTACCCTAGTTTAAGCCCTGCTTCTAAAATGGCGATGCTTCGCTCTACGTTGACCAATCTGCAGAGTGCTGGATTCGTTTCACACGCTTCAACGTTCGTAAGCGCCCCCGCCAAAAAAAGCACTTTATGGGTTCCCTCAAGTTTTAACAACTCGTCTAACTGGACCCGGAAAGTTTCAGGTTGTGCTTGAAAATCGAGCGGCCGCCAGTGAATTTTACTTTGAGTGGAAGCTTCCTTGAGGTTGGGGGCAAGGGTGCTGGCCAAATCCCCAGCGGGAAAAACCGTCTTGGCCTGCCCATCAAGGCTTACTGTGCGCGAAGTGCCAGTGATCTCTGCCGCCACACCTAAGTCGAGCGAGTCGAGCGCTTGCATCAGAATACGTTGCCCGGTAATCCCGGTGCCGCCCACAACTACCACGATAGAACGCTTAAGATTTTCTGAAGGCATATGGTTAGGGATTGCACTGAAACACCGAAAAAGAAAAGGCCCAAAAAGATGCATAAATGCATTCTTTTGGGCCTCTCTTTATTTTCGCTAATACAGAATCCAAACTGACTATCTATGCTGAAAAATACGACGAAACGTATTGATAAACCGCTAAAACCTGTCGCTACCAACTATCAATAAAAAATGAATTAAATTTTTTGTTAAAAATTAGTGAGCGCGCTTCTTGGTCGTGCGCATTGCACCGCCAAGAACTTTACGAACCGCAAGCTTTAACTCAGTCTTACGATCCATATCGGAGTCACGCAGTTCATCAATGAGAGTAGAAACTAAGGATTGTTCTTCCTTGTTCAGACCTTCTTGAGCCAGAACCATTCCCGCAGAATTCACTCCAACCGCACGAGCATAGCGATCTTGAACTTCCTTAAGTGCGATGGTCATAAGCTCTCCTCTTGGAATACCCAAGATTTCTGAAAGCTTTTTAATCTTCGAACGTGGAAGCGGAGATACGCCTCGCTCAATATTGGAGATGGACTGTGCCGTCTTGAGGCTTAAAAGCTTCGCAACGTCGCCCTGACTAAGATTTCGTTTTTCACGCATTTCACGAATGTATTGTCCTACTAGTTTTCCCATGGCTGGAGTCTATATCACCAGTTTTTTTTAACCTCAACATTTTTTATCAAGATTTTAAAATAGTTTTAAATGCCGGATGTTTTATAAATTTTTTATATTTATAAAGCATTTTAGGTTTGCTCCGAGCAAAGGGCTTTTCGATCGGAAATCCCCCGCTACCGGCCTCAATGCTCAATAGCCCAGAATCCGTCGTCCGGAGCACCGGCTTCACCATCCCCAGCAAAAAGCTTTGAACGGCATAATTCCGCAGAAATCTCCCAGTTCCCTGGGAAAATAGCGAAGTTTGGGTCCATCTCGGCCAGGCCCGCAAGCACTAGCGGAAACGAGCTGAAAAAAGCCATTTAGGCACAAATCAACCCCATTGCCTATAGCTGGCGGATAATCTTTTGCTAAATATTTGAAAACAATAATTATTGACTTCTAGCCAGCACGGTATGAATTTTTACTGTTGAAAAGCAGAAGTGGCATCAAACATTATTGCTTTAGTTGGGCTAGCAGACGGCCGCCCGCGCCGCAGCGCCGCCGATATGTGCCTCAAAAAGAAAAACATGCCCCAAAATACCCAAACCTACCCATGATCAGTCGAGTCTTAGATCTTTTTTGTCTTGCCGCCAAGAAAAAATTCCAAACTTACTTCTGGCAGTGAAAAACGTTTTAGCCCAACGCTAAAAATCGTTCAGATTGAGCCCCCATGGTTTTTTTGAGCGCAAGAAAAACATCCCGTGGCTCAATCATTTTCATACATTGCATGTTTTGCTCGCCGGGCAACGGGCATTCGCTCCTATAACATGGAGCGCACGCTGGTTTTCCTACGAGCTTTTCACCGATACCGTAAAGGTCTACCTCTTGATGACAAGTGGATCCAAAAATCACTACCGGAGGCGTCCCGACGGCTAAGGACAAATGCATGGCTAGGGTGTCACCCGTAACGAGGGCATCGATCTGGGAAAGCATCGCACCGAATTCCCGCACAGAAAAGTCACATCCCGGATAGATAATATCGCCCCCGAATTCGTCAGAGAGCTCCTCCAGCAGTGCCACGTTCCGTGGATGCTCATCTTTTCCGCCTAAGAGCACAATCTTCGCTTTAATTTCCGTAGCCAGCAACCTTGCCAGTTGACTGAAGGAGTCAGCTGGCCACTGTTTAGTACGAAACACGCGCCCGCTACCGGTATTGAGGCCGATGATTGGAATTTTCCGCTCCGACTTCTCCCCCGCTTGGGTGACAAGCGGCAGAAGAGCCTGTTTGGCGACCTGAAAGTCTTTATCGGCTAAGATAAACTCATAGGGATACATTTTTTCAAACTGAAGACCAGAGCTTTGCAGCATCATCTCCTGGTAGGTACTCTCATTTTTATAAAACTTAAGCTCATCGGACAGCCCTAGATCATATGAATATTCGGAAAGGGAATTGAGGGGTTCCACCTGGCCCTTGCCGTTCATGGTGAAACCAAATTTCTTAGGCGCTTTTGCCAACGCAGCCAACGCCGTTGCGGCATCCTCTTTGTCATAGTTATGAACCTCGTCAAATTCCTCGACGAGCAACCTTAACATTCCGCTCTGATCCTGCTCTTCCACGGTGATAAGGCGGTCGATGAGTTTAGACAGTTCGAGCATGGGCCTAGCGTTTTTGCGGGTAATCCAAGTGATATAACAATTTGGGTCCTGGGCTTTGAACGCGTGTAACACCGGCGTCGTACGCATCACATCCCCGAGGGCGCCTAACTTAATGATGAGAATTTTTTTTGACCAGGGGGAGTACTTTTCGCAGCCGTCGCAAAGTCTTTTATGAATGCAAGGTTTAAAACCCAAAAAATGACGGCAATCAAAATGGTATATGTTTTTTTTCATCGACATCCTGTTTCATCACGCTCGACGCGCCTATTTGTTTACACTATTGTTATAGAGAGAATGTCATTACAGAAAAATTCGGTTCTTTCATTTTTTTATTTTCTCCTGCGGGCGGGGCTTACGCTCCTAGTGCTGGGAATGGCGTTATGCGCTTTTTTTCATTTCACCTGGTGGCCATCCCGGGAGACTGAAAGCCAGATTTCGCAAATTTTACAGACTTGGCGACATGGAATTCCCACCCTTCGAACGGCGGACGGAAATTTTTTTTCCTTGATGCCTGGATTCGTCGCTAATTCCTTAGTGATTCTAAAACTTGCGTTTCAAAACTCCGAATCTGGAACTGCAGAAACCTTCCTTATCCGTCAAGTGCAACAGTTTTCCCTTTTGTTCTGGGGCCTGCTCGGCGCAGGACTTTATTTTGTCCTGCGTAGGGATGCCGGTAAACGAAGTAGGCCTAAGCACCAAACTGGCAGGCTTTTAGCGACATTCATAAGTGCATTTGGCCTTTTTTTTGCCGTGCTCGTTGCGCAGGGAATTGCTTCGCAGTCTTCACTCGGAATCGCAGGTTATACCGCAGTCAACATACTAGCGCTTTGCGTGTTTGCCCTAGCCACCGTTGCCACAGCGCCGAACATCAAATCGGGGCTGTTCATGGGGCTGTTCGCGCTTGAGGCAGGGGGCATTTTTAATCTGGTTGGTCCATTTCTGGTGTTTGGACTTAGCTTAGTGTTTCAGAAGATTGCCGCACCAATGACGAAGGAAGAAAAAATTTTAAGGCTAAAAAATGCGGCGCTGCCTTTCTTATGCTGTACGCTACTTATTTGCTCCATTCAGTTGCCATTATTTCTTCAAGGTATTTTTTTACCGCAACCGGTCGGGGCTCTAGTTATGGTGGTTATTCCCATTCTCATCTTGGCTGCTTTTTTTTTCCTGCGGATCTTCCTCATTCAGCGTCAGAGAGCGGAACGTTCTTGGTCCCGCCTTGCACTTCCCGCAATGGTTATCGCGAGTTTAATCATTTTTGTTTGTTCCATTTTTTTTAAGTTCGAATTGAGGCAGCCCCACCAGCTGGGTTTCACCAATTTTTCCCCCGTCAAATATTCCGCCATCGGCAAAGTTCCGATAAAGGCCTATTCCACTCGCACACTCAAGGGACGGGCAGACCTCAATTGCTCAGAGCAGGACAGTTTTGAGATGAAGTGTGGCGTATACGCCATCCAACCCACCATCTTGGAAATTGCAGGCCTGATCCCAGACAATCAGCGCACCTCAAGGATATTTTTGGACGGTAGGCCCCAGCCGCTCTCTATGGCAAATACCGCCCATAATTTGGTTTTGACCCCGGGCCCCCACGAAATCTTTCTTACCCATCACTTTGGCGCACTTGAGTTACTGGGCGCGCTATGTTTTTTGATTTCGACATTGAGCCTCATCCCCACTAAATTAAGGCCGTGACTACTCCTAGACAAAATGCGGTTTTGCTTTTTTTCGAGCGCGACAAACGGTTTTTGGTCGGAAAACGTGGGCCGAAACAGACTTGTCCAGGTTTATGGGGCCCACCCAGCGGAAAGATCGAACCAGGGGAAACCCAAGAAGACACGGTCAAGCGGGAGGCCAGGGAGGAACTAGGCCTGGTTACCGCCAAACCACTGACTTGTTTTGGAGAATTTTTGACGGAAGATGGTCGCTACAATCTTTTCTGGTGGCACGTGGAGTTCGCAGAATCCGAAACGCCAACAATTTCCGACGATGAGCTCGCTGAAATCAAATGGGTCAATATGGATGAGTATTTGAAACTTGAGCCGAGGTTCCCGGAACATCAGTTTTATATCCGTCGTTACTTTCAGAAAAAGTTCGATGTCCACACCCCAGGCGGCAAATGCAATCCTTGCGGCCCGCACTATCTCACGTCCGTTGAGAATGACACTTCTCCGAGATTGAAGTGCCCCACTTGTGATTTCATTTATTATGAAAATCCAAAAATGGTGGTGGGATCCGTGATTAAGAATAAAAGTGGGGAAATTTTACTTTGCCGTAGGGCAATTGAGCCGGCTCTTGGCAAATGGACCATCCCAGCAGGTTTTTTAGAAAATCATGAATCCGTTATGGAAGCAGCGGTGCGGGAAGCCTTTGAAGAGTCAGGGGCAACGGTCCAGCTACCGACGGTCCTTGCGATCTATTCCTTAAAAAATATTTCCCAGATACAAATTATCTTTCAAGGTTACGCGGAAAAATTGGATGAAAAATTTGGGCCAGAAACTTTGGAAAGAAAATGGTTCAAACCGGAAGCGCTGCCGTGGGATGAGTTAGCCTTTCCGACGGTAAAATGGGCATTGGAAGATAGCCTGAACCTTGAGCTTAAAGGCCAGTACACCGGCCCGACTCTACGACCTTAACCTTTTAAATTTTACAGGAGACTTATAATGGCACTTACTTATTCCGAAAAAATTCCGCTAGGCTCCTTGGCCCCGTCATTTAAACTTCCGGGCACCACCGATGGCCGAGGCGACGCCGTAGTTTCGCTAGATGACTTTCGTGGGTGCAAAGCCCTATTGGTGGCTTTTATCTGTAAACACTGTCCTTACGTAGTGGCCATTCAAGGCCGGCTTGCGACGCTTGCAATGGACCTTAAGGACCGTGACCTTGCGGTAGTGGCAATCTGTAGTAACGATGCGGTCCGGTACCCTGAAGATTCTCTAGAAAATCTAAAAATACAGCACCGCCAGAATCATTTCTCATTTCCATATTTGGTAGATGAATCCCAGGAAATTGCCAAAGCTTACGGAGCCGTTTGTACCCCGGATTTTTTTCTCTTTGATGGCGAATTTAAGCTTCAATACCATGGACGCCTAGATGATTCGTGGCAGGATCCAAAACAAGTCAAAATCCAAGACCTAAGACTTGCGGCGGAAGCCTTACTGACCGGTAGCCTACCCAGTCCAAATCAGTTTCCCACCATGGGATGTTCCATTAAGTGGAAAACCCCCTAACAGCCACTGTCTCGGCAAGAGCTTCCTCTATCTTATAAATTACTTTAATTTATAATGGGAAAATGAGATTTCTTACGGAATCACAGAAGGAAGATGGATTAAGACGATGGTGTGCCCTAGGCGCCGCCCATGCGTTTTTGAGCACCGGACTCATGATTCATTTACT
>CAYYYP010000040.1:0-4610 GCA_964475985.1 uncultured Oligoflexia bacterium | reverse complement strand
TGAATTAAAAGCCGGGAGCGCTTTTGGCAGCACGGGCCTGGCCCTCATTTTGTTTTGTGGCATTCTGAGCCATGCCGGCACTTGGTTTTATGTGACTCGGTTGAGGCGCTCCCTCATTATAGAGGTGCCAATCTTAGAGCTCTTTTCGTTTCACTTGCTCCTGACGGCGCTCATAGGTTTTATGATTTACAAAGGGACTTGGTTGCTGCTTTACGCTTAATCAGAAAGCGTTAGTTCCACTGCACCGGGACGGTATCGTGAGAACCATCGGCTTTCGCGATGCGAATGTTTCCATTTTTCATGCCGTAAACAAAAACGTCGCGCGTGATTTCCACGTCTTTCATACAATATTCAATGATCTTTTCAATTTCGCCTTGCCGGTACCACTCAACCGCTTGAAGACCATCCGCAATTTTTTGAATTCCAAGCGTGCCCTTGGCAATGAGGTCTAATTTCAAAAATTGGCGGCCTGAAGTGTTCTGAACATCGTACATGATATCGAAAGTATCGATCTTGCGGGAATCTAGGCCGTAGGCCGCCATGACCTTAAGGTCGAAACCTAAAATATTGTAACCGACGACCAAACGTTCGCGGCAGAGTTTTAATAACGCCGGGATTTCGCTTTCTCGATACGCGAGAAACTCGTTCGTCTTTGAGTCGTAGGCGCACGCTACCGAAATTCCGAGTTTATCGATGTTTTTCCATCCACCGACCTCGTCCGCTAATTTCTGCGTTTCAATATCAACGATAAGGTAATGACGGTTTTTCAGAAATAAACTCGCGGGCTGAATGTCGTCGGAAAAGGGCACACAAAAATCATGGGTCCAAAATGAAGGAGATAATCGAATGCGTGCCTGGGGCACGCTGCCCTCGGCTCCCGCTTTGATGGAGCCCTTTGACGGAGTTGTCACGACATCATTTTCTAGAACCGACATTCTGCGCTCCTTTAAATTCCTAAGCAGAAATCCGCCCGGTCTGAATATACTCGTCGAAAAACCCATGGCTGACAAGGGCGGAGGTGCTTAGGCCGCCGGCGGGCATTAAAAACAAATGCAATAGAGTGGCGCTAAGGTATCACAGGTGAGAAAAAATCCCCCAAGGTAACCGCTTGTTGTACCCGTTGATACCGCGGATGCGATGGAACCAACATTAGGGAAAACATTATTGGTGTAACCCGAACAAGTATTGGCCGAGACGGGCGTCGTCCCATAGTGGGCGAACCACTGACGGTTGCGAAAAGCTACTCAGCGCAGTGGGTTCGGAAGAAGATTGATTGGGAAAAGTTAGAAGAATGCAGAAGTCAGGGTTGGTCCGTCAATGCGCTTGCTGTGCATTTTGAAGTGGATACATCTTCGATATATCGAAAGTACCTGAAAGCAGAGAGATAAAACCATTTATGAAAACCGTTGATATTAGCCCCTTGATTCCAGGCATTCTGAAGATCATTTTATTTGCGATAGCTATAGGCCAGTTTGATAATTTGAGAAATTTTGCACGACGGGAGTTTATGCGATCTCTTACCAACGAGGGATGGCATAGTACTCCTTTCTTTCCGGCAAACTATGACGGTAAACGCCAAACTGGCAGGAAATAGCCCTTTGCCCGGAAAGACGCGCAGTTACCTAGGGTTGGGCCACTCCGTTGGCATTAAGTTTATGCCCACGACAGTTTGGCAACTCTACAGGTGGGTCAAGCTGTGCCGTTTGATTAAAGATGCTATTCTTTGATATTTAATAGGCCTGAGTTCTTTACTTGACAGTTTAGATATGATATAATTGGCGCATTATATTTGCCCATTTGTACTGGAGTATTGAAAATGAAAATGAAAATAAACAAAATCTGGAGTCTTTTAGCAGCTGCAACGCTGTTTATTATTCCAAATCTTTTGTTCGCGAATGAAGCCGAATTGCAGGCTCAAATTACAGCTTTGCAAAACACCGTCGCAGAAATACGAGCTAACTTTGTGTACCAGTGTGCAGCGGTGTGTAGTGTCCCTGATGAAGAGCGACGGACTATATATTTTACTTCTGTTGATCGCGCTGAAGCCTGGTCTGGGCTTCAAAGCCAGTGCTCCCAAACAAATGCCACAATTTATGAAATTATTCCCAATAGGACTAATGTAGACTTATTGATGGGTCCCGACACTGGTGGAACGGCCAGTAACCAAAACGCCTGTAAACTTATTCCAAGACGGCGTTAGAATTTTCGTTAGCCAAAACCCCTACTCATCAGAGTGGGTCCTATCCACGAAAGCGAAGACATAAAAGGCGGCGCCCCGAAAAGCATGTCTTCCAAGGTAGCGCTCATAAACTCTTTAAGTTTAAAACCGGCAACCGCCCCGATGAGTAGGGTCAAAGAGGGGCGAAATGAAATCAACCATTCCTTATTTTCGCAATGGGGATCTATTTTCGTAGGTTATTTTTTTGACGCGGTTATAATTGGAATAATGCTTTCACGTAAAATGCTATACCAATGGCTTTTTTTTTCGCTGCCAGTTCTTTATTTTTTGTCACTTCCCATTCAAACCAATGACCTGGCCATCTGGGTTGCGCATGGCAAATACCTACTCAAAAGCCATTCGATTCTAAGGCATGATGTTTTCAGTATTCTTCCAACAACAGAATTTATTTATCCTCTGCTCACATGCATACTATATGCTTTTGCTGATTCACTAGGCGGGCTGATTGGGGTCAGTCTTCTCCATAAGCTAGCATTGTTCGCAATCTTGGTGATTTGGTTCAGTGGGAGTCTAAGCAGGATTAGTAATCCATGGTCAACCTCAACAATAATCATGATTCTTTTTAGCTGGTTCGGAGCCTCAGCCCTTTGCATTGACCGTCCTGCCTTGCTAGCTGTTCTGCCTTTTCTTCTAAGCTTCTCGATTCTAAATAAACCGGAAAAGCTCACTAGCCGTGACCTCGTTCTGCTAGCCGTAATAAATACTTTATGGGTTAATCTACATGGCTCATGGATTATTTTGACAGGGATGTTTCTTTGGAGAGAATGCGCACGCACTTTTTGGAGCCCCAATGCACCTCAATCACTTCATAATCTTCTTTTAGGCACCATGAGCCTAGGATTCACATCACTTCTGAATCCATTCGGATATCGGGTATTTCCTTATATATTGGATACAGTGAGGACTTCCAAATTGAGAGGGATCGTCGAATGGACTCCAGTTAAACTGAGTTGGTCAACGAGTCCTTACTTTTCTCAGGATGCCGCTTATATTTTACTATGTATCATCGTGGTGATCTTTGGTTGGCATTGGTTTAATAAGGATCGTGTCAAGTTTGTTGCATTCACCTGCTCCCCCTTTTGTTTTTTACTCGTACTGGGCCTACAAAGTGTTCGAAATACAGTATTGCCATTTGCCGTACTGCCCCTATTTGCATACAACCAGCGACTAATCCGTCAAGTCGATGAAGATCAAAAAAGTCGCAACCTTTTGAATACTGCGTTGATTCTATGCATTTTATCGATGGTTATTTTATTTTCCCCCACGGTAAAACCTCTCATAGGACCTTTCCTTCCTGAGAATAAGAGAGCCGTATTTGGCGAAGACACACCAATTGCAGTGGCGGAATACTTAAATCACACGAGGGATAGAGAGCCTATTTTTAATGAATGGGAATACGGCAGCTTCCTAGCGTATTCTCAATCACATCCCATTTTCATGGATGCCCGAAATGTAATCTTTGCTCAAACCGACTTCGAGAGGTATCAACAAGTCTTTGAAGTAAGGGGTGACTGGATGCAAGTACTCCGAGATTATCGCATTGGCTACGTTTTGCTAAATCAGAAACAACAACCAAAGCTACTTGCTGCTCTCCAACGAACCAAGAGTTGGCAGGAAGTATTTAGAGCTGGGAATGCCATCTTATTTGAAACATCCGAACGTAAAAATTCCAGGTGAACACACTAAAGAAGTAGCGCCCGGTTTCCTAATGTCATCGGAGCATCCCACCCCAGGCCAATTGCCTGCTTTAATGGGCATAAGGCAAAGAAAAGGGTCAGGCGCCCTTCTTTGCCCTAGATCTAAAATAGAACCCATCCATTTGCCGATCTGGCGTTTGGTGGATCCGGCGCTTTTCCTTGTAGTCTTCTGCAGTCAACGGTTTCATTTCTGGAAAATGTTCTTTGAGCTTTTTTAAAGCGCCTTTCAGGCGATCCTCTAAGGAATCAATACTGATGCGAAGTTTTTGGGCGACCTCTTTCTTTGAAGCACTCCCATCAACGGCATCCATGTAATACGCCTCCAGCGCTTGTTGCTGTTTTTCCGTTAGAATAGCCCAAAATGACTTAAATCGCTTGGCAAGGGTCGGCATGGTCCTATCGATTTCGGCGTGCACCTTGGATTGGTAGACTATAAACTCTTGATATTTAAGGCCAGGAGCAATCAGTTCCACCAAATCCTGCTCCGTAATATTGCGGCAGATGAGGTACGCCGTAAGTTTAAGTTTTGGATCAAGATCATTAAAGTGCCCGTTATTATAGAGCTCCCGAACGTGGGATTGCCGCCAGTTGAGCGGTGCCGCTCTAATGAGATCAGAAAGCTGACTTGATGCCGGTGAAATTTCCTGACTGCGGGCCTTCTGAATTTGGGATTC
>CAYYYP010000039.1:0-34094 GCA_964475985.1 uncultured Oligoflexia bacterium | reverse complement strand
CACACCGTGATTTTCGGCCATACTCACTTGCCCATGCATAAAGTTTTTGCCGATGGCCGCGGTTATATCAATACCGGCACTTGGACCAAGATGATCAATCTTGATTTGCGTGGACTCGGCAGCGGGAGCTCCTATCGTTTGACCTTTGCGCATATCGAGATTGGCGAAGAGAAGTCCGTGGCTACCTTAGAGCAGTGGCAGGGCATGCATCGCCCGCATCACCGCTTTGCCGAGTAAGCGCCAAGCAACAACTGACCCTAAAGTTTTTTCCTACTTTAAGTTTCGGCCACTTTTCCGTTAAGCGGAGTGGAAGAAGGCATTAAAGTCCATGGAACGGAACCTCCCGCCGATCGACGGGCAAACCCAAAGTCAAAAAACGTCCGCCACGCAGGCATTCCTCATTTATGGGGATGCGCTGGAGGTGAAGAATTGCGTGATTTTTGACGCCAACGCCGTCGGCCTAGTAGAGGAACGCCTCCCTTTATGCCGATTGCCGGGGATGAAAAACGGCGCCTGGGGCCTCTGCCTACAAAGCGGATTAACAGTTCCGGTTTATACCCAAGCCTCACTTTTTGGGCGCGAACTTGATCCAGATTCCGACCGTAAATTGCAAGAGATCTACGAAAACCCCGCTGCCCATCGCTACACCGTACTCATGGATAAGTCCCGAAGCATGGCGGTGATTCTGTTTTCCCGCTTAAGGCCACTGCTAAAAAACGAAAAAGCCCTTTTGGCTGAACTTCCCGTTTTAAATTTCACAAAAAACTTTAGGCCCCGTGGGGTCGAAAAACTTAGGAACGTTGGAACGTGAATCATGAATTTGTTCCGGTAGCATTATCGGGCCTCACGGCGGGCGAGCCCCATGCATTTGATTTGCATATCCAGATTGGGCAACGCTTCTTGCTTCTATCGAAAAAAGGGGACGCCCTTGAAGACGATCGCCTTAAAAAATTCCGTGAGAAAAATGTAAATTCCCTTTGGGTGCCTTCTTCCCAAATGGATGCATTATTCAAATACCGTTCGGGCATTCTACGCGCACTTCAAAAATCTCAGGAGCCGAAGCTTGTTCGAAATTCCATGGGAACCGCTGCGCATACTGTTTTTTTGTTCCCCCAGGAAAAGGTACATTTTAATTTTTTGGAAGATCTCGTTGACGTTCAGGTCAGTCAGTTCATGAAGGATCCACACCTTATTGATGAAATTTTCAAAGGCCAGGTGCTTGACGATCTCATCATTAATCATTGTACGAACGTAAGTGTTCTAGCCATGGGTTTAGGGGCAGCCTTAGGGGCATCGTCAGAAATGTGTCAGGTTATGGGCCTTGGGGCGTTGCTTCACGACATTGGTGATGATCGTCCTCGGGAACGCTTGTTACAGCGCGAAGAATTTTTAAGTCACGATGAACGTGCAAAGTATCATGGGCATCCCCGGATGGGCGCTGCGCAGTTGAAAGGAAAGTCCCATATTCCTGCGGACGTGCTCGATGTAATTTTGTTACATCATGAACGCCTCGATGGTGCTGGATTTCCGGCGGGCATCCAAAGGATAGATCAAATTTTTCAAGTGGTGGGGCTCGCAAACTTTTTTGATCGTGAAGTGACGTTTTTTGGTGTGTCTCCTACGGACGCCTTGGAAAAGTTACGTGCGATGGACCCTCTGCCCTATGAAGAGGAGCTGGTTGACGGTCTGGAAGAGATTGTACGCCGAATCTTAAAATAAAATTAGGCGTATCCTGAGTTGAGCTCTTCGATTTCCTCCGGTAAATAACCTTCATGATCTTTTTACGCGGACTTTGGGTTTTGATGTTTGCCATGGTGGTGACCTACGCGATGGTGGGTTACATTCAACGTATTCCCGGTCGAGCGCAACTCGCCGCCATGCCTTCAACGCAATCAGCACAAGTGGAGGTCGCCCCCAAGGCAGGTGAACCCGCCAGTGTTGAAGCAGTGTTAGAAGCGCAAAAAAATGCTTCGCTTTTCCGTGTTTTAGCCGTGCTCTCTGCACTTATGGTGCTTGCGGGCGTTGCGATCTCCAAATACCTTTGCTCGCCCTTTCGCCTGAGCCTGCGGGCGCAGCGGGCACTGGCAGCGTCAGAAAAAAACTTAGATCTGCAAAAACAAGATGAAGTACTAGAACTCGTAGCCAGGGTATCGTTGCTCCACTTCGCGGCATCGTGGGCCTTGGTGGTGGGAGCTGCGTTAAATGGTTTTGCTTTAAGCCAGACATTAAAAGACCCTAATATTTACTTACCGTTTGCACTGGTTTCGCTCGTCTTTCTGGTGCTCCTACGACCGCAGGTAGCCGTTTTAGAAAAAGTGGCCCGGCAACTTTCCGGAAATATTTAATTTAGATTTCCTCTAGAATTTCTGCAAGCAAGCTAGGACCTTGGTAAATTAGGCCAGAGTAAAGCTGAACCCAGGTGGCGCCTTCATTAAACCTTTGTTTGGCATCGGCCGCTCCCATGATCCCGCCTACGGAAATTACCGGTATGGAAGTAGGTAGAAATTTTCGCGCCTTTTTAAGACATTCTAACGAAGCTAAATTGAGCGGAGCGCCGGAAATTCCTCCGAGATCCGTGGGCAAAGTATTAGTTAGGACAAGGCCCGAGAATACCTCCTGGCCATCGGATTTAAGAAAGGAACAAATCTCCTGGAAATCGGTTTCTGCACTCATTTGGGCGAAGGTAGGCGATAGTTTGATAAAAATCGGAGGAACGTTCGGCGGAAGTTTTTCGGATTTCCAACGGTTGATGTGGCTGGCCAAGGATTTTAAAAAATCTAAACTTTGAAGATCACGTAAGCCTGGCGTGTTGGGTGAGCTAAGATTGACCACCAAATAATCGGCAAGGCCTGCGAAAGCGTCGATGAGATTTACGTAATCAAAGTACGCAGCTTCGGCGGGGGTAGTTTTATTTTTTCCAAGGTTGACCCCCAACAAAAATCCTTTGTGCGAGCCACTTTCTTTTACGCGAGAACGGAACTTCCGAATGTTTATGGCGACTTCATCGGCACCAGAGTTTGGAAAACCCATCCGGTTTAAGAGGGCACTTTTTTCAACGATTCGCTCAATGCGGGGTTTGGGATTTCCTGGCTGCGGCTGCCAGGTGACTGTCCCTACTTCCACAAAACCAAAACCAAAAAGAGCAAAGGCATCCAAAGCTTTCCCATTTTTATCAAAGCCCGCGGCCAAGCCCACCGGGTTGCGCGGTTGCAGCCCAAGAACCTGCTCCCAAGGATTTTTGTTCCCTAAATCTGGAGGTAGGAGTTTTGCGCTAGGAATTAAAATCTTACCCGTCGATTTAACTAAATAGTTTTCGTAGAATTTATTTTTGCTTAAAACATTTAAAAAAGCATCATGGATTTTTTCGGAGTCGAAACGAAAAATGAAAATTCGAAATATCCGATAAAAAATCTTGGCTAAAAAAATCATAGAATGACGGACGTATTTACGAACCTGGGGTTCGTTTCCTACAGAGCTTTCAGGGTAGCGCATCGAGTTCCTTTACCGTTTTGCACAAAAACGCTGGAGAATTTTTTATTTCAAACGCAAGGGTACTAGCAGGGGTCGTGCCGTAGTCGTGGCCGGAGAGGATAACGGTATCTGGCCCGTAACGTTCATTTTTTACCAAGGACTTAAGCCGAAGGAGTGTATCAAAGAGCTCCTCTACGCTACCCGTAGGGAGGTCCGTGCGGCCCACTTCACCGACAAAAACCACGTCGCCGGTCAAAAGCGCGCTCGTCTGACTTAAAGTAATTTGAACCCCGTAGGTGAGTTCGCCCGCGCTATGACCTGGAGTGTGAAAAACTTCGATTAAAACATCGCCGAGGGTTAGGGTTTCACCGTCCGTCAGGAACTTGATTTCAGAGCCCTGGTGATTTGAAAAATCAGGCTTGTTTCGCCACTTCGAAAAATCCCTCTCATGCAGATAAATAGGAACAGGATATTTCATGAGAAGGGCAGGGATTCCGATCACATGGTCCCAGTGCGAGTGGGTAAGCAGGCAACCTTTAAGAGTAAGGTTTTGCGCCTTTAAAATATTCTCCCAGGGTTCAAAGTCCTCCTGCGGATCCACCACTAAGGCCTCCCGGCTGCCCTCGCTCAAAATGAGGT
Organism: uncultured Oligoflexia bacterium; assembly: GCA_964475985.1. Classification (GTDB taxonomy): domain Bacteria; phylum Bdellovibrionota; class UBA1018; order UBA1018; family CAYHWW01; genus CAYYYP01. Next base: position 29,984 of record CAYYYP010000039.1, on the reverse strand, counting down.
AGGTGAAATTGTCGAAGGTACCGATTTGAAATTGGTGAATTCCACCCGACAGGTACACTTGGTGATGATTTTTTTGGGCCGGTTCGTGTTTCATTTTTTCTGCCCAAAGCTTAGCCTGCTTGCCCGGTTCCGGGAAATCCAATTGACGTTCGCACATCCCCTCGCTACTTTTTTCGCTCGAGGAGATTTTCATGGCGCTTTTTAAGAATCTTTCTGAACCCACAAGCGGCACTCGCATTACAATGGGTCCGAACATGAGTTTAAATGTTCCCGACCAACCCATCATTCCCTTCATTGAAGGCGATGGAACTGGGCCCGATATTTGGCGGTCTTCGCAGAGGGTTCTCGATGCCGCGGTGAAAAAAGCCTACGGTGGCAAAAAGAAGATTCAATGGTTTGAAGTTTATGCCGGTGAAAAGGCCAAAAATAAATTCAATGACTGGTTGCCTGAAGACACCATTACGGCCTTTAGAGAATACCTAGTAGGAATTAAAGGTCCACTTACAACGCCCATCGGTGGCGGTATTCGCTCACTTAATGTGGCGCTGCGTCAAATTTTGGATTTGTATGTTTGTTTGCGCCCTGTTCGTTATTTCCGTGGAGTGCCTAGCCCCGTCAAACGTCCAGAGCTCGTGGACATGGTAATTTTCCGCGAAAATTGTGAAGATATTTATGCAGGCATTGAATGGCAAGCGGGTACGCCTGAAGTGAAAAAAGTCATGGAGTTCCTTTCTTCCATGGGGGCTGCGAAAAATATCCGGTTCACGGAAAATTGCGGCATCGGTATTAAACCGGTTTCAAAGGAAGGTTCCGAGCGGCTCATTCGGGCAGCATTGAATTATACTTTATTGCATAAGAAAAAGAGTCTCACCTTGGTTCACAAAGGCAACATCATGAAGTTCACGGAAGGTGCTTTCCGTGACTGGGGTTATGATTTAGCGAGACGTGAATTCTCCGGCAAAGCCATCCCTTGGGATGACTGCCAAGGTAAAGTTCAAGCTGGCCAAGTTTTAGTGAAGGACGCCATCGCTGACATCACTCTACAGCAAGTACTCACCCGGCCTGAAGAGTTCGATGTCATCGCAACGTTGAATCTAAATGGAGATTATTTATCTGACGCATTGGCCGCGCAAGTGGGCGGAATCGGTATCGCACCCGGAGGCAATATCAACTACATGACGGGCCATGCCATATTCGAAGCAACCCACGGCACGGCGCCTAAGTACGCCAATCAAGATAAAGTAAATCCAGGTTCCGTAATTCTGTCCGGCGAAATGATGCTGCGCCACTTAGGTTGGCATGAAGCGGCGGATCTCATTATTTCGGGAATGGATGCTGCCATTCAGGCAAAAACCGTCACTTATGATTTTGCGCGATTGATGATGGCGGAAGGCCAGTCAGGTGTGAAAGAATTAAAATGTTCAGAATTTGGGGATGCGCTCATTAAGTCCATGCAGGCTTAAGGCGGTCGAATTATAGAGAGGAATTTCATTTATGAAACGTGCAAAAATATCGGTGATCGGCGCTGGATTTGTGGGCTCAACTTGTGCGCATTGGGCAGCATCTAAGGAATTAGGCGATGTTGTTCTGATCGACATCAATGACGGTGCGGCTGCCGGAAAGGCGCTGGATCTTTTTGAAGCTTCACCCGTGGAAGGCTTTGATTCCCGGATCAAGGGCGGTTCAGATTACGCGCTCACCAAAGACAGTGACGTTGTCATCATTACCGCTGGATTGCCGCGTAAACCTGGAATGTCCCGAGATGATCTTTTGGCGACCAATAAAAAAATCGTCAGCGAGTGCACCCAAAACGTGGTGAAACATTCTCCCAATACCATCCTCATCATTGTTTCAAATCCACTCGACGCCATGTGTCACGTTGCCTACGAAGCCAGCGGTTTCCCACGTGAGCGAGTCCTTGGAATGGCGGGTGTGCTTGACGGTGCTCGTTTCAGATCTTTCATTGCTGAAGCGCTCGATGTCAGTGTCGAAGACGTTCAAGCATTTGTGTACGGCGGCCACGGCGATACCATGGTTCCTATGCCTCGTTACGTGACTGTCGGTGGCATTCCGCTCACTCAACTTCTCTCCAAAGATAAAATTGATGCTCTAGTGCAACGCGCACGCACGGGAGGAGCGGAAATCGTGAACCTTCTTAAAACTGGTTCCGCTTACTACGCACCGGCAGCAAGCGCTGTGCAAATGGCCGAGGCAATCATTCGAGATAAGAAACGAGTGCTTCCGTGCGCCGTGTTGCTTCAAGGCGAGTATGGTCAAAACGGCCTTTTTTGCGGCGTTTTAGCTAAGCTTGGTTCAAAAGGTATGGAGCAAGTCATGAAGCTTGAACTCAATACCGAAGAGCAAGTCATGTTCAATAAGTCTTGCGATGCCGTAAAAGAACTCGTGGATGCGCTCAAAAAGCTCGCCTAAAGCTTCTTTGTAATTCAGACTTAATGATTAAAGGCTGACCAGTTCCCGGAGGTTTCATCCATGAATGTCCATGAGTATCAGGCTAAGGAAATTTTGCGGCGTTATGGCGTGCCGCTGCTTGCTGGCAAGGTTGCCTTCACCGTCGATGAGGCCGTGAAGAATGCGGAAAGTTTAGGTCAAACCACCGGAGCAAAGGTTTTTGTGGTGAAGGCTCAAATCCATGCCGGAGGCAGGGGTAAGGGTGGCGGCGTTAAAGTTGCTAAGTCCATCGATGAAGTTCGCACCTATGCCGCAAAAATTTTGGGCATGCAGCTCATCACTCCGCAAACGGGGGCCGAAGGTAAAAAGGTTCATAAACTTTATATTGAACAAGGCTGCGATATTAAAAAGGAGCTTTACGTTGCCGTGTTGATGGACCGTGCCACGAGCCAAATTGTGCTTATGGGATCTGCCGAAGGCGGTATGGACATTGAAGAAGTGGCCCACAAAACTCCAGAAAAAATCATACGGGTTCAGGTGGACCCAGCCACCGGATATCAACCCTTTCACGGTAGAAAGCTTGCCCAGGGCATGGGACTCGATCGTGAACATTTGGCAAAATTCGCTACTTTCATGGCGGCGCTCGTAAAAGGTTATCAAGAAAGCGATTGCAGCTTGCTTGAAATCAATCCGCTCGTGCTTACGGGCCAGGGTGAGTTTGTTGCGCTTGATGCTAAAATGAATTTTGATGAGAACGCACTATTTCGCCACAAAGATATCGCCGCCATGCGTGACGCTACCGAAGAAAACGCCCAGGAAACGGAAGCCGCAAAATATGATCTCGCTTATATTAGCCTCGATGGGAATATCGGCTGCCTAGTCAATGGTGCTGGCCTTGCGATGGCTACCCTTGACATCATTCAACACCACGGTGGGTCGCCCGCGAACTTTTTGGACGTAGGCGGCGGAGCCGATAAGGAAAAAGTTACGGCGGCATTTAAAATCATCATGAAGGATCCAAAGGTAAAGGCCATTTTGGTTAATATTTTTGGTGGCATTATGAAATGTGATGTCATCGCGGAAGGCGTTATCGCCGCAGCGAAGGAGCTCAACCTTACGCTTCCATTGATTGTTCGATTGGAAGGAACAAATGTAGAGCAGGGCAAACAACTTTTAGCAAATTCAGGGCTGAAGATCACGCCCGCCAGCGACCTTACGGACGCCGCAAAAAAAGCCGTCAACGCCGCCGCTTGAAGGGAAATTTAAATGTCTATCTGGATCGGGAATCAAACAAAATTAATTTGCCAAGGCATCACGGGCTCACAAGGTAGCTTTCATTCTAAGGGCTGCCGCGATTATGGCACTAAGGTCGTGGGCGGAGTAACGCCTGGACGTGGTGGTCAAGTCCATGAGGGCTTCCCAGTTTTTGATAGCGTGCTTGAGGCTAAGGAAAAAACGGGCTGTAACGTTTCCATGGTTTTTGTTCCGCCGCCGTTTGCGGCCGACGCCATTTGCGAAGCCGTAGATGCCGATCTTGATTTAGTGGTTTGCATCACGGAAGGCATTCCGGTGCTGGATATGATGCGTGTTAAAAAATATTTGCGGGGTAAACGCACAAGACTGATTGGTCCTAATTGCCCAGGCATTATTACACCTGGGGAGTGCAAGATTGGTATCATGCCAGGCCATATTCATAAGGTAGGGCCCGTGGGAGTTTTATCCCGGAGTGGAACCTTGACCTACGAAGCCGTATTCCAACTTACTCAAAAAGGTATTGGCCAAAGCACCTGCGTGGGCATTGGTGGTGATCCCATCAACGGTACAAATTTTATTGATGTTCTTGAAGCCTTTAACCGCGATCCTAAAACGGAAGCGGTGATTATGATCGGTGAAATCGGTGGGTCGGCCGAAGAAGAAGCTGCGGAATACATTCGCCGGGAAATGAAAAAACCGGTCGTGGGATTCATTGCGGGACAAGCCGCTCCTCCCGGAAAAAGAATGGGGCATGCCGGCGCCATCATTAGTGGCGGTAAGGGTACCGCTAAAGAAAAAATTGAAACTCTTGAAGCTGCGGGTGTGAAGATCGCAAGGTCGCCAGCCGATATGGCTTCAACGCTAATGTCGGTCTGGAAAGCCTAGGGCCCATCTTGAGACCTGCTCTAAAAAACCCGATGCACTCTTGAACGTACTGGTGTAAACCTCAATCTGAAATAGAGGAGTACACGTTCATGAGTTTAGAAAGAACTTTTTCGATCATTAAACCTAACGCAGTCAGCAAGAACGTCATCGGTGAAATCATCACCCGGTTCGAAAAGCGTGGCCTTCGGGTTGCTGCCGCCAGGTTTACAAAACTTTCTAAAGAAAAAGCAGAAGGTTTTTACATTGAACATAAGGAACGTCCTTTCTTCAACTCCCTCGTAAATTTCATGACCAGCGGACCAGTTCTTTTGTTGGTACTTGAAGGTGAAAATGCCGTTCTTCTGAATCGCGAAATCATGGGCGCAACGGACCCTGCAAAAGCAGATGCCGGCACCCTTAGAAAAGATTTCGCAGACAGCATCGAAGCCAATGCCGTGCACGGTTCCGATTCTGCCAAAAGCGCAGAACGTGAAATTTTTTACTTCTTCGATAAAAGCGAAGTTTTACCAAGGTCCTAATCCGAGGAGCTTCCCTAGGGAAGCGGTCCCGGTTTAAACTTATCCGTTCCATCAGTCTTTGAGACTGACCCGGTGGGTTATTGCCAAACATCTTGGCTAGGCGCAAATTCATCTTAATCAGTTCTAAGATGGAGGGCATGGCTATGTGTGCACGTTTTGAATTTACCTTAAGCCCCGCTGATGCAGCGGAAGAGCTCAACGTCATTGTGCCTAAGGATGCGCACTGGGCACCGGAGTTTCGTCCCTTCGGGAAACCTCCAGTCATCGTTGAAGAAAATGGCGCCAAAGTTTTAAAGCTGATGCAGTTCTCCCTGATTCCGCCTTGGTCCACCGAAAAAAAAGTAAAGTTTAGCACCTACAACGCAAGGCTTACGGAATTTGACGAAAAGAAAAACAAAATAGTTTGTATTTATGAAAAACCCACGTGGCGGACTTCCTTCTTAGCGAAGCATTGTTTGGTTCCCATCACGGGTTTTATGGAACCTATTTATAAAGGTGAGTTCGCGGGCCATTGGGTTCGTTTCGCAGAATCCCATCAGAAAGTGTTATTCGCGGCTGGGATTTGGGGGGAGTGGCATTCCAAACAAGGCGGAGAAATCATTGAGTCCTTCGCCATCATTACGGATGATCCCATTCCCTTTGTGAAAAAGATCGGGCACTCAAGATCACCACTTTTTCTCGCACCGGAAGCCTTTGATGAGTGGTTATCGCCGCAAAAACAAAGTCCTGAGGATTTGGTCACGTTGCTCTCTAAGAATAAAGTGATCCCTGATCTTATGGCTTTTCAGCAGGAAGCCATGAAACCGGGTTGGGAAAAAAGGGTGCATTAATTAAAGGTCAATCAGACCACGGGGGCTCTAACTGTGGTCCAAAGCTGAGTTGACTCAACTCAATGCTTTTGTTTACCCTAAAAACGGATCACCCATGGCGTCTCGGCAGCCGTCGTCGAAAAAGTAAGGCCCTGGCTGCCCACCTGCCGGAACGATGTCACTTTGTGCGCCACGGGAAACTCCATCGCTGACTGTCCCGCGATCAATTCCGTCTTCGGTACGGCGGCCCATGGGCTCACCGTAGCGGTAAGCTGGCCTTGAAGGGTTTGCATAATCATTAAACGCGGGACGGCCATCGTCACCGTTCTCACCTTCCGCTTTTGCAAAGGGCGCAAGCATTATAAATAGGAGAGGCCAAATCAAAAAATGAAATGAAGATTTCCTAAGGTTTGAATTGGATGTTTTGGTTGATCCTAGTTTCATTTTTGTTTTTTCCACGATGAGTTGAAATCCCCCTTTTTTGAAATTTAAGGCTCAGATGATGTGGCTATCAGTGCAAAATAGAGAAATCCAGCATGCGCAAAAATAATTTTTAGAAAATGCGATTATAAAAAAAATTATTGAGTCAGCGCGGCATCAAAATGAGAAGAGCTTATTCAAATGGTTAAAACAAAAGTCTCCGAAAAACTTCCCCTGCGCATTACGTTAGCCCAAATCAATTCCCGGGTCGGGGATTTCAGCGGCAACCTTGACAAGGTCAAATATTGCATTGAGCGCAGCCATGAGGAAAAATCTGAACTCATTGTTTTTCCCGAGCTCTGCCTTTCTTCCTATCCACCCCTTGACCTCATTGAGTCGCCATCTTTTAGAAATGCCAATGCAAAGGCATTAAGCCTTTTGCTGGAGTGGATCAGTTTAAAAAAATTCAATCTGAAGGTCGTCATTGGAAGTATGATGCCCAATGACGCGAACTCGGGAAGGGCCGTGCACAATGCTGCCGTGGGGATTCACCAAGGAAAGGTGGGCCATATTCAAAGAAAGCAGCTGTTGCCCACCTACAGCGTATTTGATGAAGCGAGATATTTTGAAGCGGGCCCTGCCGTAAGTGCGGAGCAGAGTCAGTGGCAAACTAAGTTTAATTCCGAAGAATTCAATCTAGGTTTTTCCGTTTGTGAAGATGCTTGGTATTGTGACCTGCACGAAGGAAGAATTCTTTATATGGCGCATCAAGACCCTGCGTTAGCGCTGAAAGGTTCGGATCTTTGCGTGAACACCAGCGCATCACCCTTTGAGCTTTTTAAACAGGACAAGCGAGGAGACCTTTTGGGCGGTTTTGCTAAACGCACCGGCAGCCCTCTTATTTACGTTAACGCCGTTGGGGTAAATGACGAGCTTGTTTTTGACGGAGACAGCCGGATCGTGGGAAGTCAGGGTGAATCCCTTTTGCGGTTACCTTCTTTTGAAGAAGTCTTAAGCATCGTTACGTTTGATTTTAAAACTGAAACCCTGCGCGAAGAATGCCTTGAAGAAATAAAAATTCCTAAAGCTTCCCTCGGTAAAAGTTTTACGAAAAAATCCCTCGAGTTCAGGAATCCCGATCCGGTAGGCACCCCAAAAAAGGCCGCCGCCAAATTTCCGGCGCCGCTGGTGGGAGTTACGCCTTTAAATGAAATTCACCTTCAACTTTTGCACGACGCCCTAGTGCTAGGCATCCGTGATTATTTCCACAAAACTGGTTTTACTAAAGCCGTCCTGGGATTGTCCGGGGGAATCGATTCGGCCGTAGTGGCGGCGCTTGCCGCTCGGGCGCTTGGTCCAGAAAATGTGACAGGCATTTCTTTGCCCTCAAAATTTTCATCAAGCCACAGCATTGCTGACGCCCAATCACTCGCCAAAAACTTAAATATTGTGCACGATTCAATGCCAATTAAAATGGTATACACTACAGCGCTTCTTGAGCTTAAACGTTTCTCCGATGTCTCAACCGAGGCTGCCATGAATTTAGCCCAGGAGAATCTCCAAGCCAGGTTGCGGGGCCTTTTACTCATGGGGCTTTCTAATCAGGAAGGTTCCCTTCTGCTTACCACCGGAAACAAATCTGAACTAGCGGTGGGGTACTGCACTATTTACGGGGATATGTGTGGTGCACTCGCCCCATTAGGTGACGTCTATAAAACATGGGTTTTTGAGCTTGCTCATTTTATAAATAAAGACTCTGAAGTGATTCCTCATTCGACCCTTGTGAAACCACCCAGTGCAGAACTTAAGGAAGGCCAGACGGATCAGGACTCTCTTCCACCCTATGAATTACTGGACCCCATGCTCCAGGCCCAAATTGAATGGCGATGGGGCAAGGAGGAGCTGCGGGAAGAGTTACTGCCTCATCTCAAATCACTTTGGGAAAAATCTGAAGTTCCAGCCATAAGGGGACAGGCGCATCTGCAGCTCACCTTAAAACAAGGCCATGCCTGGTTCAAAAATGAAGAACGGCTTTTAGATACAGTCTTAAACCTCATTTACAAATCTGAATTTAAGCGGCGTCAGGCGGCTCCCGTGGTGAAAGTCACGCCCCGGGCCTTTGGTATGGGTAGGCGTATGCCGGTGGTGAAACTGAATTTCTAGGTCGCGGCTGCCCGATGATCAAATTGCCTGCTTAAATTCCTTGTGTTAATCCTAAAGTCTATTGTGTTATCGGTGAAAGCGCCGCTATGGCACTCATATAAACCTATTTAGGAGGATTTTCCGATCGCTGCACCACAACATCCCAAGAAAGACTTAGTAAGAGTAAATGAACTGATCCGAGCTAAAGAAGTCAGGGTCATCAACGAAGCGGGTGAAATGCTAGGGGTTTACACCGTCCCCGATGCAGTAAAAATGGCAAAGGAGAGAGGGCTTGACCTTCTTGAGATCTCTCCAAATTCTGAGCCTCCCGTCTGTAAAATCGTAGATTACGGCAAGTTTAAATACGAAAAGAAAAAGAAAGTTCAAGAAGCTAAGAAAAAGCAGATTGTTGTGCAAGTGAAGGAAGTCCAGCTTCGTCCCACCATTGAAGATCATGACCTATTGGTGAAAACGAATAATATCCGCCGCTTTTTGGAAGAGGGCGATAAAGCTAAGGTTTCGGTTCTGTTTCGGGGCCGAGAAATCTCCTACGTAGATCAAGGCCATAGGCTTTTGAACCGCGTTATTGACGCGGTTCGGGATCTAGGTGCTGCGGAATCTCCCCCAAAACTAGAGGGAAAAAGATTGATGTTAATTCTGACGCCCGGTGCGCAAAAATAACTAGGAAAATTAAGGTAAGTTGAAGTAGAAGGAAACGCATTATGCCAAAAATGAAGTCGAAAAAATCAGCAGCGAAGCGTTTTAGAGTAACGAAAACTGGCAAAGTTAAGTTTAAGCAATCAGGCTTACGCCACATTCTGACTAAAAAAGGCCCCAAGAGAAAGCTTCATTTGCGTCAAGGTGCTTACGTTCATGAGTCCTTTGTTGGACATGTGAAAGCAATGTTACCTTACGCTTTCTAGGCGTTTTAGTTTTTTCAGAATTGATAAAAAGGGAGATTTGAGAAATGGCACGCGCAAAACGAGGGTTTAAAGCCCGCCGCCGTCGTAAAAAGGTTCTAGACCGGGCTGAAGGTTTTAAATTCAGGTCAAAAAATACGATCCGTCGTGGATCAGAAGCAGTGGACCGTTCCAGCATTTATGCTTATGTCGGCCGCCGTCTTAGAAAACGTGACATGCGTGGTCTTTGGATCTCCCGCATCGGTGCTGCCTGTGATGCCTTCGGTATCAACTACAGCACTCTTATCAACAAACTTAAAACTGCAAAAATCGCTTTAGATCGTAAGATTTTGGCCGATCTCGCAGTCATGGATCCTAAAGCGTTTGCAACGGTTGTTGAAACCGCCATCAAAGCTTAGTTCCGTTTAAATATTTTCAGTTTAAAAGGGCGTCTCCTCACGGGGGCGCCCTTTTTTATTTTAGGTTAACCATTTGGGCCTGGCGGGCGGCCCGATTTAGAACTCGGCGGATACCCATCGACTATGTCACGCCTTTGAATTACTCATAAAAAGATATGAGTTCATCTAAAGAAAACACCGGCCCCGGCGTCGATCTTTTTTCCCAACTGACGGATCTTGAAACGAGGGCTTCTGAAAATTTAAGTCAAGTCACCGATCTTTCGGGACTGGAAAAGTTTGACCTCGAGTTTCTTTCAAAAAAAGGGAATTTAAGCCTGATTTTGCGGGGATTAAAGGATGTCAGCCCTCAGGACCGGCCGGCCGTTGGCGCTAAAGCCAATGAAGTGAAGGCCCGCCTGGAAGAGAAGCTCCTTAAGCGAAAAAACGAGTTTGAAACAAAACTCATGCAGGAACGATTAGAGAACGACCGCATTGATTGGAGTTTGCCCGCGCGCCAAGTGCCTAGCGGTTCGATTCATCCCATCTCCCGCATCATTCAGGAAATTTCTGAAATTTTTGGCAGGCTAGGGTTTGAACTTTCCCAGGGGCCAGAAGTGGAAACGGAGTTTCATAATTTTGAAGCTTTGAATATTCCGGCCGACCATCCTGCGCGGGATATGCAGGACACCTTTTCTTTGCCTTGGGGTAGTTTGCTCAGAACCCAAACTTCACCCGTTCAGGTGCGCACTATGTTGAAGCAAAAGCCTCCCTTGCGCATTCTTTCACCGGGGGCCGTTTACCGAAGCGATTATGATTTGACGCACACACCGATGTTTCACCAGGTGGAGGGCCTATGCGTTGATAAAGACATCAGCTTTGCTCATTTGAAAGGCTGCCTTGAGTTTTTTGCCCGGGAAATGTTTGGCCCTAAAACGCAGATTAGGCTGAGACCAAGTTATTTTCCCTTCGTAGAACCAGGAGCCGAAATGGACGTCACTTGCATTCAATGCAAGGGCAAGGGGTGCCGGGTTTGTAAAGATACAGGCTGGCTTGAAATCCTTGGCGCAGGGATGGTGCACCCGAAAGTATTTCGGGCGGTGGAATATGACCCAGACGCCGTATCAGGATTTGCGTTCGGCATGGGGGTTGAGCGCATCGCCATGCTTAAGTATCAAATCCCAGATCTTCGTATGATTTTTGAAAATGACGTTAGATTTTTAAGGCAGTTCGCAGGAGTGTTGTCATGAAGGTGAGTCTAGCTTGGTTAAGCGATTTTATTGATGTCACTCCTTTGCGAGAAAATCTCTCAGAAATTCTACATAAGCTGACCATGCGTGGGCTGGAAGTTGAGGGAGTGCAAAACCTGGCTCAGGGTTTTGCAAATGTAGTTACCGCACAGGTGGTGGAAAAAAATCAACATCCTGACGCGACGAAACTTTCTCTATGTCAGGTGAGTGATGGTGCAAAGAATTACCAAATTGTATGCGGCGCGCAGAATTTCAAAACAGGGGATAAAGTCATCCTTTCCAAAGAGGGCGCGCATTTGCCTAATGGGATGAAAATTATCGCGAGCGAAATTCGCGGCGTTAAATCCTTTGGCATGCTTTGCTCTGAAGTAGAACTTGGCCTAGCGACCGAGAGTCCTGGCATTATGATTTTGCCAAGTGACACACCCCTTGGAGTGCCTGCCGCAACTTTTCTGGGTCGTGATGATGTCGTATTTGAAATCAACGTAACCCCAAATCGGGGCGATGCACTTTCCATCGTAGGCGTTGCGCGTGAGCTTGCCTCGATTTTAAATCAGCCCTGGGATTTTTCCCTTGGCAGTGCGCTTGATAAAAAATTTCCAACTTTTAAACCCGGGATCGCTAAGGATTCGGCCGCTTCTAGCGTTAAAATAAAATCCATTCAGATTGCAGATGAAAAACTTTGTCTTCAGTATCACGGCTTCCTTTTAGAGGGAGTAAAGGTCGGGCCATCGCCCGCGTGGTTAGTAAAACGCCTTGAGGCCATGGGCCAACGCTCCATTAGCAACGTGGTAGATTTAACAAATTACGTGATGTTGGAGTGGGGTACTCCGCTGCATGCGTTTGATGCGGAAAAATTGACGGGATTTCCTAACCTTGAAATCAAAGTAAGAAATGCGGTGCCCGAGGAAAAATTTAAGCTTTTGGATGACACCCAAATTGAATGTCAGGGTAGCGAACTCTTAATCACCGACGGCGCCTTACCCGTAGCTTTGGCTGGCGTGATGGGTGGACTTGACTCCGAAGTCAGCGCCACAACAAAGACGGTCTTTTTGGAAGCGGCACAGTTTGATGCGTCCGTGGTGCGCCAGACGGCGCGAAAGTTTCAGAAACACTCTGAAGCAAGTCATCGTTTTGAACGCATGATTGACCCCCAGGCCGTTTTGCGGGGAGCCCACCGGGCGGTTGAACTATTTCAGCAATTAGCGGGAGCCAAATTGACGGCCGGCCCGGTTTCCTGCGGTGCTTCCGTAGCCAGTTCGCAGGAAGTGAAAAGCATTCCATTGTTTCTAAGCCGCCTTCAAAAATTGTTGGGCGTAAACCTGTCCGTTGAAGAAGTGACTGCAGCATTGAACAAGGTTGGATTCTTAGAAATTTCAACAACTCAGGCCGGTGGGGATAGTTTGCTTCAGGTAAAGCCTTTGAGTTTCCGGCCCGATGTGCAAAACCCCGAAGACCTAGCGGAAGAAATCCTCCGGGTCATAGGTTTTGATCACGTGGTGGCTAGATTACCCATGAATGTAAAGCCCCAACGCGAAGTTACGGAAACCCTGCAGGCTAAGCGTGCCTCGCTTACCAATAAGGTAAGGGAATTTCTGAGTTCTCAAGGGTTTCATGAGTGCATCAATTTTGCATTTGCCTCCCATCCGGTAGTGCAAAAATGGGCATCCAATGCGCAGGAAGATTCCGCCATCGTTTCGCTTAAAAACCCGTTATCGGAGGAGTTTCAAAGTCTACGCACGTCTTTGCTATCAGGGCTTTTTGAGAATGTACTGTTTGCATGGCGGCATCAGGAAACGGAAGTCAGACTATTCGAAATCAGGCCCGTGTTTCTAAGGGATGAAAGCTGTGAGCAAGGTGTGCGGGAAGAATGGCGTTTAGCCATTATGGCTACGGGCCGAAACTTTTCCTCGGCGTTAAAATCAAACGATGACGCCTTTGATTTTTATTCCATGAAGGGCGTACTTGAAGGATTACTGGAATCGTTAAACGTAAGGGGCCTCAGGTTCCAGGCGCCTACTGCGGCTTCTACCGCGGACACCCGGTTTCACCCGTATCAGTGCGTTACAACGGTTCTCGGTAGAGGCCCCTGCGGTACTCTGGGGCGGATTCACCCGGTTCGGGAGCAAGCAGAAAAATTGCGCCAGCCGCTTTATGCCGTAGAAATTTCCTTGGATCGTATTTTTGAAATGGTGAAGGGTGAACGCAAGGCCAGCGTTCCCTCCAAATTTCCCAAGGTGCCTAGGGATTTTTCCTTCATCGTACCCAAGGATGTGTTTGCCGAAAAAGTCATTTCTACCATCCAGAAGCACGGAAAGCCCTTCATTGAAGGACTACAAATAGTCGATGTTTATGCGGGGGAAAAGATCCCTAACGGCATGCGAAGCCTTTCGGTATCCCTCTTTTTTGCGGATGCGAATCGTACTTTGGAAGAATCCGAAATTGAAGCCGCAAGTGCAAAAATTTTGCGGGGACTCGATGCGGAACTTGGGGTGAAGCTCCGTACCACTTAGCGATGCGACGCATTAAATGTTTTTAATTTGGAGAATTTCATTTCCTCTGCCTACAATAGAGACAGGTAGTCGGAGGGGAGATTCAATTCTGTGAAAACCATAACCAAGGCTGAAATTGTGGATGCACTTCATGAGCGAGTCGGGTTCTCAAAGAAGGAAGCAGCGGAATTTGTAGAAATGGTTTTTGACACTCTGAAAGAAACTCTCGCCAAGGGCGAAAAGATTAAACTTAGCGGCTTTGGAAATTTTGTGGTTCGGGACAAACGTGAGCGCCGCGGGCGAAATCCGCAAACCGGCGATTCCATCCAAATTGAAGCCCGCCGGGTGCTGACCTTCAAGCCTTCCCAAGTTTTGCGATCAGAAGTGAATGGGGAAACGGTCTCCGCTAAAGACCGGGAAGCTGATGACGGTTCAGAAGAATGAGGGAGAGCGCGTTGGCGTTTGCCGGAGTTGATCACGGGCTTGATCTGGATCAGAAATATTATTACTCCGTCGGGCATGTTTCGCGACTTCTGGGCGTAAAGCCGCACATCATTCGTTATTGGGAGTCGCAGTTCCGATGTTTACGTCCCTTTAAAACTTCGACCAAACGGAGGCTTTACCGTCGAGAAGACGTGGAATCCCTTTTGATGATTCGCAGGCTTTTGCATGAGCAGAATTACTCCATTGAGGGTGCTAAAAAAATCATTCGGGACGTAAAAGCCCAAAGTAGAAATGATGGAAAATTTGAATCAGAATCGGAATTGGCCTTAGCGCATACCGATACCGAAAAAGGCCCTACTTCCCAAGGCTTCCAGCAAGTGGAAGAAACGACCAGTCCACAAATGGCAGGTTCCTCTCCTGAATCATTGCCTGCGTTTAGGGACGCCCAAGCTAGGGCGCAAAATGTACGGAATTGTCTGCTCGCCGCCCGGCAAGAAGTTGAGGCGCTCCTTTTGAAGGTACGCGCCCCAAAATAACTTCTGGCTAAGGCTCAAACAATATTGGCAACGTCACTCGAGATGCCGTTTTTTGTTTTCGGAATTTCTGCATGGCTAAAGTAGCAAGGAAGTTTTTTGCGACGAGCGGTCCCTTCACAGAATGATCAGGGCCACGCAGCAAATTCGTTAAAATTCGGGTGGAAGAAACCGTGCCGTTAGGCCGCACTTCAAACCTTAGAATGAGGGCGCCCCTTAATTCCGTAACCCCTTCATGGTGCAGGAGCTCCATTCCCTGCGCGAGAAGCTCATAAAGGTTCTGGAGTTCTTCCGAGGAAAGCGGACCTTCAATGAAGGGCCTTGGTTGGAGAAACCATCCGTGGAGAACTAGCCGTCCTTCACAGACTTCCATAGGGCCGCGCACCGGAGCTACCCCGTGGGGTACGCGCCCGTCGAATACTACCAATCGATTGAATTTAGGGGTGACCCGGTGAAAAAGTTTATCTTCCTCAAGGCCTCCCTCAAACTTTCCGTTGAGATAGTTCGTCCAGAAATCCAAGGTCTTTTCCTTAAGCAACAAAGTCTCTCCGCCCCGAAAGGTGGCCTTGTCGGGCGATAGGGACAACACAAAGGCCCAAGGTCCGTGGGGCAAATCACCGTGGAGGTTTTGCCAATGATCATCCAGGTAACAGCTGAGCCAAATGGGCGAGATATCGTGGCAACCTAGGTTCTCCCGACCCCAGTGGGCAATGGCCTCATGCAGGGGCTCATAGGCCTTTTTATTGAAGAATTGCGCGGCGGGCGTCCTCAATAGTTTATATTGACGAGGTACATGCCAATGATCCCAGCAGAAGCGCCTGGGTTCCGGCTTTTTTGGATCGCTAAAAACATCTTCAAAGTCTTGCCGCAGGGCCTTTGCGCCTTTGTAAAACCCATCCTTGATGAGCAGGCCGGAACTTAAAGCCCGGTCCTGGGCGTTGGTGGCCGGAGTCATGAGGAATGGTTTTTTAGGCTTTGAATTTTTTGTCATTTCAAGAGTTTACCCATCGGACGCAAAAACGCGACCAAAAATTTTTTGGTGGCCTAGCTGGAGCGCTCACCGCCGATGAGTCATAAGGGATAGAATACTAAAAAATGGCCCGAATCTTGGGAATTTTTGACAAACTTGCATCTTTGATTCCGTGTTTATGGTATAGACGCGGGCGCCATGACTCAGCTGCGTTTACCCCTTCACTCCGCTTTGATCGCCATGATCTTAATCCTATTCTCTCAGGCGGCTGCGTCGGTGGAGCTGTCGGGCGAAATGCTTGGAACCCTAGGTGCTAGCGCAGCGCCTTTGTCCTTAAATTTTTGTGATGGGCTCCTCAACCCAGAAAATGCGGTGGCTCCTCCCCAGAATCGCGGATTCCGAGGTCCTCGCAGGCTCGGCGAAGTCTCGTCTGATGAGATCGGAAACTTGCTGGATAATGTAAATAAAAAACTTTTACTTCATGGAATCAGAGCCAGCCTCTCGGAGCGGAATTCCAGTTTTATTCGAGTTTCAAAAGCTTCTGAAGTGACGGAGCTTTCAGCCCTTGGGGAGGCACTCCTAAAGGCCACTGAAAATTTTGAAACGCAGCCAGAAGTCGTTACCGGTTGGTCCGTTGCGGCTTTGATTCGTGCAATGAGTCAGGCGTCAACTGACCAGACGGGAATTGGTCGCGAGCCGGTGGTAACCGAGAGGAGCTTTGGTTGGCAGGTAGCAGCCTTTGAGTTTGATCCAGACATACTTGAAGTTTTGCCAAGCCAGACTTCCCTGATGCGAAGCTGGGCTAGCCATCTCAATGCCAAGGTCTTGGCTTATCTTGCATTTAAGAATTCTCCTGTCGCGAGATTTTGCGCCGAGGCCGATTTATCCTTTTCCATTTGGCAGCTTTATGAGGCCATGAATCAAGAAGCGTCCCTGCGACCATCACAAACTCGCGCATTAAACCCACCTTTGGCCTTGCGGGTAGCGCACCTTGAGAAATGGTTTTTATCGTTGGTGCGGGTACAGCAGTTAGCGTCCTTCTTTTCAAGCCAAATTGAGAAAAAATTTGGTCGAGGCAGTGCGCAATCACAAAACTATGTAAGCTCCATTTTTCCCGCCGGTCCCCTTAGTGCGCAATGGCGCAATGAGTTCACGGAAGTGTTTCGCGTAAACTCTAAATGGAAAGCGGCAATTCCATTGGCTTACTTCAATGCTTTAGACGAAATCGAAAACCTTTCGCCCGCCGATGGTTACGCCTATAACGGCAGGTATTTTTTAATGGCCGCGGAGGCAAATTACCCCGTGGCTATGGAAGTTCTAACCAGGGGGCTCGTAGACGCAAAGATCCAGGCGGCCGCCATGAACTCAGAATCAAACGTACTTCGTGCGGAGGTAGCAGGTACTTCACCTCAGGATTTGAAATGGATTGGTGAGCTCGTTGAGTATGTAAACGCACTGGGTATTTCGATTGAAGTGGATCACGAGAGCTTATCTAGAGTGCCTTATTTTACTCAGTGGAATGGAAGCCTTTTACCCGATGAAGTGGCAGGTTTACCGAGCGGAAGTAAGGGAGCAAGACCTGTGATGCGTCTTCCGGGTGCCTGGTTTTTACTCGCGTCTTCCCCTAACCGAGATCTCTCTGGTGGTTTCTTAAACGTGCTTGAGCTCTTAAGGGAAATGCGATTTTTATCCGTTCCCTTGGTTGAGGCGCCACTAGCGTTCCCTCCAAGCCTTACGGCACCAAGCTCTGAGGGCAGAGTGGGTTTAAGATTTACCCCACATACGGAAGTGATCATTTTTCTTTCGGGTAAAGGGCAGCGGGACCAAGTTTTCTCTTCGGCAGATTTACTTCTGCGGGGATACGGAATTGCAAGGCTCTTACGAAATGTAAAAAAAGTGAGCCCTATTTCCCAGGCGCTCCATCGTGAAGTGTTGAGCTACCTTGATGATCTCAGTACAATGCGCGGTATCGTTGAAGATATCACTAAAGTGTTTTCCAAAAGACCGGCGGGGGAAATCACCACGGAAACGGGTCATTTTACTCTGCCTTGGCAGGGCCAAAGGATAAAACTTTTCTCTAGGCCAAAGTTCTTTCTTCAGGATTTAAATTCCGCGGAGATTGTCTTAGGTGCCCTTGGCAATGAGCTTGAGGATTTACTCGAAATTGACCCAAGGCGGGCCAACTGGCGTTAGCCGGTCGTCGTCAAAGCAAGTTGCGAAAGGTTTCTGGAACGGGACTCTCAACCCTAAGTAAGTTTTTTGTTTCGGGATGTGTGATGCTTAGGGCATGGGCGTGAAGCAAAAAGCGTCCCAGCTTCTGGAACTCTTTTTCGGGTGAGCCATAGAGGGTATCGCCCACCACGGGGTGTCCCAACTCAGAGAGATGCACTCGAATCTGATGCGTACGACCCGTGGTGATGCTCACTTCGAGCAAGGAATAATTTTTCCCAGATTCAAGCACTAGGTAATCAGAAATGGCCTTTTGGCCGCCAGATTTTATGGATCCAAATTTTTGCGGAGTTTTCGCTTTGGACTTTGCTAATGCACCTAAAAAATTTTCAATGCGACCAGACTCTTTTTTTAAACGTCCGTGAACTAAAGCAACGTAGGTTTTTTTGCAGAGATGACTCGAAAACTGATCTGCCACAAAGGGGTTATAAATTTCCTGCCGGGTAAAAAGCAGCACACCTGAAGTGTCGCGATCCAATCTGTGATGCAGCCCTAAATAGGGGTCGGCGATAGTTTCCTTAAGGGTCGCCATCGCTAATCCCTGGGCATTGGGCCGTTTTGGGTCGATGGTGGGGTGGGTGGGGATGCCCGCTGGCTTATCAAAAAAAATCAGGGCTTCATCTTCATAAAGAATGCGCAATTTTTTTGGCGTCTCAAGTGAGGAAGTTGCCCTTAAGTTTTTAGGGTCAAAATAAACATCAAGCAGCCGGCCTTCCGTAACCAGATAGGCTGGATCAGTCATACGTTTTCCCTGCAAATAAACTTGGCCCTTAACTACCAATGCCCGGCAAATGCTCTTGGAAACCTCTTGGGTAGTTTCTTCCAAAAGGGCAAGCGCTACGGCGTCCAAAAGTTTTTGGGAACTCGTGATGCGTTTGGAAATGCGTTTAGAAAGTTCCCTCACATTGTCCTCACTGTTTAGCCGCGGCATTAAAAAGCCTATGGATCCGGTTAATGACTTCCCAACGGACTTGGTCATCGGTGTGAGTGAGCGCCCAACGGTAATGAGTCTGCTCTTCATTTGCATTACGCTCAGCTAAACCAAAATCTACGTTTTTGCCGTTGGTGAATAGGACAAATTTCCCAAACCAGGTGGCAAATTTTTCGTGGTAATCACGTTTCAATTCCATCATGCGCAGTGCCTCGGCTACTGTTTCCCGCTTTAGGGTAAAAAAAGATTTTGAAAGTGCGGCCTGTTCGTACTGAGCTTTTAATTTTTTGATTTCCTCACTGTTTGCCTGCTTTTCCTGGACGTGGGAGCTTAGTCCTTCGGTTCCTTCGGCGCGGCGTTGTTTTTCTTTGAGCGTGAGTGGATCATACCTCGCCTCAAGGGCAATTTCTGTCATGAGGTCGGCATAGAGCTTCATGGCCCCTAGTGGAGCGGCCCCGACTTCGCGCGCTCGGTATTCTTCGTTCTGGGCGATGCCGTGGTAGATACCTTCATAACTGCCCTGTTGGGATAAAACGTTAAGCCACTCCTGAAATTCTTGGGGGGTAGGCTCGCGATTTAAAACTACGGAATAAAGTTCCGTTAAAAACTGACGGTGAATTGCCGCGTCACCCGTTCCGCTAGGAGAAGGTGCTGTGCACGCACCTGCCGCGGTATTTGCTGCCCCGCTGGATGAACCCGGCGAAGTGTAGGGCTCCATGCGAACATTAAAAAATGCGCCGAGGTGCTGATTAAAAAATTCAAGGGATTCCTTAGAAATATGGCAGCTCATCTGACAGGCTGCGCCGGAGAGCAGTAGGGTCAGAAGCAAAAAACGTGAAAAAATTTTTAAGCGCATCCCCATGAAAAGATCTTAACGAACTGTTCTTTGCCGTGGCAAGCGTCGTATTCTCAACGTGAAGGAATTCAACTCAGTCTTGCGTCAAGATGAGTAAGGTTGACCTAACGCACGAGGCGTCCCTAGGCGTCTGGCGGCGGTCATGGCCCTCACGAGCAGGATAGTGATGGTTGCAACGTAAGGTAAGGTTTGGATCCACTGCACCGGGAGGCCTGAGCCCTGGAGGAGAATTTGGGTTGCGTCCAAAATACCAAAGAGCAGGCACGCAGCAACTGCACCGTGGGGAGTCCATCGGCCAACGATCAGTGCCGCAAGCGCCATAAAGCCTCGGCCCGCCGTCATATTGCGACTAAACGCTGAGCCATGATCAATGGCTAGGTAGGCGCCACTAAGGCCACAGAAAAAACCGCAGGCTAGGAGCGCAAGCCACCTTATTTTTTTTACGGCAACGCCTTGGCTTTCTAAAGCGTCCGGATGTTCACCTGCAAATCGCACCCACTGACCAAAAATATGGCGAGTATGAATAAGGTAAACCAAAACAACCGCCACCGGCGCTAACCACTCTAATACGGAAATATTTAAAATTTTTGGCAAGGACTCGGGAAGGCCTAATTGCGGAGTGCCTCCGGAAAAACCAAAGATCGATTTGCAAAGTACGGGAGTGAGGCCCAGGGCTAAGAAATTGAGGGCCAGGCCCACGATCATTTGTGAGGCTTTTTTATTCACGGAAAAAAATGCTTGAATGGCCGCAAAAAAAATCCCCACGATGAGTGCGGCGCCCAGACCCATGGCGCCGCTATGGGTAAGGCTTGCAACGCTGCCGGCGGCGAAGGCCGCAAGCAAGCAGAGCCCTTCTAAGGCAATCTGAATGGTGCCGGATTTTTCGGAGAAATAGCCGCCGAGCGATGCGAAAATCAAGGGAATGGCCAAGCGGTAGGACGTGCCCAAAAAACTTATTACAAAACCAAGGGTGAAATAAGATTGCATCAGATGCTCCACACCAAAAGGATGATCCCCTGAATCACCAGGCAAAAATCCCTGGTCATGTTTTCGGTTTCAAGATCCAGATCAAGGGTTCCCTTTTGCAGTGCCGCAAAAAGCACGGCCATGATGAGAAAGGGCAGTGCCTTCATGAAAAAGTTTGATTTTTTTAAGCTACTTCTGCGGATGCCAATGATGGCAATGGCAAGGCCCGTAAAACCATACTGCGGCGAAAATCCGTCAATGAGTCGGTGCGCGTGCCCAAAGACTTCGTGAAAGCCCACTAGGCCAGCTAAACCGCCACCAATGATCAACGAAAACACTTGGGTCTTTTTCACATCAATTCCGGCCCACCGGGAGGCCTCGGGGTTTTGGCCTACGCAACGAAGCCTAAAGCCAGCCCACTTACGATCAATCGCCCAGAAGGTAAAAAACGTAAGTGCTAGCCCAGCAAAAAGCATGTGGGGGATGTGATGATGAAGGAGCGGTAAACGAAATTGGTTCGGGATGCCTAAGCTTTCAACGTTTTGGGTTTCTGGATTTTTAATGACGTTGAGAATGAGCCAATTGGAAAAAGCATACACGATGAAATTCAACATGATGGTGGTGATGACCTCATGGATTTCAAAAAACGCCCTAAGCCACCCGGCGATCCCACCCCAAATGCCACCACAAATAAAGGCGGCTAAAAAACCTGCGCCTAAACCAAGGATGCTCGGACAATCAGGGAAATAGGTTTGCAGAAAAAGCGCGCTTAAAATCGCGCCAATGGCGCCGGCGTAAAGCTGGCCTTCGGCACCGACGTTAAAGAGCCCGCCCTCTAGGGGAATAAGCACCGCTAGCCCCGTGAAGAGGAGAGGCGTTAGGTAAAAAAGAGTGTACTCAACGTTTTCAATTGAACCAAAAGCGCTATCCAGTAAAACCTTCGCTACCGCAAGGGGACTTTCCCCCATGGCAAAAATCATAAGGCTTAGAATCACCGTGGCAATGGCAATATAAATAAGGCGGGTCCGCAAATTCGTCATGATGGCGCACCAGTGAGCATGGATTGCCCGATTTTATTTTCATCGTAATGCGGACCAGTGTACTCCGCCGCAATGGCGCCCCGGTAAAGCACGATGATGCGATGGGAAAGCGCCATGAGTTCTGAAAGTTCAGAGGATAGAAGTAAAATCCCCGCACCCTCTTTTTGCATCGCCACAAGCCGTTCGTGAATCATGGCTACGGCGCCAAGATCGACGCCCCGGGTAGGGTGGGCTGCTAAAATGAATTTCGGCTGCTCTTTCATGGCATAGAGTTCGCGGGCGACGATGACTTTTTGCTGATTGCCGCCGGAGAATGCTTTAAACGCCATTTGCAATTCCGGGGGGCGCACATCATTTTGCTTCAGGAGATTTTCCCAGTCTGTACTTTGATCTGGGATAGACGCATGCCAGCGAGAACTTGCTTGCACGCGACCTAACCTAAAATTATCTTCAACGGACATGCCTAACACGCAGGCCTGATGGTGCCGATCTGGGGCCATGACGGCTACCGGTTCTTTCCTAAGTTTTCGAAAATCCCCGCAGAAAGCCGCAATGAGTTGGTCTTGGCCGTTTCCTTCAACGCCCGCGACACCCAAAATTTCGCCATCTCTTAGAACCACATTTCCAAACGGAATCTTTTTTGATCGGGAGGGAGTTGTGGCGATCCTCGCCACTGATGCATATTCCGAAGGCGTCTTTGAATGACTAGGTCCCGCCGTAAAAGTTTTTCCGACAATCAGCGTCGCTAAACTTTCTATATTTAATTCAGTAATGGGTTTCTGATCGACGACTTTCCCCCGGCGCAAGACGGTAACTTCATCAGCGACGCTCATGACTTCATGAAGTTTATGGGTAACGAGTACAATGGTTTTGCCTAACGACTTTAGTTTTTTGAGTCGGTTTAAAAAGTTCGCAACTTCCTGGGGTGCAAGCACGGCCGTGGGTTCATCGAGAATAATGCAATCGGCCTTGCGGTAAAGTACCTTGAGAATTTCAACCCGGCTTTGTTCACCGACAGATAGTTCCTGCACGGGCTTGAAAAGATCCAACTTAAGGCCAGTTTCATCCATGAGCTCTTTGAGCGCAGCCGCTTCATGGTGACGATCTCGCAATCCTAGGATTTTCCCTACGCGCCCGGCTCGCTTTTCTACGCCTAAACAAATATTATCGAGAACAGTTTCAGGGCCCGCCAACATAAAATGTTGATGAACCATCCCGAGTCCCTCTTGAAAGGCAGTATAGGGATTCCACGCAGGCGCTTCGCGTTTTACCCCCTTAAAAAAAACTTCGCCTTGGGTAGGTTTATCCAAACCAAAAATAATTTTTAGGAGCGTAGATTTTCCCGCGCCATTTTCACCCGCTAGGGCATGAATACTTCCGGCCTTAACTGAAAACGAAATGTCGTCATTCGCCAAAACGGAATGGCCGGCGGTTTCAAAACGTCGACACACATGGCGAAGTTCGATCATGGTCATGGGCTGCCTCGCCTTAGATTACTTCTTGTAATAATCTTTGGGTTTGATTTTACCGGCAATGATCTGTTTTTTCAGGGAATTGATCTTTTCAATATCAGTAGAAGAGAAAAGGCTTTTATTATTTTCATCAAGGGCCCAATCAACTCCATTGTCCTTAAGGCCAGCGGAACGCAAGCCGCCCTTAAATTCACCTTTAGTGAGATCCTTAATGGAATCAAAGACGGCTAAATCTACGCGTTTGAGCATGGACGTGAGGATGCGCCCTGGCTTAATGCCATTTTGATTCGAGTCAACTCCGATGGCAAACTTCTGTTTTTGTTCAGCTGCATCAAAAACCCCATTGTTGCTATTGCCGGCCGCCACAAAAACGATATCCGCGTTTCGCCCAAATTGGCTCGTGGCAAGTTCCTTAGCTTTCGTCGGATTATTCCAGGCTTCGCCGGTAACGCCAATATAGTTAGTCAGTACCTTTATTTTTGGATTGATATTTGCGGCGCCATTTTCAAAACCAACTTGAAAACGCCTAATGAGCGGCATGTCGACCCCGCCGATAAAACCGATGGTTCCAGTTTTAGTTTTCATGGCGGCAATGGCTCCCATGAGAAAAGAGCCTTCATGTTCGGCAAACATAAGGGAGCGCACATTTGCGCCCTCTACGATGGCATCCACTACCGCAAAACGTTGCTGCGGAAATTCTTTGGCCAATCTCTTTACGGCTTCGGCCTGGGCAACGCCAATGGCGATGATGAGGTCATATTCTTTTTTAATGAAGGAACGCATGGCGGGTTCAAAAAGGGTGTCGTCGCCGGCTTCAATATCTTTGAGTTGAATGCCAAACTCTTTTTGCGCTTTAGTTGCGCCTGCGTAGGCTGCGGAATTAAAGGACCTATCATCCTTGCCGCCTCGGTCAAGGATCAGGGCGACCTTCTGGGCCGCGGAAAAACCCGTTACCGGAAAAATCAAGAGGAAGGAAAAAACAAATCCAAATACCTGTGAAAATGTACGCATTTGACGAGCCACTTTGAAATCCCCTTTATATGAGCAGTTTCAAGAGGCTTAGCGTGGTCTGCCACCGCTGTAAAATCAATCCTGAAATTATTGGGGCGCGCTGATTTCGACGAATCCCGCCCCGATTGCCGCGTCTTTTTGTGTTTTTGGGATTTGGTATCCGTTAGCCGTTCCTTTATTCGTCCCGCACATGGCGATACGCATTTTTTTGTCAAAAATTTTCTGCTGGTTCAAAATTTTAACGCCTTTAGTTTGAAGTTCCTTAGCCATTTCGGAAAGGCTGACGCCGCTCTTTTTTTCGCAAGATACCGAGCCGTCATTTTTTGATACCCAAATGGATTCAAGGCCATTGGCGGGGCTTACGGCCGCCGGTTCGGTCATGCCGAGGGTTGGCATAAGAAGTAAAATCAGAAGATAAAGTTTAGAGTTACGCATATTCTAGAGAATCACAGAACTGTAGATCAAAGGCAAGGTTGTGGGCGCGTTTGATGTCGAAGGGTTTTTTTGTACAGCGTTTTGCTTCGGCTTTGATTTGCGGAGAGAGCGTTTCATCATTGGCTAGATCTTTATATATCGCTAAGGCCTTCTCTCTTTGGTTTAGAACATCGTAGCAATGGGCCGTGTATAATGCGCATGCCTGGCCCATATGTTTTCCAAGCGAGCATTTCATGGCGCGGCCTAGAGAAGTGAGCGCCGCGTCCGCATTGCCTAAACGCATTTCCATATGCCCCATGGCAAGCCAATAGTTTCCTTCCTCGGCATCAAGTTGCGTGGCCGCATCCAAGTACGCCCGACATTCTTTTTCACTATCGTCATTGTGAAACGCCATATAGGCCTTCCTAAAAAAAGAGAACGCCTGCTGTTTTTCCGTATCCCGAATGCTGGTGGAAGATTTCCAAGTCAGAATTTGGGGTTCTAGTTTTTCAAATTCCGCGAAGTTTTCATCGATTCGGAATTCGACGTAATCTCCTAGGCAAACCGGTGACTCTCCGCGGGAAGCGACCCAGAATTTATTTTCACCGGCCTGGCTAATCATGCTGGTCACCGTGGTGATGACGGAAATGGTGTTACCCTGGGCGCGGACTTTTCCCGAAGCCATATCAAAGTGATCACCCAAAACTGCAGCGCAAGTTGCGGGACTAATTTTTCCACTATTTTTAAGCGCCATTTGCAGCATGTCCATGGCGCGATTGAAACGGTGATGAAAATCATCGGCGACACTAGGTGAAAGCATCACTTCATCGCGGTGCAATTTCTCATCTCGATACATATTGGTGTTGGCCAAAAGACCACCCGTGGTGTCGGCATCCCTCAGTACCAAATCTCCGTGCACCATTTCTAAGACCATGGCTTTATTTTCCCGGGCGCTGCTCACCACCATGGACCAGGAGCCCGCGCGGTCGAACTCTGAGATGATATCGATAAATTGCCCGATGGTTTTAGACCTTCTCAAAGCTTCAGACCCGATAATGTGAATGGGGGTGCCAAACATCGAAACTCGTTTGGTGCAGTGAAAATGGGTAGAAAGTGTAATGCCACTTTCGTTCAATCCCGTCACGCCAACGGTGTGGATACCTGCCGTCGCGACACCTATGACTCGCTGACCTTGATCAGGGTCCATATACATTACGGTGGGATACTGGTCCCAGAACCCAATGGAGGGATAATCCATATTGCGGGCATGAAGGAGCGAACCATTTGAAGTATGCTGGGCAAGCGCCGCAACCGATGTGCATCCGGGCAACCCAGGGGAGCGTTTCAAATGGCGCATGAGATATTTTCCCATGGCGTAACGAAGAATCAGCACAAACGTGTCAGCCTGTAGCGAAGTTTGTTCCACTAATCCTAAGGGCAGTCCCGTGGCCTTAGCTAAGGCCCGGCTTTCCTCAAGGTAGGACCTTGGAATCTGCGCCCGCATAGGCATTTGTAAAAGTCTTAGGGCAGAATAAGCCAGATCTTGTAAATATTTTGAATTGCGAAAAATGGGAGAGCGCCGAATGAGGTGATCATTTTTCTCACCTAGCTGGGGCAATGCTCCACGAAGGATATCGTGTTTGAGCAGCTCTCCATGTTGCTGCGCCATCTCGGCAGGCGAGCCTTTGAGATGTAAAACTCGAACGCCATTTTTGGTCCAAAATTTTCCCTTTGAAGGGTGAGAAGTGGAGTTTGCCATTATACTTACGATGACAAACTCCACTTCCTAAGTGCTAGGCGCAATGCGTTATTTTGCTGCGGTTAGGGCAAGCGTTTGCGGCTCTAGGAGTGTGCCGCAGCGGCATCGGCTGGTTTCTTTTCGATGCCTTCAATCTCAAGTTCCACTTCCACGTCATCACCCAACATGAGGCCGCCCTTATCGACGGTTTTGTTCCATACGATACCGAAGTCTTTACGATTTAGGGTGGTGTGAGCCGTGAAACCGGAGCGTAGATTTCCCCAGGGGTCCGTAGCGGTTCCGGTGTATTCCGCATCGAAAGTAACGGGTTTAGTAACGCCGTGCATGGTCATGTCGCCTAAGATTTTAATTTTATTTTTTCCGGCGGCCGTGATTTTTTTACTCAAGAAAGTAATTTTTTCAAATTTTCCGGCGTCAAAAAATTCTTCAGACTTTAAGTGATCATCCCGCTTTTTGTTCCGGGTGTTCAGGCTATCCACTTTGATGGAAAAGTTAACCGATGATTCTGTCGGTTTTTTTTCATTAAAGGTGAAGGAGCCTTCAAATTCTCGGAATTCACCGGCAGTTTTACTGATGAGGTGGCGAATCTTGAAACCCACGTGAGAGTGATCCACATCTACGTCGTAATTCTTAGGGCCTGCCGCATTTGCGGTAGTTGCTGCCGCGGTGGTGGTGGTTGCCGCAATGGATGGTGATACCGTGGTGGCGGAAACAAAAAATGTCAGTGCGATAAAAGCTGCCAAATGTGTTGGAAGCTTTTTAATGAGGTTAACAAATATCATGGGGTCTATTCTCCTTGAGGTCCAAAATTGGGCCATGCCCGATAGCTCGGTCAAGATAAAAGAAGCACCCTAGGCGTTTACGATTTGATTAGTAAGGGTGCCCAGGCCCTCTACTTCAAGTGAAACTTCGTCATTCGCCTTTAACCAAAGGTCTTTGGTAACCTGTGACCCATTCAGTTCCAAAAGGCATCCGGTACCCACGGTGCCGGAGCCCATCACATCACAAGTCTCAAGCCGTACGCCATAGGATACCCGAGCGAGGATTTCGCCAAAGGTCCAGTGCATGGATTCGGCTAATCCTTCAGAATAAGTTTTGCCGTTTATTTTTGCGGACATTTTCCCATGGAAAACCCCGCCTTTTCGGGATGCTTGCCAGTGACCAGATTTTTTGAGCTCATCAAGGGTCACGAGGTAGGGGCCTAGAGAAGTTGCAAAATCTTTTCCTTTGGCGGGCCCGAGGTTGAGTTTCATCTCATCCATTTGCATTTTGCGCGCGGACCAATCGTTCATGATGGTGAAGCCAAAAATATGCTGATCGGCCGTCTTTGGATGTAAATTTTTACCGGGTTTTCCGATGACCGCGGCGATTTCTAATTCGTAGTCTAACTGCTCTAAGTGCAGGGGCTCGACCGCCACGGCACCTGGGCCGGTAATGGCCAGATGATTGGAAAAATAAAACACCGGAAAAAGATCAAACTCAGGAATCATTCCCAAACCACGATTTTTGCGAGCGGTCTCTACATGCTGTCGAAACGCGTAGGCATCCCGCAGTGAATTTGGCCTAGGAATGGGCGCCAGAAGTTTTACGTCAGCTATAGGAATTCCAAAACCTTTGGCTTCCACTTCTGCGATAAGTGCGGATAAGGCCGCAAACCGAAATCCTAGTTCCGGATCCTCCGGTGGTTTTGGATCTTTGATCGCGAACTCGGTCATGAGATTTTCCATTCCGGAAAAGGGCAGGGGGATGACGAAAGACAGATCATCTGAAAGTGCGCCCACGCGGGGAGATAATGGGGAGTTACTCCTGGTTTCGGAGCTCTGCGTCAGATTCCTTTGATCAAAAAATGAGACAAGTTTCATAACTTTCTTTTAACTCTTTCCTTGTGAGGAGTGCACCTTCGAAATATCATTGAGCTGCAGCCGGGGGGGCTTATGAAATTATTACGATCATCTTTAAGATCCAGGTTTTTATTACTCTTAGCTTTAGGCACCGCATTTTTTGCACAAAATAATACAGCTCGCGCTGACGTTCCAAGTTTAAGTAACCTAAGCCTTCGGAACATCGAGGACACTTTTAAAACCTTCGGCGCGCTCTTAAACTTTCGGCCGTTGGAGCCCGCTTCATCCTTTGGTCAGTATTTTGGATTCGCTTTGGGAGTGGAGGCACAATTAACGCCTTCGGATAAGTTGAGAGGTTTCATTCCCAACGCCAACGATTTCCCGAAATGGTTGCCCGATGCATATTTGGTGGGTGTAATCCAAGCGCCGCTCGGCTTAAGTTTAGAAGTCGGCGTGATGCCCGCACGTAAGATCAAAGATTTTCATCTCGAACAATATGCGGCCAATGTGAAATGGACGCTCACGGACGTATTTTTCACGGACATTATCCCGTTTGATGTAGCAGTGAGAGCAGGGTTCGCTTCGGGGAAAGTCCTTTATTCCCAAGTTTCAAACGGCGTTCCGGTCGTAATCGATTACAGTCAAAGACTCATCAACGTGAACGCACTTATCAGTAAGCGCCTTTGGTTCTTAGAGCCTTACTTTGGATTAGGTTTTGTGAACCAAGCAGCGCAGTTGTCGGCCAACGCTTCCGGAACCTTTCAGTTAGTAGCCCAAGGTCAAACTTTCTCAGGCTCAGCAAGTTACGCAAATTCCGTAGACGATTTCCGAAACACGCCCCATGTTTTTGCGGGCCTTCAAATGCATCTTTTTGCGGTGAATTTGACGTTTGAGGACAGTTATCAGTTTGGCCTAAACACCTTGGCGCTCAAATTAGCGGCTAAGTTTTAATTTCACAAAAAATTTGGTTGTAAGATGAGCCTGCAGTCGGTATGACCACCTTCAGGTCTTGATCGTGTGTGCGTCCCTATCGTCTAGAGGCCTAGGACACTGCCCTTTCACGGCGGTAACCGGGGTTCGAATCCCCGTGGGGACGCCAATTTTCCAGATTGCCTCTGACGGCCAACATATTGAACGGTTTTCGCCAGTGATATTCAAGGTTTCCATTCGCTAGCAACAGGTTCGATGAGACAAGTTCGACCATTTTTCGCTTAATCTCAGGTGTAGCGTTTTTGAAAATGATTTCAGAGTGTTGCATGAGTTCGATGAGCGTTACGCCTCTTTGCATGTACTCATCGGTGGAGTTCTTTAATGCATCCATTTCGCCCACGATTTTGGCGTGTTCTCTTTCCCATTGGTGATTTTGCTTTCTCCACATCTCTTCAGGTATCAAACCCTTCAGTTTGTCTTCATACGACTTCTCAATAAAGGTCTTCAACTCGACCTGACGAGCCTGGAGTTCGTCGAGTTTCGCAGAATGCTTTTCCTTCTCTTCAAAGTGTTCTTTCCAAAGATATTGCTTCATACGCTGACAAGTCACTTCATCGAAACTGAAGGACTTGAACATGTCGTGAAAGATCACCTCAATCTCTTCCTGGCTGTAACTGACGTTATGTTTGACAACCTCTTTCATGTGGCGCTTATCGCGTTGAGAGCAGCGTCCTGTTTGATCTGAGCAGCGGTAGTAGTTGAAGTCCTGCGAAGTACCGTTTTTGTACTTCTTTCTTATTTGCTCGGCTGTGATCGCATGACCACAAATTTCATCGGTTAAGTTCCCTGCTTCGCCCAAGAGATGACCGCTGCAATTCATCAGGCCAATGTAAGGGTGAGATTTGGACAGCTTTCTTCCCTTGTGACGACCGGCCAAGATGTCCTGCACTCTAAGCCAATTTGCCTTGGAGACAATCGCAGGCTGAAGAGTTGGATCTGCCTTATACGTTGCCCCACCGTAGATGAATTCTTCTCCGGTATAAAAAGGGTTGCGAAGGAGTTCGCAGAACTGCTTTTTGTTTGGTGTTTTCTCCAACTGAGGAAACATCCGATCG
>CAYYYP010000038.1:16128-34172 GCA_964475985.1 uncultured Oligoflexia bacterium | reverse complement strand
AGGATGCGCAGGTTGAGAGCCGCCGGGTTAATCGAAAGCTCTACCTCATGATCACCGAGGGGAAACGTAAATACAAACTAAACCCAATGGCGAAATACTTAAGCGGCATCATTTATGAAATGGAAGGCCAATTCAATGATGCCTACATCGACTATAAAGGCGTTTATGATCTCAACCCAAACTTTCCTTATCTGCCGGCGGACCTGTATCGAACTGCTTTGAAATCAGGCCTTACGGAAGCTGCCGACAATTGGGCCACCAAATTTGGTCTTACGGCCGAGGCAAAAAAGAACATTCTTGAGGCCGCTAAGCAGCCGGAGCTTGTGGTCATTTTTGAGAATGGGAAGTCCCCGGAAAAAAAACCGCATCCCAATTGGCGCGCGCTGCCGAAATATTTCGCCCGGCAAAATCCAGTTGAACGCGTAGAACTATTCCTAAACTCTCAACCTGTTGGCAAAAGTGAGCCGTTGTTCAATATTGAATCCACGGCCATTGAAAATCTTGACGAAAAATTCGCGGGGCTTTTGGCAAAACGGATTGCCGGCGTCGTTACGAAGGAAGTCATCGCTAATCAAGTGGATGAAAGAGTGGATCCTTTATTAGGTGCAGTGTTGCGTATTGGAATGCACGCTGCCGATGAGGCTGATTTAAGGTCCTGGTTGACTTTGCCCAAGGACTTTCAGGTTTTTCGGATGCGACTGGCCAAACCCGAAACTACTTTCAAACTAAAAATTACCTCCCTTCCGGAAGGCAAAGAAGGTGCCGAAAAGGTCGTGGTGTGGTCCGATGCCGCAAAAAAACCGCTGCATAAAAATCCTAAGCAGTTTTCTCTCCAAAAGCTCATTCTGCCCTGGCGTATCCTTTAATTATTTAAGAACCTGAATTCACAATGTCCATTAAAGCTTATTTTCCTACTTTTATTTACGATTCCGAGTTTTCTGCCATTCGGGGCCGGCGGTTGAACGATCGATTGTTAGATTCCATTGGTAAACTAGAAAAGTTTGATGTGGACGGCCGGCGCTGGTCAAAAAAAAATTACCGGGGAGGCTATACTTCCTATTCTTCCATGTCAGACTTGCATAAACAGTTCTCAATATTTTCAGAACTTGAAGAAAGTTTAAGGCCCCATGCCGAAAAGTTTGGAAAACACCTCAATTGGAATTTGGGTAAAGGACGCATTGTGATGACGACTTGCTGGGCGAGTCGCATGCCGCAAAACACCTACCACCCATTGCACCTGCATCCACTTTGCATACTTAGTGGCACATACTACGTGTCAGTGCCCAAAGGGGCAAGCGCGCTCAAAATTGAAGACCCGCGGGCCGACCTATTCATGGCGAGCCCCGCCAGACCAAACTATATTCATTTAGAGCCAAAGCCTGGGAGGTTCTATCTTTTTGAGAGCTGGTTAAGACATGAAGTACCGCCCAATCCGGTGGCGGGAGATCGCATCAGTGTGAGTTTTAATTATGAATGGCAATGAGTCATGACCGATTTTGCTTTAAGAAAAACAGGCTTGACGCTGGTGGGGCATCCCAACTATAAGGGGGAGAGCTTTCGAAGGGGCTGTTTTTCTTCAAGTAGAATCCTTCGCATCAATGGCGCCCACCCAAAGGTGTGTCTCGAGCAAAAACGGTAGATTTTGATCTGATTAGGGGTGAGTTTTCCTGCATGCTTTTGTTACGTGAGCAGTTAAAAAATGAATTTGGGCGCGGCACTTGGTCGCGCGGGGTTACCTACGATCGTGGTGGACGCATTCAAGATGTACGTTCCTCGCCAGAGTTCAATGGCAACGCTCAGGCCTTATCCAGCGCCGTGATCGAAGCAAAAGTAAGCGGCACGGATGAAAATCCCTATTCCACGAAGCTTAACATTGAAAGCGGGATCATCAAATCCTCTGAGTGCAGCTGTCCTGCCCACGGTGTATTTGACACGCATTGCAAACATGTTGCTGCGCTTGCGCATTGGGCCATGAGGAACAGTTCGCCAGATCCGGAGCAAGTTTTTTCGGACATTCACACTCCTGCCCATCAGAAAAATCGTGGGCCGCAGCGGCAAAATCCAGCCGGTCAAGGTCCTCGTGACCGAGTGAACCAAACTCAGATAGGTCCTTCGGTGCAACCGGGCGCAAACCGACCGGCGCATCCCAACCAGAAACAAAAAAATAAGCAGAAAAAAAATCTGCAAAAAATCCAGGAGCCAGTGAAGGTCACGGCCGTTACTTTTGTAAAGGGCTTGATGGAAGGGGAAAAGCAAGTCGGCATCACGCTAGAGCCGGCCTTTCGCTATCGTCGAGAAGACGGGAAAGAACGGGTATATCTACGTGGCAATTGTCGTTACGACGGTCGTAACACAGTTTGGATCGCGCCCGATAAACGAAGGTTAATCCCAAACAGTGATCGGGTGCCGTTCTTGGGGCACATCAACGCAAACAAGATGGTTTATACCGGCAATATGGCCGTGCATATGATGTCAACTCTTATGACCAGTTCCCATGCGGCGCAGATTATCTTTGATGACAGTCTTAAATTAGATGTAGTTCTCGACCCCTTAAAGATAAATGTTTTAAATTTAGGCAAAAAACAAAACGGTCATTTCCGAGAACTAACCTTTGATCTAAAAAATTCCACCGTAGCGATAACGGCCGATGAGCTCAGGACCATGGCCGGGGAAAGCCGCGTTGCCGGAAATTTTGCATGGCTTGGCAATAAACTTTATACCATGCAATATTCCTTAGATTGGATCGACGCCCATACCAGTGCCGATGGGGAACCTTCCATCATTCGTGGAGCAAATCCGGTAAATCAGGCTGATCTTTTTCCGGTGGTAGTCGACGATGAAGCGAGACCTCTGCATCCACTCATGGCCTTTCGCATGGGTTTGGAGCTGGGCGCAAAAGAATTTCAAGTGGCGGAAGACTGGCCGGAATACCATGAATGGCTAAAAACTTTTGAGCGAGCAGAAATACCCTCGCTTCCACGCGTAAGTTACGGGTTTGATTTGCGTGATTACCAGACCAATGGTTTGTCCTGGTTATGGAGTCTCTACCATCGTGGACTTTCCGCGCTCCTTGCCGACGATATGGGCTTAGGTAAAACCCATCAAGTTTTAGCTCTGCTGTCTTCCCTCTATAAAAGCAAAAACCATAAGCCAGAACATCCTTCCTTGGTTGTTGCGCCCACTTCCGTAGTGGCGGCCTGGGAACAAAAACTTGCGCGATATAAAACTGGCCTTCGTTGTCACACTTTTCATGGCAAGGAGCGTTGGTTGCCTACGGAAGGGTTTGACGTCATATTAACCACCTACGGCATTCTTCAGCGGGACGATTTGCTTTTGCGCAAACAGTGGCACGCCATCATCCTCGATGAAGCCCAGGCAATTAAGAACCCAGCGACCATTAGCGCTAAGCAGGCTCGTTCTTTGAACGGTAAATTCCGTGTCGTTATGACGGGAACTCCCGTGGAAAATTCCATGACCGATCTTTGGTCACTCATGGAGTTTTTATTGCCAGGGTATTTCGGTTCCTTTGATCGCTTCCGAAAACTCTACGTGCCTCGGGAAGGAATGCCGAACCAAGAACAGACTTCGACCGTGAGACGATTGATTACGCCCTTTCTTTTGCGTCGGACCAAGAATCAAGTGCTTCAAGAACTGCCGGAAAAGATCGAGGAAGTTCGATCATGTCAGCTTACTGAGCAACAGCAAGCAAAGTATAACGAATACCTTAATTCTAAAGAAGCAGAAGCCCTCCGAGCTGGCCTGCGCGGCGGTGGCAAAATTGACTACGTCAGTATTCTAGCGCTTTTGACTAGGCTGAAACAAGTTTGTGATCACCCAGGTTTGCCCGCCGTAACTGGGGGAAAATGCTCCGTAGAAAGTTTAGATCTTAATCACTCAGGCAAGTGGGATGTTTTTGAGGAAATTCTTGAAGAGGCCCTAGGTTCTGGCCTTAAGATCGTAGTCTTTACCCAGTATCTTGCCGTCATCGACATGCTTGCCCTTGAACTCAAAAAACGTGGGGTTGGTTACGGAATTTTGCGCGGCGAGACAACGGATCGAGGAGCGGTGCTCACACGTTTTTCAGAGGACCCCGAATGCAAAGTATTTTTATGTAGTCTTTTAGCCGGTGGAATGGGTATCGATCTCACCGCGGCGAGTGTGTGCATTCATTTTGACAGGTGGTGGAATCCAGCAAAAGAAAATCAGGCTACGGATCGTTTGCACCGCATTGGGCAAACCAGGGGGGTTCAAGTATTCAAACTACAAATTCCTGGCACCATTGAAGAACGTATTTCCAATATCATCGAATCTAAAAATGTCTTAGCCGACGCGTTGGTCGAAGAGTCCGCCGTAGGCCTTAAGACTTTTTCTCGGCAAGAATTGTTGGCCCTGCTCACCGAAGTTCCCATGGTTGCCACGCTAAAACCGGAGCCTGCGGACGCAAAGGAGTCGGTAGAAGGGCCTCTCTCGTCAACGGGAGCTCAATTCATCACGGCTCAGCCATCAAACGTGGCGCCGGTATTACCGCTGCCGCTTCCAACGTTGCCGCCGGTAAAACCGCTAGCTGCAAAACCTACGGTGTCGCCAGCTGCTCCGACTATAGTGGCGGATGCAGAGTCTAAAAAGCCACCGGTATCTCCCGCCTCTTCACCTCAGCCTGAAGAGCAGGGAACTCCGCCTGAAATCGCAGTTGCCGTAGCGAAGGTAAAGAAAAAGGCCGTTCGTAAGGTTGCTAAAAAAACGATAGTTAAGAAACCTGCCGTAACTACAATCCGCAAAAAGAAGGCCGTCGTCCCGGCTTAAGCAACCCTCACTAAGTGATAGGTCTTTTTGCCTTTGCGTAAAACGATGATGGTCCCATGAAGTAAATTGTTTTCATTGATATGAAAATCAACGTTATCCACGCGAACTTGATTTACATAAATTCCGCCGCCAGCGATGTCTTTCCGGGCAGCGCCCTTGGAGGTGCAGAGACCAGTTTGCACCAACAAGTCCACTAAATTTGCCAGCCTGCCTAATACATCAGCCCGAGATATCTCCGTCTGGGGAGCCTCACTGAAGGCGGCGGATAGGGATTCCTTGGAAAGGGTTGTCACGTCGGCGGAGCCCGTAAAAAGGGTAGCGCTCGTAGCCTCCACTTTGGAGAGCTCAAGTTCGCCGTGCACTAATTTAGTAAGTTCACGCGCCAAAACTTTTTGTGCCTCCCGGCGTTCAGGATTTTTTAATGTTTCGCGGCTCAGCTCCAGCACGGACTCTTCCGGCAGTGAAGTATAGTATTTCAAAAGTTTTACGACGTCATCGTCGGGCGTCTGAATGAAAAACTGATAGAATTCGTAAGGCGAAGTTTTTAACGGATCAAGCCAAACATTGCCCTTTTCCGACTTCCCAAATTTTGTCCCATCGGATTTTGTGACCAAGGGAAAAGTAAGGCCAAAAGTGTCCTTCTGCCTCACTCTTCGGATGAGGTCCGTTCCCGCCACAATATTTCCCCACTGGTCACTTCCTCCAATTTGCAGACGACATTGAAAACGATCATAGAGCTCTAGAAAATCGTAGGCCTGCAGCAGCATATAAGAGAATTCCGTATAGGAAATCCCTTGATCCCGGTCCTCAAGACGCGCCCGCACAGATTCCTTTCCGAGCATAACGTTGACGCTGAAGTGTTTGCCGACATCCCGCAAAAATTTTAAATATCCGATGGATGAAAACCAATCATAATTATTTGCGATGATAACCCCGTTTTTTCCGGAACTATCGACAAATTTTCCCAATTGTTGGGTGAGACCCAAAATGTTTTTTTCAAGGGCTGTTTCATCTAGCAGCACGCGCTCCTGAGATTTCCCGCTGGGATCACCCACCATTCCGGTGGCCCCACCCACCAGCACAATGGGACGGTGACCACGTTCTTGAAAACGCCGAAGGTTGAGAATTTGCAATAAGCTGCCCACATGTAGGCTGTCGGCCGTCGGGTCAAAGCCGCAGTAAACGGTCAATTCGGTTTTAGCTAAGGTGTCGGGCAGCGTAGTCGCCGTCATCTGTTGGATGAGGCCTCGCCAGCTCAAATCTGAATAGAGGTCAGCTTTCGCGCTTGCATTCATAATATCAGAAGCTACATTTTCGACATGGTAAATGCAACGCGCTCCACCCGGTCGCAATCCTCAAAATATCAAAATCTTAAAATTGCAAAATCCCCCAAAAAATCTGGGTCAAAAAAGCTGGCAAAGCCAATCTCAAAAAGTGTTGGAAAGTCTTCTAAACAAACCTCCTTGGACGCAAAGCTCCTCTTGCGAATGCATGATTTCATGGTGAAAGCGCGCTGTCTCGAAGAGAGACTGATCCGCATGTACAAACAAAACGACGGGTATTTTTGGATTGGCGGGCCCGGCGAAGAGGCATTCAACGTACCCTTAGGCATGCTTGTAAATAAAGGGCAGGGCGTAGAGCATGACTACTTGCATTTGCATTATCGTAGCAGTGCAACGCTTGTTGCCATGGGAATGGAGCCCATCGATGCCATGAGGCAAATGAAAAACACCGCGACGGACCCCTTTAGCGGTGGGCGAAATTTCTGCGGCCATACTTCCATTTCTAAATGGAATGTTGCGCCCATTTCATCGCCCATTGAAATTCAATACGTCATGGCACCAGGAACTGCCCGCGCGCAAAAACGTCATGGCGGAAAGGGCATTACCATCGTTACCGGTGGTGATGCAGGAACCGCCGAAGGAGATTTCGCTTCTTGTTTGGTTTGGAGTTCACGTGCGGGTCATGAGTTGCCCGTTCTCATCCTAGTTACGAACAACCACTGGGGAATTTCTACTCCGTTTGAGGGCCAACATGGCGAAAAATACATTGCCGATCGAGGCAAAGCGTTTGGCATGCGTACCGCCGTCATTGACGGTTGCGATCCGGAAGCCGCCTACATTGCTCTGCGAGATGCAATGGAATACGTGCGACGCGAGCGAAAACCTTTTTTAATGGAAGCCATGGTTTCTAGGCTGTACGGCCACTCTTCTGCATCCGGGGCAAACTTTGTAAATAACGAAACGGACCCGTTGAAAGTATTTGAAACCAAGCTTTTAAAAGCCGGTTTGCTGAATCCAACTAAAATAGAAAATATTTGGAAAAACTATAATGACTCCATGGCCCTTGAGGCAAAAAAAGTGAGGGGTGAGGCACAGCCCAGCGGTGATTCCATCTGGGATCACGTGTTTGCGAATCAAACGGGCAAAAAAGATCTTCTCTGGTGATTTGTTCCTTCGTGCGACCCGCATAGAAGCTGAAAGAGGTAAAGGAAATTTATGGCAAATATGGCACAAGCCATTCGAATGGCGCTTCATTACGGCGAAAAAAATTTAGGTGTAACCGATATCTTTGGCGAGGACGTGGGCCCGCCGCTAGGCGGCGTATTCACGGTGACTCAGGGTCTTAAAACCGCTTGGAACTCGCCGCTCGATGAGCGCGGGATCATCGGTACTGCCATCGGACTCGCCATGGCGGGGCAAAGGCCCGTGGCGGAAATTCAGTTCTGCGATTACATTTACAACACCATCGATTTACTAAAGACCGCCGGAAATATTTGTTGGTCCACCTGCTCAGACTGGACACTGCCAATGGTGGTCATGACCCCCGTCGGTTCAGGGATTCGTGGGTCGCTTTATCATTCCCATTCCTTTGACGCGACCATGTCCCGTATTCCCGGATGGAAGATCGTAATGCCGTCCAATCCGCTTGACGCCTACGGCCTAATGCTCGCGGCGATTCAAGACGAAAATCCCGTCATGTATTTAAAACCAAAAGCTCTGCTGCGGGTCCGTGGGGACGAACTCATTCCTGGTGAACCTTCCGATGAAAAAGCCTTAAAACAAATGATCGATGCGCCGCTCGGCGATCGTACAAAATGGAATCCCCAATGGCCAACATTAGAGGAATATATCGTTCCCATCGGTAAAGGCCGGGTTGCGCTTGAAGGGGAGGACATGACGGTCGTGAGCTACGGTCGTACCCTGCCGCTTTGTGTACAGGCCGCAATGCACATCAATGAAAAGATGGGCTGCCAAATTGAAGTTATTGATTTGCGCTCACTCTTTCCTTACGACTGGGATCTGATTTCTGAAAGTCTTCAAAAAACTAAACGAATATTATTTGTAAATGAAGACACCGAAATCACAAATTTTGGGGAACATTTGCTTCGCCGGACCATCGAGGAATTTTTTTACGAATTAGAAGTTGCGCCAAGACTTATTGCCGGCAAACATTTACCGGGCATTGGACTCGCAGATGCTTTGGAGCTCGCCTCGGTACCTCAACTCTCCGAT
Source organism: uncultured Oligoflexia bacterium (assembly GCA_964475985.1). Taxonomy (GTDB): domain Bacteria; phylum Bdellovibrionota; class UBA1018; order UBA1018; family CAYHWW01; genus CAYYYP01. The sequence continues at coordinate 25,854 of CAYYYP010000038.1, read as the reverse complement.
ATCGAAAAAACCCTGGAAGAGATGCTGCGCGAGGAAGCGTGATTCGTGACCAGCGTTAAAGCCCTTATCAAGGTGGCGATGGTGCTTTCCTACGAAGGCACGGATTTTTTCGGATGGCAGAGGCAGGTTAACGCCACTCCTACCATTCAGGCCGAAGTTGAAAAGGTGCTCTCGCAGATTTGCAGCATGCGTCTGACCGTTATGTCCTCAGGACGAACCGATTCGGGAGTACATGCCAGGGTTCAAGTCATCCACACTCATATTCCGGCCGAAAAAAAGGAGGAGCATAAATCATTGCCATTTGAGCGGCTTTTCCATGGCATGAATTCACTTTTGCCACCCTCGGTCCGTGTGCTTTTCATAGAAGAAGTCACCCCAGAATTCCACGCCATCAAAAGTGTTGAAAAAAAAACCTACCTCTATTTTTTAGCCACCACGGCCGTAAGCCCGCCGGCTTTAAGCCGTTATATGTGGCATTTGCGGTTTCCCCTGGATTGGGAACTTATGCAAAGGGCCGCAGAAATTTTTCGGGGCCGTCACTATTTTAAAGCGTTTTGCGATGCAAATGGTTCCGCGAAAACCTTTCACCGCACGGTTTTTGAGAGCTCACTCTCCGATGAAATTTCGCTCGGAACCTTTCCCTGGTGTGCAGAAAATTCCCCAAAGGGGTACCGGGTTTTTCGAGTTACCGGCAGCGGATTTCTAAAGCATATGGTGCGATCATTAGTGGGTACTTTAGTTTCCATCGGCCAAGGGCGGCGCACGATTTCAAATTTGCATGAAGCCCTGAGGACTGGCGAGCGTAAGCTCGTAGGGCCCACGGCACCGGCAAATGGCCTTTGGCTTTGGGATATCAAATACCGTTAGCTGGCTCGCAAAACCCATGGAGATGCCCCCTAATCTCCAAGTATTCATTGACTTGAATGCCTCTGGATGAGAAATCCCGGGGTTATGTCAACTTCTACTCTTCAGTTTGATGTTTCGGTTGAGACTCCCTCCAGCGTGAGTCGAAAGTTAAACGTATCCGTAGCTCCGGAGACCATTCGTACTTACATGGAGTCTTCACTAGTTAGGGTACAGAAAAAAGCCCAAATCAAAGGCTTTAGAAAAGGCAAAGTTCCGCTCAACCTGATCCGTACTTACTATCTGCAAGATGTGAAAGCCGATGTTCTTGAGAGACTTGTTTCTGAGTCGGTTTGGCAGGCCCTTGAAAAAAATTCTATTCGTCCGGTAGGCCAACCACGCATTGAGGATCTTCAAGGCGTAACTTTTGAGGATGATACTCCTTTAAAATATACCGCGAAGGTAGATGTCTGGCCCGAAGTAAAATTAAAACCACTTTCCAAAATCAAAGTTTCTCGTCCGAGCACCGTAGTCTCTGAAAATGACATTGATGTGCGTCTGAAAGGCCTCCAAGAATCTGCCGCTATCCTAGAACCTTTGACCGGAGATGCTGCGAGTAAGCCCGTCGCCAATAATGAATTTGTAGAAATTTCTTTTGTGGGCATCCTTGAAGATGGCCAAACCAATGAACGTCTCAAGGGCGATCACGTTGATCTTAAAGTTGGTGCGAGGCGCTATATGGAAGCCTTCGAAGATGGCATTTTGGGAATGACCCCTGGTCAAACTAAAAAGGTGTCCGTTGAATTCGGCGCAGACTTTCCCGATGATTTCGTGGCCGGCAAGAAAGTGAATTTTGAAATCACGGTACACCAAAAGAAAGCCGCAACCTTACCGGAGCTCGATGATGAATTTTTAAAACGGTACGGCGCTCAGAGCGTTGAGAACCTGCGTGAAATGTTGAGGAAGGACTCTGAGCAGTCTGCCGTCACTAATTCTAAGGGTGCCGTGAAGGATCAACTCATTAGGGCCCTCATTGAGCAAAACACCATCGATGTTCCTCAATCACTCTTAGATATGGAACTTGAATCCATCGCAAAAAATTATGCGGAAAACCTGCAAAAAAGGGGTTTTTCCCAAGAAATGATTCAAAAGGAAATGAAACGTTCCGCCGCCACCATGGCGCAGGATGCCGGAGTTAGGGTACGTGCGTTCATCTTGCTGGATGCCGTAGGCCGTGAACACAAAGTAGAACTTAGCGATGAAGACATTCAAAAAGAATATGAGCGCTTTGGCGCGGAGGCCGGCGCTTCGGTGGATGTCGTAAGTAAATATTTTGAGTCCGACCAAGATGGACTATCGCGATTAAAGTCTCGTTTAAAAGAGGATAAAATTGTGGATTTTTTGCTGACTCAAGTGAAGGTCGAGGACGAAAAACCCATCGTTTAATTTTTCAAAATCTACTTTCTGGTTGACAGCACCTGTCATATGGAAAAGAAACTAGATTCCTATTTATAGGTTTAGCCCCGGTAGCTCAGTCGGTAGAGCAGCGCCCTGAAAAGGCGTGTGTCGGCGGTTCGATTCCGTCCCGGGGCACCATTCTTCACGGTTGTGAGATGACGAAAAGTGTATATACACTGAAAATCAAAACATAAAGATGTCAGTAGTTTGCAAGATTGAGACACAGTAGATCATCACAGTTAAACACACAGAATCACGGTGTTTGGCTACCAATCGGCTACCACGTGGTTACCAGAATTTAGGTTCGTTGCTTCTTTTGTGAAGTCCATTTCAACTTGTCAGGCACATCGCCATTGCGAAGAAGACCTGACTATGAAACCCACCGAAATAAGCCCCTTGATTAAAACTCTTATGGCTGTGATTGCCCTATCAATGCCAACGGGACAGCTTAAAAGATTACGTCAATGAACACCCAAAAGTTTCTGATATGATCCAATTATGAACGAAATATTTTTCACAAAGCTATCTCCTGGGGATGCCGAGGGCGCACGCTTGTTGTGGTCCGATGAAGCAGCCACTCTGTTTACGAACTTTCCCTATCTCCCGACGATAGATGAATGTCGTGAACGAGTCTCCAAAATGCTGGCTTTTTATGCTCAGAACACTGATCACTTCGGACCGTATGTGATCCGCGATAAAGCCGGAGAATTTCTTGGCCTTACCGGCGGCGACGCTAATAAAGAACACCATGGTACTTATGAAGTTTGGTACTTTGTCCGTCGGGATATGTGGGGCAAGAAAATTGCGACAAGGGCCGTCGAGCACTTGTTGACGCTAATGAAAGAGTCCGGTCGTGTTCGCACGATCAAGGCTGAAGCAGTGGTAGATAACAAGCCAAGTTGGCTATTTCTAGAGAAGCTTGGCTTCAGCAGATCGGAAATTCTGCCCGATGCTCATAAGAAAAATGATCGCACTTGGAATCGTTATCTCTACTCGATGACGGTCAAATAGCCCCAATTTGGAGCCGCTAGTGCTCCCTCCAAAGTTCCAAGCCAAAGTGAGCGAATTTGACCCCTCTGGCAACGAACAAAGCAAACGCAGTTCTTGTAGCAGGTTCGACAGGGCATAGCCATGGAGCATAGACAACACATCACAAATCGCATCGATTTCATGAAGACGCTGTCAACAGAGGGTTCAATTTATATTCCAGTCCTATCAGACGGTTGTAAGGAGTGCGCTTCAAAAGCCTCCCTGCCAGTCTAGATATGATATGAGCTGATACGGATCACTGAAGTCCAGAGGCTAATCGTATTCGGCTATTCTTTTGTAATTGTTTCTTTTCCACATGAAGCAGAACAGGGCCAAATCTTAAGCAGCAATTAAAAACTCAGAGAAAAGTGCGATCGGGTGAGCAGCCTTCCTCGCGCCATTTTCCTTAAGTTCAATGAGCCCATATTCAGCGAGAAGTTTTACATCTTGATAAACATTCTTGAAGTCACGCTTTACCACTCGAGCGAGTTCTTGGATGGACGATGGCTTGGACGCCCTTATGGCGGACAATAACTCAAGTCGTGCTCCTGTGATGACACGACCTAAAATTTCATATGAAGGAAAGCTCAGTACAATATAGCCTTTGTACTTTGATTTGGAGGGACTCTTTAGAACCTCAGCAAAACGATCAAAAGCTTTCGACGTTGACTCAACGATGAGTAGTGCTTTTTTAGTCTTCATAAATGAACCCTTCCTTTTCAATCATCACCCTTACGTCTTTCATGAGTTCGTTAAAACCGCGGAACAAATAACCCACTTCTTTAGTGCCGATATGAAGGTGGTGGCCTTTTGGTTTGTGATTATCAAAACCAAATACAGTTTCACCATTTTCACTGAGCCACGCTCGATACTTTACACCTTCCGGATATTCTTTTGATCTTGGTATCTGCCATACAACCATTTCAAAAAGCGCCACTCTTTGGCTGCTTCTATGCTCAAGCGTAACTTTCTGATGAAAAATCTTAGTTGATGCCATCTGATGGCTATCATACCATCAGATTGAAATGAGCTTCAAGGTTATTCCACAAAGTATGTGTTTTTTGCGCGCATTCATTCCAGCACGACTCGCCAAACCTCACGGAACCGAAAAACTTATAAGCGTCTTGGCTACCGCCTGGCTACCAAGTCATCTAACAACTTGAAATGTTGTCGTTTCGGTGCGTTTGCGCCGATGGCACCATCTACGGCGGAAACATCGCCATTTGGAACGAAAGTAGAATCATTGAGCCACTTGCGGCACCGACCGCCAGAGGCAGTCCATTATTAACGGTAGTTTCGTCCAAATAGCTATACGCGAGATGAATCCTGGCATTAGATCCGGAGATAAAATAATTTAAACCAAGCGTAGATGTCGAATCTTCCCGGAATTGCCTATCGATGTCGGAATGATAAAAATCGGACTATGGAGTTCATAAGCCATGGTTGTCACGAACTCACAGGATACCCGGCAGAGGAACTCAGCTTGGGAGGTAGGGTACCCTACGGTGAAATTATTCACCCTGAAGATCGTGCGCGATTTCTTGCGGCGAGTATCGACTTCGCCGTGGTCGAACGTTTAAAGAAAATACCATTCGATGCAGCACAAAACCGCTTTGGCTATTTAGCTACTATGTTCTTATCCGATGCGCCCAATCTCATTGAAGCTTTAAAACGAGCGCTTTTAAAGCTTAATTTTTCCGTCCTGAGCTCCTCCTCTCAAATCTTGAATTCGATCAGTACAGAGCTTGGGGCGTTAAGAATTGCTGACCTCTGCCGTCAGGCTGAGGAAATGGGGCCTACTTCATCCACCGTAGAAATTGAAATCAGGCTTGACCAGATGCTAGCGGAATACGCCAACGTCAAAGAAAAGTTGGAGTCGTTCCTGCCAAAAGAAAAAGCAGCGGCGTAGGGCAAAGCTTTACTAAATTTTTTTAGTTTGTTATGCCGTTGCGGATGATGAAACGAATGTTATCTCTTATGCTTTTGTTTGCTTATTCACCTTTGGTTTTTGCCGAAGGAGATGAGCGCTGTGAAGGCGGATTAGTCATTGGTGGCGTAGACATGCTTTCCGGCGGCCGTATTTTGGTCAAAGAAGCCGGCCAGCGTTCAGTTCCTTGGACGGCACATCATCTTACATCCATGGCGGCTCACCAGTATAACGATGCTAATCAGCAGCTGATTCGTGATGCGGGCTACGTAGCTCGTCTTGATGGCACCATTGATTTCCATGCCCTCACAGCTCAAATTGAGAATAGCGGTCATGTTCCGGCGTTTTTTACGGCGGGTATTGACCACGGCGTTCCCCTGGCAGACCGTTTAAATTACTATTTTGGGCTTCCCGGTAATCATCCGGACACCACCGGTCAGCGTACAAACAAATTTGAAATGAACGATGCCGTATCCCACGCACCCGAGGCGATTCCTGGTCTCATTCCCATGGATCAGGTCATCGTTAGTGATCCAATGCAGTTAGTCCCGTTTGTCCAAGTATTGGCGGCTAAAGGAATTACCGCCGGGATCCTAAAGCCTTTAAATAGCAGTGGCACTGACCTCGTTAGAGAGTGGCATTCCTTGGATGAGGCGATTGCAATTGCTCGTTCAGTTCTCGGGGGGCGTGACAAAAAAGGGCGCATCGTACGAGAGCTCGTAGCCCAGCGAAAACTACTGGGTCCTGAATATGCGATTGATACCGTGAGCCTTGGAACCCACCATCTCATCAATGTCTTCAAGTATGAGAAAGTCCCCATTGCCCGGGAGCAGGGCGGGTTTTCCATGGCCTACCGTGCGGTAGACATACTGGATCCGGCATCAGCCATTTCTCGTAAACTTTTTTATTTTATTACGAGCGTTCACCGGGCAACCGGACTTAACGTGGGATTTGACCATGCTGAAGTCATGGTGGATCCAACCACGGGCGGTATGGGTCTGGTGGAGCTTAATCCAAGGCCATCCGGTTGGCCGTTTGCGGTAGGTGTAGAAAACGCCGTTGGCACAAACCAAGTTAGGGCGATGTTCGACCTTCTGGAAGGCGCGGCTGAGCCCCATATTGGAAAACCTTTCCAGCCCACGCGCATCGTGTTTTTGATTACGCCTCGGTCTGGCATTTTGCGTAGGGTGCCTACCAGCAGCGACTTTCAAGCATTGCCGTCCTTTAAATACCTAGACCCCTGGATCCAAGTGAACTCGACGGTTCAGCGCACTGGAGATACGGCTACCATTCCGGCAATTTTAGTTCTCAGTCATCCCGATGAAGCGCAAGTCATGAGGGATTTCCAGCGGGTGCTTGAAATAGAGAGAACTCACTTAGTTGTAGAGTGATGCCAAAGTAAGCCCTCGCATGGGCCCACTTTGGCAACAAACTAAAGTTATTGATTATCGGGAATCACGGGAATGGCTTGATTTGCCCCTGCTTCGTCAGCCGCGTTAGGCCTCACGCGTGCTGCGCCGACTTGTTCAAAGGAAGCCACAAAGCCCGCCAAAAGCTGAAGTTCGTTGGCCTCGGCACTTCGGTCGGTTACTGCCCTCATCCAACGACTAAGCACTGCCGCGCCGAAGTTAATGCCGTTATTTTCGCTGGTAAAGGGGATAACAAAATACAAATCCGTTTGTTGAAGGTTTTCAATGTTTCCACCCCGGGCCGAAGAGTGGGTATATTTAAGTCCGCCTTGAACGGAAGAAAGAGCATTCAGTGGAATCGAAAGCCGCAAGAATGCGCCGATCTGACCGTAAGCTCCGTTGGTGACAAAGCTATGCTGAGCAAAAACCCTCGTTGCGGCAAAGTGGCTAGCGCTAACATCAGTATTCCCGGGAGATTTGTAAAACTGAAATTCCTTAAAGGAGTTTTCTGCAGGCCAAAAGTTTTTGTAGGCTGGCGGTGATTCGTCGACGAAGAGTTACGGTGCTAGGCTTCCGCGTAATTCTAGCGGCATGATGGAAGTATCGCTCACCAGTGGCGCCAATGGACGTTGCGTCAAGTTCAATGCCGCCTTCAACATTCTCTGAATTTACTACTACAAAATTATAATTTCTAATTCCGGTGATGCGGTGAGGGTCAGGCCAAAGCGATGGTTGTCCCGGTGGGGTGGGAAAGATAAAACTAAACATCGGACTTGCCGTAATTTCCAAAGTAGGAAAAGGCGAATACCGAGGCGTATTAATAAAACGAGGGCTATGCTCCACAATTTGACTTACATGAATATCTCCCGAGATTAACGCGTAGGGTACGTTAAGTTCGTGGATTTTTTCCATGAGCATTCGGTATTGCAGCGGATGATCGCCATGAAACCCTTCCGTTAATCTTTTTACAAAACCATCGGGTTTTGTTTCCGTAAAAGTTTCCGCGCCCCAAACTCCACCGGCAATCAACCAAAAAAAACCAGGCGTAGTTTTCATTTTTTCCAAAAGCCATTCCTCTTGCATTTGGCCAAGGTGCCCAAATCTTGAAGTAGGGTCGGGTGCTTCACGAAAAGAACGGTTATCTAGAAGAATAAAATTTTGTCCGCGTAGGGTTACAATTCGATGAACACTTTCGGCATGAATGCCTCCGTTACCTCCATCAGAAGTTTCCACGTCACCAAAGAGGCTTAAAAAAGCCCTTCGAGCTTCAACAATGGTTCGGGTGTGTCGGGTGGCATTATCAACTCCGGTGTCGTGGTCGTCCCAGGTAGAAATCGTAGGAATCAAGGTTTGACTTCGAAAGAGTGGATTCATTTCAAAACTCCGGAAATACCTTATCCAAACATCGGTATCTGTAACTTTGCTTCGGTCAACGTAATCAAAGGCATCGACATAAACTTCGTCGCCCGTAAGAAAAATGACCTCGGGGCTTTGTTTCAAAATTTCGGCAGTGATGCCCCTGCGAGGTTTCTCATAAGCAATTTCATCACTCATGCACGAACCCGTTACGAATTTTAACCCACGTCCTTTTTGATTAAAGGTAGAAAATTTACGTTCATCTACAATCAATTCACCGAACCGTGAGACTTCAACCAACTGCAACTCATAATTTGAGTTTGGGATCAGATCCTCAAAACTAATTTTTAAAACACTTTGGTGCAATAGATTGCCGGGATCCCGAATGCCCTTTGCTATAATGTTTCCTTTGGTAAAAAAAAGGTCCGTACGTCCCGCCGGCCTTAAGCGCAGTTCGTAATTTTTATTTTGCGGCACGAGCAAATTGAAGTGAGCCGTGGTTTCGTCCGCGTTCACTAGGATCATCGGGTAATGACCAAAGGAAATTTCATTGGGCTCCCTCGCGTTAGTAAACGTCGCGAAAGCTAAACTCAGAATCACTGCAATGAAATACGAAAGAATGCTCTCAGAATACCGCCCAAGGTTTTGCATAACTGAGAGTGTCTACGATCTGTTCTATTCGGCAAGCTGTAGAAAAAAAATGGCGCCAGCGCCTTGCGTTAAGTTTTGCCGCTTAGATTGACTGAACGTCGGAAGGAGAATCGCTGGGGTCAGGCCCGCCCTCTTGCCTTAGCCTAGAAGCGCATTCTGGATAACGTCGCTGCCATTCGGATGCTAAGTTTTTAAGCTCTTGTTGTTTGAACGCGCAAATTTCCCATCGGTTGTTTGCCTGCGTAAGATAGCGACGATGGGTCTGATGGTCACGTGCGGTAGCACTCTGAATGGTTCGTAAACGTCGCCCTTGTTCTTCCAGCCGTTGAACCTGCTCCCTACTTCTTGCGCATTCGGTCTGGACATCGGCAAAAAGCTGGGTGATCTGAGCGCAACGCTCGTCCGGTCCAAGTTGAGGATTCTCAATCATATTTGCTGGAATTCGCATTTGAGACCGAGCAAGCATTTGGTTTCTGGAGGGCGCAGTCCGTGGGTTGGGGATGGCCCGAATACTATTGGAATTGACCTGCTGCGCTAGGGCGAAGGGGGCTATCAGTGATAATACCATGCAGAGGATGTAGCTGCTGAGCTGAAGAGAAGGCTTCATCTGAGGATTTTTTCACAAAACTTTACGGTTCGCTACCTCGGAAGAAGAAGTTAGAAAAATTATCTCGCTGCCTTTTGAATCAGTTTCTTTTAGTTCATAAATTCATAACGATCGCCACGGAGTTTTTATTTCAGAACTAGAATCTACGCAATTTCGACTGAGTCGCCCCACCAAGACCATCACGGTTGATTTTTCTGGCGAGCCTTTGAGCAGGTTATTTTCGGTGAAAGTCGCGGTTCCGATGGAGGTTACAAAAATCTCCGCTGCGATAAAGCGACTTAGAACTTTAAATAAGGCCATATTAAAAAAAGGCTGTTTTGAAGCTTTTATTTTTCGGATGGAAGATGCGCCGATTATCGTAGAGGAAATTGGACGGCTGCGAGAGGTGACTTTTAGGCAGGTAGGCGAAGGAACCGGTAAGTGTCGGGATAACGACGGGTTCGACA
>CAYYYP010000038.1:0-16118 GCA_964475985.1 uncultured Oligoflexia bacterium | reverse complement strand
CCTAAAGCCGCACTATTTAGATTCTAATTGTTACGACACAACCTATTTACATTTAGTGCTATGGGATGAAATGGCGCAGGCCCTAGTGGGCGCCTATCGAATCGGTTTAGTGGACGACCTACTGGAAACAAGTGGCCCGACTGGCCTTTATACCAGCACACTATTTGACTGGGATGAATCCTTCCTTCGACGGCACCGACAATCGCTAGAGCTCGGTCGGTCCTTTGTCGTTCCAGATTACCAAAAAAACTTCTGGGCGCTTCATTTGCTCTGGAAGGCGCTGGGTAAGTTTCTTTCCGAGAATCCTTTTTATAGATACTTATTCGGCCCGGTCAGTATTTCGGGTGCGCTGCCACTAAAAGTTCAAACTCAACTGGTTGAATGTCTTAAGCATCACCACGGCGACTATGTCTTAACTTTTCCGGGTCCGGTCGCCAAAGCTAAGAAGGAGTTTGTCACTTCAGGGGCAACGTATCGCTTCGGTGTGAATGAACCACTGACGCTTTTGGACGTGCAGAAGTATATTCAAAACAGCTCAAATCCTACTTTCAAAGTACCACCCTTGCTAAAACATTATGTAGCTTTAGGCGGTGAGCTTTTAAGCGTGAATATTGATGAGTCCTTTCAGAATTCGGTCGATTGCCTTTTTATCTTAGATCTCTTTCGATCTAATCAGTTTTTATTGAGCCGTTATGTGGAAAAAGTTGCCCTTTCCCGGTTGGTGCAAAATTTAAACCGGAATTCCTAAACGGAAACGGATTGATTGGATTGAAAGTCGATCGGTGCGTGACGTGGTTGAGGCGTTGGAGCGGATTCATCTTCAAAACACCGTGGAAAATTTTCCGTCCACGCAGGAATTTCGGCAGCCAGCAATTCCAGAACGACATCGCACGCGGCTACTGAACCGCCAACTCGTTGCACAAATTGGGTTACCATTTCATGTTCTCCGGTTTCGTTATGCATGGCCTTGATACGACTCGCCGCCTGCTTTAATTCGCCGTAACCGTTGTAAGGAAGCGCGCAGGTATCCACAAATTGGACCACGTAGGAATGGATTCGGCGGCAACGTTCGTCCAAATTCAGCGGATGATAGTTGATTCCGTGGAACAATCCCTGCACCTCTGCGCGGAGCTCAGCAAGTTCCGGGGCCTCATAGGATAGCGGAGCAATGCCAAGCGTTGGCCGGGACGCGCCGGGAACTTGCGCGAAAGAACTTTGCAAGCTCAGTGCGGTCATAACTGAAAAAAATAAAATTTTGGTATTTCGAAGTTTGGACGAAATTGATTTCATGAAAAATGGTCCTCTCAGTGATGGCAGATTTTGCAACCTTTCCTTTATTATAAAAACTCCATAAACGAGAATAATTTCTTTTTCTTGATGCACCACCGGTAGTTTGACAAGCAACTAACTTTTCAATAGTGCTGGCCCGCATGGGGTTTAATTTTAAGGTATGGGTTCGGGGCATTTGTTTTCTGTCCATCGGTTTATTGGTTTGTTTGCTTTCCTGCATTGTTTGGGCTGAGGAGATCGACCCGTGCGAAAGGCAATTCATAAATTTACCGAATAATCCCCAAGTTCGGCGAAATCCTTTACTAAACGCTTCTAGTTTAGAAATGGATGCAATCCCATTTGATCGCGTTGCCATTGGTCATATTCGACCAGCCGTCATTCGAGGGTTGCGGGTAGCTCAGGCAAGGGTGGATGCGATCCGGCAAGACACTCGTCCACCGACCTTTCAAAATACCATCGAGGCACTGGAAGCAGCCGATGAACCAATTGCGAGAGCAAGCAGCATTTTTTATAATTTTCGTTCCTTAAGCATAAATCCGGCCTTAGCGAGGCTAGCTGAAAAGCTTGGTCCACGCTTGAGTCGATTTGGAGCGAACCTCTATCAGGACCCTATTATTTTTGGACGGGTCAAGTATCTTTACGACCATCGCGAATCCCTTGATTTAGCGGTGGATCAGCACACTTTGCTCGAGAATTTCTATAAAAATTTCGTACGGAGCGGGGCACTCCTAAGCCTCAAGCAAAGACAGCGGGTCGGCGCAATTGATCAAAAACTCAGCGCACTATCGAGTGCGTTCGTTAGTAATGTTACAAGCTTCACCAAAGAGTACCAGCTGGTGGTAAATGACCCGCTAAGACTCCGCGGCATACCGGCAGACGTTATAAAAGCGGCCGCAAAGCTTGCGCAGGAAAAGGGCGGGCTTGGCGCGTGGGTTTTTACCTTAAATGCCCCAAGTTACCTTCCCGTGGTTACTTACGCAGAGGACCGATCTTTGCGGGAGGAAATCTGGCGTGCATTTACTTCCCGTGGCAGCACAAAAAAACATGATAATCGTCCTCTCATACTTGAGATCGTGAGATTACGGGACGAACGGGCTAAGCTCCTAGGTTACCGCACCCATTCACAGTTCATGGCGGAAAACGAAATGGCCGGGACGCCGGAGGCCATAGAAAATTTTTTGAATACTTTGGCGGAGGCCTACCGACCCGCGGCGATGCGCGAACTTCAAGAATTACAGAGTCTAGCTGGGCACGAAATTTTGCCCTGGGACGTTGCCCATTACGAAGACAAACTGAAACAATCGCAGTTTGGATTTAGCGAAGAAGACTTAAGGCCCTACTTTAATTTTGAAAATGTATTAAAGGGCGCATTCTACGTGGCCGAGCGGCTCCATGGCGTCACTTTTCATGAGAAAAAAGAGTTGCCTACTTGGCATCCCGCCGCAAGGGCCTATGAAGTGCATGATTCAGAAGGCCAACGAATTGCGTTATTTTATATCGATCCGTTTCCTCACGAAGGAAAACGGGCGGGTGCATGGATGAATGTGCTTACGGAGTCCGGAGGGGTTGCGGGAAAAATTCAACTGCCCCATGTTTTGAATTCGGAAAATTTTACGGGCCCAAATGCTGAAGGCTACGCATTGCTTAGCCTAGATGAAGTGCGAACCCTATTTCATGAAATGGGCCATGCACTTCACGGAATATTAACCAAAGTGCGGTATCGATCATTAGCCGGCACTAACGTTGCGCGAGATTTTGTAGAGCTGCCTTCCCAACTGAATGAAAAATGGGCAACCTTACCTGAGGTTCTTGCCCAATACGCAAAACATTACCTCACCGGTGCCGTCATTCCCGAAGCTCTTCTGGACAAAGTCAGACAGGCAGAGAATTTTCATGTAGGCATTGCGGGCTTACGTCAGATCAACCTGGCGATGCTAGATATGGCTTGGCATAATCGTGATCTTTCCGGTCTGCATTCAGTTTATGATTTAGATCCATGGGAAGAGAAAGCAACTGCACCTTACCGAATCATTGGGCGGCACGGAGGCTTTACTTCTCCCTCTTTTGCCCACATTTTTTCAACGGGCTACGATTCCCGGTATTATAGCTATCGATGGGCGGATGTCCTAGTGGCCGATGCTTTCGAAGTGTTTGTGCAAGAGGGTGTTTTTAATCCTGCCACGGCCGCCCGCTACCGTGCCGAAATTCTTGAACGAGGTGGCACCGAGCCCGCCATGACATTATATCGTCGTTTCAGGCGTGGAAACCCGGATCCAGCGGCATTCCTAAGAAGTCAGGGACTATAGCAGTTTTAAAAAAAGCCGTTTTTACCAATATGGGGCGATGCTTCGCAGGGTCGTACCGCCCAATGTTTCAACCCGAAATCTCTCCGCCGGGTCGGAGGTCCGCGTAATCCTCCAAGGCTGGGATACCACTCCGGCGTTTAGCGCAAGACCGCGTCCGGCTGCAATAGTACTCCTAGCCCAAGGTTCATTGACGGCCTCCAAGGGCGCATCCTGAGCAAGCAGGGCCCGTAGCGCCGTTTCATCGCGCACCGCTTTAATGCGCTGAAGTTCAGCAAGTAAGGTGCTGCTCGCCGCCTTAAATCCCTCGTAGTTTTTTACCCGGAGCAGCTGTCGTTCGTTCGATGGCCCCACCCATTCCACGGCCCCCGCATCAAGCAACCGTTTCACAAGCAGCCAATGGCCTCGGGAGTGCGACTCACTAAATGTTTCTTGTTGAGACAGCCTTAATAACAATGAAGCAACATAAGTATCGTACATCACGTTTCGCACGGTCTGCGCTTCGGCAGCATCTTGGTAAAGCCCAACGTCAATCAGCTTAGGGTCGGCGGCGAATACCAATGCGGCTAGATCCGCACGCTGTTCTTCTAGAGCGCTGCCGCCAGCCGCTCCCAACGCAGAGATAGGATCTTCTTCCGGACCGTAGCGACGCACGTCAAAAATGCCTGAGCCATGGCCAATGATTTCGTGCAAATTCACCAGAACTCTCCATTGCTTCTCCCGGTAGCGAAGAGCTTGCTCCACTAGGTCGGCTGGCATGAAAGTACGATAGGCCTCTTCATAAACGGTCCGAAGAATGGGGTTCTCCGCCGCTCCCGGCAAGTCCAGCCTGATTACGTTTTTAGCGCCCACATCCCGACGAATGTCGTCGTAGTTGGGTAGGTTATAACCGCTGGTGCGAAGGCTTGCGATCTCTTGAAAATAATAAACCATAAGTGCCGGCGGCGAATAATTTTCTGGAAATGTTTTTTTCCAAGGTCCGTAGGGCATTTGATCTTCAAAGTATTGGGCATTGCTCGCCAATGCCTGGGCAACTTGCGTATTCGCGGGATCCACGATTTGAACGTAGGATTCCCATGAGCCAATGCGGCCATTGAAATCCTCATACACCTCAACGAACCCCATCATAAAATCCACCGTCGATGCAGTCCGGTCCCGCACCCATTCAATGTTTGCCCGTCGAAAGTCTGAAATGTGGCCGTGGCGAAAGTAGCGAATAAAATAGTCGATCTCGCGACGCTGATGCTCAGTATGCGCAAAAGGTAAGGCTAGCCTCAGTTCGGCGACAACTTCCCGAAGGGCCTCTCCCACTGGACCCGTGGTCTGGGTAGTTTGGCGCTGGCACTTCAACCGTCGGTTCGCGCCCCGAATGATTTGGCAGTTCAAATCAAGTTTGAGCCCAGCCCGCAACGCCCTTCGCACTTCGGCACTTGTGATTCCTTTGGCATAAAGATTACCACCCGTTTCCGCCAATTCATCCTGGGCGTCTTCCGGTTGCCTTAAAACCTCGTAGGTGGGGTCGGTGAGAAGACGAACTACCTCTTCAATTTTTTGGTCCGGGAAGCGCTCGTGAGCTTGTCTCACAAAACCACGGACTAAAGTTCTTACTTGAGTCGGGCTCACGGTCCGTAGCACGTACTTACGGTTCGACGGCGAATATGGGCTCGCTAAATCTTGGAATTTTGCGGCGTAGGCCAGAAACTCTTGAAAACCAGAAGCAGTTAAGAATGTTTCTGTCTCGGATTGTTTTGAAGCCGCTAGAGTATGATCAAAAAAGCGTTTTAAAAAAAGTCCGTGCCGATGATTCTGCTGAAAAAGAATTTTGCGGCCGGCAATCGCGGCTAAGTGAAGGTGGTACGCCAGCTCTTTCTGGGGAAGTGGAAGGCGCTGCCAAAGTGCGATCCGAGGCTCGGAAGTGTCGACCCGGATATTCGTCATCACATTTAATGGCGTTTTTGTCCGTGGCTGGGCGCTTACTTCCGTAAGGAATCCAATACCCAGCAATACTGAAAATAACCCAGCCCCCGCCCATGACCATAATATTTCTTTCAAAATTGTTCCCCCTAATCCCTAGGCCTGAATAACATATTCAAAAGGGAATTTGGAGGATCATTGGATGATGCGATGCAAGGTATAAACGACGCTAGTTTATATTTCTGCGCTAGCCTCGTCCGGGTTCTGGCCCACGTTTTTGGCCTTCACGTCCTTGATGGCTTTTTCGGAAAAAAACTTTTCTAATTTTTCCGCATATTTTTCTAGCTGGCGCTTGGTGCTGGAGCGGTAATCAACCGCGACCTGGAATTTTTTTGCAATTGCGTAGGTGATGCGGATCCGTTCAAGTACTTCCGTTACGTGTTTTTCCGGAATACGATCGGCTTTGCGTTCTATCTTGGGGGATACGATGGCAATTGGTTTCTCCGCCGAAGCAATGGCCGCAAGTTCTTGCGTTTGATCTTGCATAAATTTTTTCTGTGTTTGTGCGTGATTTCGCTCGGATTGGGACTCAAGAAGACGTGGGCTTTCTTGGGTGTCTATCTCTTTGTTTGGATCAGTTTCCTTAGCGGTATCTTCCAGAAATTCATCCTGCACTGGAGGACCATCTACGTCGGTATGGGCACTCATGGTCAGAGGTGTTCCGTCATCTACAATTGCAGATACTGATTGCTCAGAGGGAAGCGACTTCGAAATTGAGAGCTTCTTTGAAAGATTTAAGTTTTGAGTATCTTTAAGATCCAAACCGTCCTCGGTTTGCTTAGGCAATACTCCGTAGGCAGAAGAAGTAAAAATCCATAAGAGCAGGCTAAGGATAAATTTTTTTTTCATAGGTACCTCTTGGGGCTGCCCGCACGCTCGGCATTGTCAATGGGATAAGCAGCCACCAGCGCCCCTATACCATTATATAACTAAATTTGTCAAGTATTTGTGAGCTCAGTTTAACCATCTAATTTGGCCCTTGTCCTTGACAACGTCCAAACGGATCTTAGCTTCTGGTTTGAGTGTAAAAATCGTGGATTAGAGTTTTATTGACGGGACTGGCCCCCGAAGGCTAGTGCTTCAGTGAATCTCGACCAAGAGATTAAGTCTGTTATTTAAAAGGGAGATAATCGATGGAAGTTAGACCATTGCATGACCGTATTCTTGTTAAGCGTGCAAATGAAGAAGAAAAGACAAAGGGTGGGATCATCATCCCCGACAACGCAAAAGAAAAGCCAGCTCAAGGCGAAGTTGTTGCTACAGGCAACGGCCGTCGTGACGAAGCAGGCAAGCTTGTGTCCCTCGAAGTTAAAAAGGGCGATCGCATTCTTTTTGGCAAGTATGCAGGCACCGAAATTAAGATTGATGGCGATGATTTTCTTATCATGCGCGAAGACGATGTTTTAGGCATCGTACACTAAAAGATTTAGAAATTAGTTAAGGAGAATGATTCATGTCAGCTAAGGAACTCAGATTTTCAGAACAAGCACGCGCTTCCATATTGAACGGTGTTAATGTTCTTGCAGATGCAGTGAAAGTAACCCTCGGTCCTAAGGGCCGTAACGTAGTCATCGAAAAAGCTTTCGGTGCTCCCAACGTGACCAAAGACGGCGTCACCGTTGCTCGTGAAATCGAACTTTCCGACAAGTTCGAAAATATGGGCGCGCAAATGGTTAAAGAAGTCGCTTCTAAAACCAATGACGATGCTGGCGATGGCACAACCACCGCTACCGTGTTGGCCCAAGCCATCTATCGCGAAGGCGCTAAAATCGTAGCTGCGGGTCACAATCCTATGGATGTGAAGCGCGGAATCGATAAGGCCGTTGAGAAGATCATCGAGTCCATTCGTACCATGTCAAAACCATGTAAGGATCAAACGGAAATCGCTCAAGTAGCGACGATCTCCGCAAACAACGATCCGACGATCGGCAACATCATTGCGGAAGCCATGAAAAAAGTTGGCAACGATGGCGTGATCACTGTTGAAGAAAGTAAAACTGCAGAAACCACCCTCGACGTAGTTGAAGGTATGCAGTTTGACCGCGGTTATCTTTCCCCTTATTTCGTAACGAACCCTGAGCGTATGGAAGCCGTACTTGATAGCGCTTACATCCTCATCTACGACAAAAAAATCAGCAGCATGAAGGACCTTCTTCCTTTGCTTGAGAAAGTCGTTCAGAAGAGCAAGCCTTTGCTCATCATCGCTGAAGAAGTGGATGGCGAAGCTTTGGCTACCCTCGTGGTCAATAGGCTTCGTGGCACATTGCAAGTTTGTGCAGTGAAAGCCCCTGGCTTTGGCGATCGCCGTAAAGAAATGCTTCAAGATCTCGCAATCCTCACTGGTGGCCGCGTGATCAGTGAAGATCTTGGTATGAAGCTTGAGGCAGCCCGCCTTGAAGACCTTGGCCAAGCGAAAAAGATCACCATCGACAAAGACAACACCACTGTTGTTGATGGCGGCGGTAAAAAAGCTGAAGTCGAAGGTCGCGTAAAAACGATCCGCAAACAAGTTGAAGAAACTACTTCGGATTACGACCGTGAGAAGCTCCAAGAGCGTCTTGCTAAACTCGTAGGCGGCGTAGCGGTTATCAACGTTGGCGCGGCTACTGAAGTCGAAATGAAAGAAAAGAAACAACGTGTAGAAGATGCACTCAATGCAACTCGCGCAGCCGTTGAAGAAGGCATCGTCCCTGGCGGCGGTACTGCACTTCTCCGTGCTTCACGTGCTTTGGACAGCTTCAAAGTGTCAAACGCCCAACAACAGTTCGGCGTGACCATCGTTCGTCGTGCCTGTGAAGAACCTCTTCGCATGATTACGGCAAACGCAGGCTGGGAAGGTTCCGTGGTTGTCGAGAAAATCTTGGCAAACAGCGCAACCAACTGGGGCTTCAATGCTTTGACCGATACCTTTGAAGATATGGTTAAGGCCGGCGTGATTGATCCTACCAAAGTTGCTCGTTGCGCAATTCAAAATGCAGCAAGCGTTGCTTCTTTGATGCTCACGACTGAAACTCTCATTGCAGAAAAGCCTAAGAGGAACTCTGGTTCATCCAATGGTGGCGGCCAAGGCGGCGGCATGGGTGGCATGGGCGGAATGGGCGATTTCGACATGTAGGATAATTAAGAGGGGACCTAGCGAGCTCGAACCCCGCTTATTTTGATCTTTGCGACGGGGCGGCATCTAATAGGTGCTGCCCCGTTTGTATTTCTGGCGACTGACTAGAAGTTTTTCACTAAATAGTTTTGGTTTGCGCCTAAATTGGGTTAGAGCTGGCCTTGGCTTTGCACTACTGTGCTTTAAGGAGTCTTTATGACAAACAATTTTAGAGCTGTGTTGACACTCTTATCTCTCGCAGCATTACACCTTACCAGTAGCGTGTGTACCGCTCAGGTCATAACCTCGAGCTCAAATGAAGTGCTTCAAAGCCTTCGAATCAGGACCTCCGGACATATTGATCCTAGCTTCATTGGGGTGAGAGACCTCGATACCACGCGAGTAGAAAGCGTAAGTTTTACTCATGGGCAGCCAGATCCTCGAACTACTTACATGCCGGTTGAGCCTTATTGCGCCGTGACTCAAATCATGACTCGGCCTATCTCAGAAAATCATTCTATTTTTACTAGCAACTTTTCGCCCGTAGTTCGCCGGGTGAGCAGGGAAGAGGCGCCATATATCTCTCCTAACGGTCTCGCTGCCGGCCGCTTAAGAATTTTATTCTCCTTGGATAATCATGAGACCATTGAAGTGATTTGCTTCCGAGTTCATACCGGCGATCCAGAAACTGATGCTCAGCCTTTCACGGATGATGAATTAGTCGAAATCATGAGTCCGGATGTGGTGGAGTTATTCTCGAATAGCGTTTCCAGTCAACCTAGCAGCGCAACCCCAGCTCCCGCTCCAAGTTCTGCCTCTGCAAATTAGAAACTACGCTTTTTCTTACTTCTACTTGTAAGTTTGACAGGCTTTGCAAAAGCACGGAATCTCACTGCCATAATGGAAATTTTTGATTTTTCAAAAGAGGCTGAGGATTCTACGGAGTTTTTTGTACAGTGCCTTCAAGAACGCTGGCAAATCACTTTGCGAGTAAAGGAATCGAATTCCTTTTGCACAGCGCTGCATAACGTGATTCAAAACCGTACTGAATTGAAAATTCTACTTCCATCCAGCAATTCAAATAAATGGATTTTGTTTATTTCTTTCGCCGCGAAAAACTCTTCTAAATTTCAAGCAGCGCATCCCTCGGAACACGAATATGTTGGCCACCTTTTGTTGGGTGACCCCGCGAGTGGCGCTCTGGAAGCCTCACTTGGGTCAGACGCCAGAGTGATTTATCTCACGGGCACCGATGCTACGGGGCTTCGTTACCCCAACAATTTGAGTGTCATAGTTGAGCGAATCACTACAACATAAATAATGTTTATCTCGATTTTACGCGGCTTTATCCCTAAAATTCGGCAAAAACCGACAGGGTTCCTGACTATTGTCATCGACATTTAGGAATATCCTGCACGTACTTATTTACGAGTTACAAAAAGCATTAAATTCTGAAACGGACCCTCCGATGGAGTTTGTGGGTGAAGTTCATACAGCAGTTGGATGGAACCATGACTATGCCTTCAGGGACGAAGTGCCATCATGAACAAGCAGAAATAAATAGGAGGAATAGATCAGATGGGTTTTAGAATTAATACGAACGTGCAGTCCATAAATGCACAACGCGTCCTTGGAATACAAAAAAATGGCCAGAATCAAACTCTCGAAAGACTTGCAAGCGGTATGCGCATCAACAAGGCTTCCGACGATGCTGCGGGTTTAGCCATCAGTGAAAAATTAAAGGCCGAGATCCGAAGCTTGCGTCAAGCGACCAGGAATGCCAACGACGGTATTTCGATGATCCAGACGGCAGAAGGTGGATTGACTGAAACATCCAACATTCTGGTCCGCCTACGAGAGCTCTCAATCCAAGCGGCTTCCGATACCGTGGGTGACACCGAGCGTGGCTTCACAAACAAAGAGTTTCAGCACCTCACCGAAGAAATTCAGAGAATTGCTGAAGTTACAAAATTTAACGGTTTGAATCTTTTGAGCGGCCAAGGCGGTCAACTTGAGATCCAAATTGGAACAAAAAACAATCCGCTCCAGGATCGTTTGATCTATGACACTTCACTAAGCGATGCCACATCCGTAAAGCTGGGCGTTGCTGGGTTAAACGTTACGACCAAACAGAATGCGCAATCAAGCCTTGATATGCTCGACAACGCCATCAAAATGGTGAGTGAAAACCGCGCAAGCCTTGGTGCATTACAAAATCGCCTCACTTCAACCGTAAATAATTTGAATGTGACAGATGAGAATTTGAACGCCGCCAACAGCCGTATCCGTGATGCGGACATGGCCTTGGAGTCTGCGGAGATGGCTAAGTACAATGTACTTACCCAATCTGGCGTAGCGGTCCTTGGGCAAGCAAATGCTAACAGTATGCTAGCTCTCAAACTCTTAT
This sequence comes from uncultured Oligoflexia bacterium, assembly GCA_964475985.1. GTDB lineage: Bacteria > Bdellovibrionota > UBA1018 > UBA1018 > CAYHWW01 > CAYYYP01. The sequence goes on along the minus strand of CAYYYP010000038.1, from coordinate 5,050 downwards.
CTTAATAAATTCCTAAACCTTTCTGCTGAACACCAAGGGTGGTCTTGTTTGCCTTCGGAATGAGACCACCCTATATCAGCGCAAGTCGAGGAATTAGGATTACTATTTTACCGAAATAGGGCAGGATAGCTCCCCTATGCTAGAGGCGGAAGATCCTAAAAAAAACCCCTACGTGCGAAAGCTGTTTGAGGAATTTCCTGACGCGAGAACCTTAAGGGGAAAATGGCGCAGCCTATTCGAGCAACGTGGGTTGTCGGCGCGGGCGGAGCTTATTCTTGAAATTGGCTCGTCAAATGGAAAATATTTAAACTCAATTGCCGAAAAGAATCCTAACCGAAATTTTATTGGTATGGATTGGAAATATAAGCAGGTTTATAAATCCTTCCAGGACGCGCATAAAAAAAAATTGAAAAACACCTCCTTCTTGCGAGCGGATGCCAGTGACCTGGATCAAACGTTTGCCCCCGGTGAAATCGACGAGGTCTGGATTTTTTTTCCGGATCCCTGGCCCAAGTTCAAACAACAAAAAAATCGCCTTTTAAGCGAAGCATTCTTCCTAATCTTAGCCAAACTAGGGGTTAAGCGGATCTGCATTAAAACTGACCATCCGGGCTATTTTCAGTGGATCCTAGCTCATTGGGGAAAAGAAATTTTACTGAATAATGCATCGCATCCGCCCACCGAATTGGGAGCCAACAAACTCGATAACCACGCGAAACAGACGGCGCTGCGATCATATGAAAACAAAGATTTGCCTAAATCCAGTGCTCAGCTGGCCGATGCCTTTAAAGTTGAGCTGATTACCACGGACTTTTGGGCTGCAAACATACAAGCTTTGCTGCATGCACAAAATCCGCAGAAACTGTTTTTTACGGAATCCACGCTATTTGAAACTCTGTTCCAAAAGGATGGGCTTCCGGTCTACTATCTTGAACTCAGTTTAAATGCCGGCCATTCGTAGCACTATAAATACTTTGGCTTTAGCCGCATTCTCTCTGAAACCTTTTCCCGGCTATGCTTTGCAGTGTATTTGCTAGGGGGGCCTATGCTAGGAGAACTGAATGATTACAACCAACAATGTCAGCTTAAGCTTCGGCAGTAAAAAGCTTTTTGAGGACGTTAATATCAAGTTTGTTCCCGGAAATTGCTACGGACTCATTGGCGCCAACGGGGCGGGTAAATCTACGTTCTTAAAAATTCTTTCAGGAGAGGTGACATCTCACTCCGGCACCGTAAGCGTAGCACCGGGTGAAAGACTCGCAGTACTAAAACAAAATCATTTTGAGTATGACGACCTTGAAGTGCTAAAAACCGTAATGTTGGGCCAACCGGGTCTGGCCGCCCTCATCGCCGAAAAAGAAGCTCTCTATGCAAAACCAGAAATGACCGAAGAAGATGGAATCAAAGCAGGGGAACTTGAGGGGCAGTTTGCGGACCTTGGAGGTTGGACGGCCGAATCGGACGCGGCGGTATTATTGGCTGGCCTTGGCATCGGCACTGAATTGCACGACGTTAAGATGCGAGATTTAAATGGAGCCGAAAAAGTCAAAGTGCTTCTGGCGCAAGCCCTATTCGGATCCCCCGATAATCTTCTTCTAGACGAGCCTACCAATCACCTTGATGTTGCAGCAATCCACTGGCTCGGGGAGTTCCTTTATAGTTATGAAAAAACTGTAATTGTGGTTTCCCACGACCGGCATTTTCTGAATAAAGTTTGTACTCACATGGCCGACATCGACTTTGGTAAAATTACCCTCCGTACGGGCAACTACGATTTCTGGTACGAATCAAGCCAGCTCGCGACTAAGCTTGCCCAGGATCAACAGAAAAAAACCAAAGATAAGGCAGAAGAGTTAAAATCCTTCATCGCGCGATTTAGCGCGAATGCCTCTAAGTCTCGGCAGGCCACGTCGCGTAAAAAACAATTGGAAAAATTAAGCATTGAAGAAATCGTACCTTCTTCACGCAAGTATCCGTTCGTTGGTTTTAAGCCGGACCGGGAGGCTGGAGATCAACTGCTCATGGTGCGGAATCTCAATAAAACTATAGACGGAGTACCGGTTTTAAAAAATGTGAGCTTCACGATCCATAAAGGCAATAAAGTTGTTCTCATCGGAAAGGATGAGACCGCGAGAAACATCTTATTTGAAATCCTTGCCGGCGAAATGAAAGCGGATTCTGGCGAAGTGGCTTGGGGTGTTACAACTTCAAGAAGTTATTTTCCTAAGGACAATACCAAATACTTTGAAGGGCAGCCTTTAAACCTGATCGATTGGCTACGTCAGTTTTCCACTGATCAGTCGGAAAATTTTGTACGGGGCTTTTTGGGCCGCATGCTTTTCTCGGGCGATGAATCCCTTAAGAAAACTAACGTGCTTTCCGGGGGTGAGCGGGTGCGCTGCATGCTTTCACGCATGATGCTGAGCGGAGCCAACGTGCTCTTAATGAACGAGCCAACAAATCACTTGGATCTGGAATCGATTACCGCAGTGAATGATGCCCTCATCAAATTCAGCGGTACGTTGATCTTTTGCACCCACGACCATCAGTTTGCGCAGACCGTAGCGAACCGCGTACTTGAGATCTCAAACCAAGGGGTCGAGGACCATGAGATGACCTACGATGAATATTTGAAGAAAAAGGGTTTAGATTAATCTGAATCTTGATCCGGACACCGTGCCGAATTCATTAACTCCCAAAATAAATGACGGCAGCGATGAAGTAACAATACACGCCAAAAATCCACCATTTCCCACTCTCAAGTACCTTTGATAAAAACCGGAGGCCAATCAGGCCCGCTAAAAACGCAACGAACGCCCCAGATAGACCCCAAAGTAGGGCAGGTTTCAGCACCTCCATAAGTTCCACATTTTGAATTAAGGCAAACTTATGAAGCTTATAAAGCGATCGTACTATAACCGGTGGAGTGACAATGACCGCTAGGATAAAACTAAACTCTTCCGCCAATCTCTGGGGAATGCCCAAAAACAAAGCGGTCGATATAGTTGCTCCGGATCTCGAGAACCCACGAAAAGGAAGACAAATTCCCTGAATCAATCCGATAACAATGGCAGAAAAAACATTTAAATTTTTAGGCTGGGTTTCCGAAGTGGGCGTTGCACGATTTTGAAAGAGCCCCGAGGTAAGGATCAGCGTTCCGGCCGCCGTGAGGGCCAACGCTACGGCGCCCCGACTGCGGAAGAGGTCTTCTACATCGGCCGCGGCACCACCTTGAGTTGCCGATAAAAAATGTTCAACTACCGCTTTGAGGGTAAGCCCTAACACGCCGGTGGCAATGGTTGCATAGATAGAAAGTTTCAAAAGGTGAGCCCCATTGTTTTGAAACAGGGCTTTCCAGCGATGCCTAAAATAAAAAAGTACCGAACCCATGGTCCCCGTGTGCAGCATCACTAAAAGAAAAACCATCTGGGGAGAAGAGGGATCATACCCGAGCCAGTGTTGCACTAGGATCACATGCGCTGAACTAGACACTGGTAAAAGTTCTGCAAGCCCTTGAATAACTGCGAGTAAAATGACGGAAGCTATTGAGAGAGGCATGATGAAGATGTTCGCAGGAGGCTCATTAACTCACAAGCCGTAACTTCATCGTTCATAATGAAAAGATGGATTCCCGGTGCGCCGCGGCGCAAAAGATCTTCGGATAATCCGTAGGCAAATTCAAGACCAACTTTACGCCCATCTTCTGCCGGTTGGTCGGAGGCTTTTGCTTTGGCAAGTAGATCAAAAAGTTTTTGCGGAACTCGGATGCCAAATTTATTTTTCATCCGCTCGGCGGTGGCGAAACTCGTCAAAATACGAATGCCGGGCAACACTGGAATTGGCGCCTGAGATCGTTCTAAAAAACTTTCGTAGGCCTCGGCATCATAAATCATTTGGGTGATGGCAAAATTCGCGCCTGCCTGAATCTTTTTTTGGAAAAATTCAACGCCATGTTCTTCTTCCGGATAGGCAGCAACGCCAATGCAGAAGTCCGTTTTCATGCCATTGCGGGAGTAGGCGCTACCGGCCTCTGAGGCAGTCGGTAAATCATAACCTTCGCGAACCAAATATTTTCCCTCATTCATGTGACGAATCTGTTCTACAAGCTGAAAAGCATATTTATGTTGAGCGGCCGAGGGCGACCAATCTTGGGCCGGTTTTCCATCGGGTGGATCCCCACGCAAAGCTAAGATATTCCGAATTCCCAAATAATGGTGGTCGACGAGTGAGCTTTCCACATCTTCCCTCGTGGCGTCCCGGCAGGTAAAATGTGCAAGACTGCAGACGCCAAAAGACTGCCGAATGACTTGCGCAATCGGTAGGGTGCCCCCACGAAGGCTACCGCCCGCACCTTTGGTAACGCTGATAAAATCCACTTCCGTATCTCGAAGCGCTTTCACTTGTTCCAATACCCGCTGGGGGTCAGCCCCGTTGCGCGGTGGAATGACTTCCGCCGAAAAGGTAGGCTGATTCTTCAGGGCCGCCCGACTCAAAACGTGCGTGAGATGTTCTTGGGAAGCCGGAGGTGAACCTTGCATTGCTTGCATTGAGGATTCCTTCGAGGCAGGCTTTGAGGTCTGGAGAGTCAGCATGAATCAGTCCTATCAAATCAACCGAATCTTTCAAAATGAATCATGGTTGGTGGTTGAAAAGCCCGCCGGCTGGCTCACCATTCCCGCGCGCAAAGTGGAGGGCATGCAGATTAAGGCACGTCCGTGTTTGAGTGAGGAGTTAAGGGCCCAGGGCGAAAATTCTCTATTCACAGTGCATAGGCTCGATTCTGAAGTGTCTGGCCTTCTCCTCTTTGCTCGCACTAAAGACGCCCATCGACGGGCGAGCTTGTGGTTTGAAGGACACCTTATCAATAAATATTATGAAGCGTGGACCCTTAGAAACCCAAGCCTCCCGTTTCCCTACGCCGAGGTTGAATGGCGGATGTACTTAGCTAAAGGAAAAAGACGCAGTTTTGAGGTTAACGATGCTGAAGATAGAAAGGGGAAATTAGCCATTACCCGCGCCAAAGTTCTGGGCGAGATCAAACAATTCTCCG
>CAYYYP010000037.1:0-35129 GCA_964475985.1 uncultured Oligoflexia bacterium | reverse complement strand
AACCAAGCTAGTGCCACACAGAGTGCGCAAGCCATGGCCAAAAGATACTGCGGAAGTTCAGACTTCCTAAGTCCTAATCGCAGCCCCTCTGATTTGCGCGAGATAAATTTCAAAATGCGAACGGCAAAGTAAAGACCAAGGTAAATCCAGAGCTCAAGCAGGGGTTCAATGTAACCCCTCACGGAACTCAGAACAAAATCCCGGGTGGTTACGAGAATCAGCATTGCAAGCAAACCTAATCCCCGGCTGGCGCCCAGTTCTCGCGCGATGAGGTACAGGACAATAAGTACGAGAAAAGAGCAGAGGTGCATGGGAAGCAAGGCCGAAAAGTCAGACACGCCAAAAAATTTCATGGAGAGGGCGGTAAGCCAGACGAAGAGCGGAGGGTGATCCACAAAAAGGCTACCGTGAAAAGTGAAGGGGAACCATTGGCCACTTGTTAATATGTTGCGGGCGAGGGTGGCGCGCACGGCACCATCAATGGTGGGCACATGTCGGTAGGGTAGGTTGGTAAGGAAGACGGCAAAGGCCAAGCAGAAGACAGCAATGCGATGCAAACCTTGGGTCGATGAAGCTTTGTTGCGGGACATGTTGAAAAAATGCCCCTAAGATGAACCCCTGACAAGGAGTGAAAAGATGCCCCAAAATAAATTTCGTGCGGCCGTCATTCGTGAGCACGGCGGTTTTGAAAAAATTCTTTTTGAGGAACGTTCAGCTTCCTTTCCGGAGAGCGCAAAAAACTTAACGGACCCTTGTCTTATTGAAATCACGCATTGTGGCATAAATCACTTGGATACTTGGGTGAGGCGTGGAGTTCCGGGCCATAAATTCCCTCTGCCGCTAGTGCCTGGCAGCGATATTGTGGGGATTCTGCGGCAAGTCCCACCGACTTCTACGCTTAAGCTTGGGAGCCGGGTGCTGGTGAATCCAGGTTTAAGTTGCGGGGTTTGTTCCGCCTGCCAGAAAGATCGAGACGATCTATGCGTACGTTGGGGCCTGCTTGGCGAAACCGCCGATGGTGGGTGTCAGGAGTATCTCTGGGTGAATGCGCAAAACGTGTTTGTGTTGCCAAATGATGGTCCTGATTTCATTTCCAGCGAAGATGCGGCCTGCATCCCCATCAATTTTGTTACCGCTTGGGAAATGCTTGTCAATAAAGCTAATTTACAAAAGGGCGAAACAGTTCTGGTCCACGCCGTAGGCAGCGGCGTAAGCGTAGCCGCAATTCAAATCGCCAAGGTTTTTGACTGCAAAGTTATTGTGACTTCGACTTCTAAGGAAAAACTACTTAAAGCGGAGACCACCTTCGGTGCCATAGATGCCATACATTGTAAAAATGAGGGTGGAGTCGCTACGCCCTTTTCCAGGGAAATAAAAAACCTCACCGCAAAGCGGGGCGTCGATGTCGTAGTGGACCACTTAGGCCAACTCACCATCATGGAAAGCATTAAAAGCTTAAGTAAGGGAGGGCGTTTGGTGAGCTGCGGAGCAACCACGGGTTCCGACGTAACGATTGATTGGAAACATGTATTTTTCAAAAGCTTGGCGCTGCTGGGGAGCACCTACGGGAGCCGAAAAGTATTTCAAACGGTAGTAAAGCAATTTCAGGATAAAAAAATGCGGGGCATCATTCACGCACGACTGCCCCTCACGGAGCTGCGGCGCGCCCATGAACTTATTGAGAACAAAGCCACGTTTGGGAAAATCATCGTTGAGGTTCAAAAGTAATTTATAAATACGAACGATACATAAATAAATATCATCGATGGTAGACTCGGCTTGCCGAGCCCCGATACCGTGGTTAATCTTCACTCATCTACAAATTCAGAAGGAGAACCTGGCAATGACCAAGATGATGAAACTATTTACGTTCGCATGCATGTCCGTTTTATTGACCGGCCCCCTGGCCCGTCCGCTTTTCGCAAATGAACCTTCGACCGATGACGCCGCCAAAAAACAAGAGATGATGGAGACGTGGAAAAAATATTCCACCCCGGGCAAGGGGCATAAGATTTTTGCCTCCATGGTTGGTAAATGGAAATACACTTCCAGAATGTGGGAATCCGCGGAAGCAAAGCCCGAAGAATCCACCGGAACGAGCACCATGAAAACCATCATGGGTGGCCGGTTTCTTCAGCACGATACCAAAGGTAAAGCCATGGGCATGCCGTTTGATGGCATGGGAATCATGGGGTACGACACTGTCAAAGAATCCTACGATTCGCTTTGGCTCGACAGCATGAGCACGGGAATGATGCGTGGAACGGGGACCTTTGATGATGCAACGCAGACTCTTAAAGACAGCGGCAGTTTTTCCTGCCCCATGGCGAAGGACAAAGTGATGACATTCCGTTCAGAATGGAAAATCACCGACAAGAACAACATGGTTTACACCATGTGGACCCCCGACAAAGATGGCAAAGAATTCAAAATGATGGAAATCACATACAAACGAAAATAATTTAAAGGCGCGGCCGCCTATTCCGGTGGCCGCGCCTTTTTAAAATCAACCGCAGCCCGTGGTGGTGCCGCAGTTTGGACAGCGATAACAGGCGCCTTCTTGCACGAGTTCATGGGCGCACTCAGTGCAGCCTTCGCCAAAGGCCATTGGTGCCGTGGGCGCCCTCGTTACTTTCGTAAAACTCATGAGCGGTTGGGCGTGTTTGCTTTGATTGCGGTAAACTGCGATGGATTTAAGTCCTAATTCCCAGGCGTCTTTATAAATTTCGGAAATTTCCTGCGCCGTGGTTTCTACGGGAAGGTTTACGGTTTTAGAAATAGCTCCGCTTAGAAATGGTTGTACAGCGGCCATCATCAACAAATGCCCTCTTGGAGCAATAAATCGTTTGCCCGTGCCACTAGGATTTGCGCAGTCAAAAATCGCCAGGTGTTTTTCCGACAAGTAGGGTGCACCTTCCAAAGTGTTGGCCTCGCTAAGGACGTAATCGATGACGGCTTTGATTTGCGTCTCATTATATCCAAGGTGCTTTAGAGCACGTGGCAGGCAAAGGTTTACGATTTTAAGTTGGCCGCCACCGGCGAGGTTTTTAGTTTTGACCAAGCTATAATCGGGTTCAACGCCCGTGGTGTCGCAATCCATTAGCAAAGCGATGGTCCCGGTGGGAGCGAGAACCGTGACCTGGGCATTCCGAAAGCCAAATTTCTTTCCTTGGTGCAAAGCCTTCTTCCAAACGGTCTGAGCCGCCATCAGAATTTTCGTTGGACGGTCTTCTAAATTTAATTCCGAACAATCAGTTTTGGAAATAGCCTTGAAATGCTTTTCAATGACCTTAAGCATGGGCTTTTTATTCTTTTTAAAACCCACGAATGCACCACGGCTTTGCGCAAGCTCTGATGAAATGAAATACGCTTGCCCCGACATGAGCGCCGTAATGGTGGCCGCCCAAGCCCTCCCTGCCGGACTATCATAGGGAAATCCCTTCACCATGAGAAGTGCACCAAGGTTTGCGTAACCTAACCCAAGGGGCCTGAAATCATGACTGTTCCGTGCAATTTTTGCGGTCGGATAACTTGAAAACCCCACCAAAATCTCTTGGGCAATAATACTGATGCTCACCGCATGACAAAAAGATTCCGTATCAAAACTTCCATCGTCATTTAAAAATTTTAAGAGGTTAAGGGAAGCTAGATTGCAGGCACTGTCGTCCAGGAACATGTATTCCGAACAGGGGTTGCTCGCGTTAATGCGCCCGCTCGCCGGGCAGGTGTGCCACTCATTGATATTTGCATCAAACTGAAGTCCAGGGTCGGCACATTCCCACGCCGCTTTGGCGATGTCGTTCCACAAAGTTCGGGCCTTTATGGTTTTGAAAGTTGACCCATCGGATCGCAGTTTCAATTTCCAGTCGCCATCATTTTCGACTGCGCGCATGAATTTCTCGGAAATACGGATGGAGTTATTTGAGTTTTGCCCAGAAGCAAAGATGCCTGATTCATCGACTAAATTCGCACCGGCCAGAAGACGAAGTTTTTTTTCTTCCATCACTTTCCAAGAAATAAACTCTTCTAGTTCTGGATGGTCATCATTGAGGATCACCATTTTCGCCGCACGCCGCGTGGTGCCCCCAGATTTCACCGCGCCCGCTGCTACGTCAAAAATGCGAAGGAAACTCATGACGCCGGACGACGTACCGCCGTTTGAAAGTTTTTCCGTGGGGCCTCTAAGTTTAGAAAAGTTTGTCCCCGTACCGGAACCATACTTAAAGATCCGCGCTTCGTTTTTAAGCAGATCAAAAATACTGCCTAAATCGTCTTCTCCATCTTGGATAAAACAGGCTGAGCATTGAGGAAATTCATAAGCCGACGAGGTCTCTACCACTCTGCTTGTTTTTTCATCGACGCGGTAAGCGCCGCCGCTGCCTTTAATGCCATAGGTTTGGTAAATCCCGCAGTTAAACCAGACGGGCGAATTAAAGGCGAGTTTCTGGTGCAGCAAAAGGTGAGTGAGCTCCGCCTCAAAGATTCCGACATCAAGTTTTGATGCAAAATATTTTCTGGAGTTTTTTGTAATGGTTTTCGCAACCCGAGTGATGAGTTGTTTTACGCTCGTCTCGTGACCTTTCCGAAAATACTTCGAAGCAGCGATGTCCGTGGCCAAACTACTCCAGGCCTTAGGCGCTTCAACGTTCTTTAGTTCAAAAACCTTATGCCCGTCGGAATGGGTAATGGTGGCCGTGCGCTTTTCCCAAGGCACTTCATCAAACGGATGTTTGCCCCTTACTGTGAAATGTCTCTTGATGCGCAAATTTTAGGTCCTCAATAAAAATCGATGAGACTCTATTTTAAGCGAATTGGAGGTTTAATTTTAGTGGGCAAAAAAGGTCATAGCGTTCAGAGCGCTGACGAAAGCTTAGTGGCTTCGCGGAGCTTTCATCCAGAGGTCACAAAAACCGGCGTAGCTTTTTGCAATCTCATCCGACGCTTGTTCTCGGGTGAGGCGGCCTTCCAGGGCTGCCTTAAGGGAATCCCAAAAAACGGTACGACCTACTGCAAAACCGATGAGCCCAGGAGTACTGGACGCCACCGTCAACCAGTGACGTACTTTTTCTGCGTTCTCACCACGACCCAAAACGATAACTCCAACATTGGTGCGGCCCCCTCGACGAGCAGCTTCGGCAACGCGCCGAGAATCTTCGGCTGTCTCAATGCCCTCAAGTTTCCAAACATCAGCTTCAATACCTGCATCCTGCAAAAGATGCATCGCTTCAATCATAAGCTTGGGGCGCATTTTCGAATCGTAATTCGCTACCGAACCGTTACAACTTTGAAGCTGTTCAGGGGTTGCGGGTACTAGCAACTCAAACATAAATTTTCGGGAAGCGCTGTGAATGTAATCACTCAACCGGCGCAAACGTGCCGTTTGGCGATCATTCATGGCTTTATCGCCTTGAGGGTTATAACGAACTAATACTTTCACAAAGCTAGGGTTAAACTTCTCGATGTGTTCGCCAAACTTGTCGCCGAACTCAAAATCAAACTCGTCCTGGCCTGACTTCTCTGCGCACATGGAAACGCTGTAACCATGTTTCACCGCATCCTTAATAATATCTGCACCAAATTGTTCATCGATCAAAATACCGGACTTGTCTTGGGGCACGCCCATTTTTAGCGCTTTTTTATAACCTTCATAAATGATGCCCTTATACGATGCGATGCGCTGAGTTTCTTCCGCATTGGGGGCCCGGCCTTTGATACCAAAGAGCTTCTCTTGAAAGGATCCGCGATGATCGAAGGGAAGGATGAAAAGATCTTTTTTATACCCAATATCTGAAGTTTTATTTGTGTTCGATGTGGTCATAAATCGTGCGCAAGCGCCTCCTCTTAAAAGTTCTTATCCTTCAATACTACAGATTTTAAAATGACGCCCATGGCAAATCCGCCGAGGCGAATTGGTCAAAAAAATTATGCTGTTGACGACCAGAGCTAAGCTTCTCATCATAAGATTCTGAAAGGGGCGTAAGCAAAACTCTATGATGACACCACTTTCTCTGGGAGATCTTTCCTTTGACCCAAGGCGGCTGCTGTACGTGAAATCCCTCAATGCCGTCGTATGCTCAGGATTAAAAGAGTCACCTGGATTCATGCAAGACGTTCAAGCCCTCAGGCAGGCCTGCGTGGATTACGGTGCCCATACACTGGTGGTTATCGGTGCTGAAATGTCACCCCTGATTCTAGATTTATTGTCCTCGTTTTTACGTAAGGACATTCGCGTTTATTTGGTCATGAAGTCCCTGACGGATGAACTACACCATGCGGTTGAGAGGCGGGGAATTGAAGCGCATCACGAACTGGCGTGGGGGAAATACCGTTTTATTGAAAATGTAAATGTAAACCAAATGGAGCAATTCTTCGTTGCATCAATCTCCGGTGCTGGCATGCATTCCAGCAGTTATTGCGTACGTACTGGAAGTGAATCCTTCACCTCTGCCGCAATGGGAGCCGCAGTGGGCGCAGCACTTTCGGCCTTGCCCCATTTGCCAGGGGTCCCCCATCAAATTGGCGTAGTTTTACCCGTGTTTTTAAAGGGTCAGGGGCACGTGATCTTGCCGAATATTCATAATACGACCAAGGTACGGTCCATATTCCATGACCGGCTTTCGCGTTACGAAGTTTTTGCGTCGGGCCATCACCGTGTATTGCCCTTGGGACGGGTGAACGACCTAAGAAAACATCAGATTTTTGGCCAGCTTCCATTCTCCCAAGTCCGTGGCCGTGCACACCACAAATCATTGAATCACTAAGCCCGGAAGTGATAGGGTAGCGCAGATTCTTAAGCTCAGTAGAGGGAGTGCGTTTATGAAATGTTTTAAACAAATGAAAAGCCACGTTGACGAATTTTTGAGAGCCGGCGGCATTGGCCCAGACCCCATGGCAAAAATTTTTGAAGAACGTCGCAAGGAATACTCACTCTTCACAACGCAGCTCAACGACTCAGAGATAGAAGCGCTTCGTGATTATATTTTTTGTTACAAAAAACTACCGATGGCAGCGGGCGACGCTCCCGTGCCAATCACAAACCTCATCGCCGGTGAATGGCGCAAAGCGCAGGCGAGCGTTAGTATGACTTCGCCCGGTGACAAACGCATCACGCTTGCCGAAGTGCCGGACTCCCAAAAAGCTGACGTCGACGCCGCTTGCGCTTACGCCTTTGATTACTGGAAAACCTTGAAGTGGTCCGAGGAAACCTTGGCCTACCGCAAGCATGTCATGAAAAATTTCTCCCGGATCCTGAATTATTTCTACGAGGACTGCCTTAAGGAAATTCGCGTGCAGATTCCTAAAACTAGGTTTGAGGCGGATAAGGATTTTTGGGAAGCCAAGCGGGCCGTAGATCACCTTGAGGGTTCAGCTGAGCGAGCAATGGCGGGAGATGTTTTCCCCCAAATGATTGAAGGCCATAGCTACTGGAAAAATTCTTATATTGCGGCCGGCGTATCGGCGATTTTTGCACCAATGAATTTTATTTACGGAATCCCGGTCATTCATTTGGCTGGGTGTTACCTTACGGGAAGTCCGCTTATTTTTAAGGGCCATCCTTTTGCGGCCATTACAAATACTACGCTTATGCGTATGATGCTGGCCGCCGGTGCAGAACCCCATTCCATTCAAAAGATTGAGGGTTTTGGAAAGGGCGTTGAGTCCTTAGTCAACGATCCTCGGATTGCAGTTGTGAGCCTCACGGGTAGCGACGCTACCGCGGAACGCATGCAATCACTTCGGGGGCTTAGGCCTACGAAGTTTGAGGGCGGCGGTTGCAACTGGTCGTACGTCGATGAAGGTTTCTCCGACGAAGATCTCAATAAAATTGCCGTGCGTTTAGCTTATTCGAAACTTGGTTTCTCAAGTCATAAGTGCACAACCCTGCACGGAATTGCTGGCCCAGCCCAAGTATTGAACAAAGTGATGACCGCTGTCTCGCGCGAAATGGATCAGTGGAAAATTGAAAACCCTCTTCAGCACTTAGGTTCCGAAAACGACAACGCTATTACTAAAGTAGTGGGTCCTTGCATGGTGCACAAAGCCCAGACGGCTACGGAAATTCAAGAGGCCGCTGCTAAAGCTGGGGCTACGGTTCTACGTAAGGGTGGAAAAGTCGGCACTGGTGCTTATGGCGAAAACGCTGAAGTGATTGCACCCATCATTTTGACGAACGTAAAACCGGGAATGAAAATCACCGTGGACTGGGATGGCAAAGGTGAAAAAACTTTTGATCCGACCAACACCGAGTTTTTCATGCCGATCCTTTTAGGCATGGAAATGAAGTCCATGGACGATTTCATAAACTTCTGCCTCTTTCACAATCATCACGACTTGGCCGTGAGCATGTGGAGTCGTAACGATAAAAATCTATTTAGGGCCCGTAGGGTCCTGGCGGGAATGCTTAAAGAAAATGACGGCACGGACTCTGCCCTTGAGTGGGAAGAATTTGGTGCGTCAGGCGTAGGCACCAGCGGGAACATGGGCGTAGGCGACCCAGAAGCTACTTTCAGCATTTATTGCCGTCGCCAAAAGGGCCGGCACATCGTTTTTTAAGGCAGGATCATGGGCGAAAAAAAATTCATCGCAAGGCATCAGATTCGTGGCTACGAGCTTGATGGTTACGGACACGTGAACCACGCGGTGTATTTGAATATCGCCGAATACGCCAGATGGTGCATGATCGAAGAAGCAACCGGTGGTGTGCAATACTTCCAGGATCAAGGGGTAGCGCCGGTGGTCGCGAGACTTGAAGTTGACTACCGTAAGCCTTGTTTTTTAGGGCAGTGGGTACGGATCGAGACTACGCTGGATTCTCATCGATCTAAATCAGCGTTATTTAGGCATCGAATCATAAGGGAAAGCGATGAAGCGCTGGCGGCGGAACTGCTGGTGACCATCATTCCCGTCAACCAGGCCGGCCGGGCCGCTGCCTTGCCCGCGGATTTTCTAAAATTTTTTGGTGTGGAAAGCCTGCCCCAGAAATGAAGGCAGAAATAAAATTTGCTGAACTCATCGCGAAGTGGTTCCTCACGGCAGCACGTGATTTTCCATGGCGAAAGATTCCCTCGCCGTATTTTGTGTGGCTCGCGGAAGTCATGAGCCAACAAACCGTCATCGCAGCTTTGCTTGCGTACTTTCAGAAGTTTACGGAACGGTTTCCCACCGTGGAGGCCCTAGCCAGCGCTTCAGAAGAAGAAGTGCTTTCGTCGTGGGCGGGCCTTGGATACTATTCGCGTGCGCGAAATCTGCATAAGACTGCCAAGATATTGGCGAATGATTGGCTCAAAGGCAAAGGCCGCTGGCCAACTACCGCGCAAGAATGGGAGACTTTGCCTGGCATTGGACCCTATACTTCTGCTGCCATCGCGGCCCAGTGTTTTGGGGAAAATGTGGTGGTCTGGGATGGGAACGTTACGAGAGTTATGGCTAGGTATTTTGGCGAACCTAAACCCCATTCAACTTCCTTTCGGGAAAAAGGTCTGAATTTTTTAAGGGCGAGTTTGCTAGATTCCATGGAAGGCTCGCAATCTGCACAAACGGTTAATTTATCATCGTCCTTTAACCAAGGACTTATGGAGCTTGGCGCATTGGTTTGTACGCCAAAGGCACCCAAATGCATGCTCTGTCCTCTTAATGAAAAATGTTACGCATTTCGTAACCAACTTCAGAACCAGATTCCCGAGCCCAAACCGCGGAAACAATTTATTGAAATCAAAGCCCGAGTTTTTGTAATTCTAAAGGTCGAAGAAAAACAGAAATTTATTTTATTTATAAGGCGAGAGCGCGGAAATTGGTATCCGGGCCTCTACGATTTTCCAACGGAGCTCGGCGGCGTTCAAGAGCCGGTGCGAAAATTGGCAGAATTTACACTTAAAAAAGCTGCGAAAAATTCCTTCACCGCCAAACACACCATCACTCATCATAAAATTAAACTTTTGCCGCAAATTCATTCCATCAAAGAAATCCATGGCGAAACTTTGCATAAAAGTTTTGGGGAAGGCGTTTGGATTCCGCTATCGGAACTGCGGTCTGGACATTCAGCGCTACCCATCGCTACAACGGCACGCAAAGTAATGAAGAATCTTTTTTCTCAGAATTTTGACTTTGAAATAGGCGTTTGATATTCGCGCTTCATGTTTATCGCAGGGCGTTACCGACGGTCGATTTCGTTAATAAGTTTTTGGCTGTCACTGACGGTTGGAGTTTTTGCATTGAATGCAACCGTTGGTTATTCGGGAGATGATGATGGCGCCCCATCGGGAAATCCGGTTGACCCGTGCCCCGCAGCAATCGGGGACCCATCCCCCGCAGACCAGAGCGCCATACCGGCGAGGGCCTCCATCCCTTACCGTGCGCTTATGAATCGGCTGATTCTGCCTGAGTATTTCATGCGCGAACATTTAGCAGAGACACGTTCCATTTTGGCCATGTACTCCGAAAGCGGAAATGCATTCACTACGGAGGAGCTCGACCGCATCGCCATTGATGAGCTTCTATTGATTCATCGAAAGGCCCAGGCCAATCTAGTCCAAATTGAAAAGGTCATAAACTTCTTAGGCCAGGTGATAAACAAAGTTCGGGCCAGTTCTCCATTATCAACTTCAGTAATGATGTTTGTCCCCACCATGACCGTTGGAGTTGATGCCCTTGAATTGGATTGGGACGCACCAATCTACGGCGGGAAAATTCCCAACGCCTTGGAAATCATATTTCCGGAAAAACGAACTGGGAATGATGGTAGGTCACGCTGGCTAGAGATTCAAGAGGCTCAGTTCTCCCATTATTTGGATATGAAGAACGTGCTTAGCCATTTTGCAAATCGTTTAAATTTATATGAACGAAGTCTATTTGCATCATCACCCGCCCAAATCGCCCGGGAACTTTTAGGTGAGTTTAATGCCTTGCCGGCCGCCGCTCGAATCTCACTTGAGTTCAATGATGCCCAAGTGCAACCACCAAGGAACGGTGAGGAATCAAATTACGAAAAGGATCTGCAAATACAACTGGAACGCATCACCCAGGGCCTTGAGGGGTTACAAATGTTCAGCGGTCGCCGAGCGATCGTGGACCGTACGTCGCAAATCATGCTGGGAATCGCAAAGTGGTACCAAGAAGTGCACCAAGAAAAACGTACGTTTGCGAATATTGTAAGTAATCGTTTAAGACCGGAGCTTGGAGAGCGGGAAGTCGCCTCCGCCGCTGCTGCGACTAGTGTTTTACTTTATGCACGATACCGCCTACGCCTTGCCACAAACACTGAATCGCTCCTAAGTTTTCTATACCTAAAACTTTCCACACTGAAGGAGGAAGGTAACGAAGACGCCATTTTGGTCCAAAAGGCCGGTATTATGGCCTTTGCTAGTCACCTTCATAGATTGGTTTTCGGAATGAATGCCTTGGCTGTAAAAACCGCTTTGCGATCAAGCCCTGCGTTTCCACCCAATAGGCCCTTAACGGTGCCACCCATGATCTCTGATGCGAAAATCACGTTTGAGTATTTGAGGGTTGCGGAAAAGTCTGATCATTCTCCGCTTCATGAGAATTTAGACTCCTTTCTGCGGGACGCCCATAACTGGCGAAGTTTCATGGAGGAGCTCACGGGCCCCGCGGCTGAGTATGATTTCAATTTGGTTGCACCCCTAGAAGAGCAGATGCGCGCTGCCGAGATTCCCACATATTTTTCTAACCGCGTTGGCCTTTTGATTCGGGTATTTCATGATGATGGATCCAAAATTGAGATGATAAGGCCAGGCGAGTGGATCGAAACTTTGGCTCATCAGCATTTACTTTTTGCCGGCTTCCAAGCAGTTCAGCTTTCTAGGGAAGAGGGCCTTCGCGGAATTCCCGTATTTGAAGAACTGGTTGATGGCCACTTAGTTCGGAGAACATTCCTTGAGCTTAGAATGCCCGAATACGTTGAGGCACCTACGGCGCTTTACCGTCTGCGGCGATATGACCCTTCTGACGCAGAGCTAACGGCATCGCTTCGGGACTTGCAGGAAGAAACGCAAGTGACGGTCGATCCTAACGATGTGAACTGAAATTAACTGGGCGGGATTTTCAGCCGTTTTAAAATAA
This sequence comes from uncultured Oligoflexia bacterium, assembly GCA_964475985.1. Lineage (GTDB taxonomy): Bacteria > Bdellovibrionota > UBA1018 > UBA1018 > CAYHWW01 > CAYYYP01. The sequence continues at coordinate 23,051 of CAYYYP010000037.1, read as the reverse complement.
ATGTGACCCCGCACATTTGAGATAGGCACTTGTATAAGACGGCTCTTTTGTTAATTTCGTAGGCACCTATGTCTACATTTGAATCTCGTTTAAAATGTCGTTGTCATTCGGGCTTAAATTCGTGGTCCAGCCGTCGAAACCTTACTTCTGGCACGGAGGCTTCCAACGGAGGCGACCCTAGATTCTTCCTCACCGAAGCGAAGCCTCATTATCCACGGGACCGTTTCGTAGATTTTGAGCACATGCGTTTGGAATGCCATCTTGATATCAAACAAAAAAAGTTAAATGGCGTATGCACTCATCGATTCCGAATCCTTGCTCCAAAAGTTTCTGAGCTTTTTTTCGACGCCGTAGATTTGGTCGTAGAAAAAGTTATGGACGCAGAAGGAAAAGAACTTTTAGTGCAACGCTCAGCCAAGGGTTTCCTGGTGAAATATCCAGAAGGCTCCAAAAAAGTTTGGCTTCAGGGTGAAGTTCATGAATTAAAAATTCAGTATTACGTTCAGGAACCGCGCGCTGGAATGTACTTCATAGCTCCGGATCAAGATTACCCGGGCAGGCCCTTCCAGCTGTGGACTCAAGGTGAGGATGAAGACAATCGTTATTGGTTTCCTTGTTACGATGCTCCCCAGGAAAAATTTACTTCCGAAATGATCGTAACCGTTGATGAGCCTTTCATGGCGATTTCTAATGGGCGGCTCGTTTCAAAAAGCGCCGATCCCCTGACTCGCAAAGTGACTTTTCATTGGAGTCAGGACATTGCCCATCCATCGTACCTCGTGACACTTTGCGCCGGGGAATTCGTGGAAATTCCCTACGAATGGACAAATTCCAAAGGTAAAACCATTCCCGTTCCCGTGTATGCAATCCCTGGCCGGGAAGCGGAGACTAAGTTTTCTTTCTATAAAACTAGCAAAATGATGGACGTCTTCTCTCAGAAATTGGGGGTTGATTATCCCTTTGATAAGTACGCGCAAATTGTTGCGTGGGATTTCATTTATGGTGGAATGGAAAATACGTCTTCTACTACCCAGACGGAGTATACGCTTCACCCTGAATCCGTAGAGCGGGATTACTCAAGTGAACCTCTGGTGGCCCACGAACTTGCTCACCAATGGTTCGGTGATTACGTGACTTGCAAGGAATGGAAACACGCATGGCTTAACGAAGGGTTTGCGACCTATTTCGAAACGGTGTGGATGTTAAGCGAGCAGGGCCTCGATGAAACTCTCTTTGAGTTTTATCAAAATTATGGAATTTACATGGATGAAGATTCCAGTCACTACCGTCGGCCCATCGTGACCAATGTTTACATTAGTCCTTCGGACCTTTTTGATCGCCATCTGTATGAAAAGGGCGGCTTAGTATTACGCATGCTTCACCAATTAGTGGGCGATGATTCATGGTGGAAGGCACTTAAAATTTACCTTGAACGCCATGCGGCTGGCCATGCGGAAACTTCTGATCTCCAGCGGGCATTTGAAGAAGTGACGGGATTAAGTCTCGGATGGTTTTTTGACCAATGGGTTTTTAAAGCTGGGCATCCTGAATTGAAACTGGGTCTTACTCACACGACGGGTTTTGGCGGAAGTACGGTTCACCGGGTCATGGTGAAACAAACTCAGAAAGATGCGGCGTTAACGCCGGTATTTAAGCTACAGCTTCAATTCAAAGCTTATTGCAAAGTGCAGGGCCGGCTTGAGTGTTTTGATTTCTCATTTCAAATGGAAGAGCGGGAGCAGACTTTTTCCTTCACGCTCCCCGCTAAACTTGAATTTATAAATATAAACCCCGGCGGTTTATTGCTTGCGGAGTTTGATTGTGAATTTGATCAAGACCATTTGATTGCACAACTTCATAACGATCCTGATCTTATTGGGCGTATTTTTGCGGCAAAATCCCTTAAAAAGGATCATTCTTTAGCGTCCGTTAAGGCTTTAGCTAAACAGCTCGCCAAAGAAACCTTTTGGGGCGTGCAAGTAGAAATCGCAAAATGCCTGGCCGACATTGGGTCCGAGCGAGCATGGGATGGATTAGCCGAAGCCCTCCCACAAATGGATCACCCTAAAGCAAAACGTGCGGTGATTCAGGCGCTGGGAACTTTTCGGTCCGATCGCATCGTTGAAATTCTTGAGCCCATTTTCCGGGAGGATCAAAGCCCCTTGGTGCTGCAAGCAGTTGGCGTAGCTCTAGGAAAAAGCCGCGCTTCAGGAATTTTTGAAAAACTTACGGCCATGCTTGGAAAACGCCAGAGCTGGCACGATTACGCTGATTGCGGAATCGTAGCTGGTCTAGCGGAATTGAAATTGGATGACCGTGTATTGCCGGTGCTCCTGCGTTATACGAAGGCCGGCAAATCTATGTTCCTTCGCCGCACTTCCGTGGACGCGCTTGCGTATTATGCATCTGCGCGGCCTGGTTTAGTAGTGGACGCTTTAACGGAACTCACCCGCGATACTAATTTTTTCGTAAGGCTTTTTGCCATTGAAGCTTTGGCGAGACTTGCGGACCCGCGGGCCTTAGCCAGTCTTGATCGCGTAGCAAAATCCGTAGTTGAGCCACGTACGAAACGGGCGGCCATCGAAGCCATGAAAAGTGTCAGGGAAGGGGAATCAACGCCCGAAGCTTTTGAAAAGCTGAAAGTGGATTTTGATTTTCTGCGGGAATCCTACGCAAAGCTCCTGTCACGCGTAGAAAAGATGGAAGGTGTCATTCCACACCTGACCCATGAGCATAAGCCGCCTGAATCCGTATTATGATTTGCTTAATTTTTTTGGTTATTAGTTTTAATGGACTTTTCAGTTCATCGGCTTTTGGGCAGCCCGAGTTGGATGACTCCGCCCCAAGGAGTTTCATTCAAAGGGAGCCCGTTGGTTACGTTGAGCGTATTCAAGGAAAACCAAGGGTAAAACGGCTCTTAAGTAGTGCGTCTAAAGATGTGCTGGAGTCAGAGACGAGGGCCGGGCGGAGACTAAAACGGTCCCTTAAGGAATCTTTCGTTTCTCTAGCTAGCCTGCTTTTTGAACGCGATATCCTTACGACGGAAAACTCAACGCGCCTTCACCTTCGATTCATCGAGCATACTTACCTTGAGCTTGGCGAAAAAACTGAACTTGAGATTGAACGTATTCGTCCCGCTCAGGAAGTGCTTGGCCAAAAACCAAGTGCAGAAACTTTCTATGCTCAAGGGCGTGGACTTGTCCGTTATACGGTCCCCCATGCAAAGCCCGAGGCGAGATTTGCCGTTCATACGGTACAAACTATTTTTATTGTAGAGACGCCGTCTGACTTTTTCCTAGAAGTGAAACCCAATGAGACGATTTTGTCGGTTCGCTCTGGCAAGGTGCGGGTCCAAACCGCCGTGCAAGGGGTCAATAAAATTTATGAAGAATCAAAGGTGCTGCGCGTACTGAAGTCGGGTGACTTCCGGGATCAACCACCGCTCACTACGCAAGGATGGGAATCGCTTAAAAAACTTACAGCTGTTGAGTGATTGAGTGGAGTGGATTTCACCGGAACCGTGGGCGCCCAAGTTCTCATCGGTGACTTAGATAACGGCACGCAAGCACACTAATTTTGAATTGCATTCATCCGACGTGCTGCACCCGCGTGAGCACTTCGGATGGATGTAACGCAAATTCAGGAACGCCCTTTTTTTCGAGTTTTTCGCGATCTTCCTTAGCCCAGGCATCCCACATGGCGCAGAGGTGTTTCACCCCGGCTGCCTGCGCGGTGGTGAAATCGGAAACGGTATCGCCGATCATAATTGCGTTTGCGGGCAGAACCTTCGCATTCTTCAAGATGCGCAAAATTCCTTCCGGGTGTGGCTTGTATTCTGAAACATCGTCATTCGTCACCACTTCAACAAAAGTGTTTTGCCAAGAGTAGTGCTCTAAAATCAAATCCGTGGTGACCCGGCCCCGGCCCGTAAAGATCGTCTGGGGCACGCCGAGCGCGTGTAATTTTTTTACCGTATCGGGCAAACCGTCGTAGTGGCCTAATTTAGCTAAACCTGCTTTAAAAGCTTTCACCATGATCGGATAACATTCTGCATAATGACGTTCACCCACCAGTGTTTTTAAAATGACTTGATCCGGTGGGCCAAAGTGCAGCATGACTTCTTTGCGATGGAGTTTCCTCCCCAAGATGGGCAATAATGCTTCATTGAAGGCATCTACCGTTAGCGGTAGAGAATTTACTAAGGTGCCGTCCAGGTCCCAGATGACGAAAGAGGAATTCATGCAAAAATATACTCCCTTCTCAGGCAAAGATCTTCACCCTATGTTTGCACAGCGCAGGCAAAAACTCTTTGATGAAATCGAAGGCGGCGTTGCAATTTTTCCAGCTTCTAAAGAATCCATACGCAACAGTGATGTGCATTACCCGTTTCGTCAGCAGTCCTCCTTTTTTTATGTCACGGGTTTTGAAGAACCAGATGCCATCGCCGTACTCCGAAACATTAAAGGCAAAAAGGAATATTTACTTTTTGTTCGCCCACGCGATCCCGAAAAAGAAATTTGGACCGGTTACCGCGCCGGTGTTGAAGGTGCCGTAAATCGTTTAGGTGCCGACCGGGCCTATGCCATCGAAGATTTCTCAAAAAAGTGGAAGGAAGTTTTTGAAGGTGCAGGCAAAATTTATTTCAGCCTGTTAAAGGGATTTGATTCAGAAGTATTGCCTCTAATCGATGAACACCGAAGAAGCCTTGGGCGCACGGGCAAAGGAATCCCCGACATTATTGATGCCGAGGGTTTGATTTCCGAAATGCGAATACGAAAATCGCCTGAAGAAATCACTACACTCAAAGTCGCGTGTGAGCTTTCGGCTAAAGCGCACTCGTTAGCCATGGCCTACACGAGGCCAGGCCTAAATGAAGCGCAAATTGAAGCTTTGGTGGAATTCGTATTCAAAAATGAAGGCGCCAAACGGATGGGTTATGGCTCAATCGTAGCCTCTGGTCATAATGCAACGGTTCTCCATTACGTAGATAACGACCGGTTCATGAAGGATGGCGAATTGTTATTAATCGATGCGGGCGGCGAATTTGGTTATTACAGCGCCGACATCACACGCACTTATCCGGTGTCTGGTAAATTCACCAAAGAACAGGAAGCCATCTATTCCCTAGTCCTTAGCGTGCAGAAAGCTTGCATTACCATGGCCAAGCCTGGCGCAACCCTGCGGGGAATCCATGAGACGGCCGTCGAACTGCTAGTGGAAGGAATGTTAAGCCTAGGATTGCTTACGGGATCCAAGAAGGAAATCATTCAGAGCCGAAGTTACCGAAGATTCTATCCCCATGGCACAGGCCACCTCCTCGGCATGGACGTGCATGATGTTGGCCTTTACGAAATCAAAGGCGAAGCTAGACCCCTTGAGCCCGGAATGGTTTTCACGGTTGAGCCAGGATTTTATGTACAACCCTATGATCAAGATGCCCCTGCCGCTTACCGGGGGATTGGCGTTCGAATCGAAGATGATATTCTCATCACCGAAAACGGCAATGAGATTTTAACCCGCGGAGTGCCTAAGGAAATTGAACAAATGCAGGCCCTCATCGGCACCCGGGATTGGCCTAATTTTTAGGTAATGAAATTGGTCGTATCCATGGCCTTTATATAGTAGGTATAGGCGCCTTGAATTCGAATACCGTTGTGAATAAAAAAAATTTACTTATTGAGCGTCTCAAAGAGTTCCCCTTCGTACTTGCCCCCATGGCGAGCATCACGAATGCACCCTATCGTAGGCTTATGAAGGAATTCGGCGCCGGCATCGTGGTGAGTGAACTCATCTCCGCTTCGGGCCTTCAGTACGAAGGTAAAAAAACCCAAGAGCTCTGCCAATATTTTGAAGAAGAGCGTCCCATTGGTTTGCAAATCTTTGGCGAAGATGCAGAAGTTTTGGCGAATGCCGCAAAACAAATCGAAGGCATGGGCGCAGATTTCGTGGACATCAATTTGGGTTGCCCAGTTCCTAAGGTCGTAAAGAAGGGTGGGGGGGCTGCGCTTTTAAGGGACCCTTTGGCCCTTCATATGCTTTTAAAGCAAGTGCGTGAGGCTATCACCGTTCCGCTCACCATTAAAATTCGTACGGGCTGGGATTCCTGCAGCATCAATGCTTCCGAATGCATCGCGGCAGGCGCTGAAGCCGGCGTTACATGGGTGGCCGTTCATGGCCGCACGCGAGCTCAAGGTTACGAAGGCAGCGCAGATTGGGACCTCATTGCGAAATTAAAGGAAACGGCCACGATTCCCATCATCGGAAACGGGGATATCCAAACTGCTAAACAAGCTCAGTTTAGGCTTTCTCAAAGTGGATGTGACGCCGTCATGATCGGGCGGGGGGCATTGCGTGACCCCTTCATTTTCCAGCAAATCCGAATGCTGCGGGATCCTTCCGCTGCTTCGGACATTTCAAATTACTTAAGTTTAGTGCAGAGGCACATCGAACTGATGCAACTGATCTTTAGGCCCTTTCATGTTGGGGTGCAGCTGCGGAAATTCCTAACTTGGTATTCGGCCGGTATGGAGGGTGCTTCGGCTTTCCGTAAACGACTTTATGAAACCACCATCGATGACTCTGCCGAAAACATAAATGCCGTGGTCGCCATGGGCATTGAGTTTTTTGGCCGTGATGATGCGCGTAAAAAACACAGTTACCTTGAGGAGCCATTCCTTAAGGGCGGCCACGGGTAGGCATGTTCGGAACCTGGCCGTGTTAATTTCGTCACTAAAATTTGTTTAAATTGTTTTATCAAATAACGGGATTCTTGATAAACTAACCATTCTTTATCCCCCACAAAGTAAGGAGCTTTGAAATATGGCCATTCTTAAAGTCGCCCGCATGGGTCACCCCGTCCTAAGGCAAGCTTCAAATCCGGTTACCACCGAGGAAGTGCAAACGCCGGTGTTCCAATCCTTTATCGCCGACATGATTGAAACCATGCGTGAGTACGAAGGTGTGGGACTTGCCGCCCCTCAAGTACATCGCAACATACGGGTTTGTGTGGTGGAGCTTCCTGAAGAAATGCAGGGTCGGCGCAGTAAAATTTCTGGCCTCCAAGTTTTTATTAACCCTAAGTGGGAATTTTTAAGCCAAGAAACTGCAAGCTATTGGGAAGGTTGCCTGAGTGTTCCGGGATTGCGCGGGCTAGTTGCGCGGCCCCAAAAAATCAAAGTGAATTACTTGGACCAGCAAGGAAAAGAAAAAGAGTTTGTCGCCGAAGGATTTCTTGCCACGGTATTGCAGCATGAGTTTGATCACCTCGACGGCAAACTCTATATTGATCGTTTAGTGGACAGCTCGAAACTCGTGTTTGACCAGGAGTTTGAGCGGTACCTCTCTAAATCTGGGGAAGAAGTATTGGATTAATCTGCATTCCCGCAAGGCTGCCACCTCACAATTATGGCCTGCGCCAAATATTTTGGTTGAGCAAAACTGCCTGTAGGTAACGCATGGTTATCAAGGTCTCTTCATCTCTTGAGAGCCTACCCAGACCTTTAAACCGCTTGAACACTTGGCTGGTAAATACTTCCAATGGAGGAGCGAGGTAAAGTGAGAGAGGGATTCCAACTTTACGGTCAAATGCATCACTGAAATCATAAAAAATATCAGAACCGCCGCTAATATCCCCAGATTGCATAGCTGCGGTGAAGTACGGATCATCTAAAGAAAAAATGCTAAGCTCATGGCCCATCCGACTATTGCCGAATACTATTTTCGGATTTTGCTCATTGAGTAAATCGTACAGATTTATTTTTGCTGATTGAAAAAAATAGACCCGCTGATTGAGGCTGCCGACGTTTCCGCTTAAGCTACCCATCCCATATTGCAAGCCTACATCCCCTCTGGAAGTGAGAATCCCACCTCGATCTACGTATTGATAACCCTGTCCCCCGTTTAAGTTAAAGTGAAACCCAATATTGTTGATCCCAAATTTTGCTTGGATTGCTGCCACGATTTCCTGGCCAAGCGAGCGTAAAAAAGTCTCCCGATGGGGTCTATCAAGCGTTCTCAGCTGTTGCACGTCTGCGGTGATTCCAGGAATCAGGGGCGTCCAAAAATCTTGTTTCAAGAATGAGATGTATTGGCGCCTACGTTCCAAAGCCGCCGAGGTTGTGGTGGTGGTGTTGGCGTTCCTTAGTATTTCGATTTCTAAGAAATTTTCATGTTCGATGAGCCCTACGCCTTCAATAACCACGCCCGTAAAGTTCACGCTTTCAACCCTTCCGGTCAATAAAGGACCCTTCCCGCGAGTGCGGTACCGAATGGTTTCGCCTATTTCGATTTGGCTAAGGTTTTCAATGGCGGTTGAAGAGATGCCTGGCACTAGGTTGTTCTCGCAGCGTAAAAACCCGGCCAGCTGCGCAAATATTCCCCCTTGGGCTGAACTGCCTGCGAGGATTGGTAAAAAGACAGAAATAAGTAATAGAAGTTTCTTCATTTTTTAAAACCCATGGGCGCAATAAAATTATATGAAAACAGTATTTTATTCAAGGCTCGTAAATAAAAAATATTTATCCGATTTTATTTAACTTTATGCCTTCGAGGGTAAGAAAAAGTCCAATAATCCCAAGTGATTTCCCTATCTTAAAATGCTATACCCGCGCAGTTCTCACAATGAGGTACTTCGATGCGCGCAATGCTATTTTCCTGGATCTTACTGCTGGCGATCAGTTTTAGCCCCTTGCCTAAGCAAGCCTTCGCGGACGCGCCCATGGTCAGGCTTATGGTTATGCCCATCAGTCCTCCAGGTGATGAGCTGGAGCTTTCCTTTCACAAATCAATAATGGATTTTCTGTTTTCTACCGACGGTTCCATTCGTTTTGTGAATGACCTGGACGCGTTGCCAGCATTCTATATCTTGGATGTCCCTAAACTTGATCGCATAAAAGTTTCCCGGGAACTCAGGAGAACCTTTTCACCCCATCACGTTTTGATTGAGGAGTTGAACGACATCCTTGAACCCGTGTCCTTCAGGAGTCCGGTTGCGATGGACGTGCATTCTATTAAGGGTAGGCTCGCTGAAGTTGCCGCAAGTAACAATCGTGGATTGTTTAGCATACGGCTCATGACACTCTTGCATTTGCTGCGCGACCTTAATACCGGCGCTTTAAAGCAGGTGAATTATCAGGTGGCCGCAGTACCCATCGATGCCATGGTCACGGAACAGTTGGATGTGCTGAACTCGATTTTTCGTGGTCTTAGTTTAGATTATGAGCGTTTAAAAGCGCAGGTTTCCCCAAGTGCTTCCAACTCGTCGACGGAGTTAGCGCAGCAGAAAAAACAAATTGATGCCGCATCCGCCCTCATCGGAAGTCTATTGCAGGCCTATGATGGCATCAATACGCAGCGGGTGAAACACAGAGTCTTGAACAGCTTAGGAATGGGTAATTCCGCGGGAATTCAATATCTTCAAAGCAATCCAGAAAGGCTTGAAGAATATATAAGCCATTGGATAGGGCTACTTCAGCACGATCTTGATGCCACCGAAAAATTCTTGAACCTTAAGCCCCAGGTAAGAACCGTAAGGCTTGAAAGGGGGAATTGGGTTCAGGTCGCAAGAGAAATTGGATTTAACACGATAAACGGGATGTTTTTCAACTTGGGTTATTATTCTGCGCAAGGCGATGAGCCTTTTACGGACGACGCAGATGGGGTTCGTATACCTAATACCATTCTCATGTTTTTAGGGTCTAGGGATTCAGCTCAACGTCAGTCTTTAAAAGACATGCTGGTTTCCTTTATTTTAGACAACGAAATCAGAGTTGATGAGATTGCAGAACTTCACACGGGAGCGATGGCAAATCGTTTGGCAGAGGAAGTGGAAATGACGGAAGTGGGTTTAGCGGAGTATGAACGTAAGGTGGACTGGGATGCCGCCAAAATCATAACCCACCCATCGATTTTTGGTCCCCTCAATTATTTGGCTAATGCGGGCAAAACAGTATTGCCAGCGCCGCTGAGTACAGTGGACTTTCAAATTTCTGCCATCGAGGTTTTTTTGAAACTTCTCGACCGGGTAAGGTCGGAAAAGTTGTACCGAGTCGTGGTAGACGCGGCTTCTACTTTCGTTGACGAGATTCAGGAAAAATATAACGGGAGCACGCCAGTTCCCCAGAATTTAGCTCTAAAAATTCTTGCTCTTTCCAATAGGCTTAGGCGCATCCAGCGGGCCGCCCTGAATGCGGCATCGGAGGTCGCCTCAAAAGTGATGGCTCGCGATGACACAAGTGGGTGTGCGAGATGGTTTTTCCCTGGCAACGATAATTAAATCGGTTTTGGGTTAGCTGCGTTTCATCTCTCTGCCGTACTCTGGCAAAAGGCCGTGGGGTAAACTCTCGGCAACTACGCCTGGCGCGCATTCGACGAACTCAGCGCGCTCCCAAGCTTCATTGACCGTGCGAGCGCCGATGTAGGAAAACCCGGAACGAATTCCGCCTAAAAAAGGCCCGAGTACTTCAGCGACACTGCCCTTTGAAGAGATCCGGGTGGCCACGCCTTCTGGGTGGCGATCCGTGAAGTCATAACCATAATGGCTGCCCTGAGCTTCCGCGGACGCCATGCCACGATACACGCCACCCTTGCGAGCCCACGCTGGAACCTCGTTGGTGCCAGCAAGGAGGCGACCAAGCATAACGATGCTTGCGCCCGCTAATATAGCTTTGGTCGCATCACCGCTGTTACGAATTCCACCGTCGGCGATAATAGGAATTTTTACTGCCGCACTGCAATCGGCAATGGCCGTTAGCTGGCCAAAACCTGCGCCCGTCACAATTCTTGTGGTGCACATGCTACCGGGACCGATTCCTACTTTAATGGCATCGGCGCCCCAGGACTCTAGGTCTTGGCTTCCTTCGGGCGTCGCTACGTTTCCGGCGATGAGGATGACTTGGCCAAGGGGATTGAACTTCGTGGCCGGTAAACCTTCGGCGTAGTCTCTGAGCTCACCTAGGGCGCGTTGCATCATGGTGCTATGTCCATGGGCTACATCTAAACAAAGAACATTTACGCCTTCGTCCAACAGGCGTTTTGCAAAAAGGATTTCTTCCTTAGTTACACCAATGGCCATGGCGCGGTGCCGAAGGTCTTGGATTTGTTTCGCCTGCTCGAGCCTTTTTTCGGTGCTGAGATACCGGTGGATGATGCCAAGGCCGCCTAGGCGTTCCATTGTGGAAGCCATCTCAAACTCGGTAATGGTATCCATGTTCGACGACACGATGGGAATTCCCAGGGAAAGTGGACCTAGTTTTACGGTGAGGTCAACTTGGCTGCGGCTCTCGATGGTGGAGGCGCGGGGCACAATGAGGAGATCGTCGAAACCAAAGGTCTTTTTTCTAATTTTCATGGCGTTCCTTAATGGCGTTCCTTAGTAGATGAGTGTGAATAAAATTCGTTTACAGAATCAAACTCGCCTTCTTTATCAGGAGTTTGAGAATGCTTCAAGTACTGCTATTCTTTCAGCATGGCTCAAACGGAAAACCAAGGTAGCATGACACAACCTTCATCGGCAAAGTCCGTAAAACAATCCCAAGTAGAAATGACGGAACTTGTTTTGCCCCATCATACCAATCAATTAGGCACTATTTTTGGCGGTCAAGTTATGGCCTGGATCGACATTGCGGCAGCCATTGCAGCAACGCGCCACACTCGAACGGTATGTGTAACGGCCAGTATCGATGCCCTGCATTTTGTGGCCCCCGTGCCCGTTGGCCATATTGTACGCCTCCTAGCCAGCGTAAATTACGCTGGCAACACGTCCATGGAAATCGGGGTGAGGCTCGATAGCGAGGATCCCACAAGTGGTGATCAATCTCACGTTGCGACTGCATATCTGACGTTTGTTTCCTTGGACTCAAACCGAAGACCGAAAAAAATCCCACCTATTTTACCAGAAACTGAGGAAGAAAGAAGGCGTTATACGCAAGCGCAGGTGCGTAGAAACTCACGCCTGGAAAGAAAATCTGGCACGAAAAAATAGTGTGAAAAGCGTGGTATCGCGCACTATAATAGAATTGCACGAAGGAGATTTCATTATGATTCGTTTCACTCGCTTGGTTACCGTTTTGTTCCTTGGGCTTTCCCTTGTTCCCGTTGGTGGATTCTTAGGACTTTCAAGTATTGGCGCCCAGCAGGCTTTAGCTTGCAAAGGCAAAAAGAACTGCGCGCATCACCACGGTAAAAAAGATAAGGACTGCAATTGCGAAAAGAAGAACAAGCATTGCAAAAAGTGTCATTCCAAAAAAGATGGCGCTGAGTCAACGGACGCGGCCGCCAGCTCAAGTACGGAATCCAGTGGGACCACACAGACCACCACCAGTTCCACCACAAATTAATTTCCATTTCGTTGCATAAGTTATTTGATGGTTCCATGGAATTTTCAAAAACAACTCGCATTTTATTGGCGGAAGACAATCCCGTGAATCAAAAGGTCACACTTAGGGTTCTCGAAAAAATGGGGTTTAGTGTAACGGTAGTGGGCAGTGGCCGTGAAGTCCTTACGGCTCTCGGTAAAACCGACGAAGTGCCCTACGCGTTAATCCTCATGGATTGTCAGATGCCAGACATCGATGGTTACGAAGCGACTCGGCTTATTCGTACGGGTACTGGGGTAAATTCACAAACCATACCCATCATTGCCATGACAGCCAATGCCGTGGCCGGGGACCGAGAAAAGTGCCTGGAAGCGGGGATGAATGACTACCTGGCTAAACCGCTTGAACCTTCAAACTTGGAATCGGTTTTAAAAAAGTGGTTGAAGGATTTTTCGAAATCAACCGCCGCCTACGCCGCTGAGAGCGCCCCGAGCTCGGATCATGTGGTCGATTTGACGGTGATTGAAAACCTGCGGGAAATGTTGGCAGAGGATGAATCGGGCAGTAATTCTAACGAACCGGATCCCGTGAAAGAACTCATTGAACTTTATCTTTCGACGGCGCCGAAGAGTGTTCAAGAGATTCAAACTGCATTTATAGCCTCGGATTGGAAAAAAGTTTCTGCCGTTGCCCATGGTCTTAAATCTAGTAGCGCAAACCTCGGTGTCTTGCGGGTTTCGGCCATTTGCCATCGTTTAGAAAACCTAAATCCCGATCCGGCTACGGTTCCGGAGTTGGTGGCGGCGTTACAAACGGAATTTAATTTAGCGGTGACCGAGTTGCGGGCCATGGTTTGAAAATCGGATGATATCCGCAAAAAAAATAAAGCAACTTTTGCTTGCCAGCCCGATTGACTCAAGAGGGTTTTCCCATATTTCGGCCGCAAGTGGTCTCGTTTTTTACAACGACCAAATTTATGTCATTGCCGATGATGAACTGCATTTAGCGGTTTTTTCTTTAGATTCTTCGGAGCCCGGGCTTCTCTACCGCATATATTCCCACGATTTGCCCTTGGATTTGAAGTGCCGCAAAAAACAGAAGCCCGACCATGAAACGCTTATTTTTTTGCCACCGGATGATTTGGAAGATGACCCTTCTCTGTTGGCGGTACCATCGGGGTCAAAGACTAATCGTACGAGTGGGGTTCGAATTTTTCTATCCGGACCGCAGCGGCTGCCCAGTCGCCATCTTGATATAGATTTTTCTCCAATCTTCACAAAACTGAATGATGATTTCATGGATTTAAATATCGAAGGCGCGGTGCTCATGGGAGAGAAACTGAAACTTTTCCAAAGGGGCAATGGGAAGTCCGGAAAAAACGCAATTATCGACCTTGATTTTAAGGCATTTAATTTAGGCCTAATAAACGGTTCCATCCCGGAGGATTGTGTCAGGGCAGTGAATGAGTATGATCTCGGAGAACTGCATGGCATCAAGCTTGGTTTCACGGATGCTACAGTTTTGCCAACTGGCGAAATTCTTTTCGTTGCCGCGGCCGAGGGAGGCAAAGATACCTACGAGGATGGAACCTGCGCCGGCTCGGTCATTGGTTTGATTGATAAAGACGGCAAATTAAAGTTTATGGATCAACTAGAGCCGAGTATGAAAGCGGAAGGTATTAGCGTCAGATCAACGACAATGAAAGATTATTCATTAGAGAATTTGGTGGTGACGGACATTGACGATCCTCACGTGCCTGCGGTTCTGTATTGTTGTGCGCCTAAGCTAGATAAAAGCCTTTAGATGTTTTTTGATTTAGGTCGATAGAATTGCCGGGCGGTGGTTGCCATTCCGGTAATTTGTATATCACATGGCTGGGGGCGGCCATGGGTTCATTCAATCTCAATTATTCATACATTCGATTTATTTTTCGGACGTGGATTTTATTTTTCTTGGTGGTGGTTGTATCGCTCTATTCTGAATGCCAAGCCTTTGAATCCGACCAATGGGTATCGCGTCAAATTCCTTTGCGGGATTCCACCGCCATCATCAATGAAACTACGCAAAGTCTTTTGAACTCTGCGTTGCTTCGCTGGACCGAAGATGATGCCGCTCTTGCCGTGCGTGATTTGCCGGAAGCTCAGAAAAAATTGTTCTCTTTGGTATTCAGCACCGTTTCTGGAGTTTTGCCCACGGGCCACTTGGAGCTTTGGTTGGCGCTTACGGATCAAGTTGATTCTCAAGACGTCCGCACGCAATCCGTTTATTTTGGGGCGCCCGTCTCGGTGGTGCATCTCAATAGTTTATTTGCTTCGTGTGCAAATATTCGTTTGGGCGGAATTCGCTTAGGGTCCGACAAGGTTCGGCATTTTTTTTCGTTGGGTGCCAAGTATTATAAACGGGTAGTATTTGACGGCCAGACGGAACGGCAAGCCTTGGCATTCGGGGAAGAAACGGAACGAACCTATTTTGGTTTTTGGGTTTCGGGGGTTTATTCAAATGCCGACTTAGTTGCTAACTACGAAGGGTACCTTTTCTTTAAGTCGTTGTTTGAGCAAACGACGAATGTGGCAGGGTTGGTAGTTCCGCCGCTGATCACGTGGGATCATGGTTGGCCAAGATTTCAGCGAAATTTTACATGGGAAAATCATGTTTCACCGCTTTGGGATGAAGCATTGTTTCCAAGCTATTTTCAGCCCGCCCTGCAACTTTTTATGGATGGGGTCCTAGGGCTACGGTTTTGTTTTAACTACCGATTAGATCCGGCGAGTTTTGATATGCAACCGACGCAGAGTCAGATCGAAAATATCATTGCTCAGCGATACGGAAATATTAGGTTCATCTATAACTGGCAGAACAGATTGGATTTACTGTGTGGGAGAGGACAGGAGCGCCGATAACGCGCGTATCGAGCTATGAGAATGATGGGGCAAAATATGCTGCGTTTGAAAAATTGGGTTTTAGCTCACTCATTTCCCACCGATAAGTAGGAGTGGCCCCTTCATTTTTCCAAAAAAACATGTGGAGAATGGGGAATGAGGCGTTTGGCCGCGCATTATGGATTCGACTTGGTTGGTCGGATTGGTGGGCTTCTGATGCTCGCAGGTACAATGCTTAGCATTGAAGATAGCCTTGGAGGGGGTCATCATCAATTCAAGCGCAGCCTCGGAATGATAGTTGTTGGCTTATGCATGAATATCATCGCTTCAGGTCATAGTTCTCCCCTTCCTATTCCGCAAATTGGCAGTGAACATAATATTACTCCCAGAGAAGCGTTGCGATTGATGGAGAATCCGAGTTCTCATCATAGCTGGTACCGTCGGATGTGGCGAAGGATTGCGGCAATGTCCGCGCATACAATAGGCACATTTTTAAATGCGGGCACTCGAATGGCCCGAGCGTCTGAGGTACGGCGCCTCCAAAGTATCGAACGTATGCGTAACGCGGTGTTGTTACCGCATCAGCGTGGACTTCCGGCTCCGCAAGTTAATCCTGAAACGCCAAGCAGTGCAACCGACCGTGTCCGTGTTGTGGTGGAAACAGATTCTACAGCTCCATCTGGAGTCAGGGTTTGTGTTCCTGGAGAAACCGCAGACGCGGTTGCCGATACTCTGGCCGCGGAAATTCAAGCGGCAGAGGCGGCGGGCGAATTTGCTGAGCAACCGACTCCGGGCCGCGAAAATTCTGGA
Organism: uncultured Oligoflexia bacterium; assembly: GCA_964475985.1. Taxonomy (GTDB): domain Bacteria; phylum Bdellovibrionota; class UBA1018; order UBA1018; family CAYHWW01; genus CAYYYP01. The sequence goes on along the minus strand of CAYYYP010000037.1, from coordinate 7,048 downwards.
AACGGTAGTGGAGAAGTTTCGCGGAATGCAACTGCGCCAAGCCCATCGACAAATTCTGCCGCAGTTTTGCCTCGCGCTCACCGGCGCAGGCGAGTGGTGCAGGACGAACGAGAACCTAATCGTGGCGCATTCTCAACTGAAGTGGACCTCACCCGAAGAATATTATCTGAAACCCCCGGTGTAGTGCCTGGGGCGGGCGCTCCTGTCGGAGCCAGTGCCACAGATGCCTTGCTGCCGTCCGTTGCGCCTTAAACAAAAACATTGTCTATGCAGCTTTTTTTAGCAGGGCTTCGTTGATGACGGTTTGATATCCCACGCCACGCCGTTTTGCCTCTTTCTTGGCCCACGCTAAGGCTTTGGGGTGTAACCGAATAGAGACAGGTTGGAATTTGTCTTCTCCTTTAGGAGGGCGACCTCGACTAGTACGTTTGACCCCCAACTTTTCTTCGATCGCCTTCTTTGCTGTGCGAACTTCTTTATCGGTAACTCTTCGAGCATTTTCAAAGGGAAAGTTTTTTTGTTTCTTCATAAATTTTTCGCTCCTTTCGATTAGCTTTTCTCGCGCTAATGATCCGATGCACATTGCCCGGTTGCCTTACTGTAAAAATGATAACCATGACTCCCTTGTCAGATTCGCCGATCAACCACTCTCGAACTTCTTGGCCTTTGGAATGTTTTGGGTCAGGCGCGATCAAAGCAAAAGGATCGTCAAAAGCGGTGATGGCTTCCTCAAACGCAACGGCATGTTTTTTCAAATTGCTCGCATTTTTGGCAGGATCCCAGTCAAATTTCATTTTCAGTATATACCAAAAGTATAAGTTTAATCAAGTAATATGTAGTGCTAGGCCAATTTTACCTGGTGTAATCAGAATAAATTTATAGTTAAAAGGGCCTCCACCGATAAGCAGGTGTGGCCCCTTCATTTTTTCAAAAAAAAATATGCGTGTTTTTGATCATATCGATGATGGTTCCGTTCTCGGCGGGAATCAATTTGGCGCAAGCTGATCCGCCCACCGACACGGGAACAGCCATTCAAACTGAGGTGGCTCCACCAACTCCGCTTGCGAACCCCCGTAACCCACACATGCTTGAACTCATGAGAAGGTTAGAGACATGCAGGGATTTACCGGTTTGCAATCAACCTAATTCTTCGCAAGCTGCAGTGGCACCGTATCGGGACAACCCTTGTACTTTATCACCCCAAGAACGGCAGGAGCTGAGCGAGTGGTTGCTAAGGCTTAGGGCGCAAGGTGCTTGGGGATTCAGAGGATGGGCCTTACACAATGTTGGCAATATGGTGGGAATTCTTGGCCTTTTGGTTTTATTAGGAACTGTGGTGCGTATGATGACCGGAGAAGCCCGCCAAACGGGATTTCCCTATGAGGTCTTAGCCGCGATAATTGGTGTTACGATGGCAATATCTGGAGAAGGATATAGCGCTAACTCTCGATATCTTGGCGGCTCACTTCCCCTTCCCCCAAGGGAGGCATTGCGTTTGATAGATGATCCGATGTCCCATCATAGTTGGTTTCGACGAACCTGGCGGCGAGCCATTGCGGTTCACGCTCAAACGGTGCGCTTGGCTACGAGGACAGTCAACCGCATGGAGCAAGCGTCGGAGGCAAGGCGTCTTGAACGTGTGGAGCGTATGCGTAACGCGGTGTTGTTACCGCATCAGCGTGGACTTCCGGCTCCGCAAGTTAATCCTGAATTACCGACGGGGGCAACCGAACGTATCCGTGTCGTGGTTGAACCAGATGCCACATCCCCAACTGGAGTCAGGGTTTGCGTCCCTGGAGAAACCGCAGATGCTGCTGCAGACCTATTGGCCGAGGAAACTCAGGTAGCAGAAGAGGCGGGCGAATTTGCTACGCGTCCGACGCCAGACCGTGAAAATTCTGGAAACGGAAGTGGAGAAGTTTCTCGGAGTGCAACCACGCCAGGCTCTGCGACAAATTCATCTGTAGTTTTGCACCCAACTCACCGGCGCAGGCGAGTAGTGCTCGATGGGCGAAGGCCACACGACGGAGCGCTTTCGAATGAAGTCAACTTCTCCAGAGAAGTGCTATCAGGCGCTCCCGCCGTACTGCCTGGAGCAGGGGCTCCTACTGCAGCTGGAACTGCGGAAACCTTCTTACCCGCTGTAGCACCATAGACGTGCGGCAGTTTATTTTTTTATAATTTAAGTTTTAAAAACGTGTGAAGCTGGAATCCATGGACGAACAGGATTTCGAAGGTACGTTGGTTTTGGAAAAGTTAGCGGAGATCGGCAAGGTCGACGACTTTTTTGCGGCCATTGATTCCGATGACTTCGGCAAAGCTAAATCTCTTATGAAACAAGCAAGGATTGATTTGGAAACCATCGCCATTGTCTTAAAAAAGATGGCTAATTCCGACGAACAACACTAACCGGGCCTTTCGGGTAAATTATAGGCGCATGAGTGAATATAAACTACTAATATTCATAAACTAAATACATTGGAAATTTGGTGGCCGTTATGGTATTTCGCCGGTACCAAAGAGGGTCGGATTTAGCGCATGGCGAGAATTATATTTTCCTTTCTACCGATGTTGATTTTAGCCTCCATCCCAATTTCCGTTTGTGCGCAGCTAAACCCAGATTTTGTAGCCCTAGTTGAAAGGCATCGTTCTAATCCCCTGTCGAGCGAAGCACGGCAGCTTCAAGATAGGATCGTTGAGTTGACTTCGGACAATATCGAGGTGCACCGATACCTTGGCCAGTTTTTGGATTCCGACGATCCCGAATGGATCGTTTCAATTTTTGTAAGGTTACAAACTCCCTACGTTGAAATTCAAAAAAGGATAATCCAGGCGGTTCTATTTCGTGAAGTTCTAGCGGCCCGCTACTTTTTAACAACTTTCATAAACGAAGGAGTTTTTACTGCCGAGGCAGAAATGTTTCTAGCAACTCGAACAGTACCCAGTTCTGCCAATAATGGAGATATGGCACTCGCCCGGAAAGCAACGCTCCTCGTGGCCGAAATCTCGGAACACGCCCCCTTACGGCCTGCAACTTTGCAGGTTATGGAACACTTGCTCTCGTCAGTGACTTCTGCCACTGACGAGAGCGAACAGATGCGTATCGGCGCGGCAAAATCAATTTTTTATTCCGCGCTGAGAGATAGGGATTTTAGGCGCGCTGAATTAATGTTTGAACGGATACTGCTTTCGAGTAACGATTTTTCGAAAGCCAATTTTCTGATTGGATTTAATTACCATCTTTCAGGTGGGAGTATTAACCTAACCGCGAAAACAGAGGCCCTTAAATTTATCGCGCGGGATAAAGTTTTTGCACTCATTCTAAATTGCTTAAAAAGCCCTAATTCTAGAATTCGACATGCCGCAACGCTTATCTTTGCGAGTATGGGGCCTGCTGCTTCGCGTGGCGAATCTAGTTTTCATGATCTCTTGTCTCACCCAACTCCTGGCGTAAGGGTCAGTGCGGCGGCCATTCTGATTCCTCTCGCTAGGGATAGGGCTATTTTAGATAGGATTATTGAAGTCATCCTACGCGCTCTGCCACCTTCCTTTGAGCGTCAGGATTTGACGGAAGCCGCACTGAGGACGTTAGGTGATGCCATGGAGCGGATGTGTAATCTTCACGGTATCAATTCCCTCTCTCCTAAGTCACTGCATGTGATGATAAAATATTTGGACCTGCTTCCGGTCAATGCCGCGCTCCCAGAAGAGGACCAAACAGGTTTTCTCATTCAGTGGGAAGCGATCAGAGCTTTTGAACGCATCATCTTGGCGAGCCTACCTAGCCTCACGGTTAAGCTTTTTGTGGACCGTGACACTCGAAATACAAGTATGGGGGCCATGGAAACTGCGGTGATGAAAATCTTTGAGCTTTCACGGGCTGCCCATCGGCACATCAAGACCCAGGCGGAACGAACGATAAAAAATATTCAAGACCCACTTTTTTTTCAAATCGAAATGGGATTTTGCGAGTCTGCTTTGAAGCGATTCAGGAGCCCAACTCAGTAAATTCAGCGCCTGCATTTTTTTCTTGCAATGTAACCAAAAGGTTACGTATACTAAGTCATGGATGAAGTTTTCAAAGCACTGGCCGATGAGACTCGAAGGAGTATCCTCGACCACCTTTACGAAAAATCCGGGCAAACCTTAGGTGAACTTTGCGAACCATTCGCCCACGCAATGACCAGGCAAGCGGTGATGAAGCACTTGGCTATCCTTGAAAGCGCAAACCTCGTGGCGGTGGTTTGGAGTGGTCGTGAAAAAAGGCATTATCTCAATCCCATCCCAATCCATGCCGTGCAGAACAGATGGATTAAGAAATTTGAAAAGTCGCGGCTAGACGCTTTAGCCGCATTGAAATCAGCTTTAGAAACCCCAGAACTGAAAGGAAATAAAAATGGCAGATAAGACCCTTGATTTCGTTTACGTGACCTACATTCAAACCACCCAGGAGAAGCTTTGGGACGCCCTGACGAATCCTGAGTTTACCCGCCAGTATTGGTTTGACACTGAGGTAATGAGCGACTGGAAAGTAGGCTCCTCCATGAAATATATCCAGAATGGAAAAGCTAAAGTGGAAGGCAAGGTTTTAATCGCTGAGCGTCCGAAACTACTCTCCTACACATTCCGCGATACGGAAGGGGACGCCTCACAAGAGCCCTATACTAAAGTAACTTTAGAGCTTGAGCCGGAACTAGGCACCGACACCATACGCCTTACCGTCACCCATACCGACTTCGTCCCGAACTCCAAACACCGTCCCTCGATTTCAGGCGGTTGGCCTGCAGTGCTGAGTGGGCTTAAGTCACTCCTAGAAACTGGAAAAATTCTTAAATTTGAAATGTAGAAATAGGGTTGCGCAGCAAAAACAATCAAATCTCAGGTACAAAGCCGTTGGGCCAAAAAGGCCTCATAAATCTAAAGAACCTTCTAATCATACGATCTTCCCGACCCGCTACTACTTCACGAGAGACCCCTAACTGCCTAGCAATTGCTCCCGGTGTTAAGGGCTCTGATTGGAAGCGGTTGGAAAAAATCATGCGCTGCATATCGTCTTTTAGATTGTCCTCAGAAAAAGTTGTAAATTTTGCCATGACAATCTCCAAAAGTTCCGGCCTTTGCAGCAGGCTTTCAAGATAGGTTGCGGGCGTTACTGCGTTATTTATTCTTTCGGCGACTTCTATTCTTCTTTGAAACTCCTCGGCTGCTCGAAAAAAGTGATCACCGACCTCTCCTCTATGGCCGGAGAGATGGGGCACCAGGAAGATCACAAATGATCGAAATACCCTGGCCTCGATTGTTTCAAGTTGGTGCGAGGTACGTTGTAACTCCGTGCTGAGTTGAGCAAAGGTCAACGGAGGCGTGGATGTTCTTGCCTGAAAGACTCGGCGCTCAGCGGTGTTGTTAAGCCTTGATAGAAAGGAAGGGATCAAGTTGTTTACTATTCCGGAGACATATGAATTGGTAAGAATGTCATGAACGAGGGCGCTATCCGAAATTTTTAGCCGGCGGTATGTAGGCATAGCGGGCGGAGTAGTCGACTGCGCTGGCTCTTGTGTGGTCATTCCTTCAAACAATGGGATGAAGAATTCCCTGAGCTTACTTTCGAGGGTCTTAACTTCTTTGCCCACCGTGAATTCACTGACTGGGATGGTCAGCGAACGGCCAATATTGAGCAAGGATAGCGCATCTTCATCTGATGAATTAAATCTCAGCTGAAAAATTTCGCGCTGGCGGGCGCTCAAGGTGTCTAGGAACGCATCTAAGTTTGCGCTTATGATTCCCAGGAGTTCCTCCTGCACATAAATTTCGGGGCTATTGGGATCGCTATTTCCCGCTCCGTGCGAAGTGCTTAAATTTCCTATATTCTGAGTGTCATTAGGAAAGTTATCTATGATCAGAAGCATTCTTAATCCTACTACTCGCTTTCCATTCGAGTTGGGGACTTTGCGGAAAATATACTGATTGCGAATAACCGCCTCCATTTCTCGTTGTATAAATGGCGTCGCATAATTTTCAAAACCAGCCCCAGGGTCCACGAGATCAGATTCCTCGGCTTTTCTGGCAGCCTGAATCAGCCCCAAATTTCCTGCGCCAATGAGGTCCGGCGTCAATTGAAAATTTCCCATTCTACGAGCGATTCGGAATGCTCGCGTTGTAACCAAGCGGAGATGGCTAAGAGCAATTCTGTCTCTCGCTGCAATAGATGTAGGTTGGCCAGGGACTATAGGTTCTGCCAGCTCCACATTGTTTAATTGGCCACCAATTCCTCTCACCTCATTCATGTAGGTCCGAACAGCGTTTCTTCCGTCCGTAACATCCATCGCACTTTCACAGCGGAGATCTTCTTCCGAGCCATTGGTAAATAGATTTTCACTGTGCGCGTAAACTAGTTGTAGGCGGCCCATTATGGGCAGAAGACTCGAAAACATGAATACTAAAACGAGGCTTTTCTTATTCAAGATGCCGCGGTTTTTAGCACTGGTAAAATTCAAAGTCTAGCGATATAAATTATTTAAATTTACATTTTTTTGGATATTCAATTTGATTTCTCTCTGTGAAAGAGCGATGGGAAACATTAGAATAAATGAGAAAAATTTATGTTTGGTAAGTCCTAAATACGCCTCTCAATACTAGGTATTGAGAGATAAACGTGTATTGCTAGCAGTTGAGAATTAGTTCTACATGCGGGCAGTTGCTGCAGAAAAGTCCGATGTGCTTGACGACTACGTCTAAAAATTTCTGGAAATCATGGCGAACCTTTGCAAGGAAAACTGAAGGGATTGCGGACTTAAGTTGAAGGTAATCATAGAAGATGAGGCGTACTTAATGTACGCCGACAAGCAGCGTGCCTCGACAACGAAGAGTAAGACGAAAAAGACAAGTGGTGGATTCGGGGAGGGTCGCCTATCTGTCTCCGCGCTATCGCGCTGCGCAGACAGGCCGCTCTCACTCGCTGCCCACTAAAGTGGGCACCCGCTCGCTCCGAGCTTCGACCCTCCCCGTGAGGTACAAAACGGCTGGGCCATTTTAGCATTTGTAGGTCCAC
>CAYYYP010000036.1:0-36175 GCA_964475985.1 uncultured Oligoflexia bacterium | reverse complement strand
ATGAAGATTCAGTGCATCAATCTTGGATTGGGCTACCAAACGCTTTAGATCATCAAGGTCCACGCCATAATTGAGTTGAACCGCACCTAGGTTTCCAAAGAGAAGAGGAAGATTTGGGGCAAAATCCTTCACAAAGTAAGAGTCACGGATCGCTTGCATGGACGGATCATTCTGTGACGTGATGTTCAGAGCTTTCAATAGAGGTCGTTGAGACCCTAATGCTAGGGCGATGCCTTGATTTTGAGCGCCAAGCGCCAACGCTCGGTTGATGCCACCCGCCCGTTCCGTCCCACCGGTCATGGCGCCGATGATTAAAGGTGCGGAAAGTTTTTTACCAAGAATTTCGACCGAAGTGTCGATTTCGTCAAAATCAATTTCCGGTAAAGCATCATGATCAAAGCGCCAGGATTCAAATCCTGATTTTCTTGAATCATAAAACTCAACTTCATCTTGCAGGCAAAGATCGATGTGATGATCTTTCCTTGCCTGCAAAGATCTCGTTGAATCTGAGGACGTCACATCACTGCAGCCTTGAAGGACTTCAGCATTTTTGAAGCAGAACTCATGCTGTCATTCACGGCCGTAGGTTCAAATCCGCAGTGAACCATGCAATTCTCACATTTCGCGTGACGGCCTACGCCGTAATTGTCCCACTTCGTGTTCTCCATGAGGTCACTGAAACTTGACGCATAACCTTCTTCGGAGAAGAGGTAACAGGGGCGCTGCCAACCAAAAACATTGTAGTTAGGATTTCCCCAAGGAGTGCATTGATATTCATGCTTTCCTTCAAGGAACTCCAAGAACAAAGGAGAATGGTTGAACTTCCACTTTTTGCCCCGTGAGGTGTGAAGCGGAGCCAGGATATCTTGGAAAAGCTTTTTAGTTTTTTCACGTTTCAAGAAACGGTCTTGATTTGGTGCTTTTTCGTAGCTGTATCCAGGAGAGATCATCATTCCGTCAACGCCAGCAACCATCATTTCGTCAAAAAACTTATGGAGATCCTCAGAAGGATGGCCTTCAAACACGGTCGTATTCGTCATCACTCGGAAACCGCGTTTTTTTGCTTCAATAATAGCTTCCTTAGCAGTTTTATAAACTCCCTCACGGCTTACGCATTGATCATGATGCTCTTCAATTCCGTCCATATGTACGCTGAAAGTCAAATAATCCGAAGGCTGAAACAAATCGAGTTTGCGTTTGAGCAAAAGAGCATTGGTGCAAAGGTAAATGAATTTCTTGCGGGCAATAAGTCCATCTACGATTTCCTTGATTTGAGGGTGGATGAGCGGCTCACCGCCAGCAATGCTGATGACTGGGGCTTGGCACTCTTCAGCGGCACGGAAACATTGCTCGGGAGTCAGGGTCTTTTTAAGGATTTCTTCGGGGAATTGAATTTTCCCGCACCCAGAACACTCCAAGTTACAACGAAAAAGCGGCTCCAGCATGAGCACCAAGGGATACCTTTTTGTGCCAGAAAGGCGCTGTTTCATGACGTATTTTCCGACTTCCATGGCCTGCTTTAAAGGTATACCCATTCTACTTCTCCTTAATTTCCATCGACATAATTTCTGAATTGGCGGTCAGCCTATCAAAATAATGGTTTTTCGCAAACCAGTTCACGGAGTCTTGAAGTGCTTTTTCAACGGAAGTCTGCGGCAATCCTAATTCCTGAACGGCCTTTGCGGTATTAAAAAACATGGTTCGTTTTGACATCTTCACTGCCTCAAGGGGGACCGATGGGGGTGAATGCGTAATCCAATCAGCGAATTTAGTTTCAAATAATCCCGCAAGATAAGCCATGCCATAGGGGATTCGAATATGCGGCGCAGGCTTGCCGGTAATGCTTGCAAGGGCTTCAAAGATTTCGCTCAGTTTTAAGTTTTGATTCCCCAAAATATAGCGTTCGCCAATTTTACCACGCTCAGACGCCAAAATATGACCCTCTGCAACATCCTGAACGTGAACAAGGTTTAAGCCCGTTTCCACAAACGCAGGCATCTTTCCATTGACGAAATCGACGATAATTTTACCTGTGGGGGTCGGTTTCCGATCTAGAGCCCCAATGGGAGCGCTTGGATTCACAACAACTAAAGGCACCCCGTCGTCTAAATACCTAAGAGCAACCTGTTCGGCTTGGTGTTTGGACCTTTTGTAATGACTCGTAAGTTGTTCCGGATCCATGGGCGTCGACTCATCGCTTGGCGCCGGTTGCCCCAAAAGTCCCATGGTTCCTACCGTTGAACAATAAACCACGCTTATCGGTTTATATTGGAGGGCAGCCTCCATGATGTTTCGGGTTCCGTCGATATTGCTCTGGTAGGTGAGGGCAGGATTTAACGACCAAAAACTGTACTCGGCACCTAAGTGAAAAATCCGCTGACAACCTTCAGCCGCGCCGAATAAGGAAGCCCTATCCGTCAGGTCGCCCACTACGAGCTCAAGAAGTGACGTATCCACTGGCTCTTCCATATCCGAAAAATCCTGAAGATTTCTAAGGTCCGAGGTTTTACGGACGAGGGCCCGCACCCTAATGCCCCTACGAAGCAGGGCTCTCACTACATGAGCCCCGATAAAACCAGTTCCGCCCGTAACGAAGACAAGCTCTTTGGAATCCAGGGGAAGTGAAGGCATAATGGAAGAAGAGGAAGAGATTCTAGCCATGCAAGGACATTGCCCTTACCTTAAAATTCCAGTTACTGGCAAGAAAACAACTTTCGCTTGGCAGTCGTGCTGCTTCAAGAAAGTCGTTCCTATTTTGATCCTAGGGCTCCTTTTTCCAATATTTTGTCCCGCGCAAACCTTCACGCCGCCGCAACGGCAGGGAGGTGAATCAAAACGTGTGTTTATTCCCGTTTTGCCTGAGGACGAAAAAGAATCTTCGGCTAAAGGAAATGGCGCTTATAAACCGGACACGACGCCCACCGGGAATTATTTTTCTCCCGATTCCCATTCCTCAAGTTATTTTTCGGGATTTGATTCGGACATGGGTGCCCCGGAAGCCGACGAAGAAAAGGCCGAAGAACCCGCTCAAGAAAAATCAAAGCCGCGTGTCCACTCTCGCTAGTATTGGCGCCCATTCGTTATAAAATTCCAGAAACCGATCTTCCAAGATTGCGTTCCGCATGCGTTCCATGAGGGTAATGTAATGAAACATATTGTGGATCACCAGCAAGCGCCAACCCAGGGTTTCTTGACACTTTGTAAGGTGGTGAATATATGCCAATGAATATCGTTTACAACAGTAGCATGCACAATCCGTATCCACCGGCCCTTGATCAAACCGGTAAAACGAACGCCTGGTTTGTATTTTTCCTTTCCAGGTAAATGCGACGCCTTGTTGGGCAAGCTTAGAGGGCAAGATGCAGTCAAACATATCTACTCCGCGCTTAACCGCTTCGAGGAGATCACTGGGGGTGCCCACGCCCATGAGGTATCGAGGTTTTTCCTTTGGCAAAAGTTCCGCGGTAAACTCCGTCAAATCTTCCCGTTCGGATTTTTTTTCGCCTACGGCAAGTCCTCCGATGGCCATGCCGTCAAAGGGCAGCGAGCTTAAATATTGCGCACTCTCTTTCCTGAGATCGAGGTTCGTCGCGCCTTGGACGATGCCGAAAAGCGCGTTTTGCTCAGGATTTTTCCGAGCTTCTAGACTTCGTTTCGCCCAACGATGGGTAAGATGCATGGCGCGGGTCGCCTCCTCAACGGAAACCGTTGATGGGACACATTCATCGAGCACCATCATAATGTCCGAATTGATGGCTTCCTGCATGGAGATACTTTTTTCGGGCGATAACAGATGATAGGCGCCGTCGGTATAGCTCCGAAAAAGTGCTCCGGTTTCGTGGATCTCGCGGCGTTTAGGTAAACAAAATATTTGAAACCCGCCGGAGTCCGTGAGCACCGGGCGCTGCCAAGAAGTAAAGGGATGAAAGCCCCCAACCTTTTCAAAAACTTCAGGACCTGGTCTCAACAGCAAGTGATAGGTATTGCCTAAAATAATCTGGGCGCCAAGGCCTTCGAGTTCCGTGAAACTCAACGTCTTGACGCTGGCAAATGTGCCGACCGGCATGAAAATGGGCGTGCGCACAGAACCGTGGGAGGTGTGGAACGTTCCCGCGCGAGCTTTTGTTTTTAAATCTGATTTTTCTATTTGAAAGGAAAAGGCCATAATTGTTCCAGGGGGATCACCTATACAATATGGAGACATCATTCTATAAACCAATTTCGCAGGCCCGCGATAAATCAGCATGGGACGCCATCGTTGTAGGGTCCGGCATGGGCGGCATGGCGTGCGCGGCTGCTCTTTCTAAAATGGGTAAGCGAGTATTGGTGTTGGAGCAGCATTATGTTCCGGGAGGTTTCACCCATACTTTTTCACGGAAAGGCTACACCTGGGACGTCGGCGTTCATTGCGTTGGCCAGATGAAGGATTATGAACTGCCCGGTAAAATTCTAAAGTGGCTTACCAATGGTTCCTTAAAAATGGCGTCCATGGGTCCAGTCTACGAGACCTTTCACTTTCCCGGTGGTTTTAGCGTTGAATTTCCTGACAAGAAGGAAGGCTTTCGAGCGGCGCTTCTAGAGAAATTTCCCGAGGAACGTAAAGCCATCGATGCTTATTTCGAACTTGTGCGAAAGGTTAGCCGAGAGTCAAAAACCTACTTTGCACTTAAAATCATGCCAGGTTTTCTGGCGAGATTGCTCACTCCATTTTTTTCAAGACAATTGAAATGGTGGAAAACGACTACCCACGAAATTCTGGTAGGGCTCACCGCCAATGAACGGTTGCGTACGGTACTTACCGCGCAGTGGGGATATTACGGCAGCACGCCTAAACATTCTTCATTTGCAATCCACGCTTTAGTCACCAAACACTTTTGGAACGGCGGGTATTACCCGGAAGGGGGTTCCGGCCGCATCGCTGAGACACTTTTACAAACGGTGAAGGATTCTGGCGGTGAAAGCTACGTACGGGCCGACGTGCAAGAAATTCTGTTGGATGAAAACCGAAAAGCATGTGGCGTACGACTTAAGACCGGCCAGGAATTTTTTGCATCCACCGTGATTTCTGCCGCGGGCAGCCGACTTACGGCCCAAAAACTTTTGCCGCCATCGGAATCGGAAAAACCTTGGTCAAAATCCATTCAAGCTTTGCCCCAGTCGCCGCCCCATCTTTGTTTGTACCTCGGCTTTGAAGGAAACATCGTAGGCGCGGGAGCTACGCCTTCGAACCAATGGTTCATGGAGAGCTGGGATATGGAAAAGGCGTATTGGGAGATTGACGAGGCCGAGAGTGAGGCGTCGGTTTTATATATGTCCTTTCCTACGCTTAAGGATCCGCAACATATTCCAGGCCCTACCCAGCGACATACTGGCGAAGTTGTAACTTTCGTACCCTGGCATACATTTGAAAAATGGCGAAACACCCGGAGGGGCTTGCGGGACCCGGAATACTTAGCCTTCAAAAAACAGATTGAAGACCGGATGATAGCCCAGTTGCGCAAGCGCATCCCAAAACTTATGGCGCTAGTGAAGTATCATGAGTTATCGACCCCACTTTCCACCGTGCATTTCACCAAGGCTCCGGAGGGTGCTATTTATGGGCTTGAACCGACGCCAAAGCGTTTTGCAAATCCCTGGCTTAGGCCTAAAACCCCAATAAACGGGCTTTATTTAACGGGTGGTGATGTCGCTACCCTTGGGGTCACGGGAGCCTTGATGGGCGGCATCATGACGGCGGCCTGCATCGATCGCCGCATCGCTAGACGCCTAAAATAAGCTTGAATCCTAAAGGCAGGCGGTAGTTCTTACCGGGGTAAAGACTTCCCAATTAATGTTTTTAAAACTCCTCCGATGAAGTGATTGTCTCGGTTGAGACACTAACATCACTTTCCACGGAGGGAAAAATGAGCGCTTCAAATAAAAATTCAAAATCCATTTTCGATGCTTCTAATAAACCGGCTGCTTCAGTCCAGGATGAGGAAGTCCTCTTTCAGAAAATTTTTGATAAATGGTACGCATTCACATTCATCGACGGCGACTGCCTCATGACGGAAGTCCCACAGGAAAAAGTGGAGCATTTCCGGTCTAAGTCATGAGCTCTCAAAAATTCGTAAAAAAAATCCTGCCGCAGCCCACTCCGGAAAAGCCAACCGTTGCAAAGGCTGCAAAGCATAACCCTAACGGGGTTTCGTTTATTTCGGAAAAAGCTAGGGCCTTAAGTTTGCGGGACCAACTCGCAAAAGTACTTGATGATACCAAACAAGTCGAAAAGGCCGCTCGTATCCTGGAGCGTTGGCTTCATAACGCTCCATCCGGCGTAAAAGCTAAAAGATAGACTTTCTTTCTATGCGCGAAGCCGGCGCAAGATTTCTGGAAAGCCGTGCCCAGCTACTACACAAGCTGCGGCACTGCTTCCTTTCGCACCGGTAACTTTGGGCAACGCAACGGAACGTCCGGCCAGAACTTCCAAGGCAAATCTGCCAAACGCCATCGCTTCAATGGACTGTGGGTCCCCGAGCAAGCCTTCCATGGGTCGCACTTTAATATTTTGCACACGTTTATCTTTGGACTTTTTTAGCAGCTCCGCGATGAGTTCCATAAGGTACAGATTTTTTGCGCCACCACCACAAAAACTGACGCCCGAAAGTTTTCTAATTTTTCCGGTCTTTAAGAGTCTCTCGTACGTCCTTACGATGGTCAGGGCAGTGAAGGCCGTGGCTTGGGCAACAGCGTCATAGGCGCGCTCCTTTTGCGACCGGTCAGAACCCGAGTCAATTTTTTCCAGATAGGTTTCATTGAAAACCTCACGTCCAGTACTTTTAGGACCTAAAATTTTAAAATAGGGGTCTTCAGAAAAAATTTTTTCAAGCCTACTCCAGTCAATTTTTCCAATTCGGGCAAGTGCACCCTGGTCATCAAACTGTTTGACGTTTTTAGTCGCCTTGGCGACCGCCAAATCAATGAGCACGTTACCCGGTCCGACATCAAACCCCAGAACGTCATTTTTATTTTTGGAAATGAATGAAAAGTTACTCATGCCACCAATGTTGTGGATTGAAATGGGCAGCTCATGAGCATGTTGCCCTTCTATAAATCTTAGCCAATGGTAGTACGGAACCAGGGGAGCACCCTGGCCGGCTAGCGCTAGATCGGCCTGTCTAAATTGTGAAACCGTCGTGTAACCGGTAAGGCAACCGATTAGAACTGGATCTAACATCTGAATGGAAAATCCACGATTTGGATCATGCCAGAGCGTTTGACCATGTATGCCTAAAATCAAAGGAAGGGATTTTGGATAGGTTTTACTCTTAAGCATTTTCTGGATTTGGTTTGCAAGCCACGCACTATAGCGGTGCTGAAGTTCGCCAAAATCCCTCAGGGAAATCATTCCCTTCTGCGCCTCGAGAACATCTTTGCGCAAAGCTGACGGAAACTCGTAGGACTTTGAGGATAAGAGAGTTTCCTTCACTGAGGAACCACGCACTTCATTCCGCGCCAAAACGAGATCCGCGCCATCTGCGCTGGTTCCGGTCATAACGCCCAGCGTGAGTATCTCGGATGCTTTCGCTTTTGTCCTAGTCAGTCCTGTCTTGTTTCTTTTAAGATGTTTTTGAATCAAATGAAGCTTCTTTACCGTACAAAAGATTTATGGATGATATTTGGGGAGTTTTGCGCCGTACTGCCGCTCTTCCTCCTTAATTTTGCCATCTATTACAAAGTCCCACTAACAAAATTCTTCGTTTGGGAAAGCATGCGGCCTTTTCTGTTTGTTTTCGGAATTTTTCTCCTATGGTTCATCATTACTTCCGTTTTAATCCTTAAAGGAAAGTGGGCCGGTTTTTTTTCATTTTTCATCTACAGTGGCAGTTGCCTGTACATAAATACGTACCTGCTGGTTAAATTTAAAAATTATGGGTTAGCGTTTTACGCTATGGCCTACTTAGTTTTCTGCGTTTATCTGCTTTTCAATATGCATGCACTTTTCCGAACGTCCTATCTCAATCCTGGCCGTCGTTGGTACGAAGGAACCCCTAGGTTCCTGCCACAAGTCGAAGTGGATGTTGAGGGCCTAAAGAATCTTCGTCTTAGCGCCCTGGATCTCCGTGGATGTTTTTTGTTTGGCGAAGATTGTGCGGAAATTTTACGCAAGGAGGCGCTGCAGCAATCGGAACTTTTGCTCAAATTAACCCTGAAAAACGTCACGCTTGAATTACCCATGAAAATTATTTCTCAGACCGTTGAGGCCCAAGGGGTGGGGCAAGGCGTGGGGGTCGCATTCAGTCTCAACAGCTTCGATTTGCAAAAGCACCTTCGAGACTTTATCCTGAGGTTGAGAAGCCATGGCTATATTCAAGAGTTTCTACTTTAAGGATCTTTTTCCAAAGACCATCGGAACGATTTTTTTCGCTCTGATGTTTTGTTTTTCTGGCTGTCAGAAAAACACCAACAACTTGAATGTTCCCCGGCAGGTTCTGAAGGAGTATGTGGAGCGATCCTTTAGGGTGAATTCCCTCAACGACAAAGAACAACTCATGAACCTTACCACCGGCACAGTGCGCGACATGCTGAGTCATCTCTCCGATGACGATTTTCGCCGTGACTTCCTGGAGAAGAAACGTCATTTCGTGGATCTTAAGATCAAAGATGAGAGGCCGCTGGGCCCAGATGGATTTTCTATTACCTACGAAATGACTTATAAAGCCGGTCCTACTCCGAGCGATGCGTCTGATGTCATCACTATCAAAAAACATGCAAAATTTCTGAGGCAAAACTCTGCACAATGGCTCATTAGCGAAGTGCAGAACCTAAAGACCAATATCGAGCACCAAAACGCCCTTTCCTTTTAATTATCTCGGCAATTTTTGCCATTTTTTCAGGCTAGGACCTGCAATTCCCTAAAGTTTCTCACTCAGAATCACGATCCATAGGATGGAGGAATCCCCGGTCCCTATGGAAGATGATCTTTTCAAATACAAAGGCCCGATCTTAGGATCGGACCCCTTTCTCGAAAATGATCGCCTTTTGGTCGCGGTCAGCAAGCTTAAGGCGGAGGTCCATGCGCCTCACGCTTTCGTTGAAGTCTTGCATCGATTCGCAGATCTCTTCCAAGCGTTGGATTTTGCCTCCTATGACGATTTTAACGGAGTACTAGTGAACTGGCTTCGAGATCGACTCTCGGCCGAACGGGCGTCGCTGATTGAACTGGATTTTTCTACGGGGAATTTCTTTTTTCGCGCAATTTGCGACGCTTCCCCGTCAGTATTGCTGGGAATTCAATTTCCGAGTTCGGAAGGCATTGCCGGCAAGGTTTTAGAGAATCAGGCTCCGTTTGTGTCGGAAAAATTGACGGACGATAATCACAGCTTCAAGACTGTTGAAAAACTTACTAGCATCGAAATGCATAACGTGGCGGCCGTTCCGCTTTTTGTCGCCGGGAAATTTTTTGGAGTGATTGAACTCTTGAATTTTTCTGCGGCGGATTCTGAATGGTTTCACGACCAAGAATTCTGGAATGCTCTCTCAAAGTGCATAGGGCTTTTTCTTGAGGTGAGACTGCTACGCGGAGCCCTCATCTCGGCGCCGAAGACCGAAAACTTATTTTTGATCAAAAAAGTGGCGTAACTACCGGCCTAGGCTAGCGAATTGGCAAGTTCCTTCGCAAAAGGTCGCTCATTCGAGATAAGTTTGGATAGTAGTCATCAAAGTGTTGCTGGACCAAACGCCGGTGCCGGCCACGATTTCGAGGATCAAAACTTTCAACCACGAGGCTGTCCACCATATTAGGACTTTGCCCTCGGACCCGCGCCATTCCCGCGCGGTAAAAAGGGTTTCCGAAAAGAACTTCAGGGAGCACCCGCACCGAAACCCCGGCCGCATAATCAAATGCCCGCACCGCAAGTCCGCCCGTCAAGCTGAGCTCTGGCAATCCCATTCTCCCTTCCCCTAAAATACCTTCGGCTTGTTCCGGAAAGTTTCGCCTCGTCCATTGGTCTAAGAACCAACGTTGAGTGGCAACGACCCGACCCACCACTGGGAGGTTTTCGAAGGCACGAATTTGTTCACGGACATTGGCTTCAATTTTCCGAGCGGAGTCTGAATATGCAAGATAACCGGATGTATAAAAAGTTTTAAAAAACCTGAGCACTTCCTCGTAGGAGCCTGGCATCATCTCGGGCGGCACTCCGTAGAGTAAGCCACGAATTTTTGATTCCGCGAAAAACCTTGCGCGAAGGCTCTCAAATTCCTGTGGGGTCGTTCGGCGCCGGCCGCTATCAATCATAATTGTTTGATAAGTAATCCAATTGGCGTAGTCATGGGTAACGGCGACCCATGCGAGGGATCTAGCGCTCGTAGCGACGAAACGGAAATCAGGACGATTGAAGTGACCTACTTTTTCGCCAATCTCCTGACTGACATGGGAGTGGATCCTAAACATAAGCGAAGACAGGTAATCCGCTTTTTCTTTGGTGCCAAAGGCCATGGCCTGCAGGAATCCCCGAGTTAAAAAAAGACGTAGAACGACATTATTACGGATTCGTTCAGATACTTTCGCAACGCCTGCCGCGCCGACCGGATCAGCCAGATCAAGATACAGCTGATCAAGTCCCCGAAGGGTTAAGAAAGCAGGGTGGATGCGATGAACTTCCCAGGTTGCGGAGTTTGGCCCAAAGTATCCCTCACGCTCAAAGATAGTCTGGAGCTCCTCGGCTGAAGCCCCCGGGTATTGGTTCTGCAAACGCTCTATCGTCAAAGATTCAGCCAAGGCGCGGTACTGAGGAAAAACTTCATCGGTAACGACATCGTTAGGCAACTCGCCCGTTTCGGCGATGGAAAGGTTCTTTTTCAGGTGCCTTTCGCAGAAGTCAGGCAGGGTGGTTTCGGCTAAACTCATTTTTGCCGTAAATAAGCCAGAAAAAATGCTCAATAGAAACAAACTGAAGAGGCTCTTAAAAAGGCCAGAAATATCTCGACGCACATTTTGCATGATGGTTGCTATGACGCAAGTCTTCAAGAATTTCAATCACCACCATAAATTTTACACGGTGGCTTGGGGTAATGAATCTGCGGTTCACCATGCCTTCCTTAGCATGGCAAAACACGCAAACTACCTTGCTTCGGATTCTACTTTCACCAATTGCGGTTTGCGATGAGGGGGCCGCTTGAGTTTTTGGCGCAAGGTGGGCCGTGCAATTTTCTGACGGATCTCACCCCGCAATGAAACCGGCGCGCCGGTGCGAATGGAACGATCGAGCGCTTCAATGATTTTGACATCGGCTAAACCTTGCAGGCCTGAGGGTTCCGGATCTCGGTTCTTCAAAATGCAGTTTGAAAAATATTGCAATTCCGCCGCAAACTGATCACCCGCTTTGAAGCGCCACTCCCGCGTTTTCTCGCGTACGGTAATGCGCTCCTTCATTTTGCCAACGTACTCGAATCCATTTTCTACGGAGAGGTCGCCCAGGGTGCCAACGATTCGGTAATTAGAAATTTCTGCCGAACCAAAGCTGCACGTAAAGCTAGCAAGCCTTTCGCTGGGAAACCGCAACACGGCCGTAATGGATTCATGAATTTCAGAAAACCGTTTATTGGGGCTTCCTGCAAAAGCAAAAACTTCCAGCGGTTCACATTTAAAAATATTTCTCACCGCATTGATGCAGTAAATCCCAAGGTCGTTGAGTGGACTACCGCCCTCTTCGGGTTGCATACGGATATTGTCCGTTTTCACCTTGTGTCCAAATTGAGAAGTGAAAAAAAGCGGTTGGCCAATCTTCCCGGAATTCACTACCTTTATTGCTTTCAGATTTGCGGGGTCAAAGTGCAGTCGATAGGCCACCATGAGTTTGATTTGGTTTTCTTTGGCCGAACGAATAATTTCTTCGCTCTCTTTCGTGGTCACCGTAAGGGGCTTTTCACAAAGAACATGAATGCCTGCCTTGGCTGCACGCACAGAATATTCCCGATGCATCCGGTTTGGCAACGCGATGTAAACGGCATCAATCTCACCGCTTTTTAAACATTCATCATACTCTTCGTACGAGTACACGGCCGGCACCCGATATTTTTTTGACAGTTTTTTTAATTTGTAGGGGTCCCCAGAGACCAGGGCTTTGAGTTCTGAATTTTTTGTTTGGCGAAATGCTGGCAGTACCGCGACTTGCGCAATGTGACCTTGGCCGACCACCGCGTACCGAATTTTTTTGGTTGATTTAGACTTCATGGCGTACGTCCTCCAATGGTTATTATTGATGGTTTATTTTTGGCACAATTTGTTGGAGTGGGCCACCCATAAGGCAACTTTTGCTGCATTGCGGTAGCTGCGCTTAAAGTATAAAATTATTGAGGAAGCGGGCTTTATAAATACTAAAAATTTACACCTGAGGATAAAAATGGGCATTATGAAGATTAGCCTTCTGCTTCTAGTTTTACTGGTCTCCTTTCCGGCACAGGCCATCATCACCACTCAACAATGCGATGATTTCAAAACTTACTTTGATGCATTAATGGCTCAAGGCGAACCTTTCGGACGCTACCGGAATTCTGAGATCAGCCAAGTGCGCCATTTCGCCCAGACCCATACTCATCTATTAGAGCCAACGCCAGCCCGCTTTCGAATTCCTGAAGCTGCGCAAAGGCGGCTGTTTGAAAGACCTGTGTATAACTTCATTCGAGAAATGGGCATTACGGAGCGCGGGGTCCTTTCACCGGATAACCGAAACTTAAGCTCTGGACGCGCCCGCTTAAGCGAGCGAGTGCTGCAAACTTTATGCATCGTTAATCGCGCGGATCGTGAAGCATTAGCTCGTTGCGCAGCTCAGAAAACCCCCGCCGAAATTACGCAAATGTTAAACCCTAACGCCTTGGACTCAGCCCTCGGGGTTTCCCAACGAGAAGCCATCGCTAGGATTTACCGACACGCATTTTTTGATCAAGCTGCCGCCACGGCATGGACACGAAATCTGGAAGACGTTAGAGAAGCTCTTCGCGTAGGTTTCGCACCGGAGCGAGACATCGTTCAAAATCGATCGGGCTGCAATTTCCCAAATGGACCTGGCGCGGGTGGCTGGGTAGGCAGAAGAAGTTCTATTCCTAGTCCGGCTCCGGTTTCCGCCGGCAACTCCCATCGAAGACGGGTACTGCGCATGCCTGACCGAATCAATGATACTCCCATTGGCGCGGCGGCGGCGGCTTCAAATGTGCTGTCAACGATGCCTGCTATTATGCCATCAGCAAATACAGGAATAGGCGCACCCGCCGCCGAAGGCCTTGCTGCGCCTGCCGCGGTAGCCCACTGAATCGTCGCTCTCTATTCGAAGGTCGCGGACAAAAAATCTATGACAAAATGGGACGCGCCTATCTGTCACTGAGGCTTAATGCCCCGCCATTTCAACATGACTTTCGATTATAAATAACTTTTATTTATAATCATTAGGAAATTTTCCTTGGCATATTCGTTGCTTTGATTAGATGTGTGGTCGTACCTAAGAAAGGAATCTTATGACGGTGCAAGCCTTTGAAGAACTTATTCTTAAAAATGTAGTGAAGGATGCGGTGGAGGAATGGATGATGAGCCACGACGTAAAATCGTCATCTGGAGATGCAATTCAGGCCGCGGGAATTGCACTACGTGGAACGGATCTCACGGAAGTTTATCTCAGCTGCATGAGCATAGATCAAAACCGACGCCAAGCTTCGTGACCTAGTTTATTTTGAAACCGCTAATGCATTCTGACAGAGGCGGCCGAGCAACTCAGGGATCGAGATGTCTTTAATGATTTTATTGCCTCCAGTCCAAACGGGAAAAGTCTGGGCCGCTGGATTCATAAAACTTAAAAAACTAAAAAGAGCTTGCAACCCAAAGGCACTTTCCGCGACGAATTCTTCAAGTACTTCCTCATAGGATGGCCCCAATTCCCAATGACTTAATTTACGCACGAGGGAAAAGAACGCAGGCGTTGAGCCTTCCTCGCCCATGTACGTTCGACCTTCCCATAAATGAACACTCTGCCGCTCCTCAATGGACACGCTGATTTTTGCGCCCGGATAGTGCGGAATGCGTAAAAAAAATGTCTTTAAGATCTGCGCAGAATCCAAGGGCAGCCTTTCCCAAGCCGCAATATCAGAATTCGGGATGACCTCGGGCCTTGGTTCAAATTTTGGAAGGCTGTAAACATCCAGATCCCGAGCGAACCTCAGCGACTGCAAATAGCGGTTGGTCATCGCGAACTCAATAACGCGATCTAGATGCAGAAGGTCCTTTAACCCCGGAAAGTATTCCTGACTTAATACCGTTAACAACTTTGCGGTGAGCGCCACGTTTTCCGTGTGGATATTATTTAGGCTAGGAGTTGCAGAGGACTTGGATTGAAAGAAAAACAGCCCTCTAAAAATTCGTTTTTCATTACTGTCAAAAACCTCAACCCAATTGCTCCCCGAAGAATGGGGTAAACTTGCGCCGTAAACGTTTCCATGGAATGGCGTTCCTTCACTTTCGGAAATTGTGCGAATAGCCCGATCCAAACTATGGATAATTCTGGCATCTGGATTTTTTTGCAACCACTCCCCCAAAGGTTCGGCGAAAGAAGGCGTAAGCCTGACTAGGCAGAACAGAAGGCTAAGAAGGCCTACACCTAAGGTTTTCATTAGGAACCTATTACCTCGGACGCACTTTTAACTCAATATATTTTATTTATCATATGCTAGCATTTTACATAAATTATAAGAGTTTACGCCTTGGCCGCATTCTGCGTCCATGTTAGGCAAAACCCGTGCACCCTTTTGAAAAACTCATTAAAACTAGATCTATAGAATTCATAATGGCTCTGGTTATTCTTTTGGTGCTCGCTGGCGGAGAGGCTTTCGCGATCGATCGTCACCGGGCTCGTTTTCTGCTGGGTTCACCTATATATGCGATGTTTGAACCACGCCCCGACTCCGTTCCCGAAGAAGAGCGGGACGTTGACTTAATGGAGTTCAGACCGGCTGAGGAAAATCATACTTTAGGGGCCGGTCGCCGTTATCGCGCAAGGTTCAAGCTCAGCCGCAGAATCCGCATCGCGGCCTACGCTTTAGCGGGATTTGAGATGAAGCCGGAATCCATTGACGCCAAAACCATTTATATTCTCGATCAGGCAAAACGTTTATGGCAGGCAGCCTTACCGGAAGCGAAGGATGGCTTTGTGCCAAAACCTGAGCTTTCCGCCGTTCCGGGAAAATTTTCGGTTTTGCAGACCGAGGCCAGCGATGAAATTTTTGCCATTGATGAGCTCAATCGCCTTACGGTTTTGACGGCGGCGGGAACCTCAGAGCCTGCGCAACGTTTGAAACTCAATTTATTCAGCAGTGAAATCCCACTGCGCATAGTTGGAATCGCAAAAACGGGACTTCAAATTTTGACCAGTCAAAATCGGGTAATCCAAATCAGCGTTACGCCTACGCAAGGGCCGTTTCCTAAGCTCGAACTTATTCCCGGATATTCCCTTCTCGACGAAGACCTGGCACTACCGGAGGCGTTAAGCCGCTCTTTCCGTACAAACTCAGCAACGCTTTGGGATGTGCGGGGCAATCCTTTTCAAGGTGACTTCTGGGTGCTTGATGAATCAACGCATTCTATCTGGTTAAAAACTAAGGCCGATGGAGAAGGCGAAAGGCTTTGGATTGAATATCCTCTTACAGAGCATCTTACGGAAGCCGAGGGCGGGCAAAAAATTCAAATATTAGGAATGGACTCAAAAGCCATTTTTTTGAAGGTTGGTCCGCACTCCATGATGATCTCCAGAGTTTCTGAAAGTCCGGCGGGCATGAAAGTCGAACCACTCTATAATTCCTACTTTACCGAGGGAATGAATTCACGCGGTGCCTTCGGCGGTCTCTACACGACTGCCCATATTTTGCAGCCCTGGCTTGCAGATCGAGGCACGGATTCCGTGCGTAGCGATATGGCTGTCCGAGATATTCGATTAGAACTTCCAGATGTCGAGAAAGCAGAGCCATCGGATCGAGCTCGCAGAGATGCCATGCCGCCGCCCCCGTCGCCTGATCCGTTCGACTTTGATCATACTATCATTGAAAATGGGCCTTACCGTGGGTTTGGCCCAGGAACGGGTAAATGCGGAGCGGAAGCTGCAAAGAACTTGCATCAAAAATATTTCATTTTCCTACCGGACGACAAAGGTGGGGGCGTGGGTGTCCCCAAACGCGTTCTAAAAAATCTCAACGATGCCATCGACGATGTCATGCGCCACCTCAAGTCTGATCCGCCACCGAAACCTACAGATCGAGCAGGGATTCCGTCCGATTGTGAAAACGTGCTTAAACCACCGCGAGAGTGATTCCTTTTTCTGTACTCCTCATTGGTTAACATTAATTATTTAAACCAATCTATGACGCAATACAGCAAACCTGCCCGTAAAATCTTATACTGCGTGGATTGTGGTGTGACCTGCTTTCAAATATAGGTGGGTGCATGACTAAACCTCGGCACTTCATTTTTTTAAGCATGGTTTCGTTTTTCCTAGCTTCAAATTCTGCCTTTCCCTGGGGAGATGTCGGTCACCAAATCGTGGGTGATATCGCCGAAAAAACCATGAATCAAAGCACCAAAAATTTTGTTCGCGGGATCATTGGCATCGAACCCTTGGCCGTGGCTGCGGCGTGGCCGGATCATGTGCGCGATGACCGAGTGCGATTTAGCCACTCGGAAAACGACCCGGCATTAAGGGCTGCGGATAATCACGATTTTACAGCGTACCATTTCTGCGAAGTTCCAAACGGGTTCACTTACGCAACTAGACCAAGGCGGGTAGCCAAAGATTGTTATGGCGCCATTATGAATGCGATTGAGCTCCTCAAAAGTAGGACTGCGGTGCGGGAATCAAAAATGATTGCGCTTCGATACCTCGCTCACGTCATAGGCGATATTCACCAGCCGTTGCATGTCGGAAATGGGTTCGATCGAGGCGGGAATGCTTGCGAAATCCAATGGGTGAAACGGGCCGGCGATGCACCCGTACGACAAAGCCTTCACACTTTTTGGGATTCAACCATTGTGGAATACGTAGGCACGTCTTACGCAAATCCTAGGCAGGAGATCCGCGCCGCAAGGTACTATTCAGATTACGTCGTAAACTTAAGGCGCAGGTACCCAGAAATGTTTCTGGCGCAGGCTAAACAAAGATACGGCTCTACGGCCGTAGTCCAGTGGCTCGACGAAGGAAAAGATTTACGGGAAAATGGAGTTTATCCCGATGATCCTGACTCTATGCGCGGGGTGACCAGAGGTGAAGAATATAGGAATCGGCCATACTGCCTATGGTACGCGGATCAAACTCGCGATCGTGATCCAGCTCCCGGCAGTCGAATCGCTTCAACTCCGCTATTAACCAGAGAATATGCGGATCGCTTTTTACCCGTCGTCGAAATGCAGCTTTTAAAAGGGGGGGTGCGTTTAGCATGGACCCTTGACCGTATTGCCGAGCTCGCGTCGGGTTCGCGGATTGTCGATGATGTTTTGGAAGAGCGGATTTTGAGAACGGTGCAGGATGCCTTTCGCCGCCCAGTGAATCCGCTTTAGAAAAATGCGTTACACCGACCTCTTGCCAATAAACTTACGGCGTAATTTTTAACGGCAGCATCGGCAGAATCACTTTGGTGGGAAAGCGCGGAACGAACGTCATCCTCCGTGAGGTTCAAAGCCGCCACGGCCCGAATTGCATAAATTAATTCAGTTTGAGTTGTGCCTATGGAACCATTGAGCAAAGAAATCAGGGTATCTTTTAGCAGAGGTTTAAAAAAGTTAGTCACTGCCCGGCTAGCCCGCCCGTGAAAATCGAGAATGTAGGGGTTTTCATTCTCGTGCAATGCAAGGGGTATCAAATTTAAAATTTCTTCCGTCGCTCCAGGCGCGCTTAAAATAGAACCTAAAGCTTCCGCGATATGCGGTGCCCCCTTTAAATCAAAGTCCTTTGAAATGGGCAGCTCTAACAAAGTGGAATTCTCATCAAGGTAAGCCACCGTAGAAAAAGAACCATCCTCGTAAAGATCAAAAATAAATCGGCGAGCAATTTGTTTGGCCACTTCCGGTGCCACGAGCGGATCGTTCTTCGCCAGAAGCGCAAGGGTGATCAGTGCGCCCAATCTCGGCATGAGCGGAGCCGTGAGGGATATGATTCGTGCACGTTCCTGCACCGTGTAGACATTGGTGTCGTTTGGCCTTGAAAAAACCGGCAAGAAAAACCCGATAAAGATGGAATCTAGGTTCTTATGTTGGTTAACCAAACGCTCAACCCAGGCCGCTAACGTCTCTACGTAGTCCGGAAACACTTCGATGCCTCTAGCTCTCAAATAACTTGCCGTGGTCACGGCTTTCATCGCAATAAAATGTTCTGCGCTGTTTAACGCATGGGAAATAATGGCATGCAATGCAGGAGCGGTAGTAATTCCGTAAAACCTGGTGAGAAATTCTAAGGCTTCTTCCCTTAATGTACCATCCACTTCGGAATCATCGATGGTCTCCGTCATCCTTTGAGCGAGGAGTCGAGTGACAGCGTTATCTTCGGAAAGCACTTCGGTCACAAGCAGACCTTGATTAGTTAAGGCGGTGGTAATGGCGCTGGCACCATGAAGCCGCATGCCCTGAAGTTCGGTATCTAAACGTGCGAGATCAACTTGACTGAGGTCTCTCGCAAACAATACTGGCGAGGCTAAAAACGCAAACAGTGTGAAAATAGAAAATTTAGTAAACCAATTATATTTTGCCATATTCGACCTCCGGTTGTGATTGGGTTACCGGGAAACGGCTGGAAGATCAAATTTATGGCTAGATTAGTTCTCTACTGGATTTCACAGCGGGTACGTAAACCACGAAGCGGAGATTCAGGGTAGCTACAATGAAAATGGGAAGAAAGATCCACGGTTTCGTAACTCGCGATGCCATCTCGCTCAACCGCCACTAAACGAAAAAAAGCCAGTGGACGGTAGGGAAAAAAGCCCGAAGGAGAATCCCGGTTTTCCGGTTCAGCGTCATGGGAAGTGCGCAAACGAAGTACGCTTAAAGCATCCCCCCGGAAAAAGAAGCTGCCTCGGTACCTGCCGTATCCAATTTCTGAAAGTCTTCTAGACCCTAGTGGCACTGAACTATAACTTTCTCGATTGAATAAATCCTCCCCCATCCGATCAACGTTCCTGGTTCGCAAGTTGCCGGAAGTTACAATCTCGCCCAGGCTTGTCTGAATTATCGGGTAAAACGGGGAGTTTACGAGTTCCCCGTTAATTCTTACAAAGAGGTATTGGGTGGATGGAACTGAACTTAGGCGCTCACGAGCAAGCTCCAAATCGGAGATGCGAAACATCCATGGGTTTGCAAACAACGTTCTTTCTCTGGCTTCGTGTGGATTGACTACATAACTTGGAGTCAAATGATAGCCGATGGGATTGTTTGTCTCATCCGACTCGTGCGCTGAAGTATTAAATACGTTTTGTTGACCCGTCATGAATAAAATTGGATGGTCAGTGTTCTGGCCGGTGACCGGATCCTTTAAATATTTAGCGCGGGGCCCAGAAAAAGTCCCGGTCGCATGGGCAACCGTTACGTAGGAGTCATATTGAAGCCTAAAGTCAAAAAACCCTCTGTGGTAGCGTCTGGCTACGATTCTGCCCAAAGTATCAAACTCCACTTCATAAACCCATTCGATATCGTGCCGTCTGCCATACCTCACCATAAGGCTCTCGATATCGTAGCCGGGCGTGATGAGATCTTCGTTGGTAAGAATCAAAGTGTAACGAAGTATTCTATTTTGAGAATTCGCTACAGGTAGCACCGAGTAGGAGAGTGCCAAGGGCAAATCGGAAAACACGTAAACCGGTTGATCGTGACGGACTCCGATGAAAGGAGAATGCTGCATAGCTAGAGCCGCGAAATCAAGTGACCCAGGAGGAGCTACTTGGCTAAGCTCGACGTGAGCAGAAAATTCAAGATCAAGCGCGCAATCGGACGATGGTTGTAAACTGATAGTTTGCTGATGGAGATCATTGATGCTTCCGATGGGCCCGAGGTTTATTTTGGTTTCCGCGGCGCCTTCGAATAAATGAAAACGGATGATTTGGCCTTGCATGAAAACTAAACCTGCGATCAGGGGCAATCCAGTGGGGCGGCAGCGAACTTTTGAATTTATGATAAGGATCGCATCGGTTTTCGGCGGCAGGTTTATTGCGGCAGGCAATGGCCGAGTAACGAAATTCGAAACGAGATCTATTCGACCACCGTGGGTGCACGAGCCATTTACCCTGCACCAGCTACTCGCGTATGCTTGGTGGGTGGAAAGGTTTAGGAGGCCCAATATAAATACGAAAAAAATCTGCATTTTTGGGCCTTGCCTTTCTAAGCCATCAGCAGGCTTAAATACTATTTATTTATCCAATTTGCAATCAGATTTCTTGCCCGTTGAGACAATACGTTCTATGTCGTGAATTTACCTGGAGAGGAAATGTCATGAGTCTAGACCAAAACACGAAAACCGAACTTACAAACTTAAGGAATGTCCTTTTGGACGTTCACAAATCGCTTTTGGAATTCCAAAAGAAAATTTACGAAGATCTCTACGGAGTGCGGCTTTCTCCCTACGAGCTTTTGAACCTAGCCATGACCCACGGTGACTTTGAATGGCTGCGGCTTTTATCCGGTTTTATCGTACGCATTGACGAAGCGATCTTCGATAAGACGACAAATCTGCAAAAGTTTCAGAAAGAAATCGGTGAAGAAGTCCATGCCGCGTTCATCGACCCTTTGCATCACCCGGCGTTTAAGGCGGGCTTAGAAAAGGCTGTAAATCTTGACTCTAACTTATGTCTTCAAGTAGGAGAGCTGCGAAAACAGATTTTGTTGAATTGAAGGAATTTACATTATTCGGCTTTGATGCCAGGCCCTGACACATCTTCTGGTTTTCGGATATTCACTGAGCCTGCGGGCCGCGGTGGCAAGGGAGTGCCCCGGAAGGAAAGGCCGCCGAAAAATTGATGCGCCTGTCCGGTTAAGAGGGGTCCTACGGAATTCCTAGTACATTCCAGGTAAATCTCATGATTGCCGGGGGTACGAATCCAAATGGTATTTCTTCTCTCCTCACAACCTTCGCGGGAGCTAGTCACCCGCAAGGTGCCAGCTTGAATGATGCGCACCCGATCCCGTTGGTAGAGGTGCTCCTGCGGCGAACCAGCTTGAAACTGAGTATGAATTTGATGCGGTAGCTTTATACAACACGCTATTAGCCCTGTGTGCTCACATTTTTCGTCCGAGCCGGCCTCGATGCGTACATCTTGAGGAAAAATAACTGGAGAGCCTGGGGCAAGGTCACAAAGACTGGTGTTTGGCGGGACCTCCGGCAAACGTAAAGCTGGGTCGGGTCGAGCCGGGGTGGGTCGAGCAGGCCTTGGCTGTTGGGCCGAAGCGAGTGATGCCAGCAACGTTAGCAATGCGAATACGTTCGTTGCCCATAGGAAATTTTTCATGACGGACCCCCATTAAAATAATAACGGTTTATGGGTTTTTTGGAATGGGCAAGTTTGATGCTCGCAATTCATTAAATTCGTTTTTATCCTGGAAATAAATTGCCGTTTCCTGAGCTGAAAGATTGCGCTTCAGGACTAACGCAAGGCCATACCATAGAATTCGGATAAAATAGGCATTGATGGCTGATTCGGATCAAAAGCGACTGTCGCAATACAGCTTTAGAAAAATGGCATATCTGACCGCATTTATGTTCTGCAGTGAAGTCTTTACACCGCGAAGTGCCTCGGCGATCGTAGCCTCCCCAGTGCTTCAGAATGTAGTCAACGCGATTATATCCATCCACAAACAAGTCGATGATTCCGTGATTCCGCCTGCCCCACCATGTGATCCAAATGGCAGCGAGGAATTTTTGCGTCAATCCGTGTTCAATCAAGCCATGGGGCTTTGCCACTCTCCGCTCTCTGCGGTGGATAGCCTTATTGGTAGCGATGCATTTCCTACCCGCTTGATGCAATTCTGTTCAGACTGCAGCATCAATGGATTATTGAGCATTGTGCGTCGCTACCATGATCAGGCTCGAATTAACGTCCCAGTATCGAGAAGTGGAAGGCGGCCTTCGGACCCAGTTTGGGAAATAAGAGCATCAGAATCGCTGCCACTGCCAACCGAACGATGCTTATTGCAAGAGCTGCACTTGGGGCAATCGGGCAATCATCTTGATTTTTTTGGGTCTCGTCACATCTACACGATCGAAGATCCTATTCAGAAAGACAGATTGCTTCAAATTTTACGCGAAAGATTTCAGCGTGAACGACCAGACGCGGTCATCATGGAGGGTGTCCCTGACGGTCCACTCACATGCGATAATGCGGTACGTTTCTATCTTGATGCGCGACAAAGTATGACGTCCGAGCAAACGTATTTAGCCAGACTTGCTCTAATGAATGGAACTCCCGTCGCGGGAGCGGAACCACCCAATTTAGGATTGATTCCTCCAAGTGACGAAGGGTTGTTGTATCTGTCCGCAATCGCACAAATCCATTCAAGCAATCAAAATGCTTCCTTATCAGAAATTTTTACTTCGGCCGCCCAGATGCTGAGACAATTTTCAATCGGCAACCCACAAATTCAGAATCCTTCCGACTTCTCTCGTTGGTACAGAAACTTTAATCGGCGAGAGTTCAATTTGGAAACCGCATACACTGACATGACGCCATCAGATCAATTGCCATCTGGCGTCTCCCCACTTCCATCTAATGAAGCATTTCTAGCCGCAACTCTGCGACGAAATAATTTCTTGCTGAATCAAATCAGAAACTCAGTTGGAGGCGGAAGAAGAACCATGGTCATTTACGGCGAGGGCCATCTCAGAGCGACCGCGACAGCGATTCAAAGAGGCATGCGCATAACGGCTGCACTTCCCTTGAATTGCACCCCCATGCCCTAGCCGCTCTAATTTATTGAAACAGCGACATCCTATAGTAAATATTTATTATTTATGATAGATACTGCCGGTGATTTCCCAAAAGAGTACCCACCAGTTAAGGTTTTTAATCGTACTGCAGTGCTTTAGCTCGCTCTTAAGTGCATCCAATCTTTACGGTGCCGATTTGCCCAAGTTTTTAAGGTCGCTTTTCACTTCGGCTCGCAATTCAGCTGCAACCTCGCCCTTTGCTTGTGCATCCAACCTAGAAGGAAATTATGCGGCTCCTCCATGGCATCAGTTCCCAGTGGGTCATAGAATTCCCTTAAGGGAATTCCAGCGTCTTTTTGGTGAAAAATATGTGATGCGTCGTCTTTTGGAAGGAGGTCCCATAGATACGGTAAAGCAGTTCTATGCGGTCAGGACCGATCGTTCGCTACTCCAAACGGCCATAGCACGCAGGCAAATGGATATTGAGCAAAGAAAAGACGAACTCCTTAGGCGTTTTGGCCGTGAGCATGCTGCGGCCTATAGCTTTGCCGAAGCAAGTGATCTCAGTGTCATGCCCATGGTGGCGGACCATAAGCGGTCTTATACCCTTCAGCAAATTGCAGCGGGGTTTGCTAACGGAACTTTTGTTGACCAAATGGTATTTAAGAAAAACGCCAGTGGGTTAGGTGATGGCGTCGTTTTCATAGACCCACGAGATAGTCAGGAAGTGATTATTACTTTGTCTACAGCGAACGATATTGACCCTGAACGTTCAATGACTGAGTACCTAAGGGCGGCAGGCTTTATCATTGATTCAGATCAGGATTTGGCTCGAATTTACGTTCCAAAACAAAAAGCTGAGAATGTGATTTATGAGCTTTTATCCCGCATAGTCAGTTCAAAAATGATGCGTTTCGACAGCGGTATGATGGAGAGTTACGTAGACGCCACCAAGTACCGTAACCGCTCCTATGAAACTAGGCACATGGCAGAAGGCAACATTCTACACGGACGCATTCGATTAGCGAAGTCGGATCCCAACAGTGCGCGGGTGCGTTGGTTTGCCCGTATCGGATCGTCCGGGTATTTTTCAAACTTTACGGGTCGCTCAAATGCCGTCGAACTTGAAGAACCCCATATGTATGATCCTCTCTTTGAAATTTTTGATATTGATAAAGATAAACAGGAATCATTCAAGGCATATGTGGAAGATCTCATTACCCGTGAGATGGCGTATCTTTTGATGCGGTATCGCCAAGGCGGCCTTTCGGTACTGGTGCAAGTGCGCGGTGCCATTGATTTGATGTGGCTTCCACCTTCGGAACCGGGTGGGTTCCCAAGGCCATTCGTCGTGGAGGCGGATGTAAGTACCAATTTTCCAAAATCATTTTATCCGAAGGGACCACCGGATTTTTTCCCGGTCCAAGGCACCTTTCTTTAGACGGTTGCTTTTGAGTAACTAAAAATAATTTATAAATTTATTTTAGCTACTTACCTATGCTAGGTGCGTAGCCCATGATGAATATATGGAATGGGCTAGCCTCCTGGCGGTTTTCTAAAACTTCCTTAAGAACCGCAATGGTCGCCGTGATGGTACTATTGAGCTTTCAGGCTGAAGCCACACTCACGGATATGCAGCGAGATTACGTTCATCGTGTTTTCCAGGAACGAGGCTATAAGATTGGTAGCGAACTCGAAATCCCGGACGGCCCGCTCTCTAATTTAACTGGTTTAATGGATTTTAGGACCTATCAACTCCGGCATCCGGATCTAGTGGCAGGGATTCCTGTCGAAATGGTGCGACGGTACCTAGATGACACAAGGAACCTCGTCACTTTACCGCTGGGGATGCGAAAGCAACTCACGGACGGCCTACTTTACCTTCGGTTTAGTTTTGAGAAGCCAAATGAGATGCGCCCCAGACATAAGGCTGGGCCTGCCCTGCCTGCCGGTACGATTTTGGATTCTAATGGTACGCCGCTGCGATCTTCTGCCGCTAGCGACATGCCAATCGAACTTGAACTCTCTTCGAACGTGAAAGCGCGGATGGAATGGGAAGAAGTTCAGCGCCGCTGGAATTCCATGTTTTCTTTAAACCAGCGGCGAGAAGCGGTGGACATCAATCGTCTATCGGCACGCGACAAAATCCGGTTGGTCATGTTGAAAGCCGTAGATCTTCGATACCTCTCTTTTAAAGACGATGTTGTTGCCTCCCGTAGATTAAGCCGAAGTTTTGAGAACATTGAATATGATTATGATCTCATCTTCCCGGACAATGGCGCCGAAATCGCTGAATTTAGGAATCGTAAACCGTATAACGACGAGCACAAGTATTTTGCAGATCTCCAAAGCTTCGGTGCAACGATGGATGTCTGGGATTGGATGCAGCACCCCCGAAGTGTCGCCTCCCACGAATCCTTGGAAGCCAGGGCACCGGCCTACCAGTTTCACTTGAGTCGTGATCAAGATTTTGCGGAGGACGACCTTAAGCTATTAAATTTATTTCGTTTAGCGCAAGGTTGGAGCCGGCACGTGAATTATTTAGAGGATCCAAGGATATCCAGGGTCTCCTTCCAGAATATCAATCAGAAAGGTTTAATCCGACGGATCAATAACCGGCATATTGAAGTGCGCAATCAGCTGGAGTCACCAGAAGAGGAACTTTTTCTAATCGTCAGTTTATCGGAAAATAAGGATCAATTGTATTCCCGCCTGGCAGCGCTTCTGCCTTCCGTATTCACCGCCCAGCGGCTCCGAGAGATCATCACTGGCTATGTTGCTAGGGTCAAAGAAACTAAATATACGCTTGGGGGCAAAGAATATGCGATGGATGACCGCACATTTTTTAAATCGCTAAACGGACTTCATGAAATGCTTGACGCGCTTTGGGCAGCGAAAGATAGAACCGGATTTGACCCGACGGCGGTCATGGCCCAAGCCTTAGCAAAGCTAGCAGGTTTACCCGAAGAAATGGCAACAAGGCCAGTAGATGTCGTGGCCCATATTCTCGCCAACAAAAACTATTGGCATAAAGCTCAGTTGGCTTTCAGCTTTGAAGGCGCGGAATGGCTTTCCCTGAAAGACGCCGATAGCGTTTTTCTAGGCGCGCTCAGCTTGGCCGTATTAAACCCCGACCCTGAGTTTATCCCACTTCTCTTCACGATTGCCGGTGATGAAGAACTTACAAAACTTTATGAAGAGTGGAGTGGCGCAAAATCGAAATCCGACCGTTACCGACCGTTAAAAGATTTCTGTGAATCCCACCCGTATTTATTTTCCTCAACCCGTGCACTCAACTACATCATGGCGTCACGGAATCCGAAGGTGATTCAGTTCTTTACTGAACTCTGGCTCACCATGCCTTTATACCGGCATGGGCGCAGTATGGGCTTCGAGGAAGATCGCAGCCGGGGTCAGGGCCTTTTTTATGCGACCCTTCACCAATACGGGCATTGCTACGACGCTTTTCATTCCAATGACCTTTTGCTTGAACATATGGCAGGGCGTTTAAAGTCGGAAAATGGACATTATCGAGACGCCCTTCAAGGCTTTTTGCTGTCCGCCCATACCAGGAATCAAGCGGTCAGTGAGGCGATGCAGCCTTTAGCGGTTACTGACGAATTCTTTGATGCGCCGGCGGGTGCTCCGAGGCGGCTTGCCGCATGGTCGCCCAACCCTTGGTTTACCCAAAGATTAATGCAAATTATATCCAGCTCCGCACATCCTACTTGGGCGTCCTTATTTATAGAAAAACTTTCCGTCGCTGCCCAATCCGGCGGGACAACTGTTCAAAATTTTTTAGTGAACCTCCTAGAAAATCCCGATGCTTGGATACGATCACGGGCGTTTAGAACGCTAGCTTTTCTTTATCGGCGTAGTTCAAAAATAACGGTTTTGCTGGATCACTTTGAAAAGGAATTAGACCCCTATCAGCGCCGGAGTCTTCTGGAAGCCCTGATGGCAATGAGACCAACACTCACCACGGAGCAACAGTTGAAGTTGGTTTCATTGACGCAAGATGATGACCTTGGATTATTTGCCCATATAGATTCAATTGTGGTTTTAAAAGCAGTTTATCGCCGTAAGTTGACCGAATCTGCGAGACGTAGTTTTCAAAGTAAACTGGGGCTTATTCTCTCGGAGATCCGCAATTATTCTCCAGGTTATGACGGTGAGGATGAAGTTTCGTCAGAAGTACCAAAGTTAAATCGAACCGTCCGACACCTTTTCAAATCTAAGACGATTAGCCTTATGGAGAAGGAAAGCTTTATTAAAATTATGGATGCGTTTCGTGCGCAGACCATTCTCGATGTTTTGGAAGATATGTACCCTCAAGAGTTTGAAAGAGACCCAGTCACCCACGAGCTGCGGTCGAAAAGAATGGAGGGGAAAGCCTTGGAGTCTTTCTTGGGATACGTAATCGAGCGTTTAATAAACAATGCGCTTTTTAGATCAAAACACGAGGCAAGGAATTGTCAGGAATTTCTAGACATGGTTCCTGCGCCTCCGAGCGCATCGAATCGGTGATGAGGAGGGTGGGTATGAGTTACGAACCCTTTCCGATGGTTCATGAAGTAAGCGCCTATCGGATTTGCACAAAGACTTGTGATTATGGGTTACTTAAAAGCCGCCGCCATTACCCACAAAGGCACACAGATCGCGTGCTTCGACCAAAATTTAAGGATTAGCTAAGTGAGACTTTTAAGATGCCTTTCGCCATTCTGTTTTTGGTTTCAAATGGCTCTCAACACAATACCTCAGAAACTGATTCATCAAAGTTTGGTACGGAACTCCTTCTGCTTGACTCAAAGCTTTAAAATACTCAATCACATCTTGGTCAAAGCGGACCGTAACCGGCTTTTTCAAAAGCTTTAGATAAGGATTGGGCTTCCATTTCATTTTCTTCAAATCGTAGTTTTTTTTCATAAATTTTCCTCATACTGTTCTCGTTCTGATTTTGTAAGTTTTCGGGCACTGACGATCCGAATGGTAGAACCTTTTTCTCGAAAACAGTGAACAACCAACAAAACTCGATGAAACGAGCTATGGCCAACGGCGATAAATCTGTCTTCCTGTGAAGAATGATCTGGATCATCAGCTACTTTAGCTAGCGGGTCAAAAAACACAGTTTGAGCCTCCTCAAAAGAGACCCCGTGCTTTTTGATATTTGCCTTGTTCTTTTTAAGGTCCCATTCAAATCGCATATTATATATTGTACATATTTTGTATGTACATTCAAGGGAATAGTGTTGGATGAATGTGCCTTCTGCGCCCTAACCCGCGAAAAGGACGTCGTTAGGCACTAAGGCGAAGAAATGATGGAAATGTTGGAACTTTGGTTGCCAATGGGTTTCCACCCATGCACCAATCATGGTCCCGATGCATGTCCTTGAATGCTTTCGTCAAAAAAATGGCCGTTTGATAATAGGATTGACCGAGCGCCCACGGGAATCTTCCTTCTGAGGCGAACTCCGTTATGGAGTGATCACAGGCGTAACATCTTCAATGAGTTGCACAACAAGGAACTGGTTAGCCACGTCGCGCTCAGTAAGCTGGCCTGAGCTCGCTAAGAGTTCTAACAATCTGTAAGCAAAAGACTCACTTTCGTAATCCAAGGCTGTGGCAAACCAAAGAGGAAAAACTCTTGAAATCAGTCGTGATCTTCTCTGGGGATCTGCGGGCAAACGGCTAGCGAGGATCTGCCGGATCCGCTCAACTGGCTTTGCCGCTAGATTTTGAAACGCCTCCCTAGCTTCCGGTGTTTCTAAAAGTGTGATCAATTCGGCTCGTAGTTCAGGGCTCAGGGGCAGTCCATCGGAAAAAGAGTCCAAACTTCGCAAGGCCTTCAATAAAATAAATTCACCTTCCTCATCCGTGTCATTCAAACGAGAAGCACCCGCCAAACTTGTGCCCAGTCGATTGGCAAAATATTTAGGAGCGTCGCCGACGTCCATCGTTGCTGCGCTCTCAGCGCTAAAAAGTTGTCTCAAAAGCCAGCGCCTTTGCGCATACGATACCGGCACAAAACCCTCTAAAAGCGTATGCAAGTCTTGGGTATTTTTTGTGTGCAATGCCCAATTGCCATCGCTGCTAACCAAAAGGCTTTGGAGCTCAGCATATTCAGATCGATCCTGGGTAAGATAACCGGCGCAAGGCGTCGCTAGAGCGAAGGCTGAGGACAAGAAAACTGCGACTGAAAAAGAGTATTTGAATTTGGAAAGCACTTGGAAATCTCCTGGAATCAATGCGAATTCTATCTACCAGGGGCCGGTTAAAGTAAATGTTAAATTTGACATCAATTTACGGGCGGGAGAGTTGCAGAAAATGGGTTTCTGCCTGGAACGCCAGTCTGAAAGGGCTTTATTTTTGCCAAAATGAGGGTTCGCCGTGTTCAGAACGGCACCGAAGGATTTTTAAAACAGGTTCCGTTTATGTTATAGGCGTGGCGTATGAGTGCTCAAAGCTTTGCCGTTATTTTCGCCATCTTCGTTTGCACTCTTTTTCACGGCGTACCAGCATACGCGGCCAAACGTGATCACACTCCGTCTTCCACTAGATGCGCCCGAAATCTCGTAGAAACTTTAGGTCACGGCCTCGCGCTACAGGCGGCCAGAGATTACTACCTGGTGCATCCTGCGCGTCAACCCAAGAGTCAAATCGCGGATTATGTTTCCAGACAAGGGGTCATTGTTCCACGGCGGTTTCGATCTTTGAATGAAGCCATTGGTTCGGGCGTGCCCTTCATCATTAGAAGTGAACACCCCCAGGAGTATTTTGGCGCTTCAGGTCTTTTGGATAGTTTTCCCGTGAAAGCCACGCATTTAGAGCGAGCAAAAAAATTACGAGCATCCAACGCCAAACCCATCAACTGGGATGAACCTACGCTTCCACAGACGAAACTTCCGGCCATTCTTGCGCGTCACTGGATCGATCCAGCCTCCTCAGTCAATATCCATGGCGTAATGAAAAAAAATATTCCCTCGTTTTGTCAGGCCTGTGTCGAAAGGGATCTCACGCGGCTGTCGCGGCGTTCAATTGATAACTTCACCCGATTATTGGGGATTGATGTTGATGAATTCAGGGATGAAATCTCTTACTCTTACTGGGAGCTTCTGCCCGGATTTAACCGTTCCATCATCGCTGACAGCAGCATCGCCGGACGCTACCACCTCTTCACCGCTCGGGGCGAGAGCGACGGCGTCTCCTTGTTTCTAAACTACTCCATCATTGAGAATGGCCAAGTGGTATCTGAGCTTGGGATGAAAATGCCCGATGACATGAAACAAATCCTGGGATCCATCAGAGCGTTCTACGAAAAGATCAGAAGACTGGATCGATTCGACCCTCGCCATTGCCCCATGGTTGAGTTTCAGACGATTGAGAGCGGTCAAAATTATTTTTTGCAGTATCATCGCGTGCGGGATTTCGAGCCTGCAACCTTTGAACTGACAAGACCGCCTGAACAAGGAGAGATTCAAGCTGATTTAGTGAGAGGTGCCACACCGCCGGAAGGTGTGATTGTGAAGACCGCCGGATTTTACCGAAATTACGAACTGCGGGATGAAGATGCGTCTTTCGATTTTCACTACATGGGTACATTTTCTAGCCTCATGAATCGTCGCCGCAAGGTAACCTTCATGGGTCAGAAACTATTCGCCATTGCCGATCCTGGCCATGGCTCAAAGTCTGCCCTCTTCGATGCCCCGGTTTCCATCGGCATTCAATTGGACAGCATCGTGCCCGAAGAAGTTGCCGATCTCATGTACGAAGTGACTAAGAAAACTCAGATTCCCGCCACGATCCGCCTTAGGGTGATTTCTGACGGACGACGGGCCTACGTCAGGTATTTGCCTTAAACTGGACAGCGCTTATCTGGCGCTTGCGCGATACTACAAACCACTTCCATTCGATTCGCCTATCTGTGGAGCAAAACGCATTCGCGTTTTGGATATTTATAGATTCTATTCACCTAAGCGGTGAATGGAGGAGAGTTCGAGGCCGTGAAGGCTCGAGAACCGCGAGTGTGCAACAGCACACCCTCCACCCAGGAAGGGTGGAGGAGAGAGTGGGTTTTGTACATTACTTTCCTAACTATCGAAGAAAATTGAGAAACTAAACAATATCAACAAATTGCCATTGCCGCGACTTCTACTGAAATCCACTGAGATAGCCAGAAAACCACGTTAGGTGGTTGCAACTGGTTGCACGGCTACTTCGTTATTCAAGTTTCAAAGGCCGGTTTGATTTTTTCAAACAAAGGAGCTTTGACATGAAAGCAACGGATATCACCGGATTGGTAAAAGGACTTTTGGTCGTGATTGGGTTGGCGATTTCAGTGGGACGATATGACGACCTGCGAAAGTTTGCCCGAAACCAAGCAATAGAATCCTTGAAAGGGTGGAAATCCACGCCATTCTTTTATCCTGCCAGCAAATCACATGGCGCTAATAAGAAGCGAGCTGAGCAGGCAAAAAAACGAATCGAGCACTTTTAAAAATATGATCAAATAAAAAAAGACAAATTTACTAATGAAATCAGCTATTTATGCCAGAGTCTCAACGTCTGACCAAAAAACGGGCCTTGAAGCCCAAGTACGCGCCCTTAAAGAGTACTGCGAACAAAACAAGATCGTAAACTACGAGCTCTTCACCGATGAAAATATCAGCGGCGCCACGGTTTCCCGTCCCTCACTTGATCGGATGATGGGAGCGGTTAGGAACAAAGAAATATCAACAGTTATTGTATACAGCTTCAGTCGTTTTGCCAGATCAACCACTCATCTTCTTTCCGCTCTGGAAGAGATGAAAAAACACGACGTAGAATTTGTCTCTGTTACGGAGAGGATTGAAACAAATTCTCCGATGGGAAGGGCCTTTTTTACAGTTATTGCGGCCATTGCAACCCTCGAACGAGAATTAATTATTGAACGGGTCAAGAACGGCCTCAAAAACGCGAAGGCAAAAGGCATCCATATTGGGCGCAAGAAAAGTAGGCCCAGTGAACTGATTCGAACCCTTAGGCGTTCTGGACTCAGTTATAGTGCTATCGCTAAAATAACCAACGTCTCCGAGGGCGCGATCGGGGTCGAGCTAGCCCAATGGAGAGAAGAACTAGCAAAACAAAATCGCACAATAGCTGATGAAATGGCAGCACACGCAAACGAAAAATTGTCAAAGAACGCTAATCCCAACTCAGGCATGGACCATTCGGAACCTGGCATTACTTTATCGTTGGAGGAACCAGTTGTCGAATTAGAATTCTACCGTTGAGAAAATTGGCCCAATAGCTGAGGAGGGGAGTTAAATTCCAGTATTCCTCGGCGATTGGGCCAATACCAAAAATCAGGCGCTATTTGACCGTCATTGAGTAGAGATAGCGATTCCAAGTGCGACCATTTTTCTTATGAGCATCGGGTAGAAGTTCTGTTCTATTAAAGCCAAGCTTCTCAAGAAATAGCCAACTTGGCTTGTTGTCTACCACTGCTTCGGCCTTGATCGTGCGAACACGACCAGACTCTTTCATGAGCGTCAACAGATGCTCAACAGCTCTTGTAGCAACTTTCTTGCCCCACATATCCCGACGTACAAAGTACCAAATCTCATAGGCACCCACGTCTACTTTATTAGCGTCGCCGCCAGTAAGGCCAAGAAATTCTCCGGCTTTATCGCGGATCACATACGGTCCGAAGTGATCATGGTTCTGACCGTAAAAAGCCAACATTTTTGACACTCGCTCACGGCATTCATCTATTGTCGGGAGATAGGGAAAATTCGTAAATAACGCGGCTGTCTCATCGGACCACAACAAGTGTGCGCCCGCGGCATCATCAGGAGATAGCTTTGTGAAAAATATTTCGTTCATAAATGAATCATATCAGGAAATTTTGGCGCTCATCAAACTAAGCCCGCTCGAACATCGATCCAGTAGTAGTTTGTATCCCTCTGCCACTTTTGCACATATGCGGTCTTGGCAAGAATGCCACCGTTAGCAATGATGGTCTTGTTCGAAGCGATGTTGTCAGGCGCACAAGTGAAAAGCAGCCTTCCGACTTCCCTCGCTTTCGGCGTTTGCAGAAGTTGTTTCAGCATTTCTTTTGCCGCGCCCTGATTGCGAAAGGAAGGCCTTACTTCATACCCGACGTGTCCACCAAACTCCTTCAGATCGTCATTTAGCTGGTGCCGCAGAGCGATACGGCCAACCACTCGATCTCCCACGCAAGCCCAATAAGTCGTTTCAGCGACCTTTGGCTGCTCTGGGGCGGTTGCCGCTCGAACGAGGCGCAGTACGAATTCCAGCTCGGACTCACCTTCTCTTGGGATGAATCCATCCCAGATTTTTTCTCCGAGCGCCCTCATCTCATCGATGAACTCGAGATAGGATGGCAATAATTCTTCGCAGGGGATCTGGAGCCTGACCATGAGGGCATATTAAATTCGAACACCATGGGTGTCTATATAATCCATTGCTTCTAAACCGCGCCTCACCCGCTGGGCCTTTGTCCACGCCTTATTCCAACGACTGCCACCGAGAGGCTCAAAAAATACACTTAACTAATACTTGCTCGGAATTACGAGGGCTTGAGTGGCATTTAGAATGAGCCTTTAATGACGAACTCACCAAGGCGCCTCATGGGGTTTATGTCCGGCCCGAAGCGTCCACTTTGCCCTGATCCTCAGCGAGCGCTCACGGCCTCGAAAGGTAGTGATTTGATCTCAGCATCCTTTGTCTTTTCGCTTTAAGGCGCGTCCTCTTTTAGAATTAATTGTTCCATCCAAGCCTCAGCAGGACGTACGAGCGCATCCAAGCGATCGCTTCCAAAAAAATCGAAATGTCCATAATTCGAGTTGAAGATGCTAGTAGTCGGCACATTGTGAAAAAACGAAAGTGTGTGATCGATATAGTGCCCAACACCTTTGCCAGCCTTAGCTAAAAAAATCGAACCCCGGAACCGTTGCAAATTTCCAGAGAATTTTGCAACTCGATTAGGATCGTTCGTCCACGTGCAAATTGCATCTTGCGTAAACGAGCTAGATTCGTAGTAGTTGATACTTTCAACAAGTTTGCCGAGGAGTTTCATAGAAAAGAAATCAAACCCTTCCGCAGTTCCTGAAGTATGAACAAATCGCGGAGTAGGCTCCGAAGTAAGTCCATGTTCCGCAGTGGAATATTTCATGAGAAATTGAAGATTAGGGGTTCGTCCATCATAAGGACTGAGGTCTGACGGCTGATCCGCTGCATATTGATACATTTGTTTGAAATTCGGACCCACGCTATCATCATAAGGCTGGTACGGCTCGTGACTCCGATCAGAAATTCGGGATTGGGAAATATCGGGATCATTGCTGATAAACATACCGTCAATGAGGAGAATGCCGGCAAACCCTTCTGGATTTACGTTAACTGTCGCAATGGCAAGAAACCCGCCAAAAGAAAATCCTCCAATCACAGGTTTCTTTCCGGGATATCGAGCGGTCGTAATCGATTGGATATAATTGACATCAGAAGCATAAGTTTCTGCTCCCCACGTCCTTATGAGGAGACCATCTTCATAGTGCCTGGGGTACGACTGCGATCTTCCAGGATAGTATTTTGACATTTCCGTGGTACGCGGAGAATAACCATACACATCAAATCCATCGATTGCCAATTGCGTAGCGAATCCTGGTTGCCCATCTTCTATATCCATGCTTCCAAAGTTCGTATTTTCACCAGGAACTAGTATGACTGGGCCTTTGCTAGGAGCTGAATTCATCGGGATGATCCGACTGATCCCAAATCGATTCACGGCATGCTCGCCCACTTGAACGATCATCTCTTGTCGGATGACCCCAAATTTTGAATCAATAGTTTCAGTTTGTTCAATAATGGTATTCCCAGACATGTACGCAACCATGGATCATAGTAGTGGTCACGGCGGGCACACGCTCCATAGCGACCATGGTGGCCATGACGAAAACTCGATGCATTCCGAAGGCGTACACGGTAGCCACGCAGGCCCTAAAATTGTAGAAACATTAACTGTTGATGATCTTCGAGCGCTTGAACAAACTGATTTTTCCAAAAAAGGCACCATCCATAATGTGATGTTAACCCTGGGCGGCGACATGGAACGATATATCTGGCATTTCAACGGCAAGGCCATCCATCAAGATCGTACAATCGAAATAAACGAGGGCGATATCGTTAGGTTTACTTTTGTCAATCAGACGATGATGCACCATCCGATGCACCTGCATGGCCATTTTTTTCGAGTTCTCAACAAGAGTGGTGATCATTCTCCGCTCAAACATACTGTCGACGTGCCGCCGCACATGACCAGGACTATCGAATTTTTTGCGAACGAGCCAGGTGAGTGGATGCTCCACTGCCACAATCTTTATCATTTAAAGTCGGGCATGGCGCGTGTCGTGAAGTATTCAAGCTACACGCCTCGCAAAGAAATCGCACTTTGGCAGAAACACGACCCGCACCTGCATGATCATTGGTACTTTTATGGAATGCTTGAAGCGGCCTCAAACCATGCTCAAGGTTTCGCGAGGGCATCTCAGACATGGAACCAATTTGAGTTTCGTATCGAATCTGCGAATGTTGTAGGAAAGAATTTTTCATTCGCAGACCGATGGGACTACGAAGGAGATCTTTTTTATCGCCGGTGGTTCAATCAATTTTTCAACATCATAGGCGGCGCCACCTCATTCGGCCGCGAATACCGCGCAACGGCCGGCATCGGCTATAAACTACCCTTTTTAATTGAATCAAATTTATTGGTAAACCATCGCGGAAAATTCCGGCTCGACCTTGAGAAGAGGTTTCAATGGATGAAAAACATTTTTACAGACGTCGACTTCAGTTGGAGGCCCGCACAAAAAGGTGAACACGAGGCCGAATTCGAGGTTTCTCTGATGTATAGCCCTGCATGGTCTTTGGCCGTAGGATTGATGGTTACGAATGATAGTTTTGGTGGCGGAGTGCAATTTCAGTTCTAAGGCCGCAATATTTGCCGACCCCTCAACCAATAATTCTAAATCAATACCGGCATTAATTTCCTACGTGCTCTTAAAGCGGGCCCCGTACGCCCTTTCGGCATTTATATAAGCGGCTGAATTTCAACCATTTATAAATAATGCCGATAGTTATCTGGGAATGTTCAACTTTTTTCAAATCAATAAAAACCTAGATCGAGCCGATCGAAGCATCATTGGCGTCGCGGGCCTGCTTTTGGCCTTCACGCTCGTTCTATTATTCAATGATGAAACTCTGCT
>CAYYYP010000035.1:0-37737 GCA_964475985.1 uncultured Oligoflexia bacterium | reverse complement strand
CGTTTGATGTAGTTCACGATCGCTTCATCGAACTTATCGCCAGCTACCCGGACAGACTTTGAATAAACGATTCCGCCCAGACTGATGACGGCAACCTCGGTGGTGCCGCCTCCGATATCAACGATCATATTGCCGGAAGGCTCCGTAATGGGAAGGCCCGCGCCGATGGCTGCCGCCATGGGTTCTTCAATAAGGTAAACTTCCCGTGCGCCAGCCGATTGTGCAGACTCTTTAACGGCCCGCTTCTCAACCTGAGTAATGCCGAAGGGAATACAAATGATGATGCGGGGCCTAATGAAAGTGTGCCGGTCGTTGGACTTTTTAATGAAGTACTTTAGCATGCTCTGCGTCACTTCAAAGTCAGCGATAACGCCATCTTTCATGGGCCGAATGGCTACGATGCTGCCAGGAGTTCTTCCTAACATTTCTTTAGCCTCACGACCCACGGCAAGAACCTTAGTTTGGCCTCGGGCATTTTTGTGCACGGCGACTACGGAGGGTTCGTTAATGATAATTCCCCGGTCTTTTGCATATACCAAAGTATTTGCAGTCCCGAGATCAATGGCTAAATCGTTGGAAAACCAATCTATGACTTTCTTAAACATGTCCTCACCACTTGTAATGCCTGATGTGCTCTCCGCGGACGGCAATTTCGCTCATTGCTTTAATTCCCACCTCAAGATGCAGATCGGTAAATTCTTTAAAAATACTAGTCGCAGTTTTTTTAGTCTTAATTCCGCCCCTCTTGAGAGGCAAATCGCTGACTAAAAGAAGTGCGCCAATCGGGACCTTACTGGCAAAACCCGCAATGAACAAGGTCGCAGTTTCCATCTCGACCGCCAAAGCGCGTT
Source organism: uncultured Oligoflexia bacterium (assembly GCA_964475985.1). GTDB lineage: Bacteria > Bdellovibrionota > UBA1018 > UBA1018 > CAYHWW01 > CAYYYP01. The sequence goes on along the minus strand of CAYYYP010000035.1, from coordinate 36,886 downwards.
CTGTGTAAAGTATTTCCTTGAATTCGTCATTGAATTCCCAAAATCGGTAGTCTGTCGTGTGAACAACGCCGGTTCGATAATCAATTTCGCGGTCCACCAAAATTTGGCTGACGAACTTTTGAACTTTGAAAGTAGGAAGTGCCGGTACCTGGGGCGGCAAGAAGTGACGCGAAGCACCTTCGTCCCGAATGGCCGCCGTGGGTAGGATGAAATCGCCCTTTTTCAAACTCTTATGTAATCCTCCGCACATCCCTAGAAAAAGAACCGCCGTGGGATCTACCACACTTAAGACTTCGATGATCAAAGCGGCGTTAGGGCTACCGATACTAAAGTCGATGATGCTCACATCTAGAGTAGGGTTGTGAGCGGCGGTCATGGCGGACCCTTTAGTGAAAATGGTGTCGGGGTAAACCTTGAAGCGTTCGATGTAGTAATCAAAGTTTGTCAGGATGATCTGTTTGCGGAAAGTGCCAATATCGCTACCTGTATAGCGTTCTAGCATATCAACGGCGATTTTCCGTTTTGCCGCATTGCTGAAGACCCTATTCTTCCTATAGAGTTGAGCTTGTTTCGTAAGGTTCATTTTGAAATTAAGGTAGCACCCAGTTTATAAATTTGCGAGGACAGACATGTTACATGTTGATCGAAAAGATGACGGTACTCACCTCATCCTGAAGCTCTCAGGCGTTCTGGATGAGACGACTGATTTAGTCACAGCAGTCGGCGCGCTTTCTCGCAAAAATGTCCTCGTGAACACCAAAGAAATTTCGAGAATCAATTCGGTTGGCGTCAAATTTTGGTTCAAATGGATGAACGCACTTCAAACTCAAGGAGCACAGGTTAAATTTCAGGAATGTTCGCCTGCATTCATCACCCAACTCAATTTGATTCCGAACTTTACGGCAGGTTTTCCGCTGGAAAGCATCATGGTTCCTTTTCGATGCGAGGGGTGCCGCACGGAACTTTCGGGCATTTTTCCTTTGCCCGACCTCAAAAATATTTCCTACGTATTGCCTAACTTTAAGTGCCCAAAATGCTCCGCCGAGGCAGTGTTTGACGATGACCCCCAAGAGTATTTCGCCTTCGCATTGAGGTCTGACTCATGAGGTTGATCCTAATTTCCCATAATGCCGATGACCGCCGGGTTTTTGAGCCAGCGGCGAACCGCGCCGGAATGTCTTTTCAACAATTCTCAGCGTCCCTGCCTGCGGTAGATGAGATTTCCCAAAACCCCGATACCTTCGTGGTGGTTGATGCCAGCACCCAAGCGGCTTATTCCTCTTTTGAAAAGGTACTGTCCGATAAACTTGGATTATTTAGTACTTACGTAAATCCCAACCTCTATTGTTTTGTGGCCAATCACCCTTTAGGTGCTTTGAGTTACCTTGCCCACAGTCAAATTTGCGGTCATTTTCTGGAACGAAGATATATTCAGGACGATAAATCCCAGGACGAATTCTTCACTTTATTTTTAAAGCGTTCTTCCGCACCAAACGTCTTTGGTTTCGAGAATCACTTTTCGGCATTGGGGCTGGAACCTAAGGTTGAGACCTTTGTTCTAAAGCACGCGCAGGAGCGATACGGCATCCTAGAAGGCCTAAGAAATTTCTTAAGACGCTGGGATATCGGTACCCGTGAAGCATTTGACATCGTTAGTGCGGCCGATGAACTCCTCATGTACGCAGTTTTCGAGGCGCCCACGGATGACCTTGGCAAAGCCCTCTATCTGCAAACCCACCGCGTAACGGCACTGTCGTTGAAGGATCGCGCGGAAGTGACTTTGAAATTGATTCAGGCGCAGGATTGGTTTGCGATTTCCGTAGAAGATCAATTTGGATCTTTTGATCGCCAGAAAATTCTCGCCTCGGTAGGTCGGGATTTTTCGCGTGAAGAATTTCGCCCAAGGCCTACACTCGCGGGCGGCGAAACGGGCCTCTACCAAGTTTCTCGCCAAGGGATGGGTTTTTTTGCAAGCGTTGATCCTGGGATTAAGGGGGAGCTAACCTGTCTCTTTCGGCGCACGCTAAATTATCGTGAATTTCGGCAGCAGTTGAGGATAGTTTCAACGCATGTTGAAGCAAACACGTAAAAACTCTAAGAACCATCAGCTCATCCTAGCGTCGTCTTCGCCTCGGCGTATTCAAATGATGCGAGATTTAGGGCTTAAATTTAAGGTTATGAAACCGGATATCCCAGAAATTCATAAACGTGGGGAATCCGCGAAGAATTTCGTAAGTCGATTATCGAAAGAAAAGGCCCTCGTAGCTCTAGAGCAATTATCGGCAGTCAGCTTGTCCGTTTCAATCCTTGCCGCCGATACGGTGGTGGTTTTTGGCTCCGGCAGCCAGGAAAAAATTCTTGGCAAACCGAAAAATGAGAAGGACGCGCTTCGGATGTTGATGGCACTTTCCGGTAAAACCCATTCAGTCCTCACCGGGTTTTGTTGGTTAGATTGTGATCCCAGTGGCCGCATAAAATTTTTGCAGAAAGTCATCAAGTCGGACGTCAAGTTTGCGAAACGATCCCGAACATTCTGGAAATGGTATGTTTCCACGGGGGAACCTTTGGATAAGGCCGGTAGTTATGCCGCTCAAGGGGTCGGGATGTCCTTCATCGAAAGCGTCAAGGGTTCCTACTCCAACGTGATTGGCCTACCTTTGCCCCAAGTCTTAAGCGCATACGAGGTTACCTTTGGAACAAAACTTATCGGAAATTCGTAAGCGCATAATTAAGGCATGCGAGCGTAGCCAAAGGGATCCTAACGAAGTTCACCTGCTTGCCGTTAGTAAAATGCAACCAGATCACTGCATTGAGGAAGCCTATGCGCTTGGGATCAGAGATTTTGGCGAAAATTACGCCCAAGAGCTTTTGCGGAAGAAAAAAATGTTTGATCACCTTAACGGCGTGCGCTGGCACATGATCGGCCCTTTGCAGCGCAATAAAGTAAAAAACATTTTGGGGGTCGCCGATTTTTTTCATGCACTAGATCAAGAGAGTTTATTCTCCGAATTTCAAAAGCGCAGTGAAGCATTGAACAGTGCGTCCAACCTCGCACCGCTTAAGGTTTTTATTGAAGTGAATGTGGATGACGAAACCAGCAAGGCGGGGGTTCCTTTATCGCAGGTAAGGGACCTGGCGAAAAAAACAAACGAGCTGAAGTGCATTTCTTTAGCGGGCCTTATGTGTATTCCCAGTCCTGCGGGCGATGTTCGGAAAGCTTTCCAAAAAATGGCTGCCCTGCGCAGTGAACTTCAGGAAGAAGGAATTCCCCTCGCGCTTAGTATGGGAATGAGTGGAGATTATGAAATCGCCATCGAAGAAGGTTCAAACTGGATTCGCTTAGGAACGGCACTTTTTGGAGAACGTAAAAAATGAACGATGAACAAAAACGATTTTTGCTTCTGGAAGAACTTACCCATGAAGAGCTGTCCCGCTTGCCCCGCGGCCGAACTTTGGTTCTTCTTCCCATAAGTCCCATTGAAGAACATGGTCCGCACTTGCCCTTAGGGGTTGATGCATTCCTGGCCAAATATTTTTCGGAACAGCTAGGCCAAGAAGTTTTAAAATCAAAACCTGATTGGTTCGTCGTCATGCATCCGACTCTCTTCGCAGGGTCCGATGTGCTTCGTTACGCTGGCTCCATTGAAATTCGGCAAAGCGTTATTCGGGATTTGCTTTACGACTGTGCCCGAAGTTTTGCCAAAGATGGATTTGAATGGATCGTAACTATCGGGGGCCATGGGGGACCAAGGCATATGGTGGCCTTGGAAGAAGTTTCTGAGTCCATCACATGGCGGCATCGGCATACGAAAATGGTCTGTGCCAGCAGCCGGTTTTTATTTGAAGCCCTTCAGGGAAAACTCGCCAAGGATTTCATAACGTACTGTTCAAACCAAAATATTCTATTGTCCGAAGAAACAAAACTTGCGCTTAAGACCGACTTCCACGCGGGCATGGTTGAAACTTCGCTCATGCAAGTCATTCGCCCTGATTTAGTGAATAAAAGATTTGAAACATTAAAACCGGCGATTCTATCCAGCGTTTATCGCATTCGGCCCCATAGCGCTAAAACCGTAGGCGAAGGTCTTGGGCATTTAGGCACTCCACATTTAGCCACCAAGGAAATGGGTGAGGCGCTAAGTGCGATGATTCTGGCGCAGATGCGTGACCCCATCATTAAATTTTTAGAAGGCGGATCCCGCAAACCATTTCGGTCAATGCTTTATTATGTGCCGTTTTTCCGATCCCATTTTCGTTTTGTCATGTTGGTGCTTTTAGGTTGTTTTATGCTTTTTGGTGGGCTTTTGTTCTGGATGAAGATGACCTTAAATCTTCTAGAGAAGATGTCCTAGTTTTGGGCAAGGAGCGCAGATGACGGAGAAAAACTCAAGAAAAGCATTGATTGTCGGAGTGGCGAATGACCACAGTATCGCCTGGGGGATTGCCCAAGCCTTAAGCCAAAGGGGTTACGATTTGGCCTTCACGTATCAAGGTGAAGCGCTGGAGCGAAGGGTAAAGCCGTTAGCTGAATCAGTTGGTGCTAAGGATTTTGTTTTTCCCATGGACGTTAAAAATCCAGAGGCCGTGCAAAAAGTCGTGTCTGCCTTGAAAGAACGTTGGGGCGGCATTCATGCATTACTCCACTGTGTAGCTTTCGCGGAACGTAAAGACCTCGATGGAAAGTTCATCGATACTAGTCGCGAAGGTTTTTTAGCTGCCCTTGAAGTGAGCACATATTCTTTGGTGAGCCTTACACGAGAATGTAAGCCACTTCTCTGCACGGAGAAAGACGCTGGTGGATCAGCAGTCCTGACTCTCTCATACTATGGCGCCGAAAAAGTAATTCCAAACTACAACGTGATGGGCGTGGCAAAGGCTGCACTCGAAGCAACGGTACGTTACATGGCGGCGGATCTCGGCCCGGAAAATATTCGGGTCAACGCGCTCTCCGCCGGGCCCGTGCGCACCTTAGCTGCGGCAGGAATTCAAGGGTTTCGTGGAATGATGAAAGTCGTGGAAGAAAAAGCGCCACTGAGGCGCAACGTTGGCCTTGATGAAGTAGGGTCCGTAGGCGCATTTTTGCTCGATAAAGATTCTTCCTGCATCACCGGTGAAACTTTATATGCAGATTCCGGCTATCACATTTTAGGAATGTAGAATGCTAAACTCATTTTTGAAAAATCTCCGAGTTTTAGGGCTTTTTGCCTTTGTTCCTTGGGTCCAAGTTTCGGTTCCTTCGCTTTATGACCACGAAGTGATTAAAGTAAAGTTTGTTAAAAAAAGCTGTGAAGAATCCGCAAAGATCTATTCGGCAGAAGTTGCTAAGAGTGAACCCGTCAGGGCTCACGGCCTTTCGGAGCGCCGCGTGCAATTGCGAATGAACGAATCCATGATTTTCATTTTCGACCGGGAAGACGCGGTTTCATTTTGGATGAAGCGGACTTTGATCCCGCTGCAGTTAGTGTTTTTGAATAAAAAAGGAAAAACTTTTTCCTCAACCTTCATGCCGGTGGAACCAAATCCTGATAACCCGGTAAAATTATACTCATCAAAACTCCCGGTGGTCGCAGCATTTGAGTTTGCGCCACAAGCTCTGGAAAATCCCAACGGCCTTCTTGCGTGTGTTGAGAAAAAATAATTTATGCGCTGCGGTATTTATTTTCGTGCACGATTTGCCACCCGCTGAACGTGTGTTAGCTGCCCTATAGGTAGTTCAGGGGGAGGCAAGCGGCTTTGAAAAATAATGGGATGGTAAGAATTTATTTCTCGCTCTTAGTTGCGTGCGGGGTTTTGGTCTCTGGATGTGGGCGCGACAAATATCCTCAATTTTCCGGTGATTATACGCTGCAAAGTTCTACGCCAACTCCTACCGGTATGGCCTGGCCCGAGCGGATCGCGGTGCTCCAGTCTTCACGATCTCAAGGGATGGTTTATAATCATACCCTTCAGATCGTAGTGCCTAATGAAACTGCCCAAGAAATTTCAAAAACTTTTACTTACGATCTCGGATTAGCTCAGCATCACGCCACTGCTACGGGGCATGCGGAAGCTTGGGACGGAGACGGACTCGATATTCTTTCCACCGACGCAAATTTTGTTCCGTCGTCGGGACAAGGTGCTTGTCGCATTATTCGGTACTACCGGTTAACCGTTGAGACCCAGCCTTCGGTACAGCAAATGAACGCGGTCTATGAATGGACCGAACAATTACGCGACGGCCGAGTCGTTCGCCGAACTCAAGTGCACATCAATGACGATGCATTAGACCTCTGGAACGAGGCGGTGGATCGTCAGGGAGGAGTGATCATTAAGCAGCGACTTTTGCGCCATTCCATCAGCGTCACTACGAGTTGTGGTTCGCAGCCGGGTGTCCGTTTGGAACCCGAGGCTGACCTTGAAACGGAGGCCGTTTATTTCAGTAATGCTCGTTTAGGAGATCTCCCTCCCGACGATGCCATTGGTCGCCCCAGCACCGCCGGCATGTTTCAGCCAAACAACAGCAGTGCCGCTAGGTTTTTTCTGCCGCTTCTCGAGAATTTGTAGGATTTTGGGCAGAAACTTCCGGGTTTTTTTATAATATAACGTTGCTGGTTTCTAGAGCACAAAGTGCCCATTTACTGTGAAGTAAAACTTCTGATTTCATCGGCAAAACTCCATAAAATCAGGCTTTTTGCCGATGGTATAGAAGATGACCTGCCATCTGCTTCGATGCCAATCTTTAAAAAAAATCCTTCCACTGCGTTTCGCACTGGCGTGGATGGCATTGATTTCATTTTTTGGCGCGGCCGGCTTGAGTTCCGCCTGGGCGACCCCGCATGCCGAAATTGAAAATGAAGTAGAAAGCATTCTGGATCATGTCAGTGACGGTACGGCGAACGACGCCGCCGGTGAATTCCAACTGCGCGCCCTTATGGCACAAAATCCTCAGGATCGAGCAACCACCATTGAAGCTTTGCTGCAAAGTGCACGAATATTTCTAAGGGTGCCGGTACCGCCAAATGTAGATCGAGCGGTCGCCGCCATTACAATGCTCAATAAATTAAATTACCATTGGGTCGGCCGTGAAGCTTTAGACATTCATCTCAGCGCCGTGAAAAACCGTCGTCCGGGAAATCGCATCCTTGAGCTGCCTTGGCGTACAATTATCGAGATGAGTAACGAGGATCCCCGGTTGATCCCGGTTATTGCGCATGAACTGTCATCTATGGGAGTAGACCGAGGGTTAGATTTTTCTAACGCTCTCAATTTTAGTTCCATGGAAAATATGCAGCGCTACTGGGTAAGTTACCTGGAGGTCATTAGGTTTCAGCTTATGTACACCCAGCTCACTAAGCGTTTTGGTAATATTGTACCTTGGGTAAGGGCTGCAGTGATTCGGGGACTTTCAAACGCAACTTCTGCTGAACAACGATATTTTCTGGAAGATTTAGCAGTTCGTACCGACGGCGAGCCACTACACCCAGAACTTGAAGCGGTGATTTTAAACTTTCCCATCATCGACGTAGAATGGGCAAACCTAAGTCCTAAAATTCGTGGGCGGTATCTGGTGCAACTTCATCAATCGCCCCTTATGAATGCCAAGGCCGAAAAAATTAATTTTGACGTCAGTAATGGAGTCGAAGATCTGCGTTTGGAAAATATCTTCACGATTATGATTCCTGAGCTCGAAGCCCTGGGCTATCGAAGAGACGTCGCAAATTTAGCCATTGCTGCGATGAATTACGTAAGGCGAAAAAACCGCGACGTTCCTTTTGCCGTCAGCGACTATTTTCTAAGAAGTTATGCCAGCGCAGTGAACGAAGGGCACCCACAATTTCCTGCCCACGCCGCCGTCCATTTTCCAAACGTAGAGCTTTCGATCTTTCAATCCCCACCTGGCCAGGGCATTGAACGTCCGGAAGTTCAGCTTGCCTATATCCGCGAATATCCAAACCGATCTCTATTCGGAAAAGATTCCTATATAGCCTATATCGGAAACCAAATTCATAATCTGCCCGCCCACGCCTTTACACCTGAGCTAACGGACTTCTTTCTGAATCAACTCAATACCCGCACCGCAGGCCAGGTCGATGAAGCAGATGTGCACATCTTACGGAAGCTCGCTAGGGCCAACCCTAGGGTACGCAACGAAGTTTTGGCGATGATGGGCCTTCCGGAAAACGTGAGTAAGCGACCTCTATACGCAGGAATTCTGCAGGATTTTTATAAGCAGATTCCCGAAGTGCGCGAGTTCTTCGATCGGCGTGGGCTTATCTTTAGTGAACTAGACCCTTGGATCCGACAGCATGGTCCGCTTACAGGCACTCTTTTTACTACGACCTTCAAGAATGCTGAGTTTACGGAACGTACGGCGCGCCCGACCATGCTTTTAGACGGCCCAACGCCCGAACGAAAAAGCATGGGTAGGGATGAGATATTTGAACTCAATTGGACGGCGGTCCGAACACGCCCATCATTAATTCCAACGACCCAACAGGAAACTGCATTGAATTCTTTGCATGACGACGGTTCAGGGTTAACGGTACCGACCACCCAACCCGGATTTCCCACCGTCGTTGGGCTTTATGGGAACACACCCGGGTCTGGAAAAACTAAGCTGTACTCATTAATTAACGAAGGAGACTCAGATACCAGCATTGATAGAATTGTAAGGGCGCGCGCCGGGCATCAGGAGCGTCACTACGACATAAGCAAATTTATTGACGCAAACGAAGCCCATTTTCGATTATTGCCTCTACCTAAGTTAAGTGAAAATTTTGTAGCGTTACGTCGCAGACTACAAAAGAATCAACCCGTATCCGGAAGTCGAACAACTCTTGATGAGCGTCAGCTCCCTCCTTTAAGGCCGGGCGAACGCATGCTTATCGAAGCCCAGGCCCGCGCGGAAATCCTCGCTGTCATTGCTAGAGAGCACCCACCACGTCGGATTGAATTTCCGGAACGAAGCACCGCCCCCTATGGCCAAGCCCAAAGAGTACTGCCGGATCACATTACTTTCGAACCTCGCCTTCAACTCCGCGGCATAGCGGCCCATATGCCAGAACATATTGACAGAAGAGATGTCGTAATCGGACCAGAGCAGTACCTAGATAAGCCGCCCTACGCCCAGCAATACCACCGCATGGTTGAACATTTGGTACAAGAAGCAAGACGCAAAAAAGTTCAATCGCAACGCCTCTCCCCTCAGCACGAATTAGACCTTTGGCGTGCACGTGAATCAGACGAACTTCGCAGGAATTTTAGACGGACCCTCGCCACGGTAATACGAGAAGGTCACGGAGTCCTCGTCTACCGTGCACCAGAGGAAGTTCAAGTTTGGCCCCCGGGGTTTGAGCCCAACCATCATTTCGGCATCCGGCCCGTCCATAAACTAAATGTATCCGATTTAGAGCGATTAGAAATTGAGTGGGACCCATTTGCTAATGGCCCGCAGCTAAAAATCTCGGGCCAGATCGTCGATGCTAAGAGTTTGGAATACCTACCCCATCTTCCCACTGGCGTTCCCCCCGATGCGGTTTCGGCCTACATCATGACGGAACCGGAAGCTCGCGGTCCACAGGGCCAGGTTTTGAGTGAAACTGATCTTATTCGTGAGACGCTCTTTCGTCGCGGAGTTCCTCTGATTCTAAGAAACTATGGCCAGGCGACTCAAGTTTTAGCTGCCAATAACCCCGAAGAAATTCAATTTCAAATCAATCATTTCAATTGGCGAGATTCCGGCCTGGATTGGGTCGCCCCGAGCCAACCTGCGCACACTACGGTACTCGAGGCACTTCTTTGGCATGTAGGTATGAAAACCTTACGTTCCCGGGAATTAATGCGGCGTGAATCAGGCCAACCTCCGCTCAATATAGCTAAGAGTTATATGGCGGAAATCGTGAATCAACCACCAGTCCAAGGGCGCGCCGATAAATCCGCGCGTACTCCCCAGCAAGTGCTGAATGATAAAACTTTACCTCCCAACGCCACAAATAATATTCCAACGGAGGATGTGCTTCACTTCGTTGATTACCAAGGCAGAATTCCACGCACGTTACTGCCGGAGCATTTTACCTTAGGTGAGCGAGAAGAATTTCATAATCTTTCGGAAACCAATTCAGTAGAAATTCCACTTCCTCCGCAAGAAAATATTTGGCGGCGGTTGACCCGTTGGCGGCGGCCCGGCCAAATTGTTGTGAGGTCGCGTGAATCCTATGCCGGCGGAAGCAGTGCTACGGATGCCTTACTGCCAAGGCCACAAGATTGGGATCTTGCGCATTTAGAAGTCTTGGATTTGCAGCGAAACCAATTAAGGCCAGGCCTTGATTACGTGGTGCTAAGGCATGGGCCCTCCGGCGACTACGCCGTCCGCTTGACTACTAAACGCATGGACCGCATTCCACAGTTTCATGTGAACGCAACGTATCGACCATCATTGCAATCATCCATTCGGGAGACCGCCACTTCCTACGAAATTGAAAGACTGAATCCCATCGTTGAGAGATTAAGGGATGCCGGATTTCATTTACTCGCTCAGAACGTTAGTTCTGCACTTCAAGCTCAACTTCAGAAAAACCAAGTCTCAATCTCCGGCCGCGAATTAGAGGCCGTCGTGAAAAACTCTGCGCTGTATTCGTATCGACCAGAAAATGAGTTGCCCGGCCCGGCTTCGGTTTCTCAACTCAACGAATTTAGCCCGTGGGCGCGTTTTCTTGGTGAAGAAGGAATTATGTGCGCGCAATGTGATGGCACCAACGGTTTGTTCACCACCCTACTGCAAAGTTATCATGGGGCAGAACCAACCATCAGAGTCCAGCGGCGTAGTGAGTTTCACGTTGCGCCAAGGGCTAGGCAACTAGAAACTTTTGAACTTCACGCTAGAGTGCACGAACAATTTTTAAATTCCGTAGGACGCGCCATCAGGGTCATTTACGATGTTGTGCCCGGGCGCCGGGATCCGCGTTCCGTCCAACCCGATTTAAACTTAGGCGTTCAAGCACGAAGAAAAATGATCGCACTTCGATCTCGACTTGTAACTTTTTGGCAGGGAATGAGTCGAACCTTGAATGCTGCTCTGCAAATTATAAATCAAAGGAATCAAAATTCCGAACAACGGACTCCCGCCCAAGCGCGAGATTTAGTTCCCCCCTTTCCGGCGCTGCCCCCGCTAAGAGATTACATCGAGAACGGAATCATTGAACCAGAGTCGCCGGCAACTACCGTGAGCCCTCCAACACCCATTCGTTCGGTAAATCGCGAACCCCATTTCTTAGGCCTTACTCCAGAAATCATTTCTGAACGCTCGGCAGCTCTGGTAAGAGAGCTCGCGCAATCTCGTCGCGCCATCGAAAATCTTGGTGGGATTGGACGATTGGACCGTAGAGAACCCCTAGTTCTAGCTGACCGATTGGCACGGACGTACCAGGCCCTACTTGCAAATGAAATTAGCGCACGAGATGCCGTAACTCGTTTACAAGAAATTCAACCAGAGCTTGCGCTTCAGCCAAACGTCACCCCAGCGGAGTTAACAAGTGCATTCATCGACGCAGCAGAAAATATAACCAACCGAGCTCGACCAAATGAAAGGCTGCGTAATTCAGATTATTCACACTATAATAATGACGCCAGAGGGAATGCCCTAAGGCAGACGATTCAAAATCTCTTACAGCCTATTGGCCTTCAGTCCCAAACTTCTGTGACTCCAAACACTACGGAATGCATTACAAAAAGTTTATCGTCGATGAATGAGTAGTGCTGCCACATGCCGCTGCCCATTCATCGACGATCTCTGCCGAACACTAATGTCTTGAATGCTTTTCCGCAGGCCGAGGTTTTACCTGTTCTCCCTGCAGTGATGCCGATGTTGTTTCGGGCAATATTTTCGCAACGGTTGCCTGTACCGCGTTCATGAACGAGCCCGCCACCACGTGGTCTTTGCCGGCCATCATTGCGTTAAAACCTTCGAGCGCCACATCAGCCGGATTATCTTTTTTCCCGCGACCAGCTTTTGTATCAAGCATGTCGGCCCTGGCAAAAAAGTTTGTTTCCGTGGCTCCGGGTTGCAATGAAGTCACGGTCACTCCGGAATCTTTGAGCTCATATCGGATTGCTTCCGCAAACGATTGGACGAATGCTTTTGATGCCGCATAAACCGCATAATAGGGACCTGGCATCTCGCCAGCGACGGAGGAGGTAAATAGGATTTTTCCTTCATGACGGTTTACCATTTCTGGCAAAACCTTTTTAGTTAGGGCCACTAGCGACATAATATTCAGTTTAATGAGGTTCATCTCTTTACGAATGTCTGTCTCAAGAAACCTACCGCCCACGCCCACGCCCGCATTCAACGCAATGGCATCCACTGGCCTTCCCATATTTTTAATTTTTGCATAAAGTGCATCGACCCCTTCCTCCGTAGCAAGGTCGGTCCTTAAGCTTTCAACCTGCATGCCGAACTGCCGAAATGCATCGCCTGCTTCAGCGATGCTGGCATCTTCCGCCGCAACGATGAGATCAAATTTATTTTTAGCAAATACCTTTGCGAGTTCGTAGCCAATGCCGCTGGATGCGCCGGTGACCACCGCAAGTTTTCTGGAACCAGAATCATTCATCATAAAAACAACCTCACTTAGATTTTTTGGTTTTCTTTTTTGTGTTTGTTTTCTTTTTCGTAGAACTTTTTGTCTTTGGTTTGGGAACTTTTTTCCCTTTCTTCCTAGCTTCCGAAAGTCCGATGGCGATGGCTTGTTTTCGACTTTTTACCGTTCCACCTTTTCCGCCCTTCCCGCTTTTAAGAGTTCCTAGTTTCTTTTTGTGCATTGCGCGTTCAACGTCATCGCCGGCCGAAGCACTGTATTTTTTGACCATGGAATTTACTCCCTAAATTTTGATTTTTCGGAAAAAATTGCAAATTCCATGCCTTTGGAAATGAACGAAAAAATCACAAAATGAAAAACGTTTCATGATTGTTTCACCTGCAATTCGAAATGGGTTTGTTAAAGTAGAATTATGAAACGCAAATTCAAAACCTTTATGTGGCCGTTCTTTATCTGGGGAGCTTTTGTATCATCCATCTGTTCCTTCGCCGCCGAAGAGGACATGAATCAAATTTTTGCGAAAATTGCTGAAAAAGTGATGCCCTCCGTCGTAAATATTTCCACCAGTAAATTGGTTCGGAACCGATATTTCCAAGGGCCCTACGGCAATTCGCCCTTTGCCGGAGACGAATTCTGGCAACGTTTTTTCGATATGGGCGGCCCCCAAGTCGATGATGGTGGCGAAGTCATGATGAAACCCCGTAAGCAGGCTTTTTCCCTGGGTAGCGGTTTTGTCATCGAAGTAGATCAAGCTAAACAAAAGGCTTTTGTAGTTACCAACGACCACGTCATTAATGGCGCCGATGAAGTGAGCGTTCATTTTTCAGAGTCCCCCCAGGAACCTTCCTCCAGAGCTAAGGTCATCGGAAGAGACAAGGTATTGGACCTTGCCCTTCTTGAAGTCTCTGGAGGAGGGATCAAAAAAGCCGTAGCGGTTCCTATGGGAAATTCCGATGATCTAAAAGTTGGTGAGTGGATTGCAGCTTTAGGTAATCCTTTTGGACACGGGCATTCCATGACACACGGAATCGTGAGCGCCAAAGAACGTTCCTTGCCTGGCGCCTTCGGAAAATATTTGCAAGTCGATGCCCCCATCAATCCCGGGAATTCAGGTGGACCGGTCGTAAATTTAAAAGGTGAAGTCATCGGTATCAGCAACGCGATTGATGCAAGGGGTCCCGGCATCGGATTCGCAATTCCAGTCAACACCGCCAAACGCGTCCTTGCCGATCTCAAAAGCAAGGGCGCGGTACAGCGTGGTTACATCGGCATCCAACTAGTTGATGCAAGGCAATCTCCTCAAATGATGGGCGGATTGGTTGATGACGAAGAGGACGATGACGCAGCCGCCGATGGGATTTCAAAAAGCATCGCCATGGTAGCCGATGCGCCTAAAGGTCTACCTGCCTATCAAGCGGGCGTGCGCCGCGGTGATGTCATCACGGCAATCAACAACCTTCCCATTCGAACTTCCCTCGAAGTCATCGAAAGAGTTTCCACCGCCCGCATCGGCGACATACTCAAAGTGAAAGTTTCAAGAAAAAACCGCGAGCTATTCTTCGAAGTACCCGTCCTAAAAAAGACCGCCCGAATGGTGGAAGAGTAATCATTCAAAACTTTGATTCTGAATTTTCTGCAAGGCATCCGTTCGCCTTGAAGATTTCCTAAATACCCGAATAAGCCCAGGCGTCTACGCTATTTGACCCAATTCGATCGCACGACAGTAGAAATAAGCTCAAACAGAAACAAAAAGATAATGATGAGCTCCATCAAATGGCCCCGGTGAACATTGATTTCACCCTGCAACAACTCAGAAACCCGAGCCAGCAAATTCATTTTCCTAGTAATGCTCTGCTGCCAATCCGGAATACGAAAACGCCGAGCGGCCGCCCTAAAAATAACGGCTAGGTAAAAATCTCCCACCACTTTAAGGGAGTTGTCGATTCGTTCCATGAACTCTGAGAACTCGATGAACCGGGTATTGGTTTCTCGCGAAATATTTGCAAAGTGCCCACGCCAAATGGTGCGGCGACTCTCTTCCAAAGCATCATAAAGTTCTGAAAGGCGTTTATCCAAAAGGTCGTCGTAGTACCGGACCTCCAGTAAATGCGAGAGGGTAAATTCTAGAACTTCGGCGATATCCCGCTGTCCCGATGGTTCCACCACCAGGGCACTGTTCCAGTCGATGATTACTAAGTCATCCGTCGCATACTGATAAACGTTTTCCAGAATGCTCTCGCGATTTCGGTCGGCCAATTGTTCCGTAGGCTCGCCCAACAGCAGGCCCGCAATGTTCACGGATTCCACCAATTGATTCGTGTGAGTAATGCCAGAAATTTTCTCTAGAAAGAAAATAATGTAATCCTCAGAAACGTTCCAGTTATTGGCTTCCCTTAGCGAGGGCGCGATGATCGGAATGATGTCCTTGATTTTTTGTTCGGCAAGCAAGTCGATATAGCGGTGTTGAGTAGAGTCTTCGCCAAATAAATAAGATAAATTTAAGAGACTATCCCAGGTTGAGCCCGCTGCGATGGGGATGTGAAGTGCAATTGAGGCTGCCCCGTAATCCCAAAGCGTGGCGAAGACGTCCGCTTTGTATTCGGATTTCTGCGAATCTTTACCGATAATAATCGCAGTTTCCCCCAGGCTCATCCGGATGGGAGCGTTTCGTACGATAACCGCATTTCGGCTTTTCGGCGCCAGGCGCACCCGAGATTCACCAAGGTTTTGCCGCAATAATTTTTCTACGAGCTGGAGATCAATCTCTTCGGCAATGTCAAAAACACGGTAAACAATGACCGAGCCTTTTTCGATGGTGATTTCAGGTTGCGAATTTGGCGTCAATGAAATTGCTCTGCCTCCGTGGAATGACTTAAGGCTGAAGTGGATGCTTGCCCGCCAGTGATGGTCATTAATACTTGGTCAAAATAAGCTGTACCAACCTCGCGTTGGTGTTTCGTGGCGGTGTAGCCCTGTTTCTCCGAAGCAAATTCCGCTTCTTGAAGGTCAACATAAGCCGACATTCCATCCGTCTTGTAATTACGAGCTAAATCAAAAGTATGGAAATTCAACAAATGCCATCCGGCTAGCGTAATGAACTGAAACTTGTAGCCCATGGCTGCGAGGGTGGTTTGGAAAGTTCGAATCGCTGCATCATCTAGGTTCTTCTTCCAGTTAAAGGAAGGCGAACAATTGTAAGCTAAAAGCTTACCCGGAAACTTTGCATGAATTTCCTTTGCGAATTCCCGGGCCTCACCCAAGTCTGGCTTGGATGTTTCAAACCACAATAAGTCTGCATAGGGCGCGTAGGCCAATGCCCTGGCAACCGCCGACTCAATGCCTTGACGTACGAAAAAATAGCCTTCTGACGTTCTTTTTCCGGTGATAAATTTATGATCCCGGGGGTCGACATCGGAAGTCAGTAGCGTTGCACCCAAAGAATCCGTCCGCGCAATCAGAACCGTCGGCACCCCAAGGACATCGGATGCTAGTCTTGCTGAAGCCAAAGTGTTCACAAATTGAGAGGTAGGTACCAAAACCTTCCCGCCTAAATGACCGCACTTCTTTTCGGATGCCAACTGGTCTTCGAAATGGACTCCAGAGGCTCCGGCTTCAATCATGGATTTCATGAGTTCAAAGGCGTGAAGCGGGCCACCGAACCCCGCTTCGGCATCGGCGATGATGGGCGCATACCAATAAGGATTATTGATATCGCTCGGCGCCGACCCGTTTTTTAAACCACGCATTTCGGTGCGATGCGCCTGATCGGCTCTGGTTAAAGCATTATTAAGCCGCTTCACTAATTGAGGTACGCTGTTAGAAGGGTATAGGCTTTGATCAGGATACGTTTGCCCCGACATATTCGCATCCGCCGCAACTTGCCAGCCACTCATGTATATGGCCTTAAGCCCAGCTTTCACCATCTGTACGGCCTGGGCTCCGCTGAGCGCCCCCAGAGCTGGAACAAAATCTTCGGTATGCAGTAATTTCCAAAGTCTCTCCGCGCCGACCTTTGCTAACGTATTCTCAACGACGATGGATGGCCTTAAATCAAGCACTTCTTGAGGAGTGTAGTCCCGCTTTACGCCCTGCCACCTAGCCTGATTTTTCCATTCCTCGGCTAGGCCTTTTACATTCTCAGTGGCAATCCCAGCCCCAGAAGAATTTCCATTTTGGACAGATGCTTCCATAGTGCCATTTGCGTGACTTGCAGAGTTCGTCGGGGATGTCGTGGTCGTAACAGCAGAGGTTTCGGAATTTTTCATCATTTTAGTTTTTCCTTCAGGTGAAATGAGAACTTCGTAAGCTTTGGTCGTTAAAAATTCTGGGAAATCTTTAGCAAACACTAAATCTTCAAGCAGCATACCCGCCGTCTCAAAGTGCACCCGTGAAGGTGAATCCTTTACCAGCGAAGAGAGCTCTTCTTCATGGACCTGCCGATACCTTGCTGCGGTGAGTCTGCCAAAATGCAGCCACTGCCAAAGTTGAGCTCGGCTGATTTCCGCTGTTGCTGCATCTTCCATAAGATTATGGATCGCAGCCGCGCCCGTGCCGCTCAACCAAGCTTCAAGATATTGGAGTGACACATTTATGTTGTTACGAATTCCCTGCTCCGTGACCGTTGCGCCTGGGATATGGGTGTTGAGAAGTTCCGATGCCTTCACTTTTACATCTTCCCGCGATCTTGTTTTTTGATTCGGGGCCGCACCTAAAACTTGCGTGAAAATTTCATCGGCGATCGGTACCAAGTCGGGGTGGGCAACCCAGGTTCCATCAAAACCACTTGAAGCTTCGCGTAATTTATCTTCTCGTACTTTTGCTAAAGCAATTCCGTTGATGCCAGCATCCTTTCGGCTAGGAATGAATGCCGCCATGCCGCCCATGGCATGCGCTCCGCGCTTATGGCAGGTTTTTACGAGCAAATCACTGTAGGCCCGCATAAAGGGTACGGCCATGGTGACTTGGGCCCGATCCGGCAAAATAAAAGACTCATCGAAATGAAATTTCTTAATGAGACTGAAAATGTAATCCCAACGGCCGGCATTCAGACCAACGATATAGTCCTTAAGCGCAAAGAGGATCTCTTCCATTTGGAACGCGGCCGTAATGGTCTCGATGAGCACCGTAACTTTGATGCTGCCACTAGGTAGTTCTAAATAATTCTCGGCGAAACGAAAAACGTCGCGCCAAAAAAGCG
The DNA here is from genome assembly GCA_964475985.1 of uncultured Oligoflexia bacterium. Lineage (GTDB taxonomy): Bacteria > Bdellovibrionota > UBA1018 > UBA1018 > CAYHWW01 > CAYYYP01. Next base: position 19,114 of record CAYYYP010000035.1, on the reverse strand, counting down.
CCTCTTCGTAACTTTCAAGTTTTGGTAGGTAAAAATAGGGGCCAGAACCGTTAGCTAGTAATTCCTTAGCATTGTGGAATAAGAAAGTTCCAAAATCAAAAAGTGACGCGCTAACGCAAGCCGAATGGGCTTCCGTTAAATGCAGGCCCCGTGGCCGCACCATGAGGACGGCCGTTTGATTTCTCAGCGCGTAGGTTTTTCCCTGCGGCGATACGAAACTGAGAGATTTTCTGACTGCTTGAAACAAAGTTTCCTGGCCTTGCTGAATGTTTTCCCAAGTGGGGCTTAAGGAATCTTCAAAATCTGCCATGAAAACTTTTGCGCCGGAGTTCAAAGCGTTTATGGTCATTTTCGCTTCGGCAGGTCCCGTGATTTCCACTCTGCGATCTTGAATATCCGCAGGAGTAACGCAGGTTTTCCACGAGAGATCTTCACGGATGTTTGCCGTATCTTTCCTAAAGTCTAGTTTCTCGCCTTTTTTAAGCTGATCCCAAACAAGCTTGCGGTTTTTGAGCAGGGCCTGGCGCTTATTTTCAAAATTATTGTGCAGCGCCAACAAGAAGGGTTTTGCGCCTGAAACTAACTCTTTTTTTCGCGCAGAAGAATCTGCCATGAGCTTTTGCTCCCCCTTGCCGGCAGTATAGGGTTGGGGGGATTCCGAGACAAGAAGACTATAAAAAGAAAATATTTATGCTGAGCGTCATTGCGGTTTTTGGCTCCTAGTAAGGATACCCAAGCTCCACATAAATTTTTGCGCCTTCTCTTCCATATCCGACATCGACTCTGCCTAGCACATTGGGTTTTACCCACGCGCGAAATCCAAGACCACCGGCAATGCGGGTGTGTTTAATAATCTCTTCAAAATGGTCATACACCTGCCCAACCGATATGAACGGGTCAACGCGCCATTCCGCCTGGACGCCATAAATGTGCGTCTTTAAAAAAGCGATGCGTTGCTCAGTTTCAATCAGCCATGCGCCACGTCCGTAAAACCTGCCGCCATTAAATCCTCGGAAACGATATTCTCCGCCCAAGGTTGCTTGTTCTAAAAAAGGTACGTTCGCATTCCCCGCAATGTACGTCCAATAGGCGCGTGCGGCGCCATTAAGCCATGAAAGCTCTTCCCATAACAAAGTGGATTCCGCGGAAAACTTTCCGAAATCAGGCGAGCGGGAAAGCCCGTGATGATAACCACTGTAGAGATTTGCCGACCAACCTTTCGTTGAATATTCCCGCTGCGGACGATGATCAATTCGTAAACTTAAACCTTCCGCAAAAACGGTGGAACCTGCCATGCCGGGAGTTTTCGGAAACCTTTCCCGCGTAAGCGGACGGGACGGAATTCCGATATTTTCAACCATCCAACGTGAAAGGCTTAGCCGCGGTCCAAGATTTATATATTCGGTCAAATTCCACCCGGGTCTAGCCGTAAGGTCAAAGCCCGTGCGGGTAAAACTAGTTTCCGCATTCTGGCCCGTGCCAGGGCCAATCCCAAAGAAGCGCTCGAATATAGTTCGCTTGGGGTAAAATAAAGTTTCTAACGTAAGCCGGTCCCGCTTTTTTGGCAGGTAGTTGAGTTCCACCTTAAGGTTGCGGTTCACGTTGGTGCTGTAACTAGGCACCAGAGTAAAAGTGAGGTCATCGGTTGGATAATAAAACCAACGAATGGTTCCGGTCGTATAAATGAGAGCGTTGTAGGAAATACTGGGCGCTAAAATGGAATTAGTGCGTTCCTTTTTTTTATCGACCACCATGACCACCGGCATGAAGCCCACCGTGTCGCCTTCATTCGGTGAAGTCGCATAAATGGGTATGGGTACAAATTTAAATGAGAAGTCTTTCACGTCCTCATTGGGAAGCGGTGCTTTTGCCACGGGAGTGACGGCGGGTTGACCCACAGCGAGCGCCGCGCCTGGCGCGACACTTAAGATAAATAATAAAAATAGAAATCTCATTTATTTAGGAACGAAAACATGAAACGTCGCAAGCCCCAAGGCAACTGGTTTTTTATCTCCTTTGCGATAAACTTCCGTTTGAATCACCGCTAATTTTTTACCGCGGAAGACCACTCGCGCGTCGGCCGTAAGGGTCTGCCCGGCGTCCAGAGGCGCTAAAAAATTAATTTTCATCTCAACCGTTGCGCAGGATTCACCTTTTTGCAGCGTTGTGAATGTCGCTGCCCCACAGGCAAAGTCGATAAAGGCCGCAACCACCCCGCCATGAATTCGTCCGGCTAAAGAAAGGTGTTTTTCTTTTAAAGGCAAAGATACTTTCGCCAGCCCCTTCTTACGGTCCAACTTATTCACTTTGTATCCCAGTAGTTCCCCAAAATGATCCGGATGCTCGGTTACAAACGCGCTCGGCTTTTCCAAAGTCTTTTTATTTATCATCGCCATTGGTGGGATCCTTTCTGCCGAGCATACTTCGGCCTAGGGACATTCTGCCCAAAGATTTTCGGAGCCGCCTCATTTTATACTGGGAAAGTGAATCCCAAAAACCGAACTTATGGCCATGTATTAGATCTCACCAATCCACACGTGCTTTCCCACTTAGGATATAAGCCAAATCAAATTTTAGGGCCCATTGGTGCTTTGACCCTGGACGAACTTAAGCGGGACGCTAAAAACGCGGGAAAATCCCACTGCGCATATCGGGACCCGTTAAGGCCAGGGAAGCTTTGGGTTGAAGACTTGAACGCAAAAGAGACCAACCGCGAAATTTGGCAAACTTTAGAGACAGCCTCTCTCGTCGATAGACTTCTTCCAGGCATGATAAAATTTTGGCAAAAAGAGACCCGGCCGCCGGTTGATTGGGATTTGTTTTACCCGCCACTTTCCACTCCACCCCTTGAATATGTTCAGGCCTTGGAATGGCTGAGCGGAAGGTACCCGGATGTCGTAGTGATTTGGGTGGAGTTGGCCCTTACCTATGAGAATGATTTAAAAATCGCGTACGCCTTAGAGAGCCTCATCCAAGACTGTAAAAAGATGAGCAAAACCTGGCGCATAACGGCCGAAGTTTTGGGCTGTGGCGAGTCCCTAGAACTGGATTATTCAGCCGCAAGTTAAGACAAAACTTGAGAAAACTAGTCATGTTATGGTAGATGCGCCCTGCCATGAGCATTGTAAATACTGCGACGCGCAAAAAACTTCTCATTATAGATGATGACCCCTCTATTCATCTGTCCCTTAAAAACGCTCTCCGAGACCAATTTGAATGCCTGAGTGCCTTCAGCCCGGATGAGACTAAATTTTTAGTGCAAAGCAAAACCTTCGATATTGTTTTGCTCGATATGAATCTTTCCAAAGCCGAGGACGAAGGACTTGAACTACTTCCTCTATTGAAAACAGCCCAGCCTGAAATGGATGTTATCGTCGTGAGCGGAAATGCGGATCGGTCCTTAGCATTGCGTTCCATTGAAGCCGGTGCTTCCGGTTATCTGCTTAAGGGCTACTCGGTTGATCAACTGCTGATTCAAATTGATGCCGTTCTAAGGCGGCGCGAGCTCTTAAACGATCGTGAACATTACACTCAAGATCGACGCCGACGTTTGCAAAAAGACCCCATCATTGGCAATTCCCTAGCCGCAAAAAACCTGCAAGACACCATTGAAAAAGTTAAACGATCTAAAGTAAATGTATTGATATACGGTGAAACCGGTACCGGCAAGGAGCTGGTAGCCAGGCATATCGCCGCCGGCGACAGTTCTCCATTTGTCTCCGTGGACAGCGCAACGATCACTAGCACCATGGCGGAAAGTCTGCTTTTTGGGCACGAAAAAGGCGCATTCACCGGCGCCATGAGCCAAACGCGAGGTCTTTTCGAAGAAGCCAATGGCGGTACAATATATTTCGATGAAGTCGCCAACATGCCCTTGGACATCCAAGTAAAGTTATTGAGGGTCCTGCAAGAAAAAGAAATCCGCCGGTTGGGCTCTAAGCGGGTCATTCCGCTAGATTTTCGCGTGATCTGCGCAACCAATCGTGACCTTGAAGAAATGTCCCAGAAGGGCGAGTTCAAATATGACCTTCTTCATCGTATCGACGTCTTCCCAATTAGGGTTCCTGCCCTGCGCGAGCGTCGAGAAGATATTCCAGAGCTTCTTAAACACTTTCTCTACATTCACCGCATCGAAAATCAGGAAATGACCTTCAGTGACGAAGCTTTAGTGATTTTAAAGGATTACGCTTGGCCAGGAAATATTCGTGAGCTCTCAAACGTGATGGCATACCTGTGCACTGCGGTATCCGATCGCAGCCTCATTGAAAAAGAAGACCTGCCAGCCCGCATTCTCGGAAATCTGCCCCAAGTTTTGACGGAAGAAGTTGGCGCGCCCGCTAGTCTTGAAACTGCCGTCAGCAATGTTGCAGATGCCGTTTGCGACTTAGAGGATTTTGACTTCCATGCGTATATGACTTTTATTGAGGGCAAACTTCTAAAAAAACTTTACCTTCGTCATGGAGCGAACATGTCTAAGTTCAGCAAAACCATTCGCATGAGTCGTAGTCATTTGTATTCGAAGCTGAACAACCATGGCATTCACTGAAGACATGCCGCGGTAGAGGCCACTGGACAGATTTTTAAATCCCGTAATTTCATACGGATTTCCGTTGCTAGGTTTGCATGGCACGTGCCTTGCTTTGCTGTCCTCTCCAATCGAAAGAGGAATACAATGGCAAATGAAAATCTAATTGAAACATTAAGCGTGTCCCAACGCAGCATACTCATGGCTTCCAATGCCATGGATTCTAACCTCCTGATCACGGGGGAAACCGGAACGGGTAAAACGAGACTTGCTCAACTTGCACATCAATTGAGTCCCAAACGAAGGCTGGGCAAATTTCACAAAGTGAATTTGCCGGTGCTGAGCGAAAATCTATTGGAGTCAGAGCTTTTTGGGCACGAACGCGGAGCCTTTACGGGCGCTGATTTGAAGCGAGTAGGAAGGTTTGAAATTTGCCATGGCGGAACTGTATTTTTAGATGAAATAGGTGAGGTCTCCCCAAGGCTCCAAGCTAAGCTGCTTGATTTCATTCAATACAAACGTTTTTCGCCGGTGGGATCAAATCGCGAAGTCGAAGTAGATGTTAGAATCGTTGCTGCTACAAACAAAGATCTTAAAACCAGCGTTGAAAAGGGCGAATTCCGGGAGGATTTATATCACAGGCTTAACGTGTTTCGGATTGAGATGCCTTCGTTGCGAATGAGGAAGGATAAAATCCTGCCACTCTGCAAAGTTTTATTAGAAGGAATTTGTCAGCGAGTGGGCCGTGACAGCATGAGGATTGCCAAGGACGCAGAGCAAGGCCTTACGGAATACCCTTGGCCGGGAAATGTTCGTGAACTTGAGAACGCACTGGAGTTCGCGGTGGGTATGGAAGTGAGCCGGGAGCTCCATTGGAAATCATTTCCGGATGCGGTTACGCAACGGACAAATGAAGAGAAAGTGGAAGGGACGATTGATTTAAGCGAAGATTTCATTGCTGATGAAAGTGTTTGTGAGATTTTTTCGGACGATTCCTATGTGAGTGCCGCAAAGGCGGTTGGTGCTTTGGAGCTACCCATTTCCCTTAATTTTCATGAGACAAAAAATCATTTTGAACGAACCTATTTGGAGCGAATGCTGAGGCTCTGTAACGGCAAAATCAACCTTACTAGTAAGCGAATCGGCCTAAATAAGGTTTCGCTCGCCGAAAAAATCAAACGGCACAATATTGATTGGCGCCGTATGCAAGGCCTGGAACAAGCAACTATCCCCGACCTTATGACATGACGGCTTGAATTACGGACGTGACGCTAAGGTCCGTCATGCAAAAACGATGGTGTTTGCCCTGTAACGGACAAGGAGTAAAAATTCCGTCATTCGCGTAACAGGGCGAACATTCCTTCTGCGTAGAGAGGACTTCAGTACGTGCAACACTGAAGGGGCTTGGCGACCAAACTCTAAGGTCTGTAGGTCCAAAAAGCGTAACGATTTTTTGGTCAGGTCGTTCCATAATAAGTGCCGCCAGATGGGCCAGGCCAGTATCGACGCTCACGAATCGGTCTACGCACTTGATTTTTAAAAGTGTCTCTTGCCAAGAAGCGGCACGGACCAGCTCAAAGCGTGAAGTTTTTTGTTGAAGTAATCCGCTAGCGGATTTTAAGTCCTCAAAAAATTTAAGATCGGACTGGTCACCGAAAACCAAGATTTTTTCTACCGCTTCATTTGGGAACTGCGCAAGTTCCTCCAAAAACCGGCTCCAGTGAGGCCAACGCTTTTCTTCAAACGGATTTTGAGCGTTTACGCCTCCGCCGGGAAGCACCCCAATGGTTAATGGACCAACAGGTGGACTGAAAGTCGCCTGAGAAATTTTCATTAATTTTTGGCCATGAAAAAATTCTAGGAAGCAGCGCCGGTATTTTTCCACTTCGTGAATGGGAGTGTCCGGATTTTTGGACGTACTTATCCCAAATATTTGCCCACCGTAAAACCAGCTACAGACGGCGCGGTACCGACGGTCCTGATGCAAAAGAAAAACTGCGTCTAAAGATAACGCGGCCATCTGAGAAAAAAGCGCATACGCAGCCACTATTTTTTGTAAAACCGAACCCTTCAGCAAGGCCAGTTCGTCGATGGGATGCAGGACCAGTTTAAACTTCAGTTCCTTTTCTAAAATCTGAAAGGCTTCTTTAACCAAAGGGCAGTAACGCGCGCCACAAAACCAGTGAACAAGCCCTATGTTTTCGGGAATGGAAATACTTTTCAGAGCCTGCAAAGTCATGGCAATGTCGCCAATAGCGGCTAGCTTTACGATGCCTATTTGAATTTTCTCAGGGTAGGTTGTGTTTATCATTCTTTACTTAGGAGCCTAAAATATCATGATGAGCGAATTTGTGGATCGATACAAGAACCTTCGTGTCTTGGTCACGGGCGGGGCAGGTTTTGTCGGAAGCAACCTAGTTCATGCCCTAGTCAGCTCAGGCGCGGACGTCACGGTGTTGGATAACTTTCACCCGGATTACGGCGCTAACCAGTTTAATCTTGAGGAGATCGAAGACAAAGACCACCTCAAAGTGATTCATGGAAGTATCTGCGATGAGCATAAGGTTCGGGAAGCAATGCAAGATATTGACCTGGTTTTTCATGCGGCGGCTCAGTGCTCTCATGTGGATAGCATGGTGAACCCTTGGCTTGATTTAGAATTTAATAACCTCGGCTCGCTACGATTACTCGAAGAAGCAAAAATTCAAAAAACAAAAAGGGGAACTTCCCCTAGATTTGTTTACGTCAGTACCCGTGCAGTAGTTGGCGCTCCACTCCAGAACCCGGCATCGGAGAATGTGTTGCCAAACCCTACGGACGTTTATGGCGTAAATAAAATGGCCGTAGAATATTACGGTGCAGTTTACGCAAGGGTCCACGGAATTCCGTTTGTTACCGCCCGCCTCACTAACTGTTATGGGCCAAGGCACCAGATGCGAAGCGGTAAATATGGAATCCTCAACTGGTTCATGAGCCTTGCCCTGCAAAAAAAGCCCATAAAAATTTTTGGCACCGGCGAACAGCTAAGGGATTATCTGCATATTGATGACGCCGTCGGCGCACTTTTGCGCTGTGGGCTTTACGCTTTTGAAGAAACTCGCACTGCCGCAAGGGTCCTTGATCAGGCGATTCCCTACAGTATATTTAATTTAGCTTCGGGCAACCCACTTCCCTTTAAAGAATGTGCAAAAATGCTGGTCGACCGAGTTCCCAGTTCGACCCTTGAATTCGTACCCTGGCCAGCGGATCGCAAGGCAATTGAAACGGGTGATTTAATCGCAGAAACTAAACTCGCCAACGAAATATTGAAAAGGAAGCCAATGGTATCTTTTGAAAAAGGGCTTGATCGGACTTTGGAGTTCTACCAAAGGTTTCTCAAACATTATTTATGATCAACTTTTGGGAAGTCGTAGCATCTCCGCAAAACGAAGCTTGTTCCATTGCATCCTTTGCTAAGGAAGAAGGCCGGCAATTACGTGAATATTTTAAATCAAAAAATATTCCGGCCGAGGTGTTATTTTTGCAGCCAAAGACCAGGAATGAGGGGACGCATTTTAGGCAAATGGCGCTGGATTCAGATCGAAAGAATCTTCCGGAGGTGTTGCTCGTGCACATTCCTTCCATCTTAGATCGTAGGCCCGTTTGGAATTTATTTGTGCATCTTTGGTTTTGGCGAAGGAACTCCCTTCGAACCAAAACTAAATTCGTACTGGTCTTGCATGAATTTTTTGAAGCGCCTTGGCATTGGAAGCTCCGGGCAATGATCGCGGTTTTTTTCTGCGACATTCTGATCGTAAATACTGCGCCAGATTTTTCAGCTCTTCAGTTCGCGCTAAAATGGCTGAATAAGCCCATGTTTAAAATTCATCTTGCGCCGCCCCTTTCCCAAACCCAAGAATTTTCCCAAGTCTCAGTCCAGCATTTCACGGCGGAAATTTCCCGCGCGAGAGCAGAGATTAGTAAAAACTTTAAAAATCAAAAATGGCCTAGTAGTTTAGTTCTGACGATCCCTGGGCTCGTGACCAGCGGCAAAGGAATTGAAGATATATTGACACTAAGTCGCGAACTTCAGGCCGGTGGGCCTACGCATTTACTCTTAGTGGGTGGTCAGGGTCCTACCCCTGAAGATGAAACTTTTCTAAAAATGATCCTTCAAGAATGTAAAAAAAAGTGGGGAGAAAATTTCACGTATCTTAAGGACAGAGCAGATGCCGAGTTTCAACAGATTCTATTAGGCTCAGACATGGTTGTGCTCCCTTTTCCCGGGGGCGTTTCCGAACGAAGATCATCTTTTCTTACGGCCTGCGCCTCCGGCGCGCATGTTTGGACCCGCACTGGTCGGTGGAGTGGCGATATGCAGCTTGAGCAAAGCGGGGCTTTGGTGGGTGATCAATTGACATCAGTTATATCAGAGGTCGCAATTTTACGAGCAAACGGACTTTCCCTTGAGCGCTCTATTGAGTCGCGGGCGAAAAATATTGCTTGGGCACAAAGGCGAGATTGGCCTACACGGATTTCAAAACTACTAGCTGCCGTAAAAGAATCTGATAGCGGGAGCCTTGTATGAGTTTAAAGGTGCTTCATTATTGGCCGCGGTCCCTCGCCATTGGAGGGGTGGAAAAACACATCGAATGCCTTGTATCAGCGTTGGTAAAAATCGGTTGCGATGCGAGGATCGTCACGTCGGTTGAGGAAATTCCTTCATCTGGTAATGTTATTCTGCACACCCATGCCCAGGACAGTGTGCAAAAAAAGGATGTGCTTCATGTTCATACTTTGCATGGCACGTCAGTGGGAAGGGCCCTTGCATGCCGCGAATTTTATAGTTTATCAGCAGCGAAGGCTTCCTTGCGTGAGAGGCAGGCTGTTAAAAGAGCGCATGGCCTCATCTGTGTCTCAAAAGATGTCGAACGGGAGGCGAAGCGTTATTTTTTTCCAACATCCTCCAAAAAGACGGTGGTGATTTCTGGCGGAGTTACGGATGATTTTTTATCCCAGAAAGCGCTTTGGATCGCGTCAAACCCCCAAGATGTCTATGTGCTTTTTGTAGGTCGAGGCTCCGATTTTGTGAAGAATGCTAGGCTTGTTAAGCGCGCGTGGAAAGGCAAAGTGTCGATGCCCAGGTTAGTCGCCGTACCGGGCGATGGATTTGAAAACGAAGTTAATTTAATTAAAGAAAATCTCCTGCATCTTACGGGGCCACTTACTAGCCTCGAAGTCAGTCAACTCATGGCAAAGTCAGCCTGCCTGCTTGCCCCGTCATTTTATGAATCCGATGGCCTTATCTTTTGGGAAGCCATGGCCATTGGAATACCCATTATCACAAATTTTAAGCTGACCCGCCGCCTCCGAAATTATGGATACGATGCGGCGTTTGGCGTCGACCCCCGAGATCCGGAAGGTTTGCAAAGGGCTGTGATGAACTGCGTGAAATATGAACCCCGAGCAAATCCTTTAGTGCGGACTTGGGATGAGGTCGCCAAGGAAGTGCTTGGATTCTATCAAAGCCTGTTAGTGCTATGAATTTATTTTGTTGGATCTCTTGCTTCTTTGCTCGGCACCATTAACTCTGAAAGTAGGACAGTTAACGGAGGTGGATCATGGAGCGAACATCTAGTTTAAAAAATTCCGATTCCAACGCAGGGAATGCCGCTGAATACAATCGATTGAACTCAATCCTGCACAACTGGTTTGCAACCTTGTTTGCCTATCAGCCAGAGATCTATTTTGAATTGGACCAGTTTCGCCGCGACTACAACAACGCTCAAGGAATGAGCGCCAGCGAGTTGCAATTTTTCCTCATCGAAAGCGGTTTGCTCAGCGTTACGCGCGATGAAAAGGTCGAACAGAAATTTTACTTGAAACTCGATACCCATCTTTTCGGGAAAGCCCATGGAAAAGTATGGGCCGTCACCATCCTAAAAAATGGTGGCGAACTCGAGTTCACGTGTTTCGACGATGATGCGGCTCCGGCGTCGTCCAGGCACTTTCAAGAACGAACCCTTCACTAATCAGCAGCCACACGCCATTGTCTATAGAACGGGCGGCTTGCGGGACAACGCGAACTCGATACGGTTATTGGTTTGCCGACTGTGCTCATCAATATTGTTGACGAGGGGGCGTTGGTCCGCGAGCCCCATGGCAGAAATTTTCTTGGGGTCAAATCCGTGTTTTTCCACCAGATAGCGGAGAATCACCGTAGATTTTGCAGACGAGATATCCCAATTAGTTTGAAATTCTTCACTCGCTAATTTTCGGTCTGCCGTATGGGAGCTGACCACAAAATAGCCTGGGTACTTTTTGATCGCGGCCACTACTTGTTCAAGGATTAACGTTGCACCGGGCTGCAGATTTGCAGTGTTTTGTGCAAACAAAGAATCATCGGGCAATGCGAACTTTACAAGATCTCCGTTGGATTGCACGGCGTAGGCGCCCGCCTGGCGTAGGGCTTCCTCAAGTTTTACTCGCCAATTCCCGTGTTCAACTTCCCATGTACGATCAGAAGTCTCTTGAACCTGTTCTTCAAGGATCCCATTGAGGCCGCGTAATATACCTTGGCCAGGTCCATCATTTTCACCCCGGGGCCTTGAAGTATCCGAAGCAGGGTCACGACCGGCATTGTAGGGCGTATTGGGATGATTGAAATAGTGATCAATCTCCGCTTTGATTTCTTCGTCGCTTCCCATGAGCCACATCACGAGGAAAAAGCACATCATGGCGGTTACGAAGTCGGCGTAGGCCACTTTCCATGCACCGCCGTGGTGACCACCATGACCACCTTTTTTAATTTTTTTTATGACAATGGTGGCTTCAGATTTGGCCATGATTGATTTGGGGCTGCACTAAGGAAGAGCTAACTATGCAGCTTTTTCCCCTCCTTTAGCGGCTTGGAGGGCAGTATCAACTTCTTGGAAAGTAGGACGGTTCGCGGGTGCGATGGAGCGTCGGGAAAATTCGACGCACACATTGGGTGAACAGCCTTTGGCGTAGGCCAAAAGCGCCGCTTTCACGGCCACCATGAAATTTGAATTTTCACCAAGGTTTGCTTCCATCTTGGCAACGATGGGCTGAATGAATCCGTAGGAAAGCAAAATTCCTAAAAAGGTACCAACGAGGGCAGCGGCCACACTGTGACCAATGACCTCTTTACCTTGGGTTAGTTTACCCATGGTGATAACCACCCCGAGAACCGCCGCGACGATCCCTAGACCAGGCATGGCGTCTCCGACGCGATTGACGGTAACGGGAGCGGCACCCTCTTCCGCGTGGGCGGCATCGATGTCGCAGTTCATTAAATCTTCAAGGTCGTAGGGGTTAATGGACCCGGATACGACGACCTTCATCGTATCGCAGATGAAGTCAATGGCGTGATGGTTGTGAAGCACGCCAGGGTACTTGGTAAAAATGGAACTTTGCTCTGGATCTTCAACGTGAGGTTCAATTCCCAATGGATTTGATTTAGCAAGTTTTAGCAGCTCAAAAAGGCACGACATGAGCTCCACATACTTAGCTTTAGTAATTCCCGTGCCTTTGAGGGTGCCAGTAAGCTGTTTGGCAATCTCCTTAAGCAGGGTCGGGGATGCAGCAATCAAGAGGGAACCAACGCCCGCGCCCCCGATAATCAGCAATTCAACTGGCTGAAAGAGGACTTCGATATGTCCCCCTTCCAACATGTATCCGCCAAAGACGGCTATAAATACGACGACCGCACCGATGATTACAAGCATAGCATCCACCTTCTCGTCGGGATTTGGGAAATAGTTTAGGGGAAAATGGTGCTTACTTTAAGTGTCTGTAAATATTATATATTTATTAACTCAATAGCGCATAAAATTTCGAGTATACGCCTTCTTTATCGGAAATAAGCTCCTTATGGGTGCCCCTTTCAACGAAGGTACCGCCCTGCATGACCAGAATCTGGTCGGCATGGCGAACGGTACTAAGGCGGTGCGCCACAATGAGAGACGTGCGGCCCCGCATAAGTTCGTCCAATGCGATTTGCACATTCTTCTCAGACTCTGAATCAAGGCTTGAAGTCGCTTCATCGAGGATTAAAAGGGGCGCGTCTTTTAGCAATGCCCGGGCGATGGCAATGCGCTGGCGTTCCCCGCCGGAAAGTCTAGTGCCGCGCTCTCCCACGCAAGTATCCCAGCCCTGCGGAAGCTTTTCGATGAATCGCAAAGCGTGGGCCGTTTTAGCTGCGTCAAAAACTTCGGCTTGAGTAGCCTCGGGCCTTCCCGCCAAAATATTTTCGTAAATGGAATCGTTAAAGAGAAAAACATCTTGGGTAACCATGGCGACATTTTTCCGAAGATCATTCAAAGAAAGGTCGCGGATGTTCACTCCATTTAATTCAATGTGACCCAGTTCCGGATCATAGAACCTAGGCACCAGGCTCAAAAGGGTTGATTTGCCTTGCCCGCTGGCGCCAACGATAGCGATGGTCTGGCCAGAAAGTACGGAAAAATTGAGTTCCTGGAAAAGCCATGGCTGTTCTTTGCTGTAACGAAACCCGACATCGTGAAATTTCAGATCTACCTTTCGAGTTTCAGGGAAAGGTTTGAATGCCTTAGCTTGCTCCACGTTGCTGACAAGTTTAAGCGCATCATCAATGCTGTCAGCCGCCGCTGCCGCTTGATTGAATTTCAAAATCAAATCATTGAACGTCTGCACCGGGTTAATCATAAGGGCAAAACAAGCAAAGAATGCGCTCAAATCTCCCGGTGTCATGCGGCCATGAAGAACATCCCGCCCACCGACATAAATAACAAAGGCAAGGGCTACGGCGCCAATGAGCTCAACCGTCGGCGATGCAGATTCCTGAACTCGCGCAGCCCTAAGCGCGTAATCTACGTATCGATCATTCTTTTTACAGAATTTCTGAAAAACTCTGGTTTCTAAGCAAAAGGATTTTATGACTTTGAAACCGCTGAAGCCCTCCTGCAAAATGGAGAACACTTCTGCATTCGCTTCCTGCATCTGAAGGGAATAATGCTTCATGAGGTTGCCCGTGCGACCAGAAAGCCAGATGAGACCTGGCGCAACGACCAAAATAAATCCCACCAGTTTCGGATTCAAGTACAGGGCGTATCCAAACACCGCCAAGAAAGTGAAAATTTGTCGAAAAAAGCTGGAGAGGTTGATCACATATTGGCTTACGTAAAAAACATCGTTCATGATCTTAGACATAAGGCCACCTACGCTCGTTTGATTGAAGAACGTGGTGGAAAGACTGATGTAATGTTTAAACAGCGCTTCCCTCAGATCCCGCATAATACGTTCGTTGGCCAAACGTGAAGAGTAGTTGAAGGAAAACCGAACTATGAAGTTCAGGGAATAAACAATCACAATGCCTGCGGAGAAAGTGAAGACCATTTCAAGGCCCTTTTCCCCGTGGGCTGGATGAACCAAAATTTTATCAATAAGGTACTTCACCAGCACCGCCGGCGCGGAACTGATGGCAGACATAGGAATGCTCAAAAGTATGCTTGCAATCAGCAGCCTTTTTTGGGTTTTGATGAAGGGCCAAATCTTAAGGAAGCTTTGAAACATTTCATTCCTTTTGATTACTAAGAAGGACATAAGTAAAGTGTATTTAGAAGGAAGATTCCCGCGATGAATGCAAGTCCCTCTCAAAGAACCGTCCTAGTCGTGGGCGGAGCTGGTTACATTGGCAGCCACACCGTTAGCGCATTATTAAAAGCCGGGTATAAAGTCCTAATCCTTGATGATCTTTCCACGGGACACATCGGCGCGCTTCATGCCTTACAAAAACTGGATCAAAATCAAAGCTTAACTGAAGTTTATATCGGTTCCTGCCGGGACGAAATCCTGCTCGATCGCATTTTCAGGGCGCACGCGGTGACATCCGTAATGCATTTCGGCGCGCGTGCCTTGGTAGGCGAGTCCGTAAAAGATCCCCTGCTCTACTTTGACATGAATGTTTCCTGTACGACCTCCTTGCTGAAGCAATGCGTGAAACACCATATCCGCTCTTTCGTATTTTCTTCGACCTGTGCGACCTTTGGTTTACCGTCAAGACTTCCTATGGATGAGACGCTTCCCCAAAAGCCCATCAATCCCTATGGCCTTAGCAAATTAATGGTTGAGCAGGTGCTTCAAGAGACCTGCCGCGCTTATGGATTGAGGTCGGCGGTTTTAAGATATTTCAATGCCGCGGGATGTTCGCCAGAGGAATCCCTAGGTGAAGATCACCATCCGGAGACCCACCTTATTCCGAATGTTTTTCGCGCAACTAAAACCCAACCTTTACAAATTCACGGCACGGATTACCCCACGGAAGATGGCACATGCGTAAGGGATTATGTTCATGTACTGGATTTGGCCGGCGCTCATATCGCGGCCATGGAATACCTTGATCATCATGAGGGCTATCATGATTTTAATTTAGGAAGTACGACGGGCTATTCTGTAAAAGAAGTTTTAGCGGCGGTCGGGAGACCCGTTCCATTTGTGGAAGGGCCGCGCCGTCAGGGAGATCCTCCGCGTTTAGTGGCCGATTCTAAAAAGGCAAATGAGGCCTTAAACTGGCGTCCTACTCGCACCCTCCACGATATCATTGATAGTGTATCAAAGTGGCAGGCTGCTTTTCCTCGGGGGTTTGAAAACCGTAAGGTACTTTTTCTTGATCGGGATGGCACCCTGAACGCAGATCTCGGCGGCAATGATAAGTACGTTAAAGAGCTCGATGATTTCATTATCATCCCAGGCGTTTTAAAGGCGGTTATTGAGGCAAAAAAACGTGGGTTTTTAATCTCGCTCATCACTAATCAAGCCGGCATCGGCAAAGGATTAATGGATGTAAACGACCTGCAGCGCGTGCATAAGGCCTTAGAGGCAAAACTATCGGAAGAATCTGGCGAAATATTCCACTTTGATGACGTCCAATTTTGTCCGCACTTGCCCAATGACCACTGTTATTGCCGGAAACCCTTGCCCGGAATGTTGGTAAAATCTGCGATTAAACTCAAAGCCAATCTTAAAGAAAGTATTTTCGTAGGCGATCATTTGAGGGATATGGAATGCGCAAAAGCGCTGGGCATTCGTGAAGAGCGAGTTGATACGGTGCGGCGGGAAGATATAGAAAACCATGTCGACCTTAAGAAATTCCGCACCCTATCTGCGGTTAAACTTTAAGTGAACTCATGATGGAAACCGCTCATCGAAATATCGATGACCTAGGGGTTGTGCTCCAAGTGAAGCGCTTCGGAGAACGTGATGTCATCCTGCAAATTCTTACCGAGAACCATGGAAGAATTCCTTCCATCGTAAAGGGCGGCGTACAATCGCGAAGGTTTGGTGGCACGCTCCAGTTTTTGACTTTTAGTCAATTTCACTTTGTACAAAAGCCCCACGCAGAACTTGCACGCATTGACAGCGCGACCCTTCGCACCCAGTTTGAAGCCCTTCCAAAACATTTCAGCGCCTATACCGTCAGCGCATTTTTCATGGAATTTGCGACTAAGGTATTGGAACCCTGGGCGCCGGCCCGTGAGTTTTTTTTAATCTTGGCTAATGGGCTCTTTCACCTCAATAAGGCGCTGGAGCAAAACAGTTTGGATAACAAGGCTGAGGACATTTTAGCCCGCGGCTACTTAAGTCTTTACATTTTAAAGTCCATGAATGATTTAGGTTATGATCCTAAAATTGAAAACTGCGGGCTTTGCGGGGAAAAGTTTGAAAAAATTCCTACCGCCTGGAACCCGCAATGGGGCGGATTTTTATGTGAGGTCTGTCGCCGGGAGAAATTTGCGGGTGCACCGCAACAACTGACACAACTCTCCCATATTTCCGGGCCCACCTACGAGGCGCTTAAGCTTTTTTCACAGTTGCCGTTTCAGACCCTGACTCCAGATGTCTGCATGCACCTTTCGCAGGAAATTCCGGAAATTCAAACCTTATTGATTCAATTCCTGCAGTTCCATTTGACACATTGTGATTTGAAGACCCTTTCCCTCATTCGGGAAAACTTAGTACAATAAAGCATGAGTTCAAAAACTTCCGTCTATGAACGATCCATTCTTGAACAACAAAAACTATTTGAGCGCGCAGAGGTTTTATTTCCGTTAGAAACCTTGTGGAATGATTTGAGGCCAATGCTTGGCAAAACTGCCAAAACCTTCGTGTTCATGGGCCAAGGAAGTTCCTTGCATGTCGCTCGGTGGGGGGCGGATTTTTTTTCAACCTTGGGTCTTTCAGCAAGGGTGCATTCTTCAATGGAAGTGTTGCAAGGCCTGAAGCACAAAGCACCAGGATTTAAAGATATCGTTCCCATCATGATTTCCCAACGAGGCAACGAAGATTTTTCGAAATTGGTTATGGATTTTTTCCCAAGGGGCATACTTTTAAAGGCGGTCGAATCCCCGGGAAAAACTGGATTTTTAAATTTGTCCGTAAGTTCCCGCGAGGTTTCCCGGGCCTATACTTTCAGCGTCATGGCATCGCTTTTATACGTTTGGTTCCTAGGGCGTTGTGTGAGCGCTTCGTCGAATAAAGCGTGGCTAAATTCTTTTAGGGCCCAGCGAAAAGCATTGAAGGACAATATTGCTCCGCATTTCCGGAAGCTTCAAACCTCAGAAATTCCGCGCATCCTAAAGGCCATTCCATTTTTGACCCCATGGTCGACCTTCCATTTGATTTCGCCTCCTTCCCTCATGCCCATCGCGCAAGAAATTGGTCTAAAATTGCAAGAAACGGCCTATATTCCGGCATTAGTTCACGGAGTAGAAGATTTCCTACATGGGCCGCTCTGTTCCATTGAGCCAGGAAACCACGTTCTCTTCCTAAATGATTTGAGTGCTGATCCTATTCTTCAGGAACGTTTTAAACAGGCCCAGGCCTTTTGCCATACTTTAAAGACCGCATTGATCAGCGGCCCTCGAATAGCATTAGGGGAAGAGTTCCATTTGAAAAACACCCTTGCAAATCTTCTTTTTGGGCAAAGTCTCGCTTTGGAGTATAGTCTGCAGCGGGGCACGAACCCCGATACCAATCGTAGGGATGATGCGCTTTTTGAGAAAGCATTCCACAAAATCCATAGCCCCATCAGTCGGGCCCGAAGTTAGGGTTAAAATGACACAAAATATGAATCAGGATGTCGCAGCGCAAATCACAAGGCTTAAGACAGAAAAAAATGCAGTGATCCTTGCCCACTATTATCAATACGGGGAAATCCAAGACGTCGCAGATTTCGTGGGCGATAGCCTGGAATTAGCCAAAAAAGCAGCCTCTACCACTGCAGATATCATTGTGTTTGCGGGCGTACATTTTATGGCGGAAACCGCAAAAATTCTAAATCCCACCAAAAAAGTGCTAGTGCCTGACCTCAAGGCCGGTTGTTCTCTCGCCGACGCCTGTCCGGCCGAAGAGCTCGCATCGTGGAAACGCCAAAATCCTGGGCATTTGGTGGTCTCCTACATTAACTGCACCGCTGGGGTTAAAGCCCTTAGCGACTACATCGTGACCAGTAGCAATGCGGAAAAAATCGTGAATTCCCTGCCCTCGGACGCCAAGATTTTATTCGCTCCCGATCGTAATTTAGGCCGCTTTTTGAACGAAAAGACGGGTCGAAGCATGAAGCTATGGGAAGGGGCTTGCATGGTTCATGAGATTTTTTCTGAGAAAAAAATTGTTCAATTAAAAGCGGTACACCCAGATGCTCCCCTCATTGCCCATCCGGAATGTGAGCAAGCCGTATTGAAACTTGCCGACCACATCGGGTCCACTTCCAGCTTGCTTAAATTCACCCAGACTTCACCCGCAAAAAAATTCATTGTAGCAACGGAACCGGGGATTATTCACCAAATGCAGAAGGCTTCTCCGGATAAGGAGTTTATCCCAGCTCCGCCAAACAACAATTGTGCCTGTAATGAGTGTCCGCACATGAAATTGAACACACTAGAAAAAGTTTTGCGTTGTCTGCAGACTGAAACCCCAGAAATACTGATGAGCGAGGACCTACTTCAGAAGGCTCGAAAGCCGATTGACCTTATGCTTGAGCTGTCCAAATGACCATAGATCGACTTTAATCCGCTTCCGGCTCGGTTCTCCGATCAGGAAAAGTTTTCCTAGGTACTTCTACTAAAATGACTTCCGTTTTCTTCGGATCCGATGGCAGCACTGGAAAACATTGGCAAGCGAGACGCCAATTCGGAGTTTCAGAAAGTCGCGTTTTTAAAATTTGCATTTCTTCTGCGGAGGCCGAACTTACAGTGCCGCCTAAAATTCTGACGCGACATGTCCCACATTCTCCATGGCCTCCGCATCTGGATTGAAGGTCTCGTTCCAGCAGTTGGCCATGTGCCAACAGGTTGAGTTGATCATAACCTTCTACGCGCTCTTCTGTGCCGTCCGAGACACGAAAAATCAGCTGAATACAGCCATTTTCGGCCGTTTTTTTTTGGTTTGTCATTTGCCTGCCATTTTCATGGTTGAAGTTTAAGGCCGTAAAAAAACAAAAGGGAGAGGTTTTACCCTCTCCCTTTTTCGATGCCGTACTAAGATGCGTTTTCTAATCTTAGATACTCTTAAGTCTTAGACTTAAGCAGTATTACTTTTTCTTTGTTTTCT
>CAYYYP010000034.1:0-40334 GCA_964475985.1 uncultured Oligoflexia bacterium | reverse complement strand
AACGGGTGGGTCAACTCCGCCGAAACGGGTGGGTCAGTTCGGCCGGATCGGTCACCCAGCGTCCGGCGCTACCCTTTGGAAATCATGACAACTGGTAAAGCCGCTTGCCATTGAAAAGACAACAAGCCCGAGAAGGCAAAAGGGAAATTTTTTGAGAAGAGCAAGCCGTTTTTTCATTGGAGGCATATACCAGACCACAGTTGTGCCATCAACTTAATAAATGATTTTTATTTAATAAGCCGGTACGATTATTCGAGCCTCGGCCAAGGGACCCCTCCGACTCTAGGGCTACCTTTTGTAATGGTAGTCGGGGCCGGTTTCTTGTCGCACACAGATCGTCTCGGTGCATCGGCTTGGGCTATCCGCTTGGTCCGGGTTGCGTACACAGTTCGTTTCCATAGTGCGCAACTCGTATCCTGGCTGGCAATGCAGTTGGGGTCCGTGGCCAATGTCTGGCGTGTCACCGGGGTTAACCGGGTCGGCAAATCTGGGTGCCAGGGGTCGTTCACTTCTTATGATCGTCGAACGAGTTGAAACCGCTAGGGTTGGATGCAATGGAATGTCTGTACCGTCTATATGCAACACGTATGAAGCTTGTCGAAGTGGGCCAGTTCCAGAAGATATTGTTAGTGTTCGGTCAGCACCTAAGTTCAAAACCAGAAGCCCACGAGCCCTTCGGTCATCAGAAACGACCACCGGATCAACGGTTAGGTTTATAGTGCTCGACACAAGTTGAATCGCACCGGAGCTTTGGGGGGTGACAAAAATGCGGCCAACCCCGTCACCCGCAACCCCTTCAAATCTTGCGAGTCGAAAACTTACCGTCGCCTCTGCGAAGGAAGTTAAGTAAATAAGTGTCATTGATAAGAGAAAGTTTCGTGCGAGCATGTCGATCCTCCGTGGACCATTTCGTGAAGCATTCTTACCGACTCGTTGGAACGGGAAGGCAATAATTCGAGCAAACCTGTACATTAATTTCAGCCAGGACTCAATATATTTTATTCACTGAACTACCAGGCAACGCTAACGACGGAGTATGCTAAAATACAGATGTATGTTCTTTCTCTTGTGGCCTCGGAATATCACTTGCTCTAGTTGCGATCGAGAAGGTCGTTCAAGATTAAACCTGCTCTATATTTTTTGTAGTTTGTTAGTATACGCGCCAGCTATCACTTGGTTTACCTATAGCGCGCTTACGACACCGGCCAGTTATATTCCGACTTCCTATCGGGCTAAATATTCTCTGCTAGTCTGGCTTCTTGGCTATCGCGGTATGTTATGGGCAGGTTTGATGACTCTGGTCACAAGTCTTTTTTTTCATAAAAGGGCTCATCGCTGCCGGTTTTGTGGTTCCGAGTTTTTCAACGCTTTTTAAGTAATGGAAAATGGTATGCTCCCGTTATGGACCCCCATTTCTTTAGAAAAGCTGAAGTCGGCGATGTCGGTCCGACTACGGAGTTAATGAAATCTGCCTTTAAGCTTTGGGAACCTATTGGATTCGATACTTCGGCCTTAACTGAGGCCACTGTCGCTTCGTTTTTAGTACGCGATGGATATGCTTTGGAAGATAGTCGGAAGAGAATCGTTGGATCCGTTTGCATAAACTTTGGAAAACCCAAGCTAGCCGGTTTGGAAATGACTATGAACCGGGCCCATCGCACTGACGCAACAACGTTGAGTAACCCTTCATTGATCCCTTATTTAGCGAAAGGAACCTTTGGTTATTTCTATTCTCTAGCGGTTGATCCTAATTATGGAAAAAGCGGCCTTGGGCAAAGCATTCTTAATTTTTTCGAATCTGAATCCAGGAGAAGAAAATGTATTGGGGTCTTACTTGAAACTGCTCAAAAGACTGGGTGGCTCGTAGAATGGTACGAACGCTCAGGGTTTCAGCTTATTGGCCACAATATTAGAAATGGCGACCCATTGGTCTTCATGCTTAAAAAACTAGATACGACACTCTAGTTTATCGTACTCCAATCGACGCTGACCGGGCGTGACTCAGCCTTTTCTATTGCTATGACATTTCACAACTGAGATCATTTACTTTATGGAAGGTCTAGGAACGGTCATTGGTAAGCGTGCGCCAAATTTTACCCTTGAAGATCAATCGGGCGAGAAAATCTCGTTATATAAAATTCTGAACAACGGGCCCGTCATGTTGGTATTTTATCCCGGAGATTTTACTTTAGTATGCACTAAACAATTGTGTAACTACCGTGACGCTTGGCCTGACTTCGAGAAATTCGGCATTCAGTTGTATGGAATAAGTACAAACTCAACCGAAGAACATTTAAAGTTTGCTACGAAATACGAGTTTCCATTTAAGCTTTTAAGTGACTTCGATCGGACGGTGGCACTTCAATATGAAGTCTCATCTTTCATTATGTTCGGAAGAAGCAGCCGCGCGATATTAATTTTAAATTCGCGCGGCATCATTCTTTACCGTTACGTTGAGCCGACGGTACTTACGCGGCGTAAAGCGGATGAACTTCTCCTCATACTGCAAGATCTTCGGGACAACGGGCTGGTTTAGGTATGCATTTCTTTGCTCCGCTCTTTATCATGCTGCTCCAGATCCACCTGGGATGCTCGTACTGATTAGAACGAGACACCCCAAGCACTCGGCAAATCCGTTTAATCTTAAACTTCTTTCGTTTAATGATCTCTTTGGCTAAAGCCACTTTTTTTTAGACGCGATATCGACCGCATCCCTTAAAATATCCCTATCCACCGTCATGTTCACAAGCGAGCGTTTAAGGTTCTTGTTTTCCTCAATTACGCGCTGGTATTCCGAAACCGGGACCATGTCCTGCAACACCGACGCTTGCTCGGAGGCCGCTGCCGATACTCGTCTCGTAAACATCGCTAGCTGCGTCGACTTTCGCCAATTTAAAATATTGGTCACGCTGATCGAATATTTTCTGGCTAAGTCATTTACTGAGCTGCCCTGATTAAGTTCACTCAATACTTCTCTTAAATTCAGGCGGGAATATTCGCTTACCCGCTGCGTTGACTGGAAACTCCATATTTTCTCTTCTCCCTTATCATGGAAAAGTGTCCGATCCAATTAGGGGCAACTCCAGTGGTAACGTAAAAAAAACAAATAGAATTAGTTATAGTGAAAGTGACACCCCCTTCTCCGGTGAGATTTCAGCAAGAACCCCCTCATCGCTAGCAAAAGCGCTGCAGACAATATTCGCGGCCGTAAAGGCAGCATAAAAGAAGTGATATTCCCCGAATATGATGTCTTGAATACACTACACTTAATTCCAGTAGTCCGAACATAGTTGATGACTCACTCATGAGTACATATGTCGGCTGCTGCTAAAATAGGCCTTAAAAGCTGCGAAATTGCGTGGCCAACCCTAGCACTAACTTTGGCCCAAAAGATGCAAATGCCGCTTCTGTGAAAGCAAATTACTCAAACAGAAAACAGGGCGAATTATATTATGCTAAATTTATCTTCTTCAGTTCTATCTGAAGAGTTCGCACTAAAGGAAAATAAAAATGAATCTGAGCTGTGGGATGAACTAGCTCCGAAGAATCATTTTGAAATCTTGGGATCAATGATTCGATCTGAACTTAAAAGGGAAACAGTAAAAAGACTGGATCTCTCCTATATTGGAAAAATCATAAATGAATGGTGGGTTACAAGGGACCAAAATGCATGTGAGTCTTCGCTCTATTTACAACTAAAAGTATTGATCATTGAAAACAGTAACACAAACGACTTGAAAAGTATTAAAGGCGTCGGATCAATTGAATCGCATAATGCTGCAGTGCTACTGGATCACGTCTTTCATATCCCAGACAAGACATTAGCCAAATTTGTCCACGAAGCCATTGCAGAAATTGCTGGTATCGTAGACATAAAATATCCATACGAAGACCATAAAGAATTGTTTCCGAAAAATGATGACAAAATCACGTCAGACTGGGGCCGAGGGCTTGGCATTATTAGACCACACAGTGATGATCTTTATGAAGACCTCCCTATCAACGCAATGTGCCTTACAGTTTGTAAAGACATCACCAGAACACCAACTTGGTTTTGGTTACTTTTTGATGTCGTTGCTTGTTTGACTGATTCGGAACTTGGGCAATTTGCACTCGCAGATGCCTACTTTCTATCGGGAAAAAATGTAAATGGGAGAACCATCAGAGTTAATAAACCGGTATTGAGACGTGACCCCGTTGAGGGAATCGGAATGCGGATCGACTTCAGAGTCGATGATGAAGTTGGACCTCGCATGAGATTCTATGACATAGATATTCAATCTATTTTCAATAAAATGAAGCTTGGACTGAAAGCCATAAAACCAATCGCCTCAAATCCAACAACTGGAAGCATTGGTATTCTTTCTAACTACAAAATTCTGCACGGTCGCTCATCACTCAACCCAGTAATGCTCTACGAAGGTGAATCTTCACGCATTCTATTTCGAAGCAAAGGCACAAAACAGGAAAAATTATGAAACAGAAAAAAGTATTTGCTGTTTTTGGATATAACAACACTCGAAGTTACGATCTCATAAAACTACGAAAAATTTTCCAAACAAGATTTAATGCCGAGCTTCTTTTAATTAAAGAAGGAATCATAGCCCAAGATAGAGAACTTGCTGCCCACTGTCTTGATAGTCAGGTTGAAACTAGTGAAGTTCTCACACCTGTGATTGAATATTTAAAAAATGAAAATCTTGAACTATTAGGCTGCCTTCCTTTTTCAGACAAAGGGGTGATTGGAGCCGCATTTGTTGCGCGCCACTTTGGTCTTGCGGGAGATGACTGTAACTCTTCCTATGCTATGCTTGATAAAAGTCTTTTTAGAAGACTTGAATCAGAAATTGATATTGACTCAATTTGCTATAGAAAACCCTTTTTTCTAAAAACGAATTCAGAGGCTGAACTATTCGAAATTCTCTCTTCAAAAGGATGCTTCTTTATAAAACCGACGTCAGAAGGAAACAGTCGGGGTTGCATGAAGATTCAAAACAAAACCGACCTCTTAAAATGGCTTTCTGACTATAGCGCGTGTTTAAGTGCTGGGGTTATTTGTGAGGAAATTCTGGCGGATGATGGAGAATATAGCTTTGATGGTGTCAGCGGTTCATATTGGATTACAAAAAAATTTACAACTTCTGGAGCATATAGAGCAGAGTACCAGCATGTTGTTCCTGCACCTCTGAGTGCATTGGAAAATGAGTCATTCCATAAAGTGTTGGAACCTCTTTTAACGAGCCTAGGTTCGCGGGGCGGAGCATTTCACCATGAGTTTTTTATTCTGAACGACAATCGGCTGGCTAGTGTGGAACCAAACAGAAGACCAGGCGGTATGTGGCTGTGGGATCTTGCAAGTTGGGCATTTGAAGAATTCAATCCTTGGACACGCTGGGTAGATCATTGTGCTGGCATCTCTAGTAACGATACGGCGCTAAAACAAAAATCCTACGCAGGAATTCGTGGTGTCATATCAAACTACAACGGAACCCTTTCAAGAGTAGACCAGGAATTGATTGAAAATGAATTAAAGCTTCAATTTGGTGAATCCAATGTGAAACTCTCATTTTTAAAAAGTACCGGGGCACAGATAAAATCTGAACCCAGAGATAATTCTGATTTTCTCGCATTTATTGCCCTAAAAAACGAAAACTACGAAGCACTAATTAAAAATTTAGATGCTGCTAATAGAATTTTCCTAAGTCACACAGAGGTGAATGTATGCGCATAACAATGATGCTCGTTAGAGCTCTTACAGCAACGGTGCTTTTTGTAATGCTCTCTCAAGTGAACGCTTGGGTAGACACTAAAACACATTTAGTTTTAGCTGTTGGTTACCGAGCATTCATGCTCTCTGTTCCGTTTTTTATGTTTCTGGGAGCAACAAATGCCATGAGGATTTCGATTGGGCTTTGTTTGGTGAGCCTATTGACCGGATTGATTTCCATAAACTACATAAATATAGGTATTTTTGCTCTCGGCATGGCAGTATCTGGATATATTGCTAAATCAGTTGCCGCACACACTAGTCTAGGCGCTGCAGATAATAAGGTGTCACTAAATATTGGTAGTTTATTTTCGGGGGTCATTCTTATTTGCATGACAAACCGCAGTTGGACCCTGGTTACTATTGCGGCCCTAACGGCAATAGCTCTGTTCTTCTCATTTAATGTTGATTGGAATTCCATGGAGACAAACGCGAAGGAGGAATCCAAACATGGAATCGACAAACAACAGCTGTCAGCCCTGCCACTTCTAGGTTGGCTACTTATGGGTATTGCAACTGGAATAAAGTTAACCGGAATCTTTACCGTACTTCCTCAATATTTAATTGCAAAGACTGGTGTTTTACCAAACTGGTTCGGCGTACTTATTATTTTAAACAGCCTAGTCATAATTTTAATGCAACATAAAGTATTAAAATTTCTGGACACTTCAAAGGAGTCCATGACTCTAGTTTTTTCGATGTCTGCAATGCTAATCTTAGCAATTCCAGCGCTCATTCACGTGGAGTCCATTATTATGGCCGTATTGTGGATTGGACTCCTTACCATAGGTGAGTGCGCACTAAGCCGCTATGATCGAATTGCAAAGGAAGATGGCTACCTATTTCCAAAAGAGCTTATGGTCGGAATAGGCTCCTTTTTAACTGTTCTTCTAAGTCGCAATTTTAATAATCAAATACATTTAAGTGGGATCCTCGGATGCTTATGCCTTGGAGCCGGTGCGCTACTGATAACCAGAATTACCTCAACACAGGCTCAACCAGAAGGGTCACTTATAGCTTTCGCTCCGAATGGTCCAAGTAATGCCGAATATCATGGAAACTATAGCGGCGATCTCTAAGGGACTTGGCAAACGATGCTCTAAAATAAAACCATACAAAAGTGCAAAGACGGTTTCTGAAAACTATCAGCTGCCCTGACAGCGTGATTGATTCGGTCCTAAGTGACCGGTCGCAGATACTCTCCAAGGGCGTCAGAAATTGATTGGGCTCTACCCTGCGCAATCTCTTGTCTAATTTTAAACCAAATTAAATGAGAATAGGGTCCCATAATTTTGCGGTAATAGCCGGGTGAGTTATCGTCATCCAGCTCAAGAACGAATACGGAGTTAAGAAATTCAGCTAATAGTTTATCTGCGTTATCCGTGCGCTCTTTTAGTATCGGATGTTCTAATAGGGCTCTAAGGAGTGCGTATTTTGGCCAGTATTTTCTCTGGGACATTTGAGAAAAAGTGGCCAGGAGATAATCGTGCAAAGTAAAATTGACTTCAAAACATGCAACCATTGCCAGTATGGCGGCGCCCTCATATTCACTAAGGGTGGCGGCATCTTTAACTAAGCTATGAAGCCCAGCATAGAAAGCCAGATCAATTCCGGGTAGTTTCTCATCTCGGCGAAAACCTGCCCACAGGGATGCGTTTTCGTTTTTTTCGAGAGTTTCTAGTAGCTTTTTGCGAAGCTTCGCCTCACGACCGAATCGAGGCTTAGGACCATCTTCCTCTTTAGGCGGCTTACCCGCCGGCATTTGGATATCCGTAAAGGCTATCCGCTGCAACTGCTCAGCAATAATCTTGAACAGCTTTCCCCTGTCCTCCGCATAATAAAGGTAAGTATCAGCTTGAGGGTTGTCCTTCAAAATTTCGTTCAACCGAGCCATGGCTTGCTCGTGCCCGTTTGAGGCATTTAGAAAGTTGTCGGCGGCAAAGCACGAAGACACGCAAAGAGACACGAACAGAAAGGCGGTCAATTGCAGTCCTATTTCGTCACTTGAGCCCGCAGGGATCCAGTAACGCACGCGTCATCTGCAGCGGTCCATTCTTCTACATCTTCGTCCGGTAGATAAGGCGGTTCTTCATCGGCGCTAACTCGTAATCCGGTGGAATCATTTTTTTGTTGCGCTCGCTCCGCTAAAATAGCGTCCACTTCTTGATTTAAGTCTGCTCTTGCTTCGGCCGGAGTTTCTACGGACGACGCTTTTAAAGTGTGTACGGGATAACGACGAAGCGCCGCTTGAAACTGCTCCGCTCTAAATCCGTAAGGGTTCGATGCAGTACTAAAAGTAACGCCGTTATCTACACCGCTGCCGATACCCCAGCGGCTTACGGTGCGAGCCACCGTACTGCGCCACTGATTTACTCTAGCTCTGAAGCTAGGGCTTTGATCTGTATCCACATGCACCATTCGTAGGGTTTGAACTAGATCATCTCTTGCTCGCACGATCTCTGGGGCAACTTGATGGACCGTAGAATTCGGATTCGCGTTCGTGCGATAAGTTGAATTGAGATTCGAGGGCGTCGCATCTTGCGGAGCATGCCTTTTTACGGATGAAAGCGCCTTCTGCACCCGGTCGGCGATCACCATCGCTTGAACGGGTTCTAAGTCTGGAGTTTGGTGCGCACTTAAGATTCGAGCTGCTGAGTTACGAATTCGGAGTAAGGTCTGCTCATCCACCCCTGATGGCCTTCGCTCGTGAGTAGCGGCGGGCAACGTTCGATTTAAAAATTCGCTGACAGCCATAAGGGTGTCGGCCTGGAATGAAGTCACTCTTGCGGTATCCGCGACAACCAAGCGGCGCTCCAGTTCAGCAAGGGCCTGCTCCACGGCCGCTGGCGTAGTGACGTAATTTAAAATTCTCAAAAGCATAGGTTCCGTAAGGAGAGCGCTATTATTTAAAAGTGCCACGGCGGCTGATTCATTGCCGGGAAACCCAAGGCGCTCTAAATATGCCAACCTGAGCTCTGAACTATATGGTAGAAATTTATCTAAATAATTTTCGTTTGTTCTTTCGGGATGTGCACGAAAATCCGTTAATGCTTCTTGAAAATCATTATGGACTTTGCGCAACTGATCCAGAATTTCCTTATCTAGTGGCAAATTCAACAGGAACGAATTAGGCCCGAAGAAAAATTCAGTGAGCCTCAAAGCGCCTTTTCTGATTACGGGGTCTACATCCGCGAGCCGGGGAACAAAATGAAAGATCAACGTTTGATCCTGAGGTAAGAGTCGAGCCAAACTTCCCATGGCTTGCCCTCGTAGCAAAGGGGCGGCGGATCTCGTTAAGGGTGCAATGGCGTTCGCTAGTTTTCGCACCACCGTGGTTTCAAGATTTTGATTGAGGTAGTCGTTAGTTTGTTGAAGTGCTTCGCTGGCCACAGCCGAATCAGGATCGGCCAAAAGCGAAATGAGGCCGTCTAAGCGGGTAGACGGTTTTGTTGCCAGCACCCAAATGGAACTGCTTCGTACCAGCGGATCGGGATCTCGTAGTCTCTCCCTTACCGCATCGAGCACCCGTTCATTTTGCATAAAGTGGGGGCGCTGAAGATTGGTCGCGGCATGCGCGCGAATTCGTGGTGAGCCGTCACTGAGCGCCGCCATGACTCGTTCGATGGGAATATCTTCTGATTCCGAAAGAAACATCAGCATGGTTGCTTCGTGCCTTACGCTCTCTTCGGGACTTTGGGTGAACGGAATGAACGCTGGTAGTTCATTTTGATGATGGATGGCATATTCCACCAGAGATTTAAAAGTTTGATATCGACTCTCGGAAGAAATGTCACTTCGCCTTGCGGCCTGGGCGACGGCGCTCCAGATGACAGGATTTGAAACGTAATTTCTTAAAATTCGTAGAGTTTCAGTGGCATGTGGGGCAGCTTCATTTAGAAGCGGAATGGCGTCTCGCGCAAGACTTTCATTCAACGTCCCCGTTTCCGGAGCATCACTCTGACGTAGGGCTTCAAGTGCCGCCAATCGAGTTTCTACCGGATGCGGCGGCCGTAAAAAAGCCCCTAACGCATGCCGAACCATACGCCCATCGTCATAGTAATTCGCCGTACCCATCGATCTCCAGCCTTTATTTACTCCGCGGGCGATCAGCCCCAACATCGATCGCTGCGTTGAAATCGGCAGATTCTCAATTCTCAGCATAACCATTAACAAGGGAAGGAGGCGCTCATCGGTATTGGCTATGGTGCCCAGAGCCTTGGTAATGCTAAATTCCAAAGATTGATCACGGGCAAAAATCCGGGCAGTGACTCCGATGTCTTGGGAACGGAGCCAGTCTAAAAATTCAGTTAGGGGAGCGATGTTGTGTTTAGCCTTCGCCCAAAAAAAGAGTCGGTACATAGCACGGTGTAACTCCGGCACCGAGGAATCTGTGGGATGAAGCAAGAGTCGAAACAGTCCTAATCTTTGTTGTTCCGTAGCGGCGGCTTCGCCGGGAAAGGTTATATCTCTTAGTGCATGGATGGCACGCCTGCTCAATCCAGCGCGTGAGCTTCCTGCCATATTAAGGAGGCCATCGATCGCGGCCTCCTTAAGGTAACGATGGCTACTGTAGTAAGCGGCAAAAATTTCGTCTAGACGATGCTCATCGGCATCTGCGATTTCTTGGGTCAATCTGGTGTGAAACCCTGGATTGTTCACGGCGTTCTGCAATCCCGTGCGCGCAGCTTTGCGCAGGAATTCGCTCCCCGATCTAGCTATGTTTTCCAGGGCCAACCGAACATTTTCGTCGTGCGCGGCATATTCCCTTATGTTTAACATTGCCTGCGACTGAACGTCAGAATCCGGATGATTCAGAAGTTCAGTTAGGGCTAACCTTGTTTCGGGACTCGAACTTAACGAACCTGTGAGGCCATAAATCAAACTTTGAACTACGTGCGGAGAAGGGTCATTGAGCCTTTGAATAAGTCCGTGCAACACCGCCTGATTTCCGGGCAGCACCAGTTTGAACGCCTGAGCTAGTTCAGCCCGCAAGGTGATATTTTGACTTTCCAAAAGTGGCAAAAGTAAAACCGGGACCTCCGAATTCAGCGAAGCGGTTCCCAGCAGTTTTCTAAACGCGCGGATTACGGAACCCTCATCCCGCGTATTCTCCATAAATCTTCGAGCACTCCGTGTGAACTCTGCACCATCGATCTCATGTCGCTGGAGCCGAGCCGATAAATCCGTAAGATCATTTGCACGAGCAAAGGATAACGAAGCGAGCACCATGAAAAAAAACGCGGCCGTAGAAGTAAGATACTTCTTCAAAATAATTAATCTGGAATGGTTGACGGCGTGGAAGCATTTCACAGTACTGTTTTATCGGCATGCGGGTGAAATCGTTGAAGTTTCGGTAGGTAAATGGTGCCCAGACCCTCTCCGAGGTACGAAAGGGAAACGAGATTAATCAGTTTGGTTTTCATTCTTACTTAAGGACGGCTTATGGTAGCTGCAAACGGTTCAGTTATTACGGAGATAGCGGTTGTTTTTAAGACTTTTAGTTTACTTCAATCTTGCCTTTGCGGCCGCTAACACGGCGTTTTTTCCGCATCCAGCTTTAGCAGCTGGCTGCGACGAAATCATGCAAACTTTGCCGGTGTGGCGCAGGATTTTAATTCAAGAGCTGCACTTGCCGGAACGGATTAATGCATTTCATGCAGAAAACAGTGAAAACATGGAAGTTCCCGTCTATCTTCACGAGGAGTTTTATCACGCACGACAAGAAGCCGAACGAGCAAAGCTTGTTGCTGATTTTTTAAGCCTGATCCATGGCGATGATCCACCGGCGCCAGCCATTGAAGAAGGTGTCCTTCTTTCAAACTCTTTAATTTACAGTCAGGACAATCGTAAAGAGATCCTGCGAGCAGTGGTTGATCAAGCAACTACTGCTCAACTTGAAGGCCGTCTTGATCAAAATTTATTAAAAACCATGCAACCCTTCCTTTCCGTCCGCAGCTTAAGCGTCGGTGATCCGTTTGCCGGAGATGATGCTTTCCAAAAATTAAGAAATCAGTTTCCGAGCTGGCTTGAGCCAAAATCTAGTACAGAGGCATCGTTAACATTTCAAAATAGAAAAACTAGGTTTCTCAAATCACTGCTAATCTCCTCAGGCCCAGCTCGTAGTTCGGGGAAATTCAGTCTCGCAATGACGAGGCAGACTCTTCACTCTAATTTTCAAAAACTAATTCGCAGATCCCAAAACACTTTTGCACAGAATTTCGGTGCAGCGAGCACAGCCCAGACCCAATCCACCCGCGTTACCGGAGCAAACCCTGCTCTTGCCATGGAACGAGCCGAATTTCTTGATCCCAGTGAATTCAGTGAAACAGAAAACCAGTTGATTGAAAGCCTCGAAACGCAGGCCGCGGCAACCACAAAAACAAACGGCGGCGGTTTTGCCGAACAGGGGACGTGGTTGGTCACCCTTAGAAATGGAGTGCAAATTGAAATTCCTTGCTCACCGGGGACCTTCACTCAGATAGATGGCTTCCTCCAACTCCGCCGTAAACTTGGTCAAAAAATCCGTCATTTTGCGGAAGTAAAATCCATTCAATTTTTTCACATTCACCCACCAAATTTCAGGCGCTTGTCCGCGGGTGATTTTCATGCCGTGGAAAAAGTATTTACCGAACACGATGACCTACACGGCGGCCTTGCACGAGCACTAACGAATCATCCGCCGTTCACTATTGATTTTCATGTTTACGCAATCTCTCGCCGTGTTTCTGAGCGTTCCATTCACCATATGGGATTTCCAATCTATTTTGGTCAGCGTTAAAACGCTGCGTTATCTGCAGTAGGTTAAGTAACGATCCCGTTGCCCCTTGCCGAGAAGCAGTATATCAAGGACTCGGTTTCAGTGGGGGGTCTCGTTGATATGCATTTCATAGTATTAGTTTTCATTTTTCTATTCAGCCGCAACGTTTCTGGAATAGATGCGCCGTCGTTTCAAAGAATTTTTGTGAAAACTCCCGACACCAGCTTTTCCACGGAATGTAATTACGCGCTTAGCGGTGGGCGACTTTGGGTCAGCGCAAGAAACCCTGACCCAAAGTCAAACTCCAACTGGGAATTATTTGCGGGAACTGGCGTACCTTTTGGTGACCTAGCGAGCTCCTTCAAAGACGGCCACAACCTTTCAGGTTTTGCTACGGAAGGAAATATGGTCGTTGCGGTTTCCAACACCGGTAGGTTTTACTCTTGGCAACCCACCCTTTTTCGCGAAACCGTTTGGGACGAAAACCTAGGCACTCCCTTTCCCCAGGCATTGCACCTTCCTCCCAATCGCCATTGGACATTCAGCATGAGCCTTGCCGTTGCAGCAAAAAAACGCCGTACACCCATGCGAGATATCGTTACTTATTATGAAGATCATATCGGCAATAAAATCGAGTTTGGATTTACGGCAACAATTTTTACGCTGGATCCTAACGGTCAAGTCATTCGTTACATGGATACCGGCTTGCCCGCATCCTTCGACAAAGGCTTTGCCACTCCTGAGCGAGGTCGCTTCATCGCCGAGGATTTGAGTGCCGCTGGATCAACTCTTTTTGTCATCGATGCTTCCGGAAAAATGTACACCCGAATGTACGATTACGAAATCTTTGGGGCTTGCCCAGGGCTACGTTTTACCTTCGATACCAATTGTCCTAAACAATCCTCGCCGCGTCCGGATGGAGTTCTACCAATTTTCAGCGCCGTGCGAGTTCTGCCCTTAGAGGATTGGCGAGAACAACCGGCGATTCCCTTGGAAGCTGGTGCTTTCATTACAACCAACCTAGGCATTGAAATTACCGGTGAAGGAAACGCCGCTCGAGAACTTAGGGTTCAAGGCCGGAATGCCCGCGGTGAATGGGGTTATTACTGGAAAAATATTTTTGCGGAAGCTGGCGCCTGGGCGTTCCAGGTTACGGGCGAAACCTATGACGTCAGAAAGGAAATTCAGCAAAGTACCCATCGAAATCTAGGACCTGCCTTAGATAAAAATTATCAAGGTAAACTCTCTCAACTCCTATCGGCGGACCTAGAAGTGGAACTTTTAGATTTCCACTATTACAATTCACCGACCACCCTGCGCGTGAAATGGCGAGGCAAAAACATAGATTTGATTTTGCATACTTTTGATTCTTGGGGTCCCACCCCACAAATGCAGGCAAATCCCGAGATGATTGGCACGATTTACGGCGAACCTAAACTTCTGGTCGGCACGCTAGAGATCCCAGACGCTATTTTAAACTCCACCGATCCCGACATCGAATTTCTCATTGATAGTTATTTCCGTAAGCTTCACCATGCCCACACGGCCTTGGCGATTTCCGCAAACGATGTGAAGGTTGAAATTCGAACCAGGCTCGCCCGAAGGCAAAGTACGAAGTATCTTGATTACGCATTTTACCGACCGTTAAAAATTACCGTCACGCGTACGCAAGGTGCGGAGGAACGGGAACAGATTATTGAAAATGGCTTTACATACTTAGCCTCGGCACCATTCTTATCAAGCCCTGCGTCGTCTGAGGAACATTCGCTTAGGGAAAAAAACCCTTCGTTCTTTTATGACCGACTTCTTGCGCGGAATGAATTGTTTCTAAAAGAAATCAAACGTATTTATTCGGAGCGTAAAAAAGAACATCTGCGAAATGGCCTGGTAGCTGCCGCCGGAGTGGCGGTTTTTTACCCTCTAAATGCCTTACTCGGGGCAGTGGGTTTACCGGCCTGGCACACCCTTTGGGGCGGAATCTCCCTTACGGGTGGAATGATTCTAAACCAGCACGCCGCAATGAACCTGCGTTTGGTATTTACAGGCAATGAAGATTACGAAAGCGCTATTCGGATTTTGGAAAATCGTATTCAGGAGCTTTTCTTAGAAAGTATGCGAATTCATCGTTAAGTGCGCGGTATTTAGTATCATTTAACTCACCGTGCGCCGATGGTGCACGAGATTTCATTCTCGGTAACAACCTAGGTAATTACTGCCGACATCATATCTTTCACGAAAAATCGCGGCAAGTATTTCATCTGCGTTTTCTTCACCTAAACCCCGAAGAACAATCGTGAAGTTTTATGATTTCGTCCAAAAACCTAAGCCGTCATTGGCCATCCTGAAAGTGCTACTTTGTTTTCTCATGGTGTCAGGGTTCTCCGCGCGTTTAGCTCAGGGAGTTCCGCGCACAAGTACGCCTTCCACTCCCCCCCGAACGACTACGCCAGCGGTATTGCCACCACCCACGGTATCGCAAGTGATCTCTGCGCTAGCTCATCGCTTCCAGTCCGATCACACCGTCGATCCGCAAGCCATGGTTCCTAACGCCACTTGGGATGACCCGCAATTTCACCGCAGGGCTTCACGACTTCCGGAGGGAGTTGTAAGCACTCTGACCAATGCCTCGGAATTTATCGGTGCCATTCAGCGTAACCCTGCACTCCTTCAACACTGGTGGCCTATACCCAGGGATCGTAAGACGCGCATCAAAAGAAGTAATGAACTCTACGCTATACTTTCTACCCTGCCAGTTCCATTGCGCAGCCCTTACCGAGCTTATTACACCAGGCACTTTAACGAAGCTATTAACGACGGACTCAGAAAAAATTTCTCTAACTGGTACAGTGGGTTTGGCGACACTAACCAAAGTGCTGAATTCGGATTCACCGAACTACCGGAACTTCTTAGACGAGACCCACAATTAGTTGAACGCATTGTTCACTATTTTGAAAACCCGGATGCTCGGAAGTTAGGAATTTTCAGCCAACCCGGGTATTTCTTGCGATGGGCATTTAATTATCCACCGCTCCTGGAAAGAATCGGTCCGCTCTATTTAGAAGATTCCCCGGTATCGTTTAATGGTGAGCTCCTCCCGGTATATGAGTACATGGCTAGACATGCGGATCAGATCCCTGAACCTAAAAATAGAATCGTGCTGCACGACCACCTTAGCCGCTTCGTTCGCAAAGGTTTCGCATTAAGCCTCTTTCCGCCGATGGTGCAACGGCAAATCATCGCTCAGCAAGAATTGGAACTCACTACACTGATGGACGCAGTGGACAACGCAAAAATTGACGAGATGGCAAACAGCGTGAGGAATCTCGCAGACTTTTTCACTCCGCTAGGCCCACACAATTTCCTTTACACTCCTGAAACATTACAAAGGTTCCTCGAGGCCGTCCATTCGATTAAAGCGGCCTTACACCCAAATCTTTTCGACATTAGAATTGATAACAAGAGCCTAGATGAATTAGGGGACGCCCAAAGATCCCTTCAGTTGCTCAGGCCAGAACTTACCCGGGACGGCGCATGGTTAGGTCGTGAAATAACTCCACTGGATGTCCATGCGGTAATCGGTTTTCTAAGTAAGCAATCGCATACTGCAGTAAGTCCGAATCCAGTTCCGACTCAGTCTTCGGGTCCGGTCGACATCTCCAAGTACATGAGTCTTGACGCCTTTAAAGCTCAAGACTCAGAAACTATTAATGGAAGAAGAGATTTTTGGAGCGCGCATATGCATCGGGCGATCACTAGGCTTGAGCAACAGGGCTTAAACTTTGACCCACTTGCCGCACCCTTAAGAACTTTAACAACACTTCACCTACGAACCCCACAGCCCGAAGGTGACCTTCCTTTAACTCCGCCGGAACAAGCCCGTCGCTTTGCGGAAGAACGGCAAGCGACTTTCGATACGGAGAATACAGATCCGTTTGATACCGCTACCCTCATCCAAGAAGGGCGTATTCGCGCGCGCGTAGCCCTTGAGGAAAATAGAAAGCCCAAACCCTTGGGTCAGGCGGGCCGGACGCGCCAGCGGCCCCATCCAAAGGATGACGCAAGGGAGCTGAAGCGTGCACTCGCCAGTTGGCGTCGCTCCACCGAGAGACAGCTAG
The DNA here is from genome assembly GCA_964475985.1 of uncultured Oligoflexia bacterium. Taxonomy (GTDB): domain Bacteria; phylum Bdellovibrionota; class UBA1018; order UBA1018; family CAYHWW01; genus CAYYYP01. The sequence goes on along the minus strand of CAYYYP010000034.1, from coordinate 23,695 downwards.
TTCAAAACCTGCGAGCATTTCTCCATCGAGCCGAGGCCGACCTTCAACGAATCGACATCAACTTTACCGGGCAACCTTGGCATGACATGACTCCTGATCGGTTTTTGTCCTGGGCACAATCACCCGAATTTAAACATTGCACTACTCGGGCCTATAGTTCCGTAAGAAATCTTGTCATGCATCGGACGAAGCCTACTTCCTTTGAAAAGCTCGAAGAAGCGGCTGCCGTGCTACTTACCCTGCCTGAAGTATTTAACCACGGGCTAAATAATATAAATTTATTACGAGCTTCAGAGTCGGGAAATTTTTCTCGTGATGGAATATTTAATGGCCTCACTAAAGCCCGAACCATCCAAGGAAATGAACTTGTCACTTCCCTTTTTGTCGCTACGCAAAACATAAGTCGGTTGTCAAACAACGACCCAACTGACCTTGCATTTCTCATTCATGAAATGCATGCGCACGGTGACATAAATCACTGGCGCAAGCTTGTCGAAACTAAAAGGCGCACACAAATTAGGGAACTCAACACGGACCGCCGCAGCAAGCTGGTGAGAAGAGCGAAAAATACCATCGCGGCCTTAGGAATTTTGGGCGCCCTCGGCGCTACGGGAAATTTGCTCCACTCTTTAGATTATTCAAGATTCGATATGGGTATTCATCAGCAAATTCGAAATCGTTTAGAAGTATTTGCGTACAATCTAAGGCGTTACTTACCGGAGGGGAATTTCAGTGCAGAAAGCGGCTCGGAAGAAAGTAGTAACGAGTCCGAAAGCTATGAACGTTATGATTCTTCAAGCCGAACTTCTTCTAGGTCAAGGCGAAGATCGGAAGCGCAGGACAACGGTCGCGGTCGCGGCCGCAACTCTTTTTTTGGTTTGAACAACCCAAGCCATAATGTTGCAGCCGACGCACCAGGCACACCAACGGAACCAAGTTTTGATGTTTCCGCCGTAAACTCAAGCGATTTGCCTACCTATTATCACGTCGGAGATTACCCCAGTTTTGAAAATCAGAGCGCCGTTGAAGTCGTACCCGCATCCAGCGCCACGGAATCGGTTAACGGCACGGTCCGCGTGAACACTCACGAAAATGCACCCACCATTTTGAATAACGCAGGCATTGGCCTTCTGGTAGCTCCCGATCACGGAGAACTACTTAACCTCCAGGTTACCGCCGTGTACCCATCCGGGGTACGGGCACCATTGTATCCAGAAAACTACGAAGTCCTTAGAACCAGACGTTGGCGCGATTACGCCATTCGCGTCAATAATCCAGGCGTCTCTGGCGTTGAATACAGATCGTCCTACGAAATCATAAACGATCACGTAAGCAACGGAAAAAACATACCCGTACCATCCGAACGGCTAAGACCCATTACCTACAAGCTCGAAGAAGCAGGTTTCCGTAGATTAAGTCGCAACCTTAGCGCCATCGTTGCGGAACCCGGTCGGGGAATTTCTCTAAGTGACCTGGCGGGCATCATATCCGGCACTTCAGTTTATTCCGGCCGAGATGACCATAGCGTAACCCCCCGTACCACTAGGCTACAAACGGAAACGAACCCCTACTTTCCATTCGCAAGATTTAGAAATGAAGCGGGCGACCTCGCGGCGACTTGCGGCACCTCGGCAAACTTCACCATCGAGATGATAAATGAAATCTATGGAGGTCCGGTCGCAGAAGTTCGTGCATCCTTGGTGGATTCAAACGGAGATGGTCACCTCACCCTAGATAGTCATGAACTTCATGCAAGAACGGGGATCACCCTTCCCACTAACGAGCAAGCCATCGTGGACTCAACGTCGGTAAATAGTGAGCCAGAATCCCTAAAAAACCAAGTTCTCCCGGGAGGTGTACCCGTTTCGGAAAAGGCTAGGTACCAAGACGTCCGTAACCTCATGCTTTACGCCTTCATTGGTGGAGAACGCAGGCGCCGTGAATTTTATGAATGGGGCCGCCGGCAACAAGGCATGCTTTTGCGTACCGCAATTGATGACGACAGTCTCACGGATGCAGAACGAGTAGAAATTTTGGCGGAAATGCAGGCGTTTGAGAACAACCAGCTGAAGTCAGATATTTTACCGCAAATTGCTGCGCCTGCCGTGGTCATGCCGGCCCCTGTACAAGCGACGAGTACCCCGACCCAGCCGGGTACTGCTACGGATACGACCACCGTCACCGGTACAAATACAGATACATCCACAAATACAAATTCAAACACCAATACGAACACTAAAACTAAAACCGCGACCGACACCGAACCCCGCGAATCCAGGCGCACGCTTGATCGAGAAGTAGTAGAGGAATCCAGTGGCCCCACCGCCGCCGAAATCCGTGAAACTGAAAGGCTAGCGCGTCTGCGTGGTCTCTCGAACGAAGCGTACGGGGTGCTTCACAATACCATTGGCGCCAGGAAAGAAGTCGTTGCACGGCAGGCGGAACTGCGAAGGCAGAAATCACTAAAGAGTATGGAGTCTGATCCCATTTCCATGCGTGCACTACGTTTCGATAAAACGCTTCGCCAGTTTTTAAATGCTGAAGTGGATCACAATGGCGTCGAACGCGTGTTTGGAACAACCGTGAGTTCAGAGCGGGAACGACCGAGTCAAAAAGAGTGGTCAGATCTCCTGCAAGAAATGAATCGATTCGCCGAGGAAAGCCTTCAGGAAATCAGCCGACTCGAACGGGATTTGTTACCGGCTTGGAATTTGCGCCGCAGGCGTTCACCTAGGGATGAAAACCTCATGCTGGCTTTCCGAGATCAGCTCTACCGCGAAGCCATGAAGAACCTTTTAAAAAACCTCACCCGAATGGCGCAGCAACTGAACTCAGAAAATTTAAACGCGATTCTGCAAAGGCGGGCGGAATTTCCCTTAGAACACGAAGCGGCCTGGGAAAACGCCGGAACCCTCCGAATCTCTCCGCTCCGGTCTGAAGCAGAGTGCATAAAAACATCGTTAGAAACTTCGTTAAATTAATGCCCTAGTCTAACGATGGGCTTTTTTGGGGTCTTCTATTAAGTCTAAGGTTACCAGCGCTAAAGGCATCGCGCCCTCGTCAGAAGAACCCGACCCCAGCGCGGAATCACAAACCCTTAAGTCAATTGAATTCATTTCGAGGATCTGCCTCAATAATTGATCTGCATATGCCTTGCGCTTGAAGCGCCCTGGAGTTTGCAGTCCCATTTCACTAAGCCGCTGAATGATTTGCGCCACATACGGATTGCGGTGATAACCATTGTCGGGCCCGCCCGCAATCAAGTGAGCCACCGGCCGACTCAACATTACCGCTGCGATATAGGCAGCAATAAAACTCGGAGGAACGACTTTCCACATGACGAAGGCCCCCGTGAGAGCCGCAAGTTGAACAATCACCGAATCATATGGCCTTCTGTACATAAGATTTCGGTCATTTTTTAAAGCGGTAAGTACGGCCCTGCGCAAAAGGCGTTCGGCTTCACGCAAATTATCGCGCAATTGTTCATCAATATTTTTCGCCGTTTCCCGATAGCTGCCGCCTAGCTGCTCCGGAAGCTGAACCCGAATTCCCGTCCTTCCGGCTAATTGGCTTTGCGCCCGTTTTTCTAATGCCTTCTCCCGTAAAGCTGAAATCACGGGTTCAAGCTGCGCAAGTATGGAATCTATCTCGGCCTCTGCTTGCTTAACACTTCCCCGAACTACAATTTCTTTAAATTCGGTTTGCAGGCGTTCCATCTCCTCCCCAACCGTATTCGGAAAGACCTCCTGCAACGCTTCGGCGACCTGCGGACTCAAATACGACCTGGCAAATAAAGTTTTAATTTTACCTTCAAGCCACTCGGAATCCAGAAGTCCCTCAGGATTTGTGGTGGGAGAATTGTACATAATATCCCAAAACTCACCCAGCGCCTCGTGTTGGAAATTAATCTTAACTCGAAATCCCTTTTCTCCTTCGCGCGTGAATTGATAAATAGAGAGACGAAATTTATGCCCCGGTCGGGCTAGAAAAAAATCGGCCCACTCTTTTTCAATGTACTCATTCAAATGAATTTCCAAAGGATGCAACGGCTCGTATGTCTGATTGATGACTGCAAAATGCGGGAACTCGTTTGGCATTCGTGCGATCCCGTGGGCCGCGCCCGTCCCTAGCTGGAACAACGCCCATAGCAAAAAGCTAAAGCACCTAAAATTCATGGGTAAAGTCACAAGGAACAAGTAACATAAATACTTTTAATTTGTAACACTTAAAGGTTTAGCCAACATTTTTGGTCCGTGGACAAAATCAGCGCTTAAAATTTTCTGAGGGATAGGGCCTTAGAAAGAAAAAGGCCAATTTCATATTGATTTCAAGGACGAACTAATCATACTTTTTGTTGGAGGCTGGGGCCGGCTCTCCCAAATCCGCTAGGTCCTGGGGCCGCGGGGTTAAAAATGCATTACAGATTCTGCTCGTCGCCTGGTTACCTTCGCCTGCATAGGAGAACGCGCCAATGAGTTTACGTAAAATCACATCATTAAGATTTAGGATTTTCTGATCTATTGCGGGCCCGTAATTATGCCCTGGACGCTTCAGCTTTCGAACCAGACCCAACGCTGAATCCAGTACCGCGTGATAAGTCCCCTCGTTATAGAGCGCCAAATGACTAGAACCAACCAGCTCAATAAAGATATCTAAAATGTTATTATAGTAATTGGTTTCTGCGAAAGGCAAATGCCTCCGGAATACACCTGGCGAAAATTCCGCCAGGGTTAAGATCATTGAAGTAAGGATCGCGTTCCCTCTTACATACTCAAAATCCCGGCTCTTTTCACGACGACGGGAATCCACTACGGCATTCTCCCGTGCAATCTGCCGTGCGACTACAATCTCACTCTCGTATATGAATTTAAGAATTTTTGTTTTCTCATTTTCGGCGTTTGGACTCATTCCTAACAGCACGAACGGTAGGGGCCTAAACCGAATCCAATCATCAAGAAAAAGTGAACTTAAATGTTTAGCTCGACGCCAAAGACTCTGATTTCCGCCGATGTTTAACTCCCGAAAAACAAAGCCCTGTTGAAATCCAAACCATTCTTCACTTGCATTATGCCTATAAACTTCTAAGGGCATAAAATCCGCTTCTGTTATGGCGTCAGAATGTAGTCCCAACCAAGCATCTAAAAAATTTCCACCCATGGGTATTTCGTCTGCCATAAATCCAGCAGCTACATACTGCCCGGCCGGTGCCGCCAGGAATATTTCCCGAATGCTCTCCTTAGTTCCGATCGTCGCTAGCAATCTTAAAGCCTTACGCTCGGCAGCTTCCAACGTCTGACCAAAACGCAGAAAAAGCGGGTGATTTGGCACCAATGCCCGGGCCAGATTATAAACATAATCAGAGCTAACTATATCGCCACGATTGGCAATGAAATCCGGCACAAATACTTTTTCATGCGCCTCCGCGTAGGCCGTTTCGTAAATACCGTTGAATGCCCCCTCTAAATCCCTGATCGTATTTGCAAGGGCTTGCGTGAGATCGTGCTTTTCCCCAGGCGTAGCAAGACTAAGAGATGCCTTTAAAATCTGCTGCGCCTCCCAAAGCAAAGCTACTTTCCTTAACAGGAAGCGCTCCTCATTCAGTTGCCGGGTAAAGCCAGCCACGGTCTGATCTGGCGTGATGTCCACCATGGTGAGATCCATCGATGGAATGACCTCCACCGTAATATGTTTCACCAGCTGCAACCGGGTCAGCGCCGCACTTAAAATTTCTGGATCCACCCCAACCACCACCCCGTAGGCATGACGAGGAAGGGGTGATGATGCACCGGCGTCTAAAATACGAATTTTTTCCCCCGGCATTTCCGCAATCAGGCGCCTGATTTCCCTCAGGGTGTCAAATTGATCATCCGGGGCCGTAAGCGTCAGATAAATCAAAATGGCGGAGCCTGGATCGGATAAAAAAACCTCCTCTTCAGCGAGGGCGGATGCCGCAAAAGGGCCCGACAGCATCGGAAGTGAAGTGAGCAAAAGGCTTAAAATAAAAACAAACGACCGATAAGATAAAAACATCAGCCCTCCAGCGAGTACCTAAGAATTTGGAAGGCATTATAATGCCTTAAACGACATTTCAACTTTTCCTCATCGAATCCGATTCTTCTCCTCGATCCATTTCGAAAAATACTTTGTACTTTGATGGCCATGGTGTTGCAGCATTTGGCCCACGAAGTTTTTCCGTCTTAGTTCCGTGCGATTTTTCAGATGCAAATTTACCGTATCTAAAAAAAGTTCCGCATTCTTCTTTTCATCCAGCAATTCACGCACCGAATTAAATCCCGCATTCTGGACCGAGGCCCAACGAGTTTGATCTAAATACAAATCAGCGCACGAACGCGAAAAATCCTCTTCGGTGCTCGCCACCTCACCCGCAAAAACCTTTGAGCTCCCCACCATACCTTCAGCACCAATGGGTGTAGTCACCGTCGGTGTACCGGTACACCACGCTTCTGCAATTTTACCCTTTATCCCCGCCCCAAACCTCAGTGCCGCCAGGTTTACTCGGTATTTTTTTAAAGTCTGAAGGGAGCTTTCGGCATGGCCTTTCACAAAAAACAATAGTGACGGATCATGAAGGGCCATCATTTCGCGGGAGGGATAGGCACCATAAATATGCGCTTCAACTCCGGGGAGCCGAGCGGAAATTTTTGGCCAAATTTTATTTTTTAGCCACTGAATGCCGTCCGCATTTGGTGCATGCCGAAAATTTCCGATGGAAATAAAATGATTTCGTTCCTGAAAACTTGGCAGTGATGAAGGATCTTCCTGCTTCATAAAAAATGGCAAATGGAGCAAAAGCGCCGGTGGAACGCCAAAGTTTTCCGTTAAAAGCTTCAGTTCAAAACTAGAAATCACGAGCGTTAAATCACTGCGATAAATCGATCCCACTTCCCTAAGGGCGTCCTCATGCCCAGGGCCGCCCGGCGATAAAAAATCCAGTTCCGCGTTAAAAATTTTTTCCAAGGCTTCGCCGCCAGCTAAAGCCTTCTGCCGAGCCCGCCGTAAAAAATGCAAGTCACTGGTATCTAGAACCAAAAGTGTATCTGAGCTAGCCCCCCTCACCCGCCAGCTAAACTGTTCTTCCATAATAAAACGATCAAATAACACCACATCAGGCTTTAACTCAGAAACATAGGCATCAAATTTTGAGTCGTTTGCACCCACGGGAAAAATTCCAACGCCTAGGCTTTTAAGCCTCTCAGAAAACTGGTTCTCCACCGATGGTGAAACAAAATGAATCTCCCATCCTTCCCGTGCGAAAGCATTTAAAAGGCTTAGAGTCCGAAGGCCCGCTGCCGAGGACTCAGGCTCAGGCCACACGGTCCCAATAAAGAGAACTCGGCTTTTTTTCATGGAGCCAGCCGACCGAACGGCGAGTCTGAAACTGGCGCCCGCGGAAAAAATTTTAGCGCCAATGAAATATGATCCACTTCCTCATCACAGATTTTTCTAAAAATTTCTGCCGTGACCGGATCATACTCTTGCACCGCATTCGCAAAAAGAATTCCTGCCTGCCGGCCCCTTTCTTCAGAGTTAGCAATGAAGTGCGTAAACTTCTCAGCCGTCTCGCAAGAAGTCAGTGATAAAAGGAGACGATTGTTCACCGGACGCTCATCGACGGGAATACCAAGCTCCATCATCCGATTTAAAATCAGTTCACAATGCCGAGCTTCATCTTTTGCCAGGTTTCTCCAGTCATCTCGAAGTTCCTTTGGCGCATCTACAAAATTTTCAGCTGCCCAAGAGAAAGCTAATACCGCCTGCCGCTCCGCAAACGCCGCCGAACGCATGCGATCTCCCATCCCCTCCCGAGTGTGAACGGCCCGCGGCTTAGGTAACGGCGCAGGCTTTTCGCCCGTCGAAGAACATTCAATGACCTGAAAGGGTGCCCAAATAGAATTTATTTTATGCGATGCGCCGTCCATGTCCCGTGCTTAACCTGAGGAGATTTTCGGAGCAAGGGATGAGAGAGTTGAGCCAAGGGTTTACCATTCACTCCCACGCGCTCCCCTCCACAATTCACCTTGGCATTCGCGCATTTCAAGTGATAGGTGATCTCTTATTCCTGAGGAGACACGATTTACATGGCCAAAGACGATCTTGCACAAATTGAAGGAGTGGTTATTGATGCCTTGGCGGGCGGCAATTACACCGTCAAGCTTGAGAACGCTCACATCATTAACGCAAAAATCTCTGGCAAGATGCGTAAATACAATATCCGAGTCATCGTGGGCGATCGGGTTACTGTAGGCGTTTCTCCCTACGATCCTACCCACGGACTCATCATTCACCGCCATAAGGCAGGTTATTCAGCAGGTGGTGGTGGCACCATTGGCCCCGTTTCTTCCTCCGGTTCAGGTTCCGGCACTCCTCCCACCATCGGATAGATTTATTTCATCCTTTGATTGACGGTAAATTTCCTAGGCCTAATGATTTTAAAGTGAATCATCATTCCCAATCCCAGGAAATTCCTAATTTGGATCTGCGAAGTGCCCAGTCCCGGGCCCTAGGTTTCGCGTTTGTGCTGAATCTCATTTTTTTTGGGGTCGAATTGATTGGTGGTTTTGCGACCCAAAGCCTTGCGCTTTTGTCCGATGCCGCCCACATGTTTTCCGATGTTTTTGCGCTAGGGCTGAGCTTTTTTGCCCTTAAATTAGCCGCTAAAGCAAAGGATGCTTCTAAAACCTATGGTTATGCCAGGGCCGAAGTTCTTGCGGCGCTCATTAACACGGTCATTCTTTGGGTTTTGGCCATAGGCTTAGTTTTTGAAGCACTCGTAAGATTAAGGGAGCCAAGCGTGGTTGCAACCCTACCCATGACAGCCATCGCGGGACTTGGATTGTTCGCAAATGTTCTCAGCGTCTTAGGCCTAAGGCCCCATGCTCACCACTCCCACGGGAACCCTCACGATCATGAAAATCATGACCATGATCACCATTCTGAAACCACCAATCACCACCATACCCCTGGTAACATCAACCTTAGGGCAGCTTACCTCCACCTCATGATGGACATCCTAGGTAGTGTCATCGCCCTCATTGCTGGCGTAGCCATGTACTTTACCGGGCTCTGGGTCATCGATAGCATCGCATCCTTAGTGATTTTAGCCCTCACGGTGACCAGCAGCTGGGGGCTGCTTAAAGAATCCGTCGGGATTTTGATGGAATCCACCCCAAAAAACATCTCTTTATCGGCTGTCCTAAGCGACCTTAAAGCCTTTCCGGATATTAAAGAAGTCCATGATCTCCACATCTGGCACCTGACCCCAAGTGAGGGTGCTCTCCTGACTACCCACTTGGTTCTCAAAAAGGCCCTACCCCAGGACCATTATCAGTCCTTCCTAAAATCCGTGAAAAACCATCTCAGGGATCGGTTTCACATTAAACATTCAACGATTCAAATTGAATTCGAAGCGGCGCTTAAGGAAGAAGATTGTTCGTCGTGTGGTTAGAGTAAATTTGTAGTCTAAATTTACCCTAGACGCCAAAGCTTTCATTGAAGGGCAAACTAAACGATGTTAGTTGAGTGCCACCATGAAAACGTTAGTTTTGCCCATCATTTTGCTAAGTTTCTCTCATTTGGCTTTTGCCATACCCACCGATTACCTCGAACGTGCTCTTACCGAGGAATATTTTCGAGTGGCTGCTGCCGAGGCACCGGACGCTGATCAACATCCACTTGGGGAGAGGTTAAGGGCACACACTTATGTCCTCGCCGCCTCGGAAAGAACTTATTCAAGCGTTGCGCCGACGGATGCAAGCGCAGGATTGCCCGCAAGAAATCGCTCGGGCCAAGCTATTATTGCTTTGAATTTGCCACAAATTATACAATTAAAAATCTTAGCCCAACCCGATCGGGCGTTAACGGGGTTACTGGATGTTTTCCCCGATGTTGTGCAGGTCATGCAGCGGGCCATCCGCGGCTCGGTCTTAGTGGATGAAAGCATCCGCGTAGAATTCTCTAGGACTCTTCAGGACCTCAAACCTAAACTTTTTGAAATGCTAAGCCACAAACAATTCCGAGTGCGCGAATGTGCGTTCTACGCCCTGGCAGATAGCTCATTTTTGGGAACCACCCAACAGGAAGAAAGCAATCTAAGGCAGGATGCAAGATTTGCATTACGAAACCCTTTAGAAAAATCCTCCGTTAGAAAAGCCGCGGCCTATGCCCTTGGCGGAACTGGCCTCGTAGAAGATGATCCCCGCCTTGAAATTCTTGCCCAGCAAGATCCCGAAATGCTTTCCCTGAGAATTGCTAGTGCTAGGTCGTTAGTAAGGATTCTTGCCCCTTCTCTTTTTAATCAGAGAAACGCTCCGTCCCCTGATCTTGAAACCGTGGTCCGAGCGCTCAATACGATTTTAGCGGAACCAAAGGAGTCGGCGTTACTGAAAAAACGCATACGTGAGGCTTACCTGCTTTTGTTACCGGCGTACGAAGACGAATTTCGCAGGCTTTTTGCATTTCCAACGGATGAACACCTTACCAAAGCTTATGCCATGATTGCGGGGCTTATTGCTTTTAGAAGACCAGAGAGCCTCACGTTATTGAGCAGGTTTGCCAACGGTACTTTTTTAAATGTGCCTCACTCCGTGAGCACCTATACCCTCGCTGCGCTTGCAGCCAGCGTTTCCAACGCCAACCGAGGAAGCTTGGTCCTAAAAATAGTGGGTGTGCTTTTTGAGGATTGCCCAGGCGCGCTAGGTGAAAGACGCAGATAAATCGTCATTTGCATTTGGCTAATTACCTAAGAATATTTTAACCAAAACGACATGAAATATATTGCGAATTAATACGCAATTCTCGCCTATTTTTTATCCGAGGCAAGTCCTCGACCGGCCGCTTCGGCAGCCAAATCAAATCCCATTTCTGCGAGGTATTGGTCAATCTGACCCGTTCTCTCCGCCGTTTCACTTGGTAAAAAATACTTGCAGGAAATTTTTTGGAAAAATGTTTTTCCGGAACGAAATTCTAGCAGTCCATTATCATCGGTATTAGCCACTGCGTGACTTACGATCTTTTGAAAGTTCTCGTCGCCCATAACAAGAGTTTGTTTAAAAAACTTCCGGTAGTTCTCTCCCGTCACATCACCCCGCACATCAAGGCCCGCTCCGATATGCAGTAAGTCTTCGCGCATGAACGCTAAATTTTCCGGCAAGGCCTGAAAGCGAAGTCCATCGCGATTTTTAGCCGCAAGGATATAGAGATCCGTATCCACCGCAAATACCCTGACGGACGGAAACACTGCAGCCACCGAAGCCAAAACACTTTGCACCGCAATACAATCTAAACCGTAGGTATGGAACCAGAGGGAAGCAACTCCACGCTCCGTGAGCCTCGCCGCCACCGATTCGTAGTACTCCGTCGTAAATAAGCTAGAGACACCTTCTACCCAAGGGTTGGACGGCTCTGAAACAATAAGGTCATACTGACGGCCAGAATTTTGAAGATAATCCCGCCCATCTCGCTGAATCACTTTGAACTTTGGACTACGCCAAGCCTTTCCGTTGATGTCAGGAAAATAGGCTTTTGCAAATTCAATCATGGCCGCCGAAAGCTCAACCACGTGAGTTTCTCTAAGCAAGGGAAACCTTAACGTTTCACTCACGGTCGAGCCCACGCCCAGCCCCACCGTTAAGGCTGAAGTATAATCAGTGCGCACCAGGGCTGGAAGCAACGACACGAAACGAGTAGTTTTAAGATCAGATGAATTATTGCCATCAACCTTACCGTTAATTTTAAACGCAATGTCCGTCTGGTTAATGCCCGCGGCATGAATACTTACGGTGGCATGGGGGTCATCTTGGTGGGCCAAAACAGTTTGCGGGCGCACGAGGGAGAGGTCACCTACGCCTAAGAAACCATAATCCCTGAGCTGCTCTTGTGAGAGTTTCGGAAATCGATTGTAGAAATATCCGCTCGTAAGCAATGACCAATCAATTCTTGGAATGAAGAGAAAAAAGGCCACACTAAAAGCTAACCCAACTGCCTTTAGACTCTGCAGTGAAGCAAAACTATTTTTTTCTCGAATGACTTTAGCAAAACCAAAAAGGCTTAGAAAAAAGAGCAGCATGAAATTGAGTTCAATGAGGCGATCAAGCCCTAGTTTGGGCAAAAGGATGAATGCACCTAAAAGAACGCCAACGATCACGCCCAGAAGGTTAACCACGGTACCTACGCCCACTAATGCAGAAGTATGGGCCTCATTATGGGACTGGGATTTTGAAATTTCTAAGAACACTAGCGGATAAAGCATTCCAAGGGAAACGCAGGCAGGCAATAGCGCTGAAGTGAGCGTAAAAATTTCAAAAGCCGTCCAGGCCCAAAAGCCAACCGCGCTGAAATGGGAATGCAATTCTAAAACTAATTGCGGCATGCGACTCAAGGCAAAGGTGCTTAGGAGAAAAAGGCAACCAGCGATAAGGGGTGCAAGATATAAATCAGTTTTATTTTTATAAAATTTTTGCGTTAGAATTCCGCCTAGGGCTACGCCACTAAGAATGCAAAAGGTTACGAGAGGAAATATGTAGACCGAAGAGCCATACACCAGAGCGGCCATCCGGTTCCAAAGCACTTGCGCCGTCATGGCACAGAAGCCAGAAACAAAAAGCATGGCTAACGCAAAAGTGTGCGCCGAAAAAGATCGCCGGGACAACGACCAGACGCTAGGCGTTTGCTTTTCAAAAGGCGTCTCCTCGGACTGCGTCTTGGTTTCCGTAGCACCTACTTCCCATTGGTAAAAAGCAAGGACCAGCACGGCTAGAAAATTAATACAAGCCGCTGCCAAAAGGGATTTGCCCTGGCCGAAATTTGGCAGGAGGAAAAACCCTGTGAGTAAAACGCCAATCGCTCCGCCAAACGCATTGGTTCCATAGAGCAATGGCAAATGGCGCAGTCCTAAAACGTTGGACAGAAGCGGAAGGGTGGTTCCCATGAGAAAAGTGGGAATGAAAACCAGGCTTGCACACCAAATGATTTGCAGGGGGATCACTAACGCAAGCGGCCCGCCTGAGGCCTTTAAAATCCACTGGTAGGGAAGCACTCCCGCCTTTAGCAGGAACGGAAAAAACAAACCATAAACCCCAATAAAGATCTCGGCTAAGGTATAAAACCTTAAACTCTTAAAGGCGCGCTTAGGCCCTTGAAATGAATTTGTAATGCGTCCCGCACAGAGCGCCCCCACCGCAAGGCCGCCCAAATACGCAGCAACTGTAGTACCGAGGGCATAAATGGAGTGGCCCATCACCAACTGAATCTGTTTAAGCCAGGTCATTTCGTAAATTAGGGCTGACACTCCGCTTAGGAAAAATGCGATCAATATGTGGGCTGACTTTCCGGAGGACTTCATAACCTAGTTTTCGGCAATTTTAGCTCCCGGGCTAAGTGGGCAAAATAGTCCGGATGTTTTTTTGCACTGCATCACAACTTTGATTTAAAGGGGTCGTAATTATTTCAAGGTAACGCAGCATATCATGCAAATCATTCAGTATACTTAACGGGTTTTCACCGGATTCGAGGAGGCCCGTATTTTGCCGCGAAATTTCTCCCTTTACCTGGCGAGTGCCCCTGCTTTACTTAGTTTATTTTTGGTCAGTCTAGGCCTTGCTTCACCCCACCCCCGCGCTCTAGAGGAGTGTTACGAACAAGCGCTCAAACGCAGCGAAAAAATTGGCATTGCCGATGAACTTTTGCTTCAGGCCCATGAGTTAGAAAATCAGGCCTTAGGTTCCCTTATGCCTAATCTCACGGGCTCCGCCATGCTCTTTAAGCAACAGAAGCCCAGTAATGTTACGGGCGCAAATATTTTTCCGGCCACCCAAAACACCGTAAAGCTCACTGCGGTGCAGCCCCTGTTCCGAGGCCTGCGGGATTTTGCGGCATTAAGTCAGAGGGGGAGCCAAACCTCGTTTCAGAAATTTGCCCTCCAAGACGCCGCACGGCAGCTTTTTTACGACACGGCCACTGCCTTTTATAACGTCCTCACTTTGCAATCCGATGAGGAAAATTACCGAAACGAAATTTCATTAAATCAAAAACGTTTAAAAGAACTAGAAGGCTTTACGCGCATTGGCCGCTCCCGCATGAGTGAGGTGTATACCCAACGGGCCAATATTGCGGCTACCGAGGCTCAGCTGGAAAACATCCGTGGCCAATTGAATATCGCAAAAGAGATTCTAGCTTTTCTTACGGGCGCAGATGCCGAAGCACCGATTGAGAATGAAATTAAAACTGTGCCCAAGGATGAAGCGCTTGCCAGTTATCTCAGTAAGCTTGAGCAGCGCTCCGATATTAAAAGTGCGCAGACCAACGTCACTACTTTTGAGGAAGGGATCTCGCTGGCCAAGGGGCTTCACTTCCCTTCAGTCGATCTCATGGGAAACTATTATTTTCTAAGGCCCGGTGTGCAAAAAGATGTGCACTGGGATTTTAGCCTTACCCTCACCATGCCGATCTTCCAGGGGGGTGCGGTGCAATCCCAGATTCGGCAAGCCGTCTCCGTGAGCCGTCAGTATCAACTCCTGCTTTCGCAAACCAGAAGGCTTGCGGAACAAGAGGTGAAACAGTTTTTCCACAGCTTTAAGGCCAATCAGAAACAATCAGAAAAACTTTTTGCGACGGCCGAGCTCTCCCAAAAAAATTATCAAACGGAGCTTAAGGATTATCGCAATGGTCTAGTCACCAACCTCGAAGTTCTCCAGGCGCTGACCACATGGCAGAGTGCTAAACGCACATGGGCAAGGCAGCAGTATTTCCTAATCTCAGATTACGTGAAGCTTCAGGCCGCCACTTCCCAGCGACCAGAAATTTTCATTGAAAGCACCCAGGTGAAATGATGAGTCTCTCGGCCCTCTCCATTAAAAAACCAGTTTTTGCTTGGATGATCATGGTGGGGCTTATTGTTTTTGGCGGAATTTCTTTCTTTAGAATGGGCATTAGCCAATTACCCGATGTGGATTTTCCCGTCATCAACATTGGCCTTACCCTAAATAACGCTGCCCCAGAAATTATGGAAAGTGACGTGGTAGACCGCGTGGAAGACGCCGTCATGGGCATTGAAGGCATACGAAGTGTCGCATCTACCTCAAGCCAGGGCTCAGCCAACATCACCGTTGAGTTTGATCTTGATCGTAATATTGATGTGGCCCTTCAGGAGGTGCAAACCAGAGTTTCGCAAACGCAAAGGAGGCTGCCCAGTAAGCTTGACCCACCCGTCATCACAAAAACCAATCCGGAGGATCAACCCATCCTTTGGATCATGCTCACAAGTGATGGGCGAATGCCGCTTTATCAGCAAATGATTTATGCGAGAAATACCCTAAAAAACCAGTTCTCCATTATTAAGGGCGTAGGCAGCGTGCTTTTTGGCGGTTACGTTGATCCTAATTTGCGAGTGTGGCTTTCTGAGAAAAAACTTTACCGCTACGCCTTTACCGCACAGGACATTACGGCCTCCATTGAGGGAGAGCAGCTTGAAGAACCGGCTGGCCGCATTGAGAACGATAAAAATGAAATTAACGTTCGCCTCTTAGGTGAAGCCCTTAACCCTGAACAGTTCGGAAAAATCCGCATCAATCAACGCGGCGGGGCTCCGAACTATATTCCGCTTCAGCTTCACCAAGTCGCCCGTATTGAAGAAGGGCTAACCGATGTGCGGGCCATCTCGCGCTACAACGGCAAACCTGCCGTGGGGCTGGGCATCATCAAACAGCGAGGGGCAAACGCCGTTGAAGTAGCACGCGAAGTGCGCGCCAAAGTTGAGAAGGTTCGCGCTTCCCTGCCAGTTGGCATGTCCCTTAACGTTCAACTTGATACAACAAAATATATTGAAGAATCTATTTCGGAACTGAACTTCACCCTTCTGCTCGCCGCCATCTTCACTTCCATTGTTTGTTTTCTCTTCCTAGGCTCCCTGTCCTCAACCATAAATGTGCTTTTGGCGATCCCGACTTCCATCATCGGAACTTTTGTGGCCCTCTACTTTTTTGGATTTACTTTAAATACCTTTACTTTACTGGGTTTAAGCCTAGCCATTGGCATCGTCGTGGACGACGCCATCATGATGTTAGAGAACATCGTCAGGCACGCCGAAGGTGGCGAAGACAAAGTCACCGCAGCCCTAAGGGGCTCAGAGGAAATCACGTTTGCGGCCCTGGCCGCAACGCTCGCCATCGCTGCCATTTTTGTTCCTGTGATTTTTATGAAGGGAATTATCGGCAAGTTTTTTTATCAGTATGGCATCACGGTTACGGTGGCGGTGTTTTTATCTTTGCTAGAAGCCCTTACGCTTACGCCTATGCGCTGCGCGCAGTTTCTCAAGGTAAACCATGGAGAAAACGCCAACCGGTTTATGGCTAAAATTGACCGCTTCATGGCTTTTTTGGCGGATAAATACCGTAACAGCCTCGAGTGGATTTTAAATCTGCGAGGCCCGGTCCTGCTTTGCGCATTAGTATTTTTCCTAGGTTCATTGGCACTCGTAGGATTTCTAAGAAAAGAACTTATCCCCGAACAAGACCAATCTTTGTTCCTGATGACTCTACAAACGCCCGTAGGAACTTCACTTATGGCTACCAATGAAGACTTCAAAAAGGCTGAAGTCTATTTAGCCCGCCAGCCCGAAGTCCTTGAAGTTTACACAACCATTGGTAATTACCTTGGCCAAGACATCACCAACACCGGGCAAATCTACATTACGCTTAAGGAAGCTAAGTCCCGTAAACTTACGCAGCGCCAAATCATGGATCGCACGCGAGAGGAACTGAAAACTCTTTTGCCCCAAGATAAAATTTTTGCTCAAGACCTTTCTCTGTCGGGCTTTAGCGCGTCTAAGGGTTTTCCTATTGAGTTCACGGTGCAGGGTCCCGACTGGAATAAGCTCGTAATTCTTTCAAAAGAAATTATGCGCCAGGTCCAAGCCACGGGATTAGTCACTGACCTTAATACTGATTATCAAGACGGCATGCCCGAAGTTCAAATTCTTCCCGATCGCGACTTGCTCGCCTCCCATGGCGTGTCCCTCTCAAATATAGGCTCAGAAATCAGCACCCTCATTGGTGGCCAGATTTTCACTTCAAGCACCCAATACCCAAAGGATGGCCATCGCTACGATATTAGGGTTCGCTCCGAACCGAGCGATCACGATGAAGCAGCGGATCTCAATAAAATTTATGTCAGAACCAATCGCGGCACCGCGGGTGAACTGGTGCCGCTGAGACGCCTGGTAAAAGTTGAAGAGCGCCCCACCTTACAAATGATTTCACGGTTTAATCGAGAGCGTGCGTTTCCCATTTATGCTGGCGTTGCCGTGAATCAGTCCCAGCAGAGCGTCCTTGAAAAAATAAAAGAAATTGGCGTTCAAGTTTTGCCTAAGGGGTATCATATCTCATTTACGGGGAGTGCAGAGACCTTTAAGGAGTCCTTCTCAAGCCTTATTTTTGCGCTGCTTTTAGGAATTTTAGTTTCCTATATGGTGCTGGCTTCGCAGTTCAATAGCTTTATTCATCCGGTAACTGTTCTGCTTGCGTTGCCCTTTAGCCTTTCGGGAGCATTCGTGGCGCTTTTCTTAACGCACCAGTCACTGAATCTTTTCAGCATGATTGGGTTAATTCTGCTCATGGGCATTGTAAAAAAGAACTCAATTCTTTTGGTTGATTTCACCAATCAATGCCGCAGCCATGGCGGTGACGTGAGAGCAGCCCTCCTTGAAGCTTGCCCCGTAAGGTTAAGGCCCATCCTCATGACATCCATTGCTACAATTGCAGGCGCTATCCCGGCGGCCCTGGCCTTTGGCCCCGGTGCCGAAACTAGAATTCCCATGGCCGTCTGCCTCATTGGTGGCGTTTTGATTTCAACGCTGCTCACGCTCTTTGTCGTACCTTGCGCCTATAGTGTTTTTGCAAAGTTTGAAAGACGAGAAGAAAGTGATCTTACGTTATGAGTCTTTCGGAAATCTCCATTCGGCGGCCAGTTTTTGCGTGGATGCTCATGGCAGCGCTGATAATTTTCGGCGCCATTTGTTTTACGAAATTAGGCGTAAGCCAACTTCCCGACGTAAACTTTCCAGTCGTAAGTATCAGCACGGGCCTTAATGGCGCATCGCCTGAGGTCATGGAGAATCAGGTGATCGACGTCATTGAAGATGCCGTCATGGGAATCCAAGGCATTCGTAGCGTAAACTCCACCGCTCGCCAAAGTTCAGCCTCCGTGAGCGTTGAATTTGAAGCCTCCTATGATATCGACGCCGCCCTACTTGAGATTCAAAGCCGTTTAGCTCAAGCGCAGCCGCTTTTCCCGGTAAATCTTGATCCCGTAACCCTTAGAAAAACTAATCCTGAAGACCAGCCCATACTTTGGCTCACCGTAAGCGGAGATAAAAATATCCCACCAAGCCAGCTCATGCGTTACGCACGGGATGTTCTCTATGACCAGTTTGCAACCGTACGTGGGGTCGGGGATATTGGCCTTGGTGGTTACGTTGATCCCAATCTTAGAATTTGGGTGTCGTTACCAAAATTAAATCAATACCAACTTACGGCTACGGACATTTTAGATTCCATTGCCGCTGAGCACGTGGAAATTCCCTTGGGCCGCATTGAAAATAGAACCCGCGAACTGAACCTGCGACTTAGGGGTGAGGCTCACAGCGTTTCTGACTTTGAAAAAATTCTGGTAACCAAACGAAGAGGCGGTCCCATTTTTGGAACCTTGCAGCTGAAAGATGTAGCAAGGGTGGAAGAAGGTTTAGCCGACGTGCGCCGTTACTCCCGTTTTAACGGCAATTTCACCCTTGGCCTTGGCATCATGAAGCAGCATGGCTCAAACGCGGTGCAGGTTGCGGACCTCGTGAAGGAAAAAGTAGCGGAGATTCAAAGTGTTTTACCGAAAGGCATTTCGCTTGGTGTTCGCACAGACGGGACCAGATTTATTCGCGAGTCGGTTTCGGAACTTATTTTTGTGCTTATCCTTTCGGCCCTTTTGACGTCCATCGTTTGTTACCTTTTCCTGGGCTCCCTAAGTTCCACTTTGAACGTGCTCATGGCCATCCCAACTTCCATTGTGGGTGCCCTCATTGCACTTTATTTTTTAAGCTTTACTCTAAATACTTTCACTTTACTGGGCCTAAGCCTAGCCATCGGTATCGTCGTGGACGACGCCATTATGATGCTAGAAAACATCGTGCGACACCGCAAAAACGGCGAAGGAAAAATGTTAGCGGCGCTAAACGGCTCTAAGGAAATTACCTTTTCCGCCATGACGGCTACCATTGCCGTGGTCGCCATTTTTGTTCCGGTGGTTTTCATGAAGGGCGTGATTGGAAAGTATTTTTATCAATACGGAATTACGGTTACAGTAGCGGTTCTATTATCCCTACTTGAGGCTCTCACCTTAACCCCCATGCGCTGCTCAAGGTATCTCTCCATGGATCGCCACGGAATTGGCTTTATGGAACGCGCCATGACTTTTTTGGAAAAACGATACATAAAACTATTAAACCTAGTTTTACTGCATCGCAAAAAAGTATTAAGCCTTTCTTTAATCCTATTTGGCTTAAGTTTTTTCCTTATAAAGCTGATTCCCTCAGAACTTATGCCGGCGCAGGATCAGTCCCTCTTCATGCTAAGGGCGAAACTACCGGTGGGTACGTCCCTTCCCGCCACGAATGAAAAATTTAAGGAAATTGAAAGCTATCTCAACACGGTGACCGAGGTAGATAGTTTTTTTAGTACCGTGGGTGGTTTTGGTGGCGATATGGTGAACGAGGGAATGATTTTCGTAACCCTCAAACCGCCAAGTAAACGGAAGGCTACCCAAGCCCAAATCATCGCTCGATTAAGGGATGACCTAAAAAAGAAAATCAAAGGCGCCAATATTGTTGCTCAAGACCTTTCGCTGCGTGGCTTCTCGGCCTCCCGTGGGTTTCCCATAGAATTTACTTTGCAAGGCCCTGACTGGGAAACTTTAGGAAAATACTCCGAAAAACTTTCTGACGAACTTTCAAAAACTGGAGTTATAACGGATCTCAATTCGGATTACCGCATGGGAATGCCAGAAGTGAGGATCACGCCCGTGCGCGACAAACTTGCGCAACGCGGAGTTTCCTTAAAAGATGTTTCACGAACCATCAGTGCACTTTTAGGTGGAGCGGTACTGAATGCCGGAACTCGCTATACCAGCGCAAACTTTGATCAACATCGCTACGATATTAGACTTCGTTTAGAAGCGCCTGAACGAACGGCCTCTGAGCAACTTAAATTCGTAAAAGTCAGGAATAATCGTGGAGAGCTTATTCCACTTTTAGAGCTTGTCACGGTTGAAGAAAAGCCCAACCTACAAGTCATCATGCGCCAAAACCGGCAGCGCTCGGTCAGCGTTTTCGGAAATTTAATGCCCGGTCACGCACAAAATGAAGCGATAAAATTAGTCCAAGCCACGGCCGAAAAATCTTTACCCAAAGGATACCATATTAGCATGGGCGGAAATTCGCAGTCCTTTAGAGAAACGCTTGAGAGCCTGGCTCTCGCCATGATTTTAGGAATCTTTGTTTCTTACATGGTCTTAGCTTCGCAGTTTAATAGTTTCATCCACCCCGTGACGGTACTGCTAGCCCTACCCTTTAGCATTTCCGGCGCCTTCATTGCACTTTGGTGCACGAAACAAAGTCTCAATATGTACAGTCTCATTGGCCTCATCCTGCTTATGGGTATCGTAAAAAAGAACTCAATTCTTTTAGTTGACTTCACGAACCAGTTGCGACGGCAGGGTGCTTCGGCCAAGGACGCGATATTAAGCGCATGCCCATTACGTTTAAGGCCCATTCTTATGACTTCCATCGCCACCGTGGCCGGAGCACTGCCCGGAGCCCTAGCCTTTGGCCCAGGCTCAGAAACTAGGATCCCCATGTCCATTGCCCTGATTGGGGGCGTTTTGCTCTCCACGGTCTTGACCCTTTTCATTGTTCCTTGCGCCTACCTAGTTTTTGTACGACTTGAAAAAACAAAATACTTTTAATTTATGGGTTGCGTGCGGGATTAAAATTTGAACCTGCCATTGACGTTGCGCAGCACATAAAATATCTGAACTTAAATTCACTTGGGCGGGGGTTTTTCAGTTCATGAACATATTGAACCATGCATCACGTTTTTATCATTTTGTAGTTTCGGTGATCATACGATTTGCGGTAGTCATTGCTATGATCATTCCACTTCAGAGTTTTGCTGCCCCTGAGCCACTGACTATTCAGTCACCGGCGGATTGCTCACGGTTATTAGAAACGCTGAACCACACTTTTGGTGAACTTTCCGGCCGCAAGGAACGGGGCTTTTGGGCAACAAAAATGGGCTTATCTGGCGCCTCCATGTCGCAATACGGCATCGATGATGAAGCCATGAGCAAATTTTCCCAAGACTCAAGTTACGTTCTTACGCTTAAGGAAGCGTTACTTCGCGGTGATTTAAGTCAGCATGATCGCCTAGGCCTTCAGGCGTGGCTTGATTATTTTGAAGCCCAAACCATTTCAAACCCCGAAGCCCAGAAATTTCACCGAAGGCTGCGTGAAGCCGAGGGCGAACTTCAGGCAAGAATTAAAAAGTTTAACACCGGTTACGTTGATCCGGCGACCCAAGGCTTCGTAAAGGCAACTATCGTTGAGCTCGGAAATATGCGAACGAACGATCCCGTTGAAGCGCGTAGAAGAGCTGCGTTCGAAGGCATGCGCGCCTACGAGCGTGAAGTTCTGCGCTCGGGCTTTCTAAAAATTCTTAAAATCAGACGAAGGCTTGCAAAGTCCCTCGGGTTTAAAAATTATTACGAAATGCAACTTCATCGCCGCGAGCGCATGACGGAAGAGGAGCTTTTTTCTTTGCTGCGTGATCTTGAGGAAAATACGAATGCTTCCCACGCAGCAGGCTTACAACGAGTCGCGCGCGAAAAAGGTGAAGCTAGCCTCTTGCCCTGGAATTATCAGTTTGTAACTAGTGGTGACGCGACCCACTCCCTTGACCCCTACTTACCCTTTGAAAAATCCGTTTCACTTTTTGTGCGTACTTTTGCGGGACTTGGCGCAGATTTCAAAAACGCTACCGTTCACATCGATTTAGTGGATCGCCCCGGAAAATTTCAAAATGGTTTTATGCACCTGACTCAGGCTCCCTACGTGCTAGCCGATGGGACGGCCATCCCCGCTCACATCAACCTCATGTCCAATGCGCTGCCAAGCCAGGTGGGAAGTGGTTATGATGCTCTCCAAACCTTAGCCCATGAATTTGGCCATACTCTTCACTTCGCTAATGTGAGCACCCCTTCGCCCGCAAACTCCCAGGAATTTGCGCCGACTACGGCATTTTACGCAGAAACCCAGTCCATGTTCGCCGACACTCACTTTCGGGACCCTGGCTGGTTGTTTCGCCACGCCAAGGACATGAACGGCAACCGCATTCCTAAAGAGCTCATCATGCAACTAGCTTTGGTGGAACATCGCAATATGACCTTCGACTTGCGTTGGATGATGACAGTGCCGTTCGTGGAAAAGTATCTTTACTCGCTCCCAGAAGCTCGGCTAACAATAGAAAATATTGACACTATACTGGCCAAGGCGCGGGAGATTGAAACGCGGCTCTTAGGCACGACCGGCGGTGCACCAAGGCCCGTATTTTCCGTGGCTCACCTTTTGGAAGAAGATATGTCAGCCGGTTACCACGGCTACTTAGTGGCCCAAATGGCCGTGAACCAAACGCGAGCCCACTTCATGGAAGTGTACGGTTACATTCTGGACAACCCCAAAATTTTCCCTGATTTGCGCAGGGCTTATTGGCAGGCCGGGAACTCCAAACCATTTCCCCAAATGATCAAAGACCTCACCGGCAAAGATTTTTCTGCCCAACCCACCATTGCGCTAGCCGCAAGGTCCGAAGCAGAAGTCATTCGTGGGGTTGATGAAGAACTTACGGCTGAAGCTCGCATTCCACATTTTAGCGGATCCACGGATTTAAATCTTCGCCTTTACGTAGATGATGGCGACACTAATATCGCTAACAACGTGAGAGATGGTGCAAACGGTTTTGGAACCATTGAAGAAGTGGAGACGGCCTTTTCAAACTGGATTGCCGGCTTAAGGACTGCAGCAAACGCGGCAAGGAATCCTTAAACTTTTTGATCCGCAGCGCAGAATTTTTGGGTCACTTCGTAGAGCACATCAAAATCTATGGGCTTAGGAATCCCATAAGCTACCCCAAGGGCCGCAGCCTTTTGGGTAGCATTGCCATCGGCGCTCACGATAATGACGGGAACTTTAGAAAACTCTGCGTTCTCAAGTTGTTTAGCCCTAAATTGTTGGCCGCTCATGACGGGCATCATGAGATCAAGCAGAATGAGGCAAGGCGGCTCCTCCATTTGACCAAGCAGATTTAGCGCCTCCTGACCATTGGCGGCACCCCTTACGGAATAGCCAAACATCTGCAGCGCTTCCTGAAGCGTCTCACGTATATCATCGTCGTCATCAACCACTAAAATTGGATTGTGCATCGTAAAATCATTCCCTTGTAAAAATTGTAACTGCACAAAACGCTCAGTGCCAAGGGATTCTAAAAAAGATACGGTTTACGCGATGCGCAAGCCCCGCAATTTAAGATTGGTTGGCTCGACTGGGATTGAACCAGCGACCCCTACCATGTCAAGGTAGTGCTCT
>CAYYYP010000033.1:0-40433 GCA_964475985.1 uncultured Oligoflexia bacterium | reverse complement strand
GTTTTTTTTATTACGACCGAAGTGCTTCATTGTTTTTTTTGCGACGCCACGGCTTTGGGAAGGAGAATGGGGGAAGGTCGGAAGGGAGTGCGGCGGAGTTTATTCTGGTAAGGGGTGGTCGGGGATTAGGATTACGTGGTGGTTGAGGGCGCGGGTGAATTCTTGTTCTGAGATGGGGCGGTGGCCGACGTATTTTTCTTTGAATTTTTGGAACAGAACTTCTTCGTGGATGGGGAGACGATCGAGCGGCGCGTGGGATTCGCCGGGCATTCGGCTGCGGGGGGTGGCGTCTAAGGCGAACTCTGTTTGATTTACGGCTCTTAGTTCTTCGGCGGCTTCTTCCATTACGGCAGCTCTTAGTGCGGGTGGGACGTTTGGTGGGTTTGCTAAAAGATTTGTGAGAAGTCTTCTCTGCATTTCGCGCGGGAGGAGCGCTAACGGGTTAGATGCAAAGGGAATGGGTTCGTATTCATCCTTTCCGAAGTCGGTTCGAAAGCCTGGGAGAAATTCCCGAATGTTAATCCATTTTCGGTGAAAACGAAGGAATGCCGGGGAAGTTTCAAGTGCCTGAACTGTCATTTTTAAAAAGATATCCCGCAATTCTTGGGGGCGTTTGATTCCGAGGGCTTCGGGGCTTGTGGCGGATGCATTTAAGAAGCTTGAGAATCTTGAAACTTCTGACGCGGCAGTGGCGGCGAAAAGTGGGCGCTGCGCAGGGTGTGCTTCAACGATGGCACTCACTAATCTCGAGTTGGGGAGGAGCCCCGCGGGGAATTCGTCAAGCAACGGTGCTTCGGGATTCCATACGGTATCGTAGGGAAGATGGCCATCCGTGAGCAAAAGTTGGCAATAGGCTGAATGCCGAGGGCCTGCGGCTTGGGCTGTGGTTACGCATTTTAGAAATAGAATGGAGATCGCGAAAATACCGACGACAAAATGATGGCGCATGCGTGCCGGTTAACACCTGAGCTTTGCTCCGGCAATGCAGTGGATCATTTTTTCCTAGTGAGTGGCACCGGATGAAGAGTTGTTGCCGGAGAGAATGATTTTTACCCCTGGTAACTTAAGTTGGAGACTATAAACTATTTCTATTGGGGTACGCATGAAGAAGTTGGTTTTTGGATTCGGGATATTTTTTGGACTGCTAAGCTTTACTACTTCTGTTCATGCGACCATGACCTGCGCGGAATTGACTCAGCTGGCGAAGGATTTTTTTAGTCCTGGGTTCGATGAAGCTGAACATCGACGTTATTTTAACGCTCCACCTGGCATGCCGCCTACTCAGCATGCGCTCATTCACCAGTTAAGGGGCCAACAACTCAGATTGGCCACGAACCGCGAAAGATGCGGAGCGCTTTTTCGCCCCGACGTTCACGCTGCGCATGCCCGCGAGGCGATTCGTCAGCAAATTTGCACGAACCTTAGTGACATCGATCGGCTCGCCGGTTGTTTTGCGGCGGGAATTCCGCTTCATGCGATGGGTACCGACGATATAGCGGTGAGGACCCGTTTAGCGGCAGGCGGGCCCGGCACCGCCGTGCAAGTTTCCAGAATATTGCATCAATCCAGTTTTCGTAGCGCACTAGATGGGCCGTTGCACGCCTTTGAAGAACCGCTTAACTTACTACCGCAACGAAATGAACTTAGGGTCAGCATGAGCCGTGCTTTTAATGCGGTGAATGACCCAGCGGGTTGCACTCCACCCGGTACCGGACCCGGGGGAGCGGCCGTGAGTGGGGCCGGAGCTGCAGCGCCAAGAAGACTACGCATCGTTAGAGATCCAGGTACCACAAGCAGCACGGCCATCAGTGAAGCGGCCGCCGCGTCGGCTGGGTTTATAAATGCGCCAGCCTTTTTGCCGGTTCCAAGTCCCGCTGCCGGAGCGAGTGCGGCGGAAGGTATTGGAGCGGAGGCTTTGGCTCGCTAACTATTCCTGCAGCTGAAAAGTCATCTCAGGCGGGAAGTCCGGGATCAAATCGATTAGCTCCATGGCCGGTGCGGGCTAAGCTAGGCAGAAATTATCGAGGCCTAAAAATGTGGAACAAAATTCCGGGCGCTATAAATTGGTTTAATTTAAGTTAATCCCTTCGGTTCATGAGCCGAGACTTTAAACGTGAACCGTCTCAGTCCATGCACGATCCTCATTTTAATACTTACCCTCTTTAGCTTGGGTCCGACCCAAGGGTACTGCATTGAACTTTTGCGCTCTGGCGCCATGCGGGAAAAAGAGATTCAGATCATGTCGACCATCCTTTCGGATCGTGGAGGCCGAGCGGGCCTTGTGCAGAGGCTGCACGACACGGACACCCAGCGGATCCTGATTGATTGCCTTTTTGTAAGCAACGCCAATACCAGGGTTTGGGCATTTGAGGTGCTCCTCACTGGTTTTGCATCACACCCGAGCATAGTTGAAAAAGTTTTTAAGAAACTCTGGAGCAGAGACTGCCCGCATCAAGTTGAACTCATCCGGGCATTGGGTCATCTGACTGGCGATAATCCACAGGTCCGAACAGGACTCGTTGCTGGATTGGATATGAGTCTTGCTGAAGCAAGGCCGGCGCTGGAAGACGTACTCATCCCGTATTTTCACACCAATCCTGACGTACAAGCTGCACTCATAAAAAACCTAAATGGTTATGATAAATTTGAACCAGAATTTTTTAGAACGAGATTTTTACAAATCGCCGACCACGAAACTCTCTTTCGCATCATTTCTACATTAAATAATTTTCGTTACATTGCTATGGCATTGGCGATGGTGAAAGATCACCCGCGGACCGATGCTGATATCGAGCAACTCATAACTTTAGTCGAACCTGGTAATCCTCAAGTGGAAAACTACCTGAAGCTTCATAAACGAAGGGCCACCCTGGATCAAACCTACCGGGAAGCCGACGTTCAAGCGAGGATTGATCACGTCAGGTTGGAAGCTACGCGTTTGCTGGCAAGTCTTCCCTACGCGGTCACAAGGCCAGACCTAGTCAAACGTATCAAGCGACTTCGCACCGCACTGCCGGGGGATGCTCCGGCGGAGGTACATCCTGCAGGCGCTGTTTATCGAGCACCACCCCAAACGATAGATCCATCCGCAGCTCGAACCGAAGCCCTACGGGCAATGCGTAGAAACTTAAACTTAGTTCGGTTTGAATTGCCCGAAGCTAAACTGCTTTCGCTACTGAGAACTGCCTCGACGCCGGAAGCACGGCTTGCAATCCTTAATCGAATTGCAGAAATCGGAACCCTAAGCTCCGCGACGCTAGTTGAGTTGATCGGATACGTACTTCCAGGCCAAACTCGCAAACCGGGCGTCTTGGATATTTTAAAAAGAACTTTTGTTGCTACAGACACTTGGGAGAAATCGCTCCATGTAGATCTTACTCCAGAGGTGCGGTCGACAATACTAAGGATCATGCTTGCGCACAGGAAGGATCCCATTGGCTCGGAGGAAATTCCTTCAAACTTCTCCAACTTGCCGGAACAAGTTGAAATCATGATCCGGAAAATCGACGAGCTAGAACGAGCCGAAAACGTTCGCATCGACACCGATGCGGTACCCGAAGTTCGCGTAAGGGTGGCACCCGACGACGCGCCAGAAACCGCTGACGGCAGTGGTCACTCCGATGAAAATCACAATGCCGATGACGCCGAACTCATTCATTGCGCCGCGGACAACCTTCGCCGTGGCCTGCGGGAACCATAAGCTCCTAATAAGCGGAATCACCCGTCAAAAGCCCCATTCTTTCCGCAAGAATCTGCTCCCTTATTTCGTCCAACAAGGAAACAAGCCGGCTTATCCGATCTTCAGAAACCATATTTTCGTAGAGCTTCCCTAAGCTTCTTAATTCTTCAGAAACTTCAAACCTGCCCTCGATCCGAGTTCGGGCATAACCCAAGGCATGATGGATCGAAACCTTCTTTGCTTCCCGCAACGCCAAGGCCGTTCCCAAAATTTGACGCCGATCATCCACGGAAAGCGTGTGCAAAAGTTGTTGAGCCAGATTTTCTTCGTCTAAACGTCCACTTTCTCCGGAGGCTGAGCGCCACCTTTCAGGAGCTAACTCCGCCTCCCGCCAATCACCGATATCAATCAGTACCATTCCGCCGGTGGCGCTGAGTTCACCCGGCAACTTAACCGAATTTTTTCCCAACCACCCGAGGGCCGTCAGGTTAAAATCAAAAATATTTTTAACGGCATATGCACGAAGCAACCAACTTCGCAGGTCAGCCAGCGCCGCTTCAAAGTCCGTTACTGAATAAAGGGGAGTGCCATCCTCGGAGAGCAAAAACAAATCCAGAAATGGAACGATGCCAGGTACATAATCCTGCACGAAAAATCGCACCAAACCATTTGAGGATAAAGCCCATCGATTGAGCAACCTAGCAACCCGCGGAGCACGGGAGTTCGGTATCACATATCCTAGCTGTTCACTGACGAAGGGGTCGGATTCCGGAAAGTCGAAAACTTCCCGATAAACACCTTCATCCCGCACATCTCGGGAAATCCGCGCCGAAGCTCGGGATAGTTGCGTAGCCCAGTCAAAAAGTCGCCGAGCCCGTATGCTGTTACCCGCCGGTCGCGGGTCAGCGGATATGGGCAACCTTAAGACTACCGGGAACCAGCTTGGGTATCCCGATGTTGAAGCGGAAGAAGTCTCATTCGCTGAAAAAACGATATGAGTGGTTCCCAAACCTAAAAATGCGTTTAACTTATAAACGTAGGTGGAGCCGTCGTTTAAAGTTAAGCTCACCGCATAGCGATCGGGCTTTGCGACCAAGTGATCCATGCATTCGTCGTAGTTCTTTCGGGGGAGCCCGTCGTTGCGGTACGGCTGGACGAGCGTCCTCGGCCGTGGGTTATCGACCGCGCCTGAATAGGACGCGCTAAGAAAGTTAAAAGCGCCTAGAGTCAAATACATTAAATTTATAAAACGGTTCATCTTCGGATGACGCCTAACACAGCAGGGCTTGGGCTCACAATTTCTTCTAACTACTGGCGCAATTTTAAAAAACCCCAGATCTAACTGGCCGGCCTTCCGCACAAATTGATAGGCGGTACATTTTACCTAGGGCAGGAGTCATCCGGGAGGTTTAAACTATGAAGACTCACCATGAAATTAAGCTTCTCTGAAAAAAACATTCAAGGACCAAGGAAAGAAATTCATTATCAAACGGCGCTTATGACCCTTGCGGTTTTTGCCATTACACTCTTTGGACTTGTGATGGTCTACAGCACCAGTTTCATTTATGCCCAAGAGAAGTTTCACGAAGGGCTTTTCTTTTTTAAGCGCCAGCTCATTTTCGTTGGCATTGGATTGGTCTTCTTTTTTATTGGTCAAAGACTCTCCTTTAAATTTCTTCAGAAAAAGACCTACGTCATCATGGGTGGCGCGATTTTTTTGCTCATCTGCACTTTCATTCCTGGCCTGGGCCATAAAGCGGGCGGCGCTAGTCGGTGGATTCAAATTCGAATTCCCCATGTCTTCAACCTTCAATTGCAGCCATCTGAGCTCATCAAAATTGCGGTACTTTTATTTTTAGCCACCCAAGCCAAACGAAAACTTTTTACCCCGGAAGTTTCAGAAAACTTTCGTACAAATTTTTTGTCTTACTTCACCAGCGTTTTACCCATTTACGTCCTGCTCATGCTGCAGCCGGATTTTGGCACCACGGCCCTACTCCTTATCTCCACGACTTTGATCTTAGTGGGCCTGGGCGTTTCGTGGCGTTACCTTGTGACGCTGGCGGGGATCCTCATTCCCACTGCAACCATTCTCATTGCGACCTCAGCCTACCGTAGGGCGCGGTTTGAATCTTTCCTTGACCCGTGGCTTGATGCTTCCGGAAAAGGGTTCCAGGTCATACAGAGCCTATTGGCCGTTTACAACGGGGGCCTTACGGGCGTGGGTTTTGGTAATTCCAAAGGAAAACTTTTTTATTTACCGGAAGCCCATAACGATTTTATTTTCGCCGTGATTGCTGAGGAGGCAGGCCTCATTGCAATCGTTATGCTTTGCGCCCTTTATTTTATGATTGTGCAAAGCGGGCTTAAGGCTGCTCGCATATTATATGATCCGTTTGAGCGCGCATTGGCGCTGGGTATTTCCGTGCTTTTTGGCCTCCAGGCTACTCTCCATATGGGCGTAGTTTTAGGAATGCTACCCGCTAAAGGGTTACCCCTCCCCCTCATTTCCTACGGTGGCAGTTCCATCGTAGTTTGGCTTTTCCTCTGTGGCCTGCTCATTCAATTGCGGGAGAAATCTTTATGCGAATCATGATTGCTGGGGGCGGGACCGGAGGGCATGTGTTCGGTGGCATCGCCATCGCGGAACAATTCAAGAAACAAAGCACTCCGCAAGAAATTCATGAAATACTTTTTATTGGTACCAGCGCCGGCATGGAAAACAAACTTGTTCCTAAAGCCGGTTTTGAGCTTAGAACCTTTACTCTGGGAAAGTTAGTCGGCCAGAGTGTCTTGCATCGCCTAAAAACTCTACTGCAACTCCCCCGCGCCATACTTTTTTGCATGAAACAAATTCGCCAATTCAAAGCGGACGCGGTCATTGGCGTCGGCGGTTACGCGGCGGGCCCCTGTATCGTGGGCGCAAGAATCCTAAGGGTTCCCTGTTTTGTGCTGGAACAAAATTCGGTGGCGGGCTTCACCAATAAAATTGCCGCCGCCCTCTCCGAAAAAGTTTTTTTGGCCTTTGATGAAATTCCTGACGGGATTGCGGCCGCGAAGAGCATCGTTACCGGAAATCCTGCCCGCAGTCTTATGCAGCCCAAGGAAAAGTTGAATCAAATTGGCGCGGGTAAATTTACGGTCTTTGCCTTTGGGGGCTCCCAAGGCGCCACGGGCATCAACAAACTCATGGTGGAAGCCGCCGAATGGCTGAAGGCCAACGACCCAGAAAATCTGGGGCGGTTTTCTTTCCTCCACCAAACCGGCGAACGCGACCTTGCTTGGGTAAGACAGGCCTACGAAAAATTGCAATTTCCAGCCGTGGCCGAAGCATTCATCTACAAAATGCAAGAAATGTATGACCAGTCCGATATCGTTGTAGCTAGAGCCGGCAGCGGAACTATTTCTGAGCTAGCGGCCACGCAGAATGCCGCGATTTTTGTGCCCTTCCCTTTTGCCGCCGGGAATCACCAAGAAAAAAATGCACGCATTTTGGAGAGCCGGGGCGCGGCATTGGTATTCACCCAAGGTAAAACCAACGGTGCTGAACTTGCACAAGTTTTTTTGAATTTTCTGAAAAATCCGGGTGCACTTCAGGGATTGCGTGGCAATATGGCAAAGTTTCACAAGCCGGACGCCGCAAAAGATATCGTTCACACCGTTCTGAGCCATTTGGCGGGAAAAACCGTTCGTATTCAGTAAAGAGGATTTGTAAGTTCAATGTACAAACAGGCAAAACAACCGGTACATTTCGTTGGCATCGGCGGCATTGGGATGAGCGGCATCGCAGAAATCCTTTGCCGCATGGGATTTCCCGTGAGCGGCTCCGACATCGCGGATTCCTCCACCATTCAAAATTTGAAAAAAATTGGCGTACGCATTCATATTGGACACCACGCCGATCACTTAGGGGATGCCCGGGTTGTAGTGATCTCATCGGCCATTGCGGCCAATAACGCGGAAATCCTTGCGGCCAAACAAAGGGGCTTACCCATCGTGCCCCGAGCCGAAATGATTGCTGAACTCATGCGCCTAAAATACGGAATCGCCGTTGCGGGCACCCACGGAAAAACTACCACCACCAGCATGTTAGGCTCCATCGCAGCCCACTGCTCCCAAGACCCCACCATCATCGTAGGCGGCAAAGTCGATCAACTGGGCGGCAATGCAAAACTAGGTTCGGGCCGGTTTTTAATCGCCGAAGCCGATGAAAGCGATGGCTCCTTTTTAAGCTTATCCCCCGTTATCAACATCATTACGAATATCGATAATGATCACTTGGACCATTACGGAAATATGGAACGGCTTCGCATGGCCTTCATAAGTTTTGCCAATAAAGTGCCCTATTACGGGCGAAATATTTTGTGTTTGGATGATCCAGAGTTACAAAAAATCCTACCGCTCTTGGAACGGCCAAAGTGGACCTATGGTTTTAAGGCAGAAGCAGATTTCAGCCTGAGTGATTTTAAAGCGGCCAGTAACGACCATTCTGTTTTTAAGATCCACCACCAAGGCGGGCTTTTTGCAGAAGTGGAATTGCCAAGGCCTGGTAAACACAATGCATTGAACGCAACGGCTGCATTACTCGCGGCTCTAGAAATGGACATCCCTTTAAAGGCCGCGATTCAAGCTTTAGCGAAATTTGCCGGCGTGGGCCGGCGATTCGAAGATCGGGGACGCTTAAAGCAACCCTCGGTACGCATCATTGATGACTATGGCCACCATCCAACCGAAATCACCGCTACCCTTGCTTCAGCCCGCCAAGTTCAAAAACCAAAAGAAAGGCTAATTGTAGCATTTCAACCCCACCGCTATTCTCGCACCCAAATGTGCTGGGACCAGTTTGAAGAATCCTTTAAGCTAGCCGACGTAATCATTATGGCCGATGTGTATGCGGCCGGTGAAAAGGAACTTCCGGGCATTGATTCCCAGAGCTTGGTGAAACACTGTAATAAAGGCAATAAAACGGACTCGCCAAAAAATTCACGTTTTCAATATGGCGGTTCCCTTGAACAATGCGCGGCTTTGCTCAAAAATATTTTAAAGAAAGATGATTTGCTCATCACCCTCGGGGCCGGAAGCATCACCCAGCTCCCAACATTGTTGCTAGAAAATAGCTCAAGTCAGGATTAAACCATGGCAAAAAATCCGACTGAAAAAAACCCCTATGCTAAAGTCCATCTGAATACGTTGCATCCCGACAGCGCCCTTCAATTCAACGTATTTATAAAGGTCGGTAGCCGATATCTTCATTATCTACGACAAGGCGACAACCTAGAGTTGAATCGTATGCAGTCCCTTAAGGAAAAGCGGGTGCGACATTTATTCATCTTAAAAGAAGATGAAGCGAGCTACCAAAACTTCCTTGATCAATCCTTGGAAAGGATTGAATCCGGACAACTCAGCACGGAAGAAAAATCCGTGGCCATTGCAACTCACTCAAAAGCGGCCGTTAGTGACATGTTTGATGATCCGGAATTAAAAACAAATTATCTTAAAACCCAGAAGCTTGCCATGATGTCCATGAATCATCTGAATGAAAATCCCGATGCCATCGCTCAAGTCATGGGTGCAGATCACCTGGATAAAGGGGTGTTCCAGCATTCCCTCAATGTTTGCAGCCTAGCCACGGGCATCGCAAACCTTTTGGAGCTGTCGGCCGAAAAAATACAATCCGTTGCAACGGGGGCTTTGCTTCACGACTTAGGTAAGGGAAAACTCGAAATTGATGCGGAGAGCTCAAAACTTTCGCTGGCTGAAATGCCAGATGGCCTACGCAAGAAATTCATTGCTCACTCCCAAACAGGCGCGGATATGCTCGGCGATAAAAAGTATGTGGAACGGGACGTGGTGAATATCATCTTTACCCATGAAGAAAGGCTAGAGGGTAAAGGATACCCTAAGGGAATAAAGGGGATGGATCCGCTGTATCAGATCGTGGCCTTGGCCAATCTTTTTGATATGCACTTCACTCTGCGCGGGGAACCGGCGAAAAAAATTTTTGAGGAAATTTCTAGTATGTCCCCTGCTCCCTACGAAAAAGATCTCATCGAAAAACTGAGGGTCGTCCTTGAAACAAATAAATTCTTTTAACTTTGTCCGTAGTGATCTGAATTTGGCGCCCTTTAGCTATTATAAAATCGGGGGACGGGCGCGGTATTTTGCGCAACCCACGAATTTGGCTGACCTCATGATACTCAGGGATTTTCTGCAAGAGAGTCATATGCCTTTTTTTATCCTGGGTGCCGGTTCAAACTTGCTCTTCGACGATCTGGGTTTCGATGGCGTCATCATCCACACCAAAAAACTATTTCCTGATCTGTTGGAACTCAAAGGTTCAACTTTGCGTTGCGCCGCCGGAGTTACGGTGGCAAAGGCCCTGCGGTTTGCGGCGGAAAATGGCTTTGGTGGGCTGGAGTGTCTCGTGGGAGTGCCGGGCAGCATGGGTGGTGTGGTAGCCATGAATGCCGGCACGGCCGTTGGGGAAATCAAAAGCCTGTTTGAAGGAATGGAAGTTTTTGACCTCGCAGGTGATGTTTCCGAGCAAACGAAAACCTTGTCAGCTAAAGACACGCAGTTCACTTACCGAAAAAATTTAACCTTAAGGCCATCCCAAATCATATTAACCCTGGATCTAGCTTTAAAGACTGGGGCTGACCCCTCAACGCTTCAGGCGCAACAAACTCATTTGCTTCAAAAACGAAAATCGAGCCAACCCATCGAAAAACCCAGTTGCGGAAGCGTGTTTAAAAACCCAAATGCGGCCCAGGGGTTTTTTGCATGGAAACTCATTGCCGAAGCGGGCTTGCGGGGCCATCGTATCGGAGATGCACAAATCAGTGAGCTTCATACCAATTTTATCATAAACTTAGGAAACGCTTCTGCAGAGGACGTCAAAGCTTTAATTCAGCTCGCCAAAGATCAAGTTCAAAAACGTTCTGGCTACGTCCTTGAGGAAGAAGTAAAAGTAGTCCCATACCGAGGCACCGATAGTGTTTAAAGAATTAAAACGAACTTTAGTAGGCCTTCCCATCGCTTCCACCGAAGCAGATCACCAAAGGCTCTCGAAAAAACGGGCCCTTGCGGTTTTTTCATCCGATGCACTTTCTTCTGTAGCTTATGCAACGGAGGCAATTCTTTATATTTTAGTGGCCGCGGGTGGAAGTGCGCTGGGCCTGTCCATTCCCATCAGCATCGCGATCATCGCCCTTTTGGCGTTGGTGGTCACATCATATAAAGAGACTATCCATGAGTATCCGGGCGGTGGCGGCGCCTATACGGTGGCTCGGGAAAATCTCGGCGAGACCGCTGGACTGTTGGCGGGGGCAGCCTTGTTGGTGGATTATGTATTAACCGTTGCCGTTTCCGTTTCAGCGGGAGTTGAAGCTTTGACTTCGGCATTACCCCTCCTTCACGAAAACTCCGTACTGATTTGCCTCATCATGGTGGGCATCATTACGCTCGGCAATCTTCGTGGCCTTAAGGAGTCGGCGGCGATTTTCGCGTTGCCGACATATTTCTTCATTGGCTCCATGGTAGTTTTGCTTCTCTCAGGGTTTTTTAAACTTTGGGAAACTGGGTTCCAAGTAATGACGCCGCCCGTGCTGCCGGTAACGCACCAGCTTACGGTATTTTTCATTTTAAAAGCATTCTCATCCGGCTGTACCGCCATGACTGGGGTCGAAGCCATTAGCAATGGAGTGCCCGCTTTTCGTTATCCCGGCGCCAAAAATGCTTCAATTACCCTGAAGATCATGGCCGTTATATTAGGCGTCATGTTCTTGGGCACCAGCGTGCTTGCCCATTATTTTGGAATCGTACCCGCGGCGAGCGAAACGGTTTTATCCCAAATTGCCCGCGCGGTTTTTGGTCGAACCTATTTTTATTACATCATACAAGCCGCAACTATGTTGATTCTCGTGCTGGCGGCAAATACCAGTTATGCGGATTTCCCACGGCTTGCGTCCCTTTTGGCGAAGGACCGTTACCTGCCAAGGCAACTCGCATCCCTGGGCGATCGCCTAGTTTTCTCAAACGGGATCCTCATCTTAGGATTCTTTTCATCGGTGCTCATCATTTTATTCCAGGCCGAAACCCATGCTTTGATTCCGCTCTATGCAGTGGGGGTATTTTTATCCTTTAGCCTGTCCCAGAGCGGAATGGTGCGCCACTGGATGCGCGAACAAAAGAAGGGCTGGCTTAAGGGCGCCATCATTAATGCCGTGGGCGGAACCGTCACTACTTTGGTTTTCATAATTTTTGTGGTGACCAAATTCAGTGAAGGGGCATGGACCGTCATCGTGATTTTGCCTTGCCTCATTTTTGGTTTCTTGCGGGTGCATAAACATTATTTGGATGTTGGTCGGCAGTTGAACTTAGATCGCACTTCCCCTGAGCTTTACAAAGAGCCTATCCGCCATACGGTCATTCTGCCAATTTCGGGCATTCACCGCGGGGTCGTTGAAGCTTTACGTTACGCTGAATCCATCGGGTCTGACGTGCGAGCGGTTTATGTAGAAATTGATCACGCCCAAACGGAAATCATTCAATCAGAATGGACCAAATGGGGGCGCGGTATTCCGCTGGTGGTTTTGAAATCACCCTACCGCTCAGTAATAACTCCACTGCTCAATTACATCGATGAAATTGAGGGCCTCATGCATGATGACCTCATGACTATCATCGTGCCCGAGTTCGTGGCGGCTAAGTGGTGGCAGCAGGTTCTGCACAACCAAACCGCAATGTTTATCCGTACGGCGCTCATTTTTAAACGCGGAAAAATCGTGACGAGCGTGCGGTATCATTTGAAGTAGGCAGTTTCCACCTTCCTGGCAAATTGGAAAACTACTTTTCCAATTTGCCAGGAAGGTGACGATACCTGTATTTCACTATTTTTCCCGCACCATAGTTCTTAAAGATCCTTTGGTGCATTCCTCTAACTCGAGTTCGCCTTCATGCTCGGCTAAGTCAGCCAGGGGAACAGCATCTTCATTCACGACTCGCACTTTGGTAATATCTGTTACTGATGTATCGCTGGAATGTCCCACGTTCACATATCGACTGTGCGCACGGAATGCCGCAACCATTTTATCAACAGTTTCTGTTGATATCTCAGTATGCGGGATCACGGCGGACGGTGGCGTACGCCACCTGGCAACAAGACGACTGACCCTATCTTTAATACGCGCTTTAAGCGAAACGCGTTTGCCCGAAAACAGCGGAATTGCCCGAAGCTCCCTTCGCAGCTCCTGAGCCTTCGCACGCAATTTTCTTGTTTCAGCGGTCAAGTTCGCGACATTAGCCTGCTCAATGGTAGGCACTTCACCCCGATACATGCCACGCAAAGGAGTTTCTGTAACCGTGGGAGGCTCCACCATACGAGCGTCAAATTCCCTGGACAACTTGGCGATGCGATCCGATATGGCCTGCAAAGTGGTTGGAGTGACGACGCGATCTTCCTGGGCACCTAAAACACGCGCCGCCGCATGCCGAATTTCCAGCAGCTCCATACCTTCCGGTGCGGTGCGATTTTTTGCCCGACTTTGCGGAGTTGTCACGTCGAGATACCTACTGACCTCAAGCAACGTTTCCTCAGAAAGATCAGAAAACTCTTCTAATTTATTCAGTACCCATAGAATTTGTGAATTGCGCCCCACGGTCCTTAAGGTTTCTAAAATTGTGCTTTCAGTTCGTAACGGGGAATCTCGAAGCAACGACAGAAACACGTCATCCGTGATCTCCAAGGAACCGTCTTCTAACGCCCGCGTGAAGGCGGCGTGAACTTCCCGGTGAAAAGGCAGGTGTCTCTGTAAACGTTGAAGCCCATACTTGCGATTGGCCGGGGTCGGAGAGCCTGCGTACTGTAGACCGTTAACAATATCGGCTTCTATGTTTTGCACCAGGTCCATAGGATGGTTAAGCTCCCCCTGCAGTCTCACTAGAGCATGCCTTAATTCTGGATTATATACGGCATGCCTAACCGCGGTGGCGATCGCTTCCGAACTGACGTTCCCGTCGATGTCGCGCATGCGACGAAGCGTAGCTAGCAAAAACTCTTCTGAGTGTGGGGCGTAATCGGTGAAGTAAGCTAGACCTACTCGGCGCATCTCCGGGTCAGAATCTTCTAAAACAGAAATAAACGCCTGATCCAACTCCCGTTTCATTTCCGGCGGCAACCGATACCAAGTTGTGTCCAACATATACCTTGCCGCAGCTACAGCTGCCAAACGGACTTCACGGTTAGGATCGGACAATGCACGAATCAAGGGCTGCATTCGCCTCGGTGCGTTTTCCGTATGAACATAAGCAACTTTGATCGCATGTGCTCTTACTTGCGGATTACCATCTGAGAAATAATTTTCGATATGATTCAACAGATCTGGCCGTTTCATCCATTTTTCTAAGGCGTTTAGTAGAGCTAGTCGCACCGATTGATTTTCCTCGCTTCTCAAATGCGGCAATAAAGCTGGAAAACGGGACCGGGCCAACACTTCAATGGTCGCAACTCGCACCTCTGGGCTGACATCTCGGACAAGTTGTTCAAAAGGGTTTTGGTCCTGATTGATTGCATATATGAACGGGCTTTTAAGAATTTCGACCCGAACATGAGGCGAAAGATTTCCATTCTTTAGTACGTGCAAAAGCGCGCCTCTCGTCGCTTCGTCCACATGTTCTAGCAATTGCCGGACCGCGGCTTCGCGCACACGAATGTCGCCGTCATCAAGGCGAGCAATCACCGCCGCTTGGTTTGCACGCCAATCTACATAATTACCTTTTAGCAAATCACAATTGGCTAATGCGCGGATGGCTTCGACCCTCATTTCTGGGTCACGGTGAGCCATGAGCTTTAAAATTTGGTCTTGTAATCTCGTCATGCTTGAAAGCGTGAAGCGGTTAGTGCCACGGCCAAGGATATTCAAAAGGGTTTTTTGAAACGGCAATGGCGTCGTTCCATCAGCCAACAGATCGAGAATATGTTCGGCGACCACACTATGGGATCTTGCGGATACTCCAAGAAACGTAGCTACCGCATCTGCGGCGGATCCTGGCTCTGAGGCGGGCCAGCCGGAAACCGTCGAGGTGGACCGATCCCTTAAAAAATCCAGAAATTGATTTGCGACACCATTGTTGTTAGTAAATGCGTTATATTCTAAATCAACGGTGGGCCTATTTGTATCCGCTTCATGCGCTCCACTCCACATCTCATAGATTCGGCGGCGCTCCCCTGGGCCGATCTCGGTGAGGTGCCCGGCGAGCACTTGCCCCGCTTGAACTTGGACTTCTAAATTTTCGTGGGCCAGAAGTCCGACGAACGCAGTCTTCACTCGCGGCGGTAAATGGTGACCAGTTTCTAGGGCTTGTGCAATGCCCTTGACAACTCGCGGCGAAGCTCCAGGAACCATGGCTAAAATTCTATCCATCAGATCCGGACGCCGTTCATGATGGATAACTCTAAATAAAATATCTGCCGCCTGAGGCTGAAAATCTTCACTTCCGAGCTGAGCTAAAATTAAATTCATAAGCGGTTCGTTTCGCGCAACCAAGCCCACTAATTTACTTCTTGCTGCAGGATGAGGTGAACGACGCCAATACGATTTCAAACCCGCCAAAAAATCGATGTCCGTAATTTCATGCCGCTGCCAGCGGCTATGCAAGTCTGTAAGATCGACCGCTAAGGAAACAGATGCGCCGGCGAGCCAAACGAAACTCATTATCAACAATAACTGTTGGATCATGTTTTTAAAGGACAAGCCCATTCAGAATACGTTTCGGAGGCCGTCTCTGAAGCCTTGAACTACCTTGCTAGGCAAAAACCGCCGGCCAATACCTTTCCAAAACTTCTGAACCTAAACAACTTTCCTGGAGAAGCCTTCCCGGGATGCGAGCCGTGACGGTGACTCCCAAAACAGCTTTTTATGGACGTTAGCACGCCGCAAGGTATAGAATTCAAACATGTCCTTAAGGCATACTCTGAATTTGGCACATAAGGCCCTTTCCCATGCCGAAATTGATCATGCACTCATTGGTGGTCTAGCTTTAGCAACTTTAGGCATCAACCGAGCAACCGGTGACGTTGACCTGCTCATTGACGGTCAGCAAAAAGATTTAGCGAAAAAGGTATTGCAGGATAGTGGATTCATCTTGAAACATGACTCCAGTGAAGTCCTGCATTTCGAAGGTCCGGGTTTCCTTGATGTGCTTCTGGCAAATCGGCCTCTCAGCCTTAAAATGCTTGAAAGCTCCAAAATCATTCCATCAATTCATATGAAATGTTTAGCGGCAGAAGATATTATTGGGCTCAAAATTCAAGCGTACATCAATAATCCAAAAAGAGAATACCAAGACAAAGCGGACATTAGATCGTTGATGGAAAAAGACCCCAATCTTGATTGGGAAAAAATCAAAGTCTACGCGGATATTTTTGATCAATGGACCGAAATCCAAAAAATAAAGGCCCGGTCATGAAAATGTCCTTCGAAGAATATTTAGATTTTCTAGACGAGTATTGGGAAATGTTCGGGCCTATTCCTACGCCTGAGCCAAAGATAGAATATAAAATCCTGAAACTGTAGATGCTTTTTGAAATCAACATCCAGCTGCGCCCCTACTCATACGGAAAATAACACGCAACTTCCCCAATCACGGATTTCGCAAGCAGCGGTTCCTTCTCCCGGCAAATGGGATCACCCTTTTCCCGGAACCTCGGGCAACGCGGG
This sequence comes from uncultured Oligoflexia bacterium, assembly GCA_964475985.1. Lineage (GTDB taxonomy): Bacteria > Bdellovibrionota > UBA1018 > UBA1018 > CAYHWW01 > CAYYYP01. The sequence continues at coordinate 24,038 of CAYYYP010000033.1, read as the reverse complement.
TGGAAATAACATCCGCTCGGCGGGTTCACCGGGCTGGGAACATCGCCGGGTAAAATAATGCGATCGCGTTTTTGATCCGGATCCGGCAATGGAATCGCCGAAAAAAGCGCCTTGGTATACGGATGCCTTGGCAGCTTATAAATATTTTCGGCCGAAGTTTTCTCGGCGATCTTACCTAAATACATGACGGCCACTTGATCGCTCACGTACTCCACCACTTTCAGATCGTGGGAAATAAAAAGGTAAGTGAGCTTAAGCTCTTTCTGTAAATCCATCATGAGGTTTAAAATCTGCGCCTGAATGGAAACATCCAGTGCGCTGACGGGCTCGTCACATACGATGAACTCAGGTTCCACGGCGAGCGCACGCGCAATACAAATGCGCTGCCGCTGACCACCGGAGAATTCATGGGGATACCGGTGAACGACATCGGCCCTCAGACCACAAAGGTCGAGTAATTCATTGATGCGTTTTTTTCTCGAAGCAGATGAGTCAAAAAGTTTATGGATCTGGAGCGGTTCTTCTAAAATATCGCCAATGGTCATGCGGGGATTCAGCGATGCATAAGGATCCTGAAAAATGATTTGCATGCGCCTTCGCATTTTACGCAATTCATATTTCGAAAGCTTGGTGACGTCTGTCCCATCAAAAATAATGCTACCCGAAGTCGGTTCAAGTAACCTTAACACGCAACGTCCCAGGGTCGACTTCCCACAGCCTGACTCGCCCACCAGCCCCAAAGTTTCGCCTCGCGGAATAGAAAAGCTTACATCACTTACGGCATGAACATGGTTTACGGTCCTGGAAAAAAGCCCACCCTGAATGGGAAATTTTTTAACGAGATTTTTAACCTCTAAAAGTGGCCGTACCGAGAGATTTTGTTTGGTCAGGTCTTTTGTCACGTCGATGCTCATGTTTTACTCCAGCAGGCCGAACTGTGATTGACCTGGCCTTCCACCGGTTCAAGTGGTGGTTGTTCGACTTTGCAGCGATCATGCACCAAGGAGCAGCGGCCCTGGAATCGACAACCTTGCGGCAACTCAGAAAGGGAGGGCACCATGCCCGCAATGGTTTCCAATGGCCCGGTACTGCCAATCTTTGGAATCGAATTCAAAAGTCCCCGCGTATAAGGATGTTTAGGATTTCGAAAAATTTCCCGAACACTTCCCATCTCAACGATTTTACCGGCGTACATCACGGCGACATCATCGGCGGCTTCGGCGATCACACCCAGATCATGAGTGATTAACATCATAGCCATGCCCATTTTTTGCCGCAGATCGCGCATGATGTCTAAAATCTGCGCTTGGATCGTGACATCCAGCGCTGTGGTGGGCTCGTCACAAATCAAAACTTTTGGATTGCACGCCAAAGCCATGGCGATCATGACCCTCTGTCGCATCCCACCTGAGAGTTGATGGGGATACTCATCAACTCTTGTCTCAGGCGATGAGATCCGTACCAACCTTAAAAGCTCAATGGCCTTCTGCCTCGCATCTTTCCTTGAAAGTTTTTGGTGAAGTCTAAGCGGTTCTTCAATCTGAAAACCAATGGTGAAAACCGGATTGAGCGAGGTCATTGGTTCCTGAAAAATCATGGAGATTTCGTTGCCCCGAATGGCGCGCATTTGTGAGTCAGAAAGTTTTAAAAGATCTTGGCCCTTATAAAAAACTTCTCCCGCAGAAATACGCCCCGGGGGATTAGGAATCAGACGCATGATAGAAAGGGAGGTTACACTTTTTCCGCAGCCCGACTCGCCCACTATACCTAAGGTCCGTCCGGCATAGACTTTAAAACTAACGTGATCTACCGCGTGGACTTCCGTTCCACCGGCGATACGAAAAGAGGTCGTAAGCCCGCGCACATCAAGCACGGCGTTTTGCGCGTTGGGATTTCCAACCTCCATCATGAACTCCTCTCGCCCTTAAGTTTCGGATCTAGAGCGTCCCTTACGGCATCACCAAAAATATTGAAGGCTAGCACAATAAAAAACATGGCGCCCGTAGCCGCCGCAAGCTGCCACCAGACACCGCGTGAAAGCTCAAGTTTGGCATCATCAATCATGATTCCCCAACTGGGTTGGCCCACCACACCGAGGCCTAAGTAAGAAAGGATTACCTCAGCTTTAATGGCCGACTGAAACTGAAGCGAAGTGTTGATGATCACAACATGCATGACGTTTGGCAGAATATGCTTAAAAATACGTACTAAATGGCTAGCACCCATACTTTCCGCGGCAATCACGTATTCCCGGCTTTTGTGTTTCATGATCTCCGCGCGAATAAGCCTCGCTAACGTAACCCAGCTCGTAATTCCCAAGGCAATGTATACAGAAAAAATTCCGCGCCCAATAATGTAACTAAAAGCGCTAAGCAATAGGATGTTTGGAATAGAAGAAAGCGTTGTGTAAAACCAAACAATGATTTCATCGACGACGCCACCGAAGTAGCCGGCAAGCGCGCCCATGACGATGCCGATGGGTATGCTCATGAGGCAGGCGATGAAACCTACGCTCATGGCGATGCGGGTTCCGTGAATCGTTTTATAAAATACGCTACGCCCAAAAATATCCGTTCCGAAAATAAGGGAGAGTTTATCAAAGCTCGGCGCCGCATAGGCCGCACCCACTTCTTGATCCCAAAACGGCGCTAAAATTCCTAACTTTGCCGCAAGTGCAATCAATCCATAAAACACGATGAAGGAAAAACAGACCAGCGCCATCTTGTCTTTAAAAACCCTGCCCCATGCATCTTTCCAAAGCGAATTGGATTTCAACTGATCCTTGCTCATGACAACCTCACCCTTGGATCCACCAGACTATAAAGTACATCCGTTAAAACATTTCCAAAAATGAATAGGATAGTACCAATGGTCGTCATGGCTTTGATGACGGGAAAATCTGAATTGTTGATGGCATCAATGGTGATGCTACCCAAGCCAGGAATCCCAAAAAAACTTTCCAGCAAAAATGAACCTGTGATGAGGAACGGGATCTCAATGACCGTGTAAGTTAATACCGGAATCATGGCATTCTTGAGTACATGCTTAAATAATACTACCGACTCTGAAAGCCCCTTTGACCGGGCCGTACGCACATAATCATGATTGATCTCATCCAGGACAAAAGTTCGAAAAATCCGCACATCGACACCTAATCCAACCGCCACCCAAATTAAAGCCGGGAGCGCTACGTAATAAAAACGCTCCGGAAAACTTTCTAGGTACCCCGAAATGGGGAATAGCTTCATTTGAAAAGCAATGAAGTACTGCCCAAAAAGAATATAGGCTAGCGAAGGAATGCTCATGCCAATCACACAAAGGATAACCACGATCTTATCAAAAAGAGTGCCACGAAATAAAGACACCACCAGCGCAATGATCAACGCCAGTACGATTTCCATAAAAAATGCAGGCAGCGCCAAACTTAATGAGACTGGCATGCCTCGCCAAATCATCTCAGAAACTTTTTGTTTAGTTGAGTAACTGCGGCCAAAATCAAAAGTTACTACTTGGCGCAAATAATCCACGAACTGCAGGGCCACCGGCTGATCCAAACCAAGTTCATGTCGAAGTTCCGTCTTTTGCTCTGCGGTTGCATGTTTGCCGAGCATTTGATCCGTAGGATCGCCCCCCACTAAATTAAAAAGTGAAAAAATGATGAGAGAAACGCCAAACAGAATCGGAATTGTATAAAAGAGTCTACGCAGAAGGTAGGTCATCTGCGTGGATAAAACATGGATGAAGTTCATGGTGCACGCTCTTTGAAAAAAGTATCACCCGCACCCGAGAGTTCCAAGTCCCGCCAACGAATTCCAATTTTAAGTTCATCGGTCGTTAACCCAATGTCCCGCGGCAGAACTAATTTTTCCTGCCCTTCATGAAAAGGCCATCTTTGAAACTTTACGTAGGAAACCACGACTCCGTTTACAATTTTTTCAGACTTCACGGTCCACTCATCCACCACCGGCAGATTTCCGTCCGGTAAATGCGAGGATTTCATCTCGCACTGGATTTTCTGACAATCCTCAAATGGTAAAATTCCGATCAAAGCCTTGGGCAACCAGTTTACCGGTAGCCCCTTCCAATTCCCCTGGGCCGTCCGCCTTTCATGGTGATCAAGATCCTCCCACAAAAAACTTTCGCCCGTCACCGTAATTCGGTGGTGCGTTACACCAAATGGATCTTGCGCATTGAGCTCAAGCCGTCCCGCTAACTGGCCGGTCACTTCTGCCAGGAAAGAAATTTTTTCCTTAGGCTTAGTCATTTCCACCGTGACCCAAGCATGTCCGTTGTAGCTTTGCACGGCGTGGATCAACGACTCGTTTCTTGCTTTGATTTCATCCGCCATTCCATCGCTTTCGTTGCGCGTCGAATGGTTGGCACAGGAAGAAAAAATGAAAGCGAAAAGGAGAATGGCAAATCGAAATTTCATGAACCCAAAGTTTCACAAAAACGCGCTGCATTTGCAAACGATGAAGGCTTATTTCTTTTCGTTGGCGATGGATCTCTGGATGGGTTCCGAACCACCGCCGGAGATCTGAGCGATCTTTTGCTCAAGCTGAGCGCGAGCATCGGAATCTTTCACGAGTTGCAAAGCTTCCTCGTACTTTTGATGGGCTTTAAGCCGCAATTGATTTTGAAGGTAAGCGTCCGCAAGATGCTCTATGATTACGGGTTCCGAGGACTTGAGTGCGTAGGCTTTCTCAAGTTCCCGCAGGCCTTCGCGCGACTTTCCCCGTTTCATGAGGATCAATCCAAAACTGTCCTGAATATAGGGGTCTCCTGGTTGCAAAGCCATGGCCCGGCGGATCAATTTCTCCGCCTGCTTCAAATCTTCGCCACGCATCGCTAAATTGTAAGCCACGTAATTGAGCGCATAGGCGTTGTTAGCGTTTTGCGCCAGCAACTCTTTCATGATTTTTAGCGCCTCTTCAGGCCTTCCTTGCTTATCAAGTAAAGCGCCCAAGGAATAAAGAATGCGTTCGTCATTAGGAAATTTAAGACGTGCCACCTCAAGGAAAGTTACCCCATCGGACGCCCGCTCAAGTTCTTCTAAGATCGTAGCTTTCAAACTGTAGAGCGGAGCAAAGTTTTCGTTCTGCTCAATGGCGCGATCTACGTACTGCAGAGCGGCCTTAATATCGCCCTTGCTGCGGTGCAAATAGCCGATATGGATTAAAGCCTCGCCGTAGGAAGCGCTTGAAGTAGAAACCTTTGAGTAAGCCTCAATGGCGCGATCAAACTGTTTGAGTTGCTCATAAATTGCGCCCTGATAAAAACGTACTTTCTCCGCATCGCTATTTTTAGCGAGAATGCCCTCGAATACCCGAAGGGCTTCCTGATATTCCTTAAGTTCAACGTAGAGCAATCCTAGTTTCATTTTAACCGTGAGGTTTTCCTCATCGATGTTTTCCAGAACCTTCAAATAATTCAGCGCATTTTTGAAATCGTTCTTTTCTAGGTAGAGCTGCGCCAAACGGCTCGCTAAGTGCGGATCGGCCGACCTAGCGAAGGACTCATCATAGAGGTGAATCGCAGCGTCCGCCTTCTTATCTTTTTCATAGAGCAATCCCAGAGTGAGCACCGCTTGGGTAAATCCAACTTTAAGTTCGGTAGCTATTTTCAAGCTGGCAATGGCCCGCTTCATATCACCTTTTTGTTGATAAGCGCGTCCAAGGTAGAACTGAGCAAGGGCTATGGATTCTTTCGGAGAATCTGCATTCGCGGCTGAATTCTGTTTCACAAAATTTTCTAAAAGCGCCACGGCCGCATCGACCTTACCGCCTTCAAGCAGTAGCGACCCCTTAAATACGGTGGCTTCTGCATGCAAAGGCATTTTCTTTAAAAGTACATCGTATTCATGAAGGGCCTCGGCGTTCAGGTTTGCCGCGCCGTAAAGCCCCGCAAGCAATAATCGCGCATCGTCATACTGCGGATCTGCCTTCAATGCATTTTTACATTCCTCCATGGCGAAGGCCATGAGTCCCTTATGAACATATTCTGACGCGAGCCTCGTATGGATGATGGGAGATTCCGCATCATATATAAGGGCATGTTTGAACTCTTCCACTGCCGCATCATGATTTCCTTCAAGGCTATAGGCTTGCCCTAAAGAGAAATGTTCCGTAGCGAGTTTTTCCGGATTTCGATCTCGATCCTCAATATCGCCAAGCTGCGCTGGGTCACCGGAGAGCACCGTTAACTCATCACTTGCGCCTACAGGAGTCACTTTTGAAAAATCCGCTGGCTGCGGGGAACGATTCACGTCCGGCCGCTCAGCAGAAGAATAACTGAGAAGCGCACAGCCAGAAGTAGTGAAGGCCAGCATTCCAAGCATAGAGCAGAGAGAAGAAATCACCAAAAACTCCCGCAGGATTTTCTGATTCAGATTCTCCGATCTGTCTGATTTTCTGTGACTAACTTGACATCCTATTTCTGACACGCTTTATATTCCTTAAGGTCTTGAGTATGTGCGTCAAACGCACAGCTGTAAGATGCTACCGGGGTTATTCATGTTGAGATTGCATCCTGAGGTTTGATTCGGAGGAACCTGAATTAAGCTTTAGAGCGATCTGGAAGATTCTCTTGAGGGGTTGATGCAGTGGGCAAGTAATGCCTAGGGTTTATCCTCAATAGGGAACTTCAAGGGGAACCACCCCGGTATGAATAGAAAGAATTTATAAGGGGATTTAGGGGGTAGATCATGAAAGAAATGCAAAAGGAAGTTCAGTCCAAAGACAAACCTCGCGTGATTAAGCGATACCAAAATAGGAAGCTCTACGACACCAACCAAAGCTGCTACGTCACTTTGGATGAAATTGCCCAGATGATCAAAGCTGGCGAAGACCTTCACGTTCTGGACAATAAAACTAAATCTGACATTACGGTGATGACACTCACCCAATTGATGTTTGAAGCGGAACGCAAAGCGAAGAACGGCGTGCCAGTTGAGATGTTAAAGGAGATCATTCGTTCTGGCGATGGCTCCTTCAGCAGTTATTTGCGCAGCTCAATGCCTCAAGCTTTGAAGCGTTACGATTCCGGTCAGCAAATCATGGACAGCGCACCGGTAGCAAAACCTGCAGTACCTGCGGCTGAAGCATCATAAGAACTTAAAGTTTCTTCAAACTCATGCAAAAGGGGAAAGTTGCGTAGGCTTGCAACGTTCCCCTTTTTATTGCCACACTTTCATTTTAAGCTTGGGACCATGATTTCACTTTTTTCAAAAAAATTCGCTTTTCTGTTTCTGGCGGTTTTCCTGGCGGCCACTCCGGTTTCGTTTTCCCAGGAGCGCGTAGCCCCCGCCCGAAATAATTATTCTAAAGAACCCGCTGCGCCTTTAACGCATCATTTGGTGGGTTTCAACTTTGGGCATACAGTACTTTTTGGCGAATGGGGCGACCTCTATGATGACTCCATCAGTTACAACTTTTTGTACGGCTATGAAGCAAGCCAGGTTTTCAGTTTCTTAATCAACGTTGGATTTAGCAATCATAGCGGCCAAGGTGAAAACAGCCTTTCCGTCAAAAACATAGAGCCTGATCTAAAGGTAAATTTTTTGTACTTTGACATGCTGAGCGTTTACGGGTTTGGGGGATTTGGCATCTATCCCGTTTCGCAAAGCGTTGGTATCGCCAATGGCTCCACCTTGAACTTTGGTGTAAACCTCGGATTAGGCCTTGATCTGCGCATCGAAGATCGTCTGGTTTTTGGACCAGGTATCGCCATCCGCAGCATTTTCAGCAAAGTGGATAAAAGCGCAAAATCCTCAGAATATCCAGGCGGCATGAACATTGGCGGCGAGATGCTGCGCTTGTACATGCAGATTGGCGTCTTATTTTAAGTGGCCGTCACACTTTCAAATCAAGCCGCTTCATTCATGGCGCTCGCCATTCTAGAGGCTCAAAATTTTAAAGGTATCACGGCGCCCAATCCGGCGGTGGGTGCCTGCCTCGTTCTTGATGACACTCACATCATAGCTTCCCGTGGCCATGAAGGAGCGGGTAAACCCCATGCCGAGGCGGCCGTACTGAAAGACGCGGAAACCAAACTTGGCAGTTTGGAAAATTTGAAAAAGCTGGGTCATCGCTTAACGCTTTTCATTACGCTTGAGCCCTGCAATCACCAGGGACTTACCCCTCCTTGCACCGAAGCCATCCTAAGATCCGGCGTTAAAAAAATTGTTTATGGCACCAAAGATCCAAACCCGTCGGTAAAGGGTTCCGGCGCGCAAACCTTAAAAACTATGGGTTGCGATGTGCAAAGCGGCGTTCTCGAAGCGGAATGCAAAAAACTCATTCTGCCATTTGTTTGCCGCGTCCTGCAGAATCAGCCTTTTTTCGTCATAAAGCAGGCCTGGCGTTTAAGTTCGGATCAAGCATCACCAGCTGCCTTAAAATCCCACTGGACTATGATTCCTGAGCAAGGCTCGACCTTCACCCAAAACTCTTCGTTAAAAATCGCCCACGAATTGCGACGCGAAAGTGACGTTATTTTGACCGGTATGGGTACGGTGCTAGCCGATAGGCCCAGCTTCACCGTAAGGCACGTCCCAGATTTTTCGCCAAAGGAGCTCCCCCGCAGACGGCTGATCATCGTCATTGGCCGTGACACTGATTTGCCGACCGCTTGGCAACCGTGGTTGGAAGCCAGGAAAGCAGTCGGTTTTGATGTCCTTCTGTTTCAAAATTTTGGCGAAGCGTTAAGTCACCTCAAGACCAGCTCCTATCAACAAGTTTTGGTTGAGGCGGGTCCCAAACTTACGACTAAGGTTGTAGAAACATTGAACGCCGCTTGGTACCGGAGCCTTCAGTTTTTTCACCATCCTAAGGCCGGTTCTGACCTCGTCATCGACGAATATCACTGTAAAAACTACCTTTGACTACACTTACATTTGCATAGTTTCTCAGCCGAAAATGTGGGATATTTTGGCGGCCCATGTTTTCAGGAATTATTGAATTTTCAAAACCCCTCCAAGCCTTTTCCCCCCAGGGCATTCTTTCCTTGCTTTGCCCCTTTGAGAAAATCGAAGCGGGAGAGAGCATTGCGGTCAATGGGGTGTGCCTCACGGCCCAAACAGAAACCCTAAGAAACCAGCCTCTGACATTTTACGTAAGCCCGGAGACCCTTAAAGTAACTAATCTATCCACCCTTAAGGTCGGAGATTTTGTGAACCTGGAACGGGCCCTTACTTTAAACCAGCGCATCTCTGGTCACATTGTTCAAGGCCATGTGGACGCACAGGCGGAAGTCTTAGAGCTTTCCCCAGAGGGGCAGGCCTATTTTCTTAAGGTCAGAATTCCCCCGGAATTTGATAAATATTTAGTTAGCAAAGGCAGCCTTGCCTTAAATGGAGTTAGCCTCACCATCAATGGAATTGATGGAAATATAGCGAATTTTATGGTTATTCCCCATACCTGGACCCACACGAATTTAAGCCAGGTGAAGGTAGGTTCTCTTTTAAATTTTGAAGTGGATGTTTTAGCGAAACACTTGGAGAAACTATGCACACCATACCTGAAGTCATAGAGGACATCCGTTTAGGCAAAATGATCATCCTGGTGGATGATGAAGACCGTGAAAACGAAGGCGACTTAGTTTTCGCCGCCGAAACCGTCACGCCTGAAAAAATTAACTTCATGGCAAAATATGCGCGCGGGCTCATCTGCCTCTCCATGAGTCCAGAGTTCATTGATCGGCTTGAACTGCCGCAAATGGCTAGGCGTAACCAGTCGCCCTACGGCACAGCGTTTACAGTCTCCATCGAAGCAAGGGAAGGTGTGTCCACCGGTATCTCTGCATCCGATCGCGCGCATACCATTCGCACGGCCGTTGACCCCAAAACTTTACCCAGTGACTTAATTTCGCCGGGACATGTATTTCCCCTCAGGGCCTGTGCCGGTGGAGTGCTTGAACGTGCCGGCCAAACTGAAGGCAGCGTTGATTTAGCCCGTATGGCGGGGTTCAAGGGCGCCGGCGTAATTTGTGAAATCATGAACGACGATGGCACCATGGCGAGACTTCCACAGCTTAAGGAATTCGCCAAAACCCACGACCTAAAAATCGCTAGCGTGAGAGATCTCATTGAATACCGCATGCAAGGTGAATCTTTGGTAGAAGACATCGGCGTAGCAAAGTTCCCTACTCAGTGGGGCGAATTCCAAGTTCACGGCTTTAAAAATCTTATTGATCAAAGTGAACATTTAGCGCTGGTATTTGGGGACCTTAAAAAAAATCCAACCGAAGTTGAAGAACCCACCATGGTGCGGGTGCACTCAGAATGTGTCACCGGTGATGCATTGGGATCGTTGCGCTGTGACTGCGGAGAACAATTGCAGGCATCCTTGGCGCAGATTGCCCGGGAAGGCCGCGGCGTTTTGATTTACATGCGCACCCATGAGGGCCGCGGCATCGGCCTGCTCAATAAAATCCGTGCCTACAGTTTACAGGACACCGGCATGGATACCGTCGAAGCTAACCAAAAGCTTGGGTTTAAGGCGGACCTTAGGCATTACGGAATCGGTGCACAGATTTTACGCAGGCTGGGAATTCGGAGATTAAAACTTCTCACCAATAATCCCAAAAAGGTCGTAGCCCTTGATGGATATGGATTAGAAATTGTGGACCGTGTCGCCATTGAGGTCGCCTCAAGCCCAGAAAACTTGAGCTACCTTAGGACCAAACGCGACAAGCTGGGCCACCTGTTCAAAAATCTTGATCAAGGAAAATAAATTTGAAAACGGAATCTTCCTCCCAAAATCAAAGGTCTCTGCAAGTTTCGGCGGAAACGGAAAATGCAAAATTTGCCATCATCGTAAGCCGATTCAACTCGCAAATCACCGATGGCTTGCGCGAAGGCGCACGCCGTACTTTCATGGAGTACGGGATCTCTAAAGAAAGTATAGATACCGTTTTTGTTCCGGGTGCATTTGAGATTCCGTTGGTGGCCAAAAAATTGGCGCAGGGAAAAAAATACTCAGGCATCCTCTGTTTGGGCGCCGTGATTAAGGGCGATACCGCTCACTTCGAATACGTTTGCCAAGGCCTCACTCAGGGGATCATGACGGCAATGTTGGAAACGGGTGTGCCACTTTCCTTTGGGGTTTTGACTACCTTGACTTTAGAACAGGCCCTCATACGATCGGGCTTAGATTCAGAGTCCTATCACTCCAACAAAGGCCGGGAAGCTGCCTTAGCTTGTCTTGAAACGGTGGACCTACTCTCTAAAGTCGCCATCAAAGTCTGATTCGATATCAGTTTCATCAATTTCTGGGCCATCGTCATCGCCATCGCTGCCTTCACCCTCAGTTACCCAACTGAGTTCAGGTTCATCACCAAGTGCTTCGCCACATGCGGTGCTCTGATCACTACTCGCAAAAATGACTTCCGTTTGGTTCGCGGCCGGCGTTCCATATCCCCTTCGTACGCGTGCCACATTGGTCGGCGGTGTGCGACCACTCTTGCGCGCATTCATTCTCGCGGTGAAATTCGCTTCCAAAGTTGCAAGGGCAGCCCGCATATTCTCGCTATTCGTAAAGCGAGGAAGGGCTACCCTGCGCAAAGCATTAATCCAAATCGCAAGCATATTTGAGCTCATGGACTGCACCATCACGGGACTGCGGGTAAAATCATCGATAAAATCTGCCGTATTTAAAATTCCTGGAATACGCTGACTAGGGCCGCTTCGAAGCGCCATGCTAATCTCTTCGGCGATTTGAGCTTCTAATGCAGGTTTTGCGGTTTCAAAAAATATTCGGGCAACGGGGCCCACTTGATCCTTACGTCGTGCTTGAGCAATGACCCTTTCCCAATAGCTCTGCCGCTTTGCCGGGCTTGACCATTGAGTATACGAAATTGATCGATGCCAAAGCAGCCGTGCACTTTCCAATGCACGAGACCAATGGGATGCGGCAAAAGGATTTGCCCGCTGGGCAGTGCGTTGCATATTTGCCAGATGAGAGGAACTTTCACGGGTGAGATCCCAGAGAAATTTAAAATCTTGGGCATCGGAGGATTCCGGCGAGACGTTCAAGGGAAATAGCCTTGAAAAGGGGTAACGCAATCTCTCAGGAGTTTCCGCCATGAATTGTTCCCAGGTCTGACGCAACCTTTCAGGATTCGTAATGGCCAATAACATACCCAGCGCGTGGCCGGACGATTCCATGGATTTCCTACCCATCGCGTAACGGGCAGGATCCCTCTGCAAACTGACGCCTTCTAACATGCTCTTGGTCCGGACGAAAAATCGATTCCAAACGACCACCCGACGGTCCACAAGATTGCTTTCACTTAAGACGAGCAGATGCTTGGTTTTAAGTATGCGGTGAAGGACTTGGCTTATGGTCTGCTGAAAAAAATTCCGTCGTTCAAAATGGTGGATACCGACAATCAGATGAGAGTGCAGAAATTCGTACATCCGCTCACAGGCCGCAAATAGCCAAACTAAATCTATTTCTGATACATCACTGGCCTGGAGGGCACTGATTCGGTCGAAAACCGTAAAAATCTTATTGAGCTCCTCGAATTCATCCCCCATCTCCATAAGGCGCCATCGCTGATTTGAGTACGTATACTGGGCGCCAGCGCGAGGATTCGCCGGGGAAGCTAAACCTTGGGTAGGATTTGCGCGGATAACAGGAACTTGGGCCGGACTGGCCTCGTCCGGGTCAGCATGGGCTGCGATCGAGCCCAGGGAAGCGGCAACTGCACAAAAAACAGTATAAATGATTTTAATTGAGTTTTTCACAAAAATTCACCAAATAGGCTTAATAAAGCGTTAATTTTAAAAAGAGACGACGCCCGCGCCTTATAACATGTTTTTGTTTGGATTGCAGCTAGGAATTGGCTAGAAGCAACACCTCCCTATGTTAATTCTTGGAATCGAAACCTCCTGCGATGAATGCTCCCTAGCCCTGATTGAAACCAACGACGTTGGGGCAAACCCAACGGAACCGCGAATAATGCGGGTTCTTCACCATCTCATTCACTCACAAATCGATCTCCACCGGCCCTACGGGGGTGTGGTGCCCGAAATCGCCTCGCGAAACCACTTGGAGACCATCCATCCCATGCTCGATGAGCTCCTCCTGCAGGCCAAAATTTCTTGGGCCGACCTCAAGACTGAAAACTCTCCCCATCGGCTCGGAGGCATTGCCGTAACCAATCGACCGGGCCTTATTGGTGCCCTATTGGTGGGGGTTTCTTGCGCCAAGGCGCTTGCCTACAGCTTAAACGTGCCCTTGGTGGCGGTGGACCACTTAAACGGGCACCTGCATTCCATCTTTCTTTCGGAGAAGATCAGCGAAGCCCAGTTACCTCTATTGGTTCTCTTAGTCAGCGGCGGGCATACGGAGCTTCACCTGATAAAATCCTTGCCCCCCGCCAATCTAAATTCAATTTGTTTAGGTAGCAGCCGCGACGATGCCGCGGGGGAGGCGTTTGATAAATGCGCTAAACTCATGGGCCTTGATTATCCGGGCGGAAAGTTCATTGATGCCCTAGCGCGATCGGGCAGTGCAGAAGCTTATGCGTTCCCTAGACCACGTATTCATCACCAAGAAACCGGACAATTCGATTTCAGTTTTTCAGGGCTTAAGACCTCCATGGGCAACACCCTCACTAAACTTGGTTTCACACCGCACATTTTTGGGGATACTCGTCCCGAAAGATTACCCCAAGGCGAGCTTCTTTCCCATCTCTGCGCGTCCGTTCAGGAAGCCATCGTAGATACCTTGCTTTATCAAAGTCAGGCGGCCTTAGCGGCATCCAACGCCAAGAGCTTTGCCGTCGTAGGGGGCGTATCCGCAAATTCAAGATTACGCGAAAAGATAAACGAGGAGATCAAGGTACCGACATTTTTTCCCGGGTTAGAGTTTTGCACCGACAATGCCGCCATGATTGCCTGCGCCGGGGCCTTCCAAATTCTCCGCGGGGAAGCCCTCACGACAGATCAAGTTTTAAAACTAAATGCGTACTCACGCTCCGAACTAGAAGGATCACCCTCCCCATGAAACGAACCCGTCGACAGGCACTTGGGCAGCATTTTTTACATCATCAGCCCACTATCGGAAAAATCATCGGAGCCTTTACGTCGAACCTGCCTCGGGAGACAACCCAAGTCATTGTTGAAATCGGACCGGGGGACGGCGCACTCACCACCTCCCTGCAAAATTTTTCTAAGGTTACAGGCCTTCCCTTGATCTTGGTCGAACGGGATCGTTCCCTTGAAGAAGGCCTGCGCAGCAAACTTGAGTCTCCGGAAATTCATTTCATGGACGCCGCCACCGATGAACTTGAGAAACTTATTTTAACTTTGCAAACTTCATCCGAAAAAAAGACGTCGGTGATCTCGAACCTGCCCTACTCTGCCGCCTCCCAAATTCTTGCGCGCTTGGCCCACGTTTCCGAGTCCATCAATCTTATGGTGGTCATGGTGCAAAAAGAGGTGGCCGAACGAATGCTTGCAAAAGCGGGCTCACCCCATCGTGGTGCATTTTCCATTTTCATGGAAACTTGGTTTGACTTAGAAAAATGTTTTGATGTCTCCCCGGGAGCGTTTCATCCGCCACCAAAGGTCATGAGCACCGTTTTAATTTTGCGCCCGAACAAAAAACTTCCACTGAAGCCAGGCTCCAAGGAAGCATTGAAGTTTGAAAAATTTTGCATGGGCCTATTCAGCCAGCGTCGAAAGATGATTAGGCGCATTCTGCACAACGCTACGCCGGCCCTTGACTTTGCAAAGCTCAACCTCTCTGGTACCGAGAGACCTGAGGTACTTACTTTAGCGAAACTTTGGGAGTTGTTCAGCTCCATCGCATAAGTATTGCCCTTAGGAACTAGATTTTGGGGAGGGGCAGCTTTGGGGAATCATAGAAATTTATCTGCGCTTGGATTTTTTGTTTTTTCCATGGGTCTTTGCTCAACTGGGCATGCATCAACCGGTGAAATTTACGGCTACGGGTCTAGGGCCAGTGCCTTAGGCAACACCATGTTTGGCGGCGATGACGCAGGGTTTGCCACCTACTACAACCCCGCCGCAAATTCTGCGAAGGACGGCCTTCAGGCTGGCATCGGCGTCATGTGGTTAACTCCGAACTTTAAGGACATCAAAGGCGTCACCACAAAAAATTCTGTAACTTATACTGCAACTCAGGACACCATTTCGGATGTGGGTACCGATGATTACAACGATCAATTGGGACAAGCGCTTGGTGTCAGTTTAAACATGGGTGAGAAATTAAAGTATTTAACCCTGGGCGCCATGATGTACATGCCGCTGGAGCGCGTCGCGTTTTTGGATACGGGTGAAACGTTTCAGCCCGAGTACTTCATGTATCGTTCACGCACCCAGCGCCCCCAGATTTACGGATCCCTTAGCATGCGTGCACTTCCCCATATTTTTGTCGGCACTGGCCTAGCGGTTTCCACCAATATGTCAGCAAATGCTACGATTCTTGCTACCTCTTCTAACGGAAGCGTCAGCCACGGACGATTTACGGCAAGCATTAAGCCTGGCATCTCGCCTTACTTTTCTATTTATACCGACTACAAGCCCATCCGCCCGGCTCTCACGGTGAGACTGCCTAACCGTTACAAAACGGAACTGGATACCGGTGCCGATGCGAGAGCATTAGGTAATACCGGCATTAGTCTCTCCGTCGTCTTGAACGCGGCCAGCACTCTCTATTACGATCCTCTGGAAGTTGATTTAGGTTTTGCCATCGACTTAAGACCAAGAACAAAGCTCTTCGTTGAGGCCGATTGGTTGCGTTACGGACAATTTGAAGCCCCGGCGTTGAATCTGACGAATCGCCCCGGTGGAACGACCATCATCAACAATTCCATTTCCGTTTTGCCCGCCATGCACGACATCGTGGTGCCTAAAATTGGTCTTGAAAATACGTTTGGTGAAAACGAAGCCGTCACCGGCCGGTTTGGCCTCACGTACCATCCATCTCCCGTAAAGGATAACTTAGGTGCCGGCAACCTAGTGGACCCTGACCGACTTATGGGTGGGCTAGGGCTGGGTTTTGATCTCGGAAAAGCAAAGATCA
This sequence comes from uncultured Oligoflexia bacterium, assembly GCA_964475985.1. GTDB lineage: Bacteria > Bdellovibrionota > UBA1018 > UBA1018 > CAYHWW01 > CAYYYP01. Next base: position 7,986 of record CAYYYP010000033.1, on the reverse strand, counting down.
CCCAACGCTCCATCCGCATCGATTCCCATTTTCAGTATCACCACCTTTTCACTCACCACGTGGAAAAATCCCGCAACAATGAATTGGGAAATCCCGGCACGAAAATTGGCGCACCGGGCTACGACATTGGGGGCAGCATTTGGGGCGGCGGGCTTAGCGTAAGCGTAGCCATGTAACTTCCGCTCGTAGAATTCCCTTCAGAATTCCTAGGAAGAACAGACTTTTTCTGTGTATAGCTACGGCATGTCTTTTTTTTCAAAGTTTAAGACAAATCTTGTCTCAGGATTGCTGGCCCTCACTCCGCTTGCGGCCGTCATCTGGATATTGGTTTGGATGTGGAGAAAAATTTATTCTCTCAAGGGCCTGGTCCCCGAAAGTTTGGATCCCCATTACTTTTTGGACCTCAATGATTTTTCGACCCCGCTCAACCTTGCGCTGCATTATTTCATCAGCGCGTGCACTACCCTTTTGCTTTTAACTTTGATCATTCTTTTCGTTGCCGCCGTGGGTTACATTTCTCGCCACATTTTAGGTCAGCGCATTTTACAGGCCCTCGAGAGATTCATGAAGCGCATCCCGGTTTTGAGTACCGTTTATTCAACCTTGGACCAACTTCTAGAAACCTTTGGTGGCGCTGGGTCTTCCAGAAACTTCCGTCGCGTGGTCATTATCGAATACCCACGCGCTGGCATCTACGCTCTGGCCCTAGTGACTGGCGAGCGCATGGGATTGCCACTCTCCAATGACCCTGTCCCTAGCTCCCCTTCCAAAGAACGTTTTTTGAACGTTTTTGTACCCACTACACCCAATCCAACTTCCGGATTTTTTCTGTCCATTCCAGAAAAAGACGTACAGGAAGTGGACCTTTCCGTAGAAGAGGCCTTAAAACAGATCATTTCCATGGGCATGATTCATTAACGCGTGTTTTCAGTCCTTAATCGCGGTATTTGTGCAGCATGTCCATCTGTTCGAATAAAAACGCCTCGCGAAATTACCATCTCATGGAGCGCCAGGAAGCCGGCATCGTACTGACGGGCACGGAAGTGAAGAGCATCCGCAAAGGTGAAGTGCATATCAATGACGCCTATGCGATTTTTGAAAACTCCGAACTCTATCTCATTCAGATGCACATTGCGCCCTACTCCCATGGCAATCGCAGCAATCATGTTCCCTTACGCAAACGAAAACTATTGTTGCACAAAGCTGAAATCCGCAAACTTAGCGCCGCGATTATTGAAAAGGGGCAGACACTCGTTCCCGTACAGCTCTATTGGAAAAAGGGCAATGTGAAGGTGGAACTGGCCTTGGCCAAGGGCAAAGATAAGGGCGATAAGCGGCAGGACATCAAAGAGCGGGACGCAAAACGCGAGATCGCCGGCGTCTTGAAAAAACAGCGTTTTTAAACGCGCTTGAAACCCTCCAGATTGACAAGCCTCCCGCTGCGTTCAATGATTCCCTGGGGGTAAGCTGTGCTGCAAAAAAAACTTCACGAGGACTTTCGGAAGGAATCTCAACGAGGGGCTGAACGTATGACGCAAAAACCAGTGCAAAAAGTTTCGGATTCGGCATTTCCGCCCGTAACCCAGCTCTTTTTGGAAAAAGTAAAAAAGCATCCGGTGCGGGAAGTTTTTTTTCAAAAGCAGGGCGGTCAATACTCGGGCATCAGCTGGCGTACCTATTACGAGTCAGTGCAACTTCTTTCCCTAGGCCTCATGAGTCTAGGCCTTAAGCCACAAGATAAAGTCTGCATCATTTCCAACACTCGCCTTGAGTGGGCCGCGGCCGACATGGCAACCTTGGGCGCTCGGGCCATCACCGTGCCCATCTACGCTTCCAACACGGCGCAGGATACCGCGTACATCATCAACCATTCCGAAGCCAAAATAGTTTTTGTTGAAGATGATAAACAATTGCAAAAAGTTTTAGAGATCCGCAAGGAACTGCCCGGGGTTTCCCACATTGTCGTTTTTGAACCCCAAGTGAATGCGGCGTTAGCTCAATCCAAAGATGTGCTTTCCCTTGAGGCGCTGAAACAACTGGGCAAGCGAGACCTTGAGCGTAAGGGGTCAGCTTTTGAAGACAACCTTAAGCAGGCCAAACCCGAGGATATCCTCACCATTTGTTACACATCGGGCACGACGGGATTACCTAAAGGCGTGGTCCTCACTTTTGATAACCTCTCCTCCATTTTAGAAGACGTGCAAAAAGTCATCAGCGCCCACGTTAGCGATCAGGACGTTATGCTTTCGTTCCTACCAATTTCCCATATCTTTGGAAAAGTTGAGAGCATGCTCGTATACCATTTCGGCTGGCGGGTTTATTACGCCGAGAGCATTGATAAACTTTTTTTCAACATTGCCGAAGCAAAACCTACTCTGCTCTTCGCGGTGCCACGTATTTTTGAAAAAGCCTACAATAAAATCACCACCACCGCCCATGAAGGCAGTGCTCTAAAACAAAAAATATTTAAGTGGGCGGTAGCTTCTGGACGGGCCTATTACGGAAAAATCTGGAAGGGTAAAGCGCCGCACCTAGTTGATAAAATGAGTTACGAGGTAGCCAAGAAACTTGTATTCTCAAAGATTCATCAAAAATTTGGCGGTCGTATCCGTTATTGCATCGCAGGCGGAGCGCCCTTGCCAAAGGAAATCGCCGAGTTCATGCAGACCGTTGGTATGACTATCCTTGAAGGTTATGGCCTGACGGAAACGTGCGCCCCCGTAACCCTGAATACTCCCGACAACTACCGCTTTGGTACCATCGGCAAACCCTTGCCCGAAGTTACCCTTAAAATCGCAAAGGATGGTGAGATCCTCGTACGCAGCCGCAAGGTCTTCCGAGAATACTTCAAAAATCCCGAAGCTACCGCGGAAGCCCTGTCGGACGGTTGGTTTTGCACCGGCGATATCGGCACCATCGATGATGATGGTTATGTCAAAATCACAGATCGAAAAAAGGACCTCATTATCACTTCGGGTGGAAAAAATATCGCTCCTCAGAAGCTTGAAAACTTGCTGAAGACTCAACGTTTCATAAGCCAAGCGGTTGTGGTCGGGGATCGCAGGAACTACCTAGCGACTTTGCTGGTGCTTGAGCGTGAGGATGTCATCAAATACGCGCGCGAGAATAATATTCTTTTTAGCGAGTACTCTGGGCTAGTCAGGAATGAAAAAATCCTAAAACTAGCGCAAAGGGCCATCGATAACGTGAACCAACAGCTTGCGACCTTTGAAAGCATCAAACGGTTTAGCATCCTGACCGAGGATTTCTCGGTTCAAACCGGTGAATTGACCCCTTCGCTCAAGGTCAAAAGGGCCTTTGTGACGAAAAAATATAAATCCCTCATCGATGACCTTTATGGTAAGGGAGAACTCTCTTAACAGAGCTTAAAGTCGGCAGGAGTAATTTTTATGGCACGTATTACTATCGAAGATTGTTTAGACCATGTTTATAATATGTACGAACTAGTACACGTCACTGCTGCCCGTGCTCGCCAATTGTATGCTGGAAGCAGCAAAACCGTTGCTTGTAAGAACAAGGAAATCGTTACATCCCTTAGGGAAATCGCTGAAGGGCACATCGCCATTCAGTACGATGACGACAAGCAATTCGAGAACCTGATCTAGTGTCGATCTAGGTTAACGACCGCTCATTTCCTGCGTTTTAATCTCGATTTTCTCAAGCACTTCATGGGCTCGTTTCGTATCTAGGTTGTCTACACTTTTCCAACTCTGAAATGCGCCCTCTTGGGAGAGTTTTTCAATCTCTTCGTCCATTGTAACGCTAACGAGAACGCCAATGATTTGTTTTTTAGCGCTAACGTGAAAGCGATAGCGGCCTTGTAGGTATTTCCGTCGGGGCTGCTGGTTTACCTTCACTGAAATGTACTTATCGCTAGACGTACTATAAACCCAATCCGTTGAGATTTTGCCATCCTCGGAGGACATCTCTTTCAAATGGTACTCCGCTAACGCTGTTTTGACGCCCTTCCAAACTTGCTCATAATCGTACTCCAATACCTTGCTCGTTTGAACGTCGGCAAACTCTTGTTTTTTCATTTCAGGTCCTGAAGAGCACCCGGAAAAGAACGAAACGCCGCAAGTCGTGAGGCTTATACCCATTAGTGAAAAGGCAACTTTGGTTAAAAATCTCATCACATCTCTTCTCCGTTGGCCGTGAAATCTAGAATGATCCGTGCCGGATGCATCAAATGAAATGCCTCGACTTGGGGCGATTTTTTGGAAGGCTTAAGTACAAGTTCTACCATGGCTAAACCATCCTCGACTCGAGGAATGACTTGCACCTGGTCGATGAACCGGCTTTTTGCAAAAGCTTTTTTCACTCGGTCCATGCTGAGATCGTAGGTGACGTCGGCCCATATGGAGACCACGACGCGCTTTTGTTTGCCCTCAAGGTTCACCTGGAAAAATGGGGCTTTGCCTTTTTTTTCCGCGGTTCCGGCAACATCGAGGTCAAATACCACTCTTTCAACGCCTTGGGGTTGTGGCCCCCGCCTGATATCAAAGAGACGAGCCGAACTTATGTTCTTTTGACCACCGACAAAATAACCTTCTTTGGCGTAGCGTCCTTTTTTAGACATTCCCGCTTCAAATTTTGGCGGTGCCGGTGGCGCTGCTGAAAACCCAATGGCCGGCGAAAATAGAAAATAAAAACCAAGGACTGCCATGCCGAATGGAACACATCCCCTACGCGACGCTCGCCGCAAAGGACGCAATAGAGCTTGGTCTTGCATCAAGTGACAAATATCCATTCACTTTAGATGCTAACGAGCAAAACGTCTTAAGGCAAGGCGGGCTACGAGCATCACAAAGAATATGCCCCACATGGAAATGAAGCTTTGTATCGCAAATAAAATTTCATCTAGGACTTCAGCCCAGATGAGTTTCGCATCTTCAAGCACAACACCTTCTTTTGAAAGACTGCGTCCACGCCAGAATCCTTCAAACAAACGGGACATCGTTCCATTTCCTTTGATTCCAGGCGACACGCGATCAAGACCTCGCGCAGCGATAATGCCGCAACCACCTTTTAGTGGATTATCAATGCCACCGCCACCACTGGAAGAGGATGAAGCCGATGACGAGGATAATGCCGACGGCGTCCCATTGTCTGGGTAGATTGGGAAATCATCGGGCCTTTCGCATCGTGAATTTTCTGGCAAATAAGCAACGTTGTCGGGTCGCAGCACCACAGGAGTCGCGTCATTTAGAGTTACGACCATAAGGTAGAATGGCGTCGTGTCCCGACCGGATGGGCCAGGAAAAGCCGAAGATGGAAGGCTTGAAGCATAGTTGATTTTCACAACGTAATCGCCGGCCGGCGCGTTAGTGAAAGCAACCGAGCTGTCATAGTCAATAAAGGGATAGGGAGCGGCGGCTGGCGCGGGAGTTGGAAATACGTTGCTGAAACTTTCCGTTGCGACGGAAGCGCCTGACGTGTCGAGCAAGCTCACGGTCACGTCGGCTGGTGAGTACAAGCTATGCGAAAGTACTTTCACCCGAATATTGCCGGAAACGTTAGTGAGGCGATAAGCATGAGAATCTAGGCCGGCTACGCCAGAGAAAGAACCGTAGACCGACGCTGAACCAGAGCTTGCATTGGAAAGTACTGCGTCGTGATTAGGAAAGTTCACCGCACTCACATTTGCCGCGGCCGTAGTCATTGCACTGCAGGAAACCCGGATGATTCCAGTGCCTGTCGCCGCACCCGAACTCACGGTGTAAGAATTGGCCGTACCTGCCACGGTGCTTGGGAAAAATCTTGAAAAAGCACTTCCGGAACAAACGCTAGCTGCATTTGAGGTACCCCAATAACAACCACTAGCCGAACCACCGCATAGGGAATTTAGAATATTTTTAAACGGTTCAACCATGATGTTGTATTCACCGGGCTCTAAGTTTTGCAGGGTAAAAGCTCCGGTATTTGCACTGATGGCAGTGGCCACGGTGACACCACGGCGTTTTGAAATCGCATGAACATATGCGCCGAATACGGCATTCAATCCGTTTGCGCTGGCGATGATTCCAGAAATTTGTCCTAACTGTCCGGTGTAGGCAGTGTTTGGGTAAATTGCGGCCATACCATTGGCGTCATCACAAGAAGGCTTCGCTTGGCCTTTGCCTTCTTGCCACATCATGCTGGATTTAATCATGTTCGAATGGGACAGACCATAGGCGTGACCAAACTCGTGGGTCAGCACGTTTTCTAAATAAACTTTGTAGTTGAAGTTTCCGTTGGTCGTATCCGTAGAAACGGAAGTGAAAGTAAAATCCCGGTCATTGAGAATGACGTCGGTTTCAAGGATATTCTGGCCAGTGGAATACGTATAGGCGACACCAATCACTCCAGATCCTACGTTCATGGAGGATTGCGATTGGAAAAAGATGGTGTTTCTGCCGTTGTACGAAACTTCTGGGCTTACCGTCGTGCTGCCTTGCCAATAGTCAAAGGAAATAGATGCCGTACCTAAGTACTTCCAACGGCTTAAGCTATCGGTGATGGCGGTGCGGATATCCGAAGCAGATAAACTGTTTATGTTTATATAATTGGCAAAAAAACTCGGCGCTGGGTTAGCCCATCTTTTTAAATTTCCAGCGGCGTCGGTGGTTTGGACGTGAGCCAGAACATTACCGGAAGCAAGGAATGATAAAAGGACGAGGGCTTTAGCAAGGTGATTCATTTTAGCTTTGATCATTGCGGCCTCCGCCAAATGAAAACCAAATCAGACCGCCTACGGCCGCAAAAAAGACGGTGGCTAAAATGTAGCCCCAAGCTCGGCCGCGGTCCGGATCCTGAACGGCATCCGAAGCGGTTACGCGAGCAGGCGCTTGAGCTTCGGTGGCTTCTCCCGAAGATTTGACCGCAATGGCCGGAGAAGAATCACGGCTTACGCCACCTTCACGGACTACAGCTTTTCCAGGAGTTGCACCGGGTGCTCCAAATTGGTTTTGTTGAGCGCGTTCTTGGTTCTGTCCATGGATGATGCGCTTGAACTCCGAAAGTGAAATTTTGCTCGTATAGGAACCTTCATGACTGCCCTTGTGGGATGGGTCGTACATTTCTGCAGCACCTAGGCTGTTCACGAGAACCGGTTCGCCATTTTCCTGCACGACGTCATATTTGCCGGCCGTGAGGTTCAGGACGTCATAGGCGGTATCGGAGGAATCCTTGCCGCCTAAGGTAACGACGATATCGGAGCCTTGAGTAAACCTTGCGGCGCCGGGAACGGAAAGTTCAACGCCGTCTTTTTCACCGCCAGGCTGTCGCAGCAGGATACGTTTCTCGTTCACAGAACCTTTGAGGTTCTCCGTCACTTCAAGTTCGGTGTAAGTGAAAATCGTACGAAGCTGAGCACCCTTGCCCCAGTCGGTATATGAGTTCAAAACTTTGCCCCGAAGAATGGTGGGAGCTTCATTGACCACTGCGCCTAAAGGTCGATTGGCGAAGGTAGTGGCAAAAGCGCGAAAAACGTTGGTGAGATTGAGGGTGGCGAAGGTTAAGAGCACGGCAGCCATCAAGGCGGTTTGCGAAACTCCTAATCCCTTCTTTTTCATCATTGTTGTAGTGTGCATGGGCAAAAACTTCCCTCTTCTAAATAGTGTAAGCGGGAAGTCGGAAATTCCGAACTAAAATAATCACTAAAATGATTGAGTTTTTAATGACACATGTGTTTTAGGCGGGCTGTCGCCAAGATCTGAATGTCCCAAAGGAATTTCCATGAATCCGAGAAAAACCTTGAACAGAATATGCAAGTTCGGTATTCGATGATCCGACTGTCCAACTGAAGTGTTAAGAAATTTTGTCACTTCAGTTTTTGTATAGGTGGATTCGTAGCTCAGTCGGTAGAGCAGTTGACTCTTAATCAATTGGTCGGGAGTTCGACCCTCCCCGAATCCACCATTTTAAAAAATTCTTTAGAAGCAAAGTCAGCGTTGCTTCTCATTTCTCTTAATCAAAATACTTATA
>CAYYYP010000032.1:1496-40933 GCA_964475985.1 uncultured Oligoflexia bacterium | reverse complement strand
CCTACGAGACATTTCTACTGAGCGGTTCACGGGACATTCTTACTGATCAATGACAGCTTAGTAAGCCGGTGTAAAACAATTTAGTTTATAATTTCTTTTTCTAATGGTAACTAGCTCACGCGATGACTCTACCAGTTCATAGAAACCAAAGAAGTTTTCAGAGAAAATCCAAATTATTGGTACGCATTGTTTTTTTATTACCCGTTAGCGTTTGTGGATTTTCTGGCCCGTTGGCTGTGGCGACGCCTCTTCAACCAGGTATTGTTTATTTGACGCCGGGGGTTTGTCAGAACGCACTCAGTGATTTCCTCCAAATCTTTAAGAGTGCTTATGATGCTCCGGCAGAACCGCAGACTGAGCCGTATATTGTAATTTGGCGAAACGGGGAAATCTCGCCCGGCCGGACTTTAAATCCTTATTTTTATGGCCGCCGGGTTAGGGCTATTTCGCTTTATGATGCACCAAGATCCGTTGCCCAAAAAATTCAAGAGGTAGACGGATGGGCTAGGTTTGTGACTCAAGGCGATGGTCATAGTTTTTATACGCCAACCCTTGGTGGAAACCAGGCCTTGAATTTTCAGGATGGTGAAGGCTACTCTTATACTGGGTATACGACCGGTGATCCGCCAATCGATGGCAACTTAGTTTCCGTTGACAGTAGTGGAGTTGTTACGGTTCAAACGCTGGACGGAAATCGAGTTAGAATTTCTTCCGATGACTATTATCCGATGCGGATCCTGCTTAGACTTTTTTAAAATTTACCGCTGGTGGAAAACAGGCACTAGAGGTAATTGACTAGTTATTGACAACATATGACTGGTTAGGTTAAAATCCTACAATGAACCTACGCTTTCATCCCCATGCCGTAGAGCGAATGCAGGAACGGAAGTTGACGGTTACTGAGGTAGAAGGCGTAGTTTATTCGCCGGACGGTCGAATTCGCCAAACCAAAGACAAAGTGATTTTATACAAACGGTTAGATCGAAGAACCGATAATTTGATCGCAGCAGTTATTATCGAAACCCTGCCCGGCGGCCTGACCGAAGTCATTACAGTTCTCGTGAATTTCGAGGTAAAAAAATGAAAATTGTCCACCGCCCGGAAATTGATTACGTATCTATAGACTTCAAAGAAGGCGTTGAGTCGAAATCCTATTTTGAAAATGGCGTCATCGTAAGGCTGGATGCAAAAGGAAATGTCATGGGCCTTGATATCACCGACTCTAGCCGTTTTTTTTCCGGGAATGATGAAGTGGATCTTAAGGAAGCGTGTGCACTACTTGGCGTGTCCGAATCCACGATGCGACGTCGCATTCGTGAAGGCGCCATCAAGTTCCGCAAGCCCAATGGCAAAGATTACCGATTCAAACGCAAAGACATCCTTAAACGGGCATGACGCCTAAGTTTAGTTCCTAGGCAAAATTGCGCGCAAAGCCCTGGCCATGCAGCTGGTCTGGTTTTCTAACCCCGGCGGAGCTTCCCCATTTAAAACCGATCGTCTCACCATGAATTGAACGAGTTCACGCCTAGCAAGTTGCTCTAATCTTTCAACCAGCCGATTTCTTCCGGTGGGGTTTCCGCGCGCGTCGTTTTCAATTCCATAAATTTCTAGGTTGCCCAGTGCCGCTAAATAATCATTCACGGACTCATCGACCTGAATGCCCTCATGCTCAGCCGACGAGAAGAGGTCCATCATGTGATCCGTGACCCGGTCACCATCTGCATTTAAATTTGTATGCACGGAGTTCAAAACGGCTTGGCTTAGGCGCTCACCAATACGCTCACGATCTGATGAGGAAATCCAACCGGACGAATTAAGGACGTCAAAAACCAAACGATTGATTTCCGCTAAGAGTGGGGCCGGGGGATTTTCCCCAGTTTTTAAAAGATGGATCAGACCCATAATTCGCATGAGTGCGTCTCGCCGACCAACCGTGATTTCTCCCATGAGGGGATAATCAAAGATCCATAACCGCGGCGGGGTGCGCGATAGATCCACGCGGAAATTCCCTTGGTGACGGTCACGCTCAAACCAAATGCGCCCGCCTCGACCAAAAATGGACTGCCAAATGCTGGACGGTGATAACAAAATTTCTTCTTCAATTTCGTAAATCGCGGAAAAAACCCGTGCTTGCTCGTGGGACGGCAGTTCCATTAAAGAAACGCCCGTGGCAAAGGGAGCCCTGACGTGCCTAGCATTAGCCGGACCTCCAGTTTTAGGCCGCACCACCACAACTTCAAATCCGCTGCTAGATCGCACGCGACCACTGCGATAAATTTGAGCCATCCTCGGATAGTTTCTTTCTTCTAAACCTAGGTCAGCCTGGACCCGCAACCTTCTTTGTACCGCCTCCAGCGCCCCTCTAAATCTGCGATAGGTTGGACCTCCGTGTTGTTCGAGGTAATCTAAGAGGTGCTGCAATTGTTGACTTTCAACTTCAACGCTGCGTTCAAAATTCTCCCTCAGATAAGTTAAAGCTTCCGTGGGTGGTGCGCCTTCGGGTCTACCGCGAGCGGCCTTTTTTGGCGTAAGTCCCGAAACGATACGTGCAGAACCGACGCCAAGGAGGTCACCTAAGACAAACTTAGAATCAAGATTTGGTGTGCCTAAGGTTTCACTCGCCCTTTTATAATTTTCATGACGCGCGGGCTCGGATGCAAAATTTAGAAATTTTTTAAGTTCTGAAACAAACTCTGGGCCAAGTAAGCGGCGCTGAACGATTTGCTGTGCAATGGCGGCACCCGTGCCGCGCATACTTTCTAAAAAAATCCGCAATTGTTGGGGTGCTCCGACGTGGACATCAGAGCGTGAAGAATGAGCTAAAAGCATCGCAAATCCTAGGCTTTCTTGCTCCGGCGCCGTCATACGTAGTGCGTGTAGCAAGGCATCAAGAATCAAACGACCTTCCCCAGAATAGGAGGAGACTTGGCTTACCAAATCTTGGATTAACGCCTCTCGACTTTCCGGGAATGCAAACAAACCCCGAGGAGCCACCAAAAAAGTATTTAGAAAAATTGTTTTTGCTTCGATGGGTAATGCATTGAACAGCCGCTGAATTTGATCGGGAGAAAATGAAGTACGTAAATCACGCGCGCTGTAGGAATCTCTAAAAAATTGCGGCAAAGCCCCTTTGCCTAACAAAAACCGGATCAAAGCCACTTGTCTTGCCCTAACCGCTTCCTCCGAAGTCGAAACTCGGTAGCGGAGCTCCTCGTCATGATGGGCCCTTGCCCTTGACGCTTCAAGCAGGGCGCTCATGGCCTTGATGGCGAGCCCTTCGCCATTGGCGTCCCGAATGGCTTTCACCTGCTCAATCAGCGCGGCTTCCGCCTGCCTAGCCCGAATTCGTCTCGAAAAATCTTCAAGGATGCGACTGCGCACCGGATGCACTTCAGGGAAAATGAGTTCAACCCGGGAAATGAATTCAAGGATTTTTGCTCTCCGCTCTGCTGCGTTTAAGCCGGCTGGCATTTCGCCAAAGTGGGAGAAGCTTCGCCAACGATCAAAAACCCGTCTGCGAATTTCAAAATCAAAGATTTGTCCATGACCTAAAACATCAATGAGGCAATGCATGCAGCGAAACCCATCGTGGAGGTAGGTCTCCGCAATAAGTTGATCCGTAACATCCGTGGCACCATGGGCCGCCAACGCCGTGATGAGTCTAACACGCTCACGGACATCCGTGGGCCAGTTCCCATTGGCTCGCAACGATTGAATGATTTGCCGCTGAAATACCGCCGTTTCCTCCTGATTGAATCGATACGCTGGCCGCTCAATCAAATCAAAACCACGGTCCAAACTTCGCGCTAAATCTGGGTCTTTCTGAGCCATTTTGGTAACGGCTGCGACATCTTGGTTTGAATAATCCCCAAATTTCATTTTGAAAGTGAAATGAGGATCCTGGGCAATGGTTATTACTTGGCTAGCCGTTAATTGGGACAGCCACTCCGGGTGGGTATTAAGGACAAACTGAATATCATTTCCCGTAAGAAGATCAGCCCCGTGAGTATCCCGGCCGTAGCTTCTCCCTTCGGCTCGACGAGTTACCGTTGAAGCTGCTTGGCGACTGAAACTTAAAAAGTCATCCAAGGAAGTAAATTCACGCTGAAGGAATCCCGTAGTGAGATCTAACGACTTTAGAAAATAGTAGCGGTCCATTCGCGACAAGTTTTGGTTCTGCCCAACTTCAATTGCAATCTCTACAAACTGACGTTGGACCGGATCCGGGAAAAGGTTAAAATAGGACGGATGAAATAGGACAGGAATTGGCTTTCTTAAGAAGGCGGTATCTCCGTTTTGAATCGCTGCCCGAACGACCTCGCCGTACCTCAGTAAAGCTGCTTCACGAAATGGTCCAATGCAGCGCAGGGGATGACCATCAATAGCCCGATTGCGACTTTCACTTTCCGTCGCAATTTGGTCCCACATACGACGCAGTTCGATGGGATTTTGGGCTTCGGCTGTGGCTCGGAGTAAAATGCGCCATTTCTGTTCCGGAAAATAGTTGTCCGGGAGTTCAAGATACTCTTGCAGAGAATGAACTTGCGGAGAAGGCCTAAACACTTCAAGCAAGGCCATGTGTTGTTCAGGCGGCAGGAAAGACGGCAGACCGTCAATGAATTGATTGATGGGAGTAATGACCTCATGGGGTGGGCTGCCACCGTATCGTTGCAGGAACTCATTTAGTATGGGGTACAGATCAAATCCTTCCGCTTCTAAACGACGTCTTAACAATGGTGCCCAAGTCCCGCGACTCGCCGTCATTTCCGTGGCCAAATTTATGAGGCGGGTTTGACGGCTCAAAATCTCCGAGGAGTTTAGCGCTTCTTCCAGTTCCGTTTGAAATGAAACTGACGAAACTGCCGCCTGAAAAACTTTGACTTGGTCAAGTGGTCCCAAGCTTTGAAACCATGGAGTCGCAAGCAGCCTTCGGGTAAAATCGATGGGTTCAGCACGGATAATTTCTGGCGGCACCGTAGGCACTGACTCCTGGATTTGACGTAAAATCGGTGGGATCGGACGGGGCTCCGGGAATGGCGCAATCCCATGTTCGTTTCTAAGCCACGCTTCCGCCGCAGAGATTCGAATTTCATTTGGTGGATGGTCGGCTTCGGCAGCTGCCCTAGGATTCATCGCGGAGTAACCCGTCGCCCTAAAACTACGCCTCGCTGACTCCACAAAAAATCGCCGATATTCCCTAGGGTCACGCCCTACCCTGCGCATGGTTTGCATGGCGCCAAGATCGGCCGTGATCAATTCCTCCCGTTGACTTTGCACTTCTTGTAAAAAATCAGAAAGCCCAAAAGTTGAGCCGGCGTGCCGCACTTCGTGGGAGATGATGCCAAAAAGCATATCCTCGCTGCCCATATGTTTTATAAATCCGTTAGAAATATAGATTTCGTATCCGCGCCCATAACCCGCGGGCGCTATTTCAGCGATTTGTGAACTTGAATTGATGAAATGAATGGCAATGGGTGGATCCGTGGGTTCCCTTGCTTCCTGAACGAGTCTTGTTAAATAAGCCTGCGCCGACTCAGCGTCTCTCGCCGGTAAATTGAATGAGCCGTAGGCCTGATACTTCGCGGGCGTTGGCGGTACCGCAAAGGCCGTCGCCGAGAGAAGCGATATTAGCAAAAAAATGAAAGGTTTTAGGAGATTCATCTTGATGCAAATTTATCGGGCGAAATTGGGAGAAGACTTAATTCAATTTTCCCACCGGTGGGAAAATTTTAAGAAGGCAGTGTAAGCGGCATGAAATTCCTACAGATGCATCGGCGTGGCCAATGCAAGTCAGAAATATTTACCTAGTTACGACGGCCGGTAGCCGTCGCACGCGATGACTGCCCTACGCCTTCTTCAAAAAACAAGTCTTGAGCACAACCATGCTTCCATCAACCTTGCACTCAACCTCTTCAGCATCATCGGTGAGGCGAATATTTTTAATCACCTTACCGCGCTTAAGGGTCATGGATGAACCCTTCACTTTTAAATCCTTTATAGTCTGCACGGAGTCACCGGCACTAAGGAGCGTTCCGTTACTGTCTCTTACTTCCATAACTTATTTCACAGCTTTCTTTTTTAATTTGAAATGAAGCGCAATGGCCACCACGAGAAACGGCAAACTTAAAAACTGGGAAGTGCTCATGATGTCATCGATGAGATAACCGCGGATCAAATCGCCTCGCCAGAACTCAAGGATGTATCGGCCGATGGCGTACACTCCAACGAAGAGCACCGTGACTTGGCCGTCGTAGCTTCTAGTAATTCGTTTTTTCCACAGCCATACAAAAATGATCATGAGGAAAATAAATTCGTAGGCCTGTACGGGATGCAAATGCCCTAGCGCTGCATCATTGACCATGATAACGCCCCAAGGAACATCGGTGGATGACCCAAAACAGCAGCCACCCAACAAGCAACCGACTCTTCCCATGGCTAATCCGATGCAAATACCAAGCGTGAATGCATCTATAACAGCCCAAAAAGGCAGCTTTTTACGCCAAAGGTAAAGCATGAGGTAAATCCACGCAGCGGCAAGGCCTCCGTAGAAAACAAAACCTGCGCGCAGATTAAAAATAATTTCCCAAAGATCCACTGTGGGGTCCGACAATCGCGTAAACACGTAAACCACCCGACTGCCCAAAAGGCCCATCAAGAAAGTCACGATAACCACTCGCGTCATTTGATCGCGATCCCAACCAAGGCGTTTGGCTTCCGAGTCAACCACCTTGAGCCCCGCAAGCACGCCCACGGCCATCATGAGCCCATAAGTATAAAGACTAAAACTACCCAAGCTAAGAAGAAGAGGATGCATAGTAAGATTTAAGTTAACTGATTTGGCGCAGAATAGAACCTAAAGAAATTTTTTAGATTCCTCTGTTCAGCCGAGGGAAAAAACTTTATGAAAAATCATGCGCACCAAACTTCTTAAAAAATCCTTCACCGTTTTTTTCTGCGGACTCTCCTTAATGTTTTTGTCGCTTCAGGCCAAACCCGCCCACGCCCTTGAAGAAGGCAGAGCCTTTGCGGGAGCAGGTTTAGGATTTCTAATTTGGACGCAAGGCACCGGAGCTGGCCTCTTACTGCACGGTGAAGGGGGCTTCATGGCCACCCGCAACGTAGGTTTTGGTTTGAACCTGGATTATTCCCGCTTAGGTGGCGTAGGTTTAAAAGTTTTAAATTACGGCGGGTTTTTAGCGTTGCAGGATGACGGAAAAAACATTGTGGGCAAAGTTTTCCTAGGCGGGCTTACGGCCATGATTGAAGGAGATTCCTCTTCCAGCGGAGTTCATGACTCAACGACGGTTATTGCTCCGGGCGTTGGCATTGCTATCCCCATTGAGTTAAGTGCAGACGTCTTTTTAATGCCTGAGATCGCCTATAAAGTAGGCGTTACATCCCCGGACCCTATTCACTTAGTGCAGGGAACCGTCCAACTAGTTTTTGGTTTCTAAACTGCCTATCCAGCGCGGTTTGTAAAACCCAAATAAGTTTAAGTTATCCTAGGGATACCCTAACAAGCGGTGAATTCTGCCGATTGAACTGCATTGCATTTATTCCGAAGAATTTTTGTAATGCTACGCCTGCTTTTCGCACTTCTTTTTTTAATCTTTACCCTGCCCTGCACCTACGCTCAGGACGCCCGGGATTTGTCGCGTGCGCAAGGCCTGCATCGCCGTCAAGCGTTGAGCCAGCTTGAGCTTCAACAAGAATTTTTTTCGCAAAGTCTTCGTCTCATCAGCCGAGTGCGTCATGAGGGCGCACTCTCCCACGCCATCACTGACATGATGGTTGAGCACGCACTTACTCGAATGGAAACTCAGCTTAGCCAAGCGGTTGAGAACCTACGCCGCGTAACTGGGCGTCTGCAGTTTATAAATTCAAATTGCTTTAATTTAAATCCTGCGACGCCAACCCGCGCTTCTCTTTTCTTGGAGTGCCCCCAACCGAGCCGCGCAGCAACCAACACAAGAAGTCCTAACGCAACCGATTACCAAGACGCTGCCGCCAGGGACTTTGCAACGCAAAGGTATTTAGCCGAGCGTATGGCCCATGAGGCTGACACCATGGCCGCAAGCTATTTTAGGTTTTTAACCCAAGCGGCCGAAGGCACGGGCCAAGTCCTTATGGGCGCCACCGGTTCATCACTCGGTGTGGTGGGCGGAGTTTGCATTCCAGCGCTTTTGGCCACGGGTGGGGCGCTTAGTAGCTTAGCCACGTTAGCCAGTGAAGTGAGTGGAGGCGGAGTGACTTCAGTCTTAGCGCATTTGATTGGCTTTACGGCGGCCGTTCACACTGGCCAACAACGAACGGCGGATTCAGGTGAGCGAGGTTTATCGGTGAGGGGGCCCAATACGGCAGGTGAAGATGCAGACGAGGAAAGCTCAGGCGCCAACCCAAATGAAAGTAATTTACAAAACACGCCAGCTCCGCGCCTCCAAACTTCGCCGCCTTCCCAAAGTTCACCACTTCATCAAACCGCTGGCAATGAAGCACCTAGCGTTGATGAAGCGCGCTACCAAAGGAACTTGGCCCGTTATCGCGCAGCCTTAAGAAGACTTAGGCGCCTTCAAGCTCAAGCCCTTACCGAAGTGCAGCGGGAAGCAACAGCGCGCGAAACGGCAGCGCGCGAGGAAGTCAAACACATCCGCTCCCTTGAAGTTTTGCAGGCGCTGGCATTGTCCCAGCTCACTCCTTGGCAAGAGCGAGGAACGACCCCCGGGGCCCTTAGACCTTGGTCAGAATTTTTACAGGAAATGCAAGAAGCCTTAGCGCACCCCGAAGCCCATGATGTTCCACTTAACGCGTTCCGAACACAGGAAATGATCATCGCGCGCATAGTTGCGCAAACGAGAGAACGGGTTCGATCGTTACGTTTTGATACCGGCAATATTGAAGCCAGCGTTTTAGCTTTATCCCAGGCACTCCAGGATTCTGCCGTAGAAGTTTTCACATTGGAAAATCAAACCCCACGACTAAACATAAATGGAATTAATTGTTACGAGGCTTCGGCTCCACGCACCATGGATCCTCGCTGTTTTAGCCATTTGTTGGTGCATGCCATGAATGAACTTTCCATTACAATGCCCTCCGGAACTCAAATTGCGTTGGATTCTTCACCCCCACACCAAAACTATGCGCCCATTTTTTATTCCGGAAGTGGCTTAACGCAAGTACGGTTAAATCTTTTAAATGGAGAACGCCAAGTCGCAGGTGCTATTCCATTACCGGCGCTTTATTCGACCGCATTGCTAGATGCCATTCTGATTCCGAACACTTCGCCCCCCGTTAATGATTCTAGCCTCATCGTAGCTAGAGCATTCTCCCCGCCACCGCCCGAAGTACCGGCGACATTGGCCGCGCAAAATCCCACCCCCCCAACCTCGGTTGCAAACAATTCTGATTTAGGACCAGCGCAAGTGCGACCCATCGAACAAATCGATGCGCAAATTAGACTGGTGCTTATGGAGTGGTACCGCACCGGAACGGTGCCGGCCGACTGGGCTACCCTTATGGTGGAAGCGGAAGTCGCTCGTCAGAACCCAAGGATTTCTCAGCGGGAGTACGATGCCGTTTTACGCAACTGGCAACGGATATTGCAAGAGGCCAGGGAGGCCCTTGCCCGATTGCCCACGGATGCGACCGCGATTACGCGCATTGAAACTGTACGCGATATTTTAATTTCTAGAACCGTAGGTAATTGGGTGCGCGACTCTGCAAGCATGCTTGACGCACTTCGCAAACGTGGCACCAACTGTCAGGGTAATTCTCAACTCCTCATGTCAGCCTTGCAAACGCTTGGCGTGGCGGCGCCGCCGGGCGAACGTTTTGCAACGGAACTTTTTTTAAATCACGTTCAGATCGTTACTTGGAATCCGCAAACAGATGCCGTGTGGGATATCATGGGCAGCAATCAAACAACTCCCCACCCTACGGGCTGGGTTTACCAAACGCCTCTTGTGGGCCAATCGTATTTAGAATTAGCCCGAAATTTAGGCTCAAATGTAGAAAATCCTTTAACGGCAGAACAACTCTTGCTCTCGCGCCCGCCGGCAGATTCCAACGGAATGTATGGCGGAGCTAGCGGAAATCTTGGTTCGCTCTTGCGTTTAGCCATGGAGACTGGATTTAGGAGACCCAGAAATTCTTTGGGCTGGCCACTGACTTTGGGCATGCTTTTCCAAGGTGGTTTAGGAAAACCGCCGGAAGTGCCGGAGAGAAGTATCATTCGGTCGCCGGGACATAGAACGGATGCGGTGAGGACGGATGGCGCGAGGACGCCGGCGTTAACGAGTACTGGTGCGGGTACCGGTGGTGCCCAACGGAATTCTCCTCCACCTGCGATTGCTCGTACAAACTTAGAATCACGACCTAATGGTGCGGACGGGCCCGCGGCGGGCAACGCACCTTCCATGGGAGGCAGTGGAGGTTCCAGGGATACGAACACCACGACGGGAACGGGGTCCAGCGCGACGGCAGCCCAATCGGCGGCGACAAATGTAAACTTAGTTGGAACCGTCGCTGACTTCCGGCTTTTTACGGCAGCGGAATTCGAAAGGCAGTACGCTGGCTCCAACCCGAGCCCGCTTCAAACACAAATCCGCGAAATGGATTATTCCTGCAGGATTCAGTTGCGTAACCAATGCGCCGATTACGCAGCCGAACACTTAGCAGCCCTTCGAAGATTTGAAACCTTTGCGCCTCAAGTACGCGAAGGAAATACCGTTGCATATTTTGATGAAATTTTTCTTCGCGCCACTCGAACTTTTTATTTCGGTTTTCAGGAGCGTCTGCAGGGTTGCATGGAAAATCGAATCCATCCACGTTACGCAAACCGGGAGCCCTCCACGGGGAGTTTGCCTGAATTATTTTTAGATGCGAGCTCCTCCCTGGCGGCGCTTGGTAATTTAAGAAACGATAATCTCTTTAGGCTTTGCTCCGGGGCGGACCCAGCCCAACGTTTTTTTTCCTACGCAAACGTTACCATAGAGGAAAGGGGCTCTGGTCGAGACATATTTCCATTTAGGAATGGTTTAAGCGAAATGTTTTTAGGCTTTAGGACGGTAAGAAGGTTATCGCCTGCAAGCATCCTCCACTTTGAAGAATTAGGCGCCCAGATCTCGAACAAGGCCTGTAATCTTCTGAATGATTCAGAGAATCCTAATAGCATGCTTGATCTCAATAATAATTCAGGTCAAAGGCTGGTCTTGCAGGGAACATCCTACTTTTTAAGGAATGGGCAAAATAGCACGTTTAACTCCCCTGCCGAATGCCCCATCTTACAGTTACGCTCTCTGACCTTTCGCAGGGCTGCGGCATTTTTAGAAAGTGCCTCAAGAACGTGGGTGACCCAAACTCTAACGCACCATTTGCCGGTCGAAATTTTTGAACATGAAAGCATGCGAGGTTTGCAGGCGCAATTATCCCGCGAATTGCATGCGGCCTTAATCTCCCAAGGTTCTGAATTCAACTCAACTACTTCCAACGCGCTGTGGAGTATCACCGAAAACTTTTATCAAACGCTGGTTGACCGAGCATTCGAAGGCCGGCTTCCCACGGATCCTCCGCGCAATGCCATTCAGGAAAATGCACAACGGTTTCTTATGGAGGAAGCGTTTAGTCAAAGAACTTCGTTATGTACCGCCTCGCAATCCGTTTTTAGTTTTCTTTATCCCGTCGCCTTACTGCACCATACGGAAACCGATCGTTGTTATCTTTCTTCTGGACGTGTCACTCCTTGCGCCTACAGCCGTGTAGATTTTACCCTACCACCCGTTCTTCAGGATTTTGATCAAACATGCGCTCAATCGGCGGTCCTTGAAAGATTTAAGATACAATTTCGCCTCAATCAAATTGGCCAGGTTCGATCCCCAGAGCAGTTGATCGCTAGGCTTGCGGATGAAAGCACTCGCGAAGCCCCTACCAGGGCGTCCGAAAGATTAACTCTTTTGTTTGCACCAGAGAATTTAAGGAATCCAAACCTTACGCTCATCATTCCACCGGTTGATGCAGGCACCGGCACGCATGACGAACCAGCGTATTGGGCTCACCCACTTTTAAGACTTTTTAACGGCGGCCGCGTAGGAATTTTGGAACGACCCACTCGGCCGCGCGCTCAAGCACCAGCGAATTCTCCTCGGCCGGCCGGGCCGCCAAGAGTTCGGTTAGACGACCCCAATTCACAAATCAATTTTGAAATGCCTAGTCTTGAGACCAACGAAGTAAGTTCGACAGCCTCACCTTCCACCGAATTGCCCGCCACCACGCCCCATACTGCGACGCCCGTGCCAAGAAGAACCCGCGCAGGCGCGGGGCCTCGCGCAAATGATCTTCTTTTGCCAAGGGCTAGGTACTTTGAAGTATTGAGCCGCACGGCAATCGGAAGCGGCCACCCAGAAATCTTTTGGCGGGCCATGACTCCCACGCATGTAAGACAGCTTCTGAGCTTGTTGCGTACCACCCAGAACTTTATTCCGGACCCGTTGATCAGTGATGTCTTCATGCTTGGTATAAATCAGATTGCTTTACAAAACCCGGGCTCGATTGGAATGGCAGGGATACCCCGCGGCATATCTCCAGAGCTCAGGGATTTGATTTTCAGATTTTTCCCTAGCGTTGGATCAGGTGTGCGACCCGCGTCCATCCGTTTACCAACTTCGTTCTTGAGACAAGTCACTCGGCCAGGCGAAACCGGCAACTATTTTAGTTTTAGTGCACCCGTTGAACAAGCGTTAGATGCCATTCATTGCAGCGTAAGACGCGACTTCAATCAACCCTACGCAGGCGGCAGCACTTCGCTTACCTTTGCAGGCTCGAGGCAACAAGCCATTCAAAGCGATTGTTCCAGCAGCGAGTTTTTAACAGGCATAGCGGATGCGCTGGAACGGGGAAGGCGCACACGTGACGGCAATACAATTGTTCCCGTGGTAAATGCGCCAAACTCACCTGTCCCGCAGACGCCCGTGCCAGCCGCCACGACGCCGAATGCCGTACCGCCGGTCCCGGGAACCCTGGACCCGCGTCGAGATTCCGGGCCATGAGGGCGTTGATTATTACTAAATATTTTATATTGACATTGAGCGGGCTATTTTATAAACCCTACCGGATGTTCCAGGGATTCATTAAACTTTCATTCTGCTTATCAATTGGATATTTAGGGCTGATCTCCCTTACCCATGCCGTAACTCAAAATCCCATTTGTGCGTTAATTATGGACCAGGAACAACAGAATAAGAACCAAGTAGGCCCCCGCGAAATTCGAGCGGAGTTTGATGATGAAGGCGTTTACGTATACCAGGCCTATAACGATCAAATTGCTAATGAGGCATTAGCCCTTGGACACTTTGGTCCATCGTTTCGTCTTTCACGTTTGACTTGGATCAAACCTTCCTTTGGTTGGATGCTTCATAGGTCCCAATATGGTTCAATGCCAAATCAAACGAGGATTTTGAAAATTAAGATTTCCCACGATGGGTTTAAGGCCATTTTGGGTAATGCAGTTTCGGCGGCTTTTGAAGCAATCACTTACGAGTCCCAAAGGGCTTGGAAACGTGCACTTCAGAGATCGAGCACACGGTACCAATGGGATCCCGATAGGAATGTGAATGATCGACGCACTGGAAGGCGGGCGATTCAGATCGGTATCACGGGCGAGACGGCCCGAAAATTTTCTGAAGAGTGGATTCTAGATATTCAGGATGTCACAGCACTTGCCCATGAGATCAAAGCTAAACTTGACGGTGGCGAAGATCCGGATCCCATCGCGCCAGTGTTGAGACTGTATCCCCTGGACAACGAATTGAGGCGAAGTCTCAGTATGGAAGTTTCCGAAGAACCTTAAAACCAGCGATAAGCTAGCACATTGCCATTTGCATCAAATTCTACGATGCCCACGGCATTTCTTCGCATGAACTCAAGCTGCGTGGTCGGTTCTCCATTAACGACCATGTTTTCGTAACCGGAGCCGTTATAAACATGCACCTGGCCATCGCGAGTACTCTGTTCCGCTCGCACGAAAAAAACCTTTCCGTTCACGGCATGCTGTTCACGAAACTGTCGTCCACTAGGGGTATGGTTATTTCTAGCGCCACGAATATCTGCACCATAGGCTTGAACAAAGCCCTTAGGATAAAGCACCGCATAAAAACGCTGCCCAGGTTGATTTGAAAGTGCGCCCCGGAAGTTCAAAGCACCTTTGCTCCCTACGGAATAAACGCGCTCACCGTTATCTGCCACCACCTGACGCATTCTCCCGTCGGGATCAAATCCTACCCTGCGATCCGGGATCCCCCGCATGGAAAAAGCTAAATCTACTTCGTTGATATAGTGGGTCGTTTTGTGGGAATCCGTCGGCGCAACTTTCCGTGCCAGCACATCAAAGTTTTGCTCAATCTGCGGCATAGAAGACCCACGATGAACCCGGACTCGAGCTTGCACACTCGGCGCAGGAGGCGGGCGATGGTTCTCAATTAATATCCGCGCCCGACGCGCTTCGCCCATACGGCCAATCAATGCGTCTACCTGCGCATCAAAATAATTAAAAACCTCTTCGGGTCGAATGCTCCCATCTGCAAAATGAGAATATTCTTCCAGAAGATGTTTCACCTGGCGTTTGGCGGCAGGCGAACTTTCACCGATCATGCGAATTTTTCTAAAAAGCGCGTGAAACCGGATGGAATTCCCACCCGGAGGTACTTCAAGGTCGTAATTGAGCGGCCCAATGGGCGCAGGATTAACGACGGAAGCTAATCTTTGGTCAAGTTCCGCCTGGGAAAATCTCCTTTGTCCAACGGCTAGCGTCCGGTCCGGAGCGTAGCCTAACGAAGTCGTAAGCGAATCCGCTAAGCACAAAGCATCCAGGCTGGCATCGACTGTTTCCTCAGAACGCGCAGAGTATGTCAGCATCAAAAGGCTGATGAGGAAGAACATCTTTACGCGAGGGAATAGATTTTTTGCGTAAGCCCTTTGAAGGACGAGGAAAACTGCTTTGCCCACAGCTCTCATTTTAATTCAAATTGTCTCAATTTAAAAAGTTTACAGAAAGCCCGGCGTATTTTGCCGGGTGTGGACCGGTTAAGGCCGGGAACCTGGAATAAAGAAACATAGATGGGCGGCAGGAGGTTTGGGGTTTTGAAGACTTTTGAAAAATTCAGCCAGGTCGGCATTTATCGAGATCCCGGCTTAGTTGGGTTTCACCGAAAAGGAGGTTGGGAAGTTCAAAGCAATTTTGTATTTTGTTGAAAAGCGACTAAAAAGTCATTCAAAAATATTTCACACTTTGAAAATCCAAATTTAAAAACTTCTGATGTTTTCTACCTAAATTGGCAAACGATATATGATGCCATTTTTGAGTAAAAAAGCCTGTTTTTAAGGCATTTTTCATAGATTAATGCTAATAATTTTTTATGGTAAATTTTAGAAACTTCTCCAACCATGAACTGGTAAAACAGACAAAATTCTTTGCCACACGGGAGCGCGAATCTGAACTTTTAGTTTTGCGCGGGCTCCGAGAAATCGACGCTAGGTATCTTCACCTTGAGATGGGTTACCCAAGCCTTGAGAAATTTCTCATTGAAGAACTTGGGTACCATTCCTCAACCGCGTACCGGAAAGTTGACGCCATGAGACTGATTGCTGAACTTCCTGAAATTGAACATGCGCTTCAACGAGGAGAAATGAACGTCACCGCTTTGAGTCAGGCGCAGTCATTTTTTAAAACCCAGGCAAGAAAAGGCAAACCGTGGAAGCGGGATGAAAAGTCTAGCTTACTTGAATCTATAAAAGGTCAATCAAAGCTTGAAACGGACAAGCTTTTAAGAAGTATTGATCCCGAAATCCCTTCTCCGGATAAACTCAGAGCCATTACTGCAAATCAAACTGAGATTAGGTTCGTGGCGGACGATGCCCTTCTCGGCAAGCTTCAGAAAGTAAGGGAACTTACCTCGCACACTCAGTTTGACGCATCTTAATAATGCCCTTTTTCATAAAATGGCGGACTTGGTGTTAAAGACGATTGATCCCACTCAGAAAAAGAATAGACCCGCCCAAAAGGTAGGGAAACCCACGCGTCGGGAAAAAAATAGATCAGGTAAAGAATTAAAAGATGTAGTTAGCAATGGGATTGGCGAACAAGAAGCGGTTAGTGATTTTTCTGTTCAACCATCCCCCGTGAAAAATACAAGCACGCCGACCTACCCTATGGACACGCATCCCTTCACCCAACAATTCCCACCGGAGGAAAAATCGCCCACTGCCCAGGACCGCAGCCGCTACATCAAAACCGCCGATCGTCGCCTGGTTTGGAGAAACGCCAATGCCCAATGCAGTTACACCGATCCCGTCTCTAAACGCCGGTGCACGTCACGCTGGAAACTTCAAATCGAACACTGCGTACCATTTGCGAAAAATGGGGCAAATCATGCGGAAAATCTTACGCTTCTATGCGCGGCCCACAATCGTTTGGCGGCCATTCAATCGTTTGGGAGCCGAAAGATGAACCAATATCTACGACCGCATAAAACTGAATGATGGGAATATTAAACTTTCTCCCATGCGTCGCTCACCCCCACACCCACCCTACTCCAAATCTGCGCTACCACCCCGTGCCCATTGGCCCGTAAGCGCGCACTTCAGGTACGCCTTAATGAATCCATCAAGGTCGCCATCTAAAACCTGTTCGGCTTGGGAAATTACAAAACCCGTGCGGTGATCCTTTACCATTTTATAAGGGTGCAGAACGTAGGAACGGATTTGGCTCCCCCACGCGATGTCCATTTTGGAATCTTCTAAGGCTTGGGCCTTGGCGCGTTCTTCTTCTAAACGTTTTTCATAGATACGGGAGCGCAGAACCTTCATGGCAAGGGCTCGGTTCTTAATTTGTGAACGCTCTTGTTGGCACACAACTACGATATTGGTCGGTAAATGGGTAAGCCTCACCGCGGAATCCGTTGTGTTCACGCCCTGGCCACCCTTACCGCCTGAGCGAAACACGTCGACCCGTAGATCTGCATCCTTGATTTCAATTTCAAAATCATCATCGATTTCTGGTGACACAAATACCGAAGCAAAGGACGTGTGCCGCCTAGCGTTAGAATCAAACGGGGAAATACGCACTAATCGATGAACGCCCGATTCAACTTTAAGATAACCATAGGCACGATCACCCGTGGCATGAAGGGTAGCACTTTTGATACCGGCTTCTTCACCCTCTTGAACATCCACGAGGTCAACCTTGTAGCCAGATTTTTGTAAAAACCGTTGGTACATGCGTAAAAGCATCATGGCCCAGTCCTGGGATTCAGTACCTCCGGCTCCTGCATTAATATTTATAAATGCATTGAGCGAGTCCTGTTCGCCAGATAACATTTTCTGAAGCTCAAGTTCTTCAATCTGCGTAAGGAGAGCTGGCAAACTTTCAGAAACTTCCTTGAAAAAACTTTCGTCCTTTGATTCCTGCGCAAGTTCAAAAAGCGCATTTAAATCTTCATAGGCACTGGCCGACTTTTTAAATCGATTCAGCTCCTGCTCAAGTTTCGCTTTCTCCTTGAGCAATGCCTGAGCCTTAACGTTATCACTCCAAAAATCAGGTTTGGTTGACTCGTAGTCTATTTGGCTAAATCGGCGTTCTTTTCCCGCTACGTCAAAGAGAGTCTCGGAGGAATTGGAGTTTCTCGGCCATTTGATTTAAGGAATTGCGTAGCTCCGCCACTTCAAAAAGATGTTGTGATGCCATGACTCATTTCATTAGCTTAGAGCGGGAGATGAGTCCATCAAAGACGGGGATCGCCCCGGAAGATACCTGAGATAAAACTTTATGCTCAAGCGTCTGCATTCGTTTTGCATTTTTACGCGCGGTAACTCCCGTTCCTTCATGGTCATGGCCTAAAAGATGTAAAATTCCATGCACCAGCAGAAGGGCTAGTTCAGAATGCAAAGTATGTTTCCACTCCTTGGCCTGGGCCTTCAGCACCGGCACGCACAGCACCAAATCCCCTAGGCTATAGGGGTTTTGGGATTCAAAGCTTAGGACGTCAGTTGGCACGTTTTTTCCCCGAAATTTCTTATTCAGCCGCTGCATCTGCGGACCATTCACAAAACTAAGGTTAAGTTCCGCCCTCTGGATTTTTTTTAAATGGTTTTCCTTCTGCAGAATTTTAAGGATTTTAAGCGCCAAGGATTTTACTCGCCAACCCCGAGGGGTGCCCTGGGAATAAATATGAATCTGCATTTTAAAAACTCCGTGGAAGTAGGATAGTCTCAACTCCATGAGTTCCACATCAAAAAAATTGAAACGCAACCCGCGCGCGAAAAGCCCGAAACTAAAAAAATCTAAATCCAAAACTAAGACTAAAAATTTAATGGCCGCGCCAAGGTCGTTGCTACAAAAAGTGGAAGAGGCCATAAAGGTCGTGGAAAGACTGCGAGCGCCGGGCGGTTGCCCCTGGGATCGTGAGCAGGACCATATAAGCTTACGCCCCTACCTTTTAGAAGAAGCCTACGAAGCCCAGGACGCGCTTGATGGTTTTATTCGAGATGCCGACCCCAAAACGCTGGCCCGCACTGAGCCCAATCCTAAAGGTTTTGTAAAACCGTCCGGAAGTTTTAGATCCAAGGATGCGCAAGATAAATTTCAGGAAGAATTAGGCGATGTCCTTTTGCAAGTTTTGCTTCACGCTCAGTTTGCCTC
This sequence comes from uncultured Oligoflexia bacterium, assembly GCA_964475985.1. Lineage (GTDB taxonomy): Bacteria > Bdellovibrionota > UBA1018 > UBA1018 > CAYHWW01 > CAYYYP01. The sequence goes on along the minus strand of CAYYYP010000032.1, from coordinate 22,248 downwards.
CGAACGCGGCGAATTTGATTTTGGCGACGTGGCAAAAACGCTGGCACAAAAACTGGTTTTTAGGCATCCCCACGTTTTTCAGAAAAAAGCCGCCCTCTCCACCGGGCAAGTCCTCTCGAACTGGGAGGTACTAAAAAAGCAGGAAAAAGGCCTAAAGCTTGGGTCCAATTCTGAAAATAAAACTTTAGTCAGTGCCCTTGATGGATTACCCAAAGCGCTGCCCTCCCTGCAGAAAGCGTCGCGGATCGGCGAAAAAGCGAAGGGGGTTGGTTTTGATTGGCCGTCTGAAGAAGGGGTTCTAAATAAAGTTCGTGAAGAAATCAGGGAGCTTGAAGAAGCGCTTGAACTTAAGGATGAAAAAGCCATTGAGCATGAACTGGGTGATGTATTTTTTTCCCTCTGTAATCTTTCACGCTGGCGAAGGCTTGACCCGGAGGCCTTGCACCAAAAGGCAATCTCACGTTTTGAGAAACGGTTTCGACTTGTGGAGGAGTCTTTTGCCCTACTCAACAAAGATATGCGTAAAAGTAGTCTCGAAGATTTGGATGCCGCTTGGGAAAAAGCAAAACTCCTTGAAAAAACTTTCTTGGTGGGCCTTACCGGAAATATTGCTTCCGGAAAATCAACCGTCGCAAAAATGCTGCATCAGTTGGGTATTCCGGTGGTGGACGCCGATCAGGTGTCGAGGGAAATTCTTTCTCCGGGAAAACCTGGTTATGAAGCGGTGCTTGCCGAGTTTGGCAAAGGCATACTTTTGGAGAATCGGGAAATTGACCGGAAAAAACTCGGGGCCGTAGTTTTTGCGGATGAAGAAAAACGCAAACGCCTTGAAGCATTAACGCACCCGCTCATTGGTGCTCAGTCACGAAAAGTATTTACGGAGTTGGCGGCCCAGGGGCATAAAGTCGTAGTTTATGAAGCAACGTTACTTTTGGAGTCAGGCCGGGGCCATGACTTTGACGCGCTGATTCTCGTAAATGCACCTCAAGATTTGCAAAAAAAATGGCTTTTAGCCCGTAATCACGCCGAAAACATGAAAGCCACGAAAACTGACGCAGCTCGACGCCTTAAGAGCCAGACCTTAAACTCCATGAAATCAAAAATTGCCGAAAGCATTTTTTCGCCTGGCCGTCTTTTTCTAATCTCAAATGATCATGACCTAAAATCTCTCTCACGCCAGGTTGACGAGGTGGCAAAGTCCCTTAAGACTCTTTCTAGGAAGTGATGATGAAATTTGAATTAAAAAATTTAGTGAGATCAGTTTCGCTTGGCCTCGGCCTTCTTGTTTTCTCTTTTCATTTTCTGGGCTGCAATACTTTTTCCGGCATAGACAATCCTGAGACGGAACGAGAGATTTCTGAGAAGGCACTCGAAGAAGCCGACTCCGGCGATTGCGTTACCGCGAGAGATCGTTTGAGCATGATTTTTCCACGAAGCGATGACACAAATTATAACTTAGGGTTTGCTAGATTGTGCATCGGTGGAGCAACGCTTGAAACCATCGGCGCAACGGTGGTCACCTACTCTTCCTCTAGCGGTTCGGACTACACGGTGGTAGGAAAACTTGCGCAAGCGCTTTTGCCTTGGTCGGTTTCTAAACAGAACGAAGTGAATCAAAGCCTTGAAGCATTTACAAACATCAACGACATTCAGCGAAGGGCCTACTCAATGCTCATCGCAAGACTTTCTCGCATGGCTATGATTGTGGCTAAGGCGTCTGGCGGAAGAACCACGTTAACCCGGGACGATATCGCAGATTCAAGCTGCGCCTTACTCAGCTGCCCAGCGGGCATGTCTGACTCCGACGCGCTGGATTTTAAGACCGAGGTCACCCAACTGGCAACGGACGCTTCAAGCCTTAACCTTCCTGGTTTAAATTCCTTAAGTACGTCGCTAAATTCAACCTTTAGCGCGCTCGCGGGAGCGGACGCCATTCGTTTCTACATCCGCAATAACGTGGTGCCTGCAAACTAAATGAAAAACTTATATAGATTTTTAAAATTTTCATTTTTGACTTTTGGCGTAGTTGCTCTTTTTCCGATCCTTACCAACGCATCAGATGAAATCATCCGGCAGTATCGGAGTCAGCGAGCCAATGCGCTAGGCGGAACGTTCGTGACCACGGGCGATTACGTCGATGCGCTTTTTGGAAATCCAGCAAGGCATGCCGTAGTCGAGGAGTCCCGTCTCATTTTGCCGGAACTCAATTTAGAGGCAAATACTGGGCTTTTATTTAACATTTCTAAACTAACGAACATCAAAGGTGGCGGGTCTGATGCGGTGGCAGCCTTTGCGCCACTTATGGGTAAAAATCTGCACACCCGAATGAGTCTATTTTTAGGCGGTTTCACTCCCCATTTTTTTTCGGAGCGCTGGGCCTTTGGTTTTGGATTTTTAACGAACATCCAAATCAATTTGCTTGCGCATTACAATACCCAGATTGATTCCCAAAGTTACGTAGATATAGGTCCTCACTTAGGCGTTGCTTACAAATGGCCAGATTTGCACTTAAGTGTTGGTGCAAATGTTCACTACAATTACCGCGTGGCCTCGGATCGGCGCATCAGCGCCCTTGATTTTCTAGGCGGCACTTCAAAAATTGCGCTTAAGAGCCTAGGCGCTGAGGGCGGCGGTTTTGACCTTGATTTAGGCGCTTATTATCAGCTGCCGTGGCAGCCAAGGTTTACGCGCATTTCCACGGGCCTCAGTTTCAATAATATTATTTCTAACACCTACCAGCAGATGAATAAAAAATTCATCGCCAAGGATAGCGGAGTTCCACCGCCAAGGAATCCACGTACGGTGGCCTTTGGCGTTCGTAATGAATGGCCAGATTTCTGGATCTTCCGGGATCACTTCACGGCGGTGGAGGTCACGGATATCGGAAGTTTGCCCTATATGTCCTCTGCGTGGAAAAGGGTTCACTTAGGTTATGAAACAAGACTGACGCATTGGTTTGTGATGAGGGCTGGCTTGCAACAAGGGTATCTTTCAGGCGGGTTAGGATTTAATTTTGCGGCCTTTAAATTGGATATGTCGACTTGGGGTGAGGAGCTTGGGCCTAACGCTGGGGTAAGGCAGGATCGCCGGGTTGGGCTTAGGCTAGCGGCGGAGTTTTAAACTTGAGGTATTTACATTGAAGCTACCGCGTTTTTAGCCGGATAGTTGATTAGGTAGCAATTGCTTACACATTACTATGGAATAATCTTGTAACCCATCGCCATCTGATGGTATTCTGGCCATCAGATGGCGTCGTCAAAGATTTTTCATCAGAAAGTCACACTTGAACACAGAAGCAGTCGAAGAATCGCGCTTTTTGAAATGGTTGTATGGCAGATACCAAGATCAAAAGAATATCCGGAAGGCCTAAAGTACCGAGCATGGCTTAGTGAAATTGGCGAAACTGTATTTGGATTTGATAATCACAAACCAAAAGGACACCACCTTCACATCGGCACTAAAGAAGTGGGTTATCTGTTCCGCGGGTTTAATGAACTGATGAAAGACATCAAGGTCATGATTGAAAAAGAAGGATTTATCTATGAAGACTAAAAAGGCACTGCTTATCGTTGAATCAACATCGAAAGCTTTTGATCGTTTCGCTGAGGTTCTAAAGAGTCCCTCTAAATCAAAGTACAAGGGTTACATTGTACTAAGCTTTCCTTCCTATGAAATTTTAGGTCGTGTCATCACGGGGGCTCGACTTGAATTACTTTCCGCCATTAGGGCGTCCAAACCATCCTCCATCCAAGAGCTCGCCCGTTTTGTAAAACGCGACTTCAAGAATGTTTATCAAGATGTAAAACTTCTCGCTGAATACGGGCTGATTGAACTTAAGGAGAATGGCGCCAGGAAGGCTGCGCACCCGGTCGCACTTTTCTCTGAGTTTTTGATTGCCGCTTAAGATTTGGCCGGGTTCAGCTTGTGCGGAAATCTACTTTTTGACTGGCACCTAAGCGGCTTCGGCAGCGTCGGAGGCCTCATCTGGCGCTTGAAAATTTGTTTCGCCAGGAGAGTCGGAGTTCTCAGATTGGGCTGGGTTCTGGTTTCTGAGATTCCTCAGGAAGGAATCGATGAAAACGGTTAGGCTGGCCTCGCTGGCTTGGGGGTCTGTGCAAGGTATGTCGCCGTCGGTACCGTCGGCACGATTGTAGTGTATCGTTCCACGCTCATTGATACTGATGCTCTCAATTTCGTTGGGCGGCGATGTGGCTCCAGGTGCAGGTTCATTGGAAAGCAGCGCGACGGAGCAATCCATCCCCATGTTCCGCATGAAACGGCCGGCGTTTCCATCAACATAGATCGAATAAGTATGATCCCTCGAGAATTCAGCCATACGAATGAAAAGCCTTGCGTGCAGAAGATTCATGTCGACATGAAAAATCCTGCCATCAGCCATGATAACATCCGTGATGCGGGGATTAGGCGTGGAGCGAATGTGCAGGACGTAGGAAACGCCGCAGCCTGAAGGAAATCTTTCTTGAGGTGCTGGCCGAGAAGGTCGCGGTGAGGGCGGTATCGGTGAAACGGGTTGATGGTCAGCAAAACTGCTTAGGGTAAAAGAAAGAAAAGTTAAAAAACAGAGAAAAAGCTTCATGATGGACCTCTAAGAAAAATCCTAAGAAACGACTAATCGTATTTACTGCAAAAGCGCGGCCGTCCTAGGAAAGGTCCTTTGCAGAAATCATGGGCTTTAAACATACAAAAATGTCGAAGAAATAGACGTGTGTCCGAAACGCCATCAAATTGCATACATCTTTGAAAATTCAGGGACGCTAGCTCATTTTATAATTCAGTAAGGAATATAGAAATCTGATTAAATCCTCTTTCATAACTCGCAGAAAGCGGATTTAATCATAGTTATGGTTTCACACATTTTTTGGGCAGGGATATTAATTTGGATATTCTCGGGACAGTGTAATGCACAAAGACCATCCTTTGCACAAACGGCTACGACCACTGCAGTTGCGACTGGCACAAACTCATCGATTTTTACGCACACTATGACTGCGGTGGTTAGAAGCAACTCTACTTGGAGTCAGACAGGCAGCATGACTGCGACCTTTACGAGCAATGAGAATTGGATTGGCACTAGCACGATCACTAACACGAATCTTTCTCATGAAATGGAAATTTCGTACCGTGTTATGACCGGAACTTCTACAGGAGTCCATCACGGGGTAAACTTTGGGTCGGCGACGGGCACCGCCATAGAAACTGCCAATACATCACCACCATTGCCGGAGCGGGAACATTCTACTCATACCTCCATTGGAACTGTCACTGGCACATTTACCACCTCAGGGACGGGTACAAGGACCTTAGTGGGTACCGGCATTTGGACGACTACTCGCACTGAAGTCGTGCCTTTAAATGAAAACCCAAGCCAGCCCCCACAATCGCCAGCGCACTAACTGGAAATGGTTCCCCGCAAAGACCAATCCTATGATTTGCCTATCATGGTGGGCGAGCTTAACCGCAACCAAAGTGCCCATAAGGACACGTGTTTCAACTGGTCAGGATACGGAGACTCCGAAAGATTCGTAAAACGGGGCAACGACCCTATGGAATTAGGGGCCTTTTTTCGCAGGCGAATCCGAGTGCCGGGTCTAAATCGAAAATATTGAACCATGTTGGTATATATAAAGAGGGTGAAATTAGTGATGCTCCGCCACCTCCGGCTGGGGCAACTCGCATGGTGCGCTAAGCCCCTAGATCCCAGGAAAGCCGACGAATCAAAGATCACAAATCCACAGTCTAAAAAGCTCTCAGGCCGCGCAAGCATTTCTCGAAGCAAATGGTGCATACAAGCCTCACCTTCCGGACCGGGCGTGACGCCCACTGGATTTTATTTCGGCAAAACGAGCACTGCCTCTTAGCTATTTCTACATCTGCTTTCAACTAGGAAAAAGCTGCCTTCCATGCTTCAATTTTTGTAACCATGCAAAACAAGTCATTTTCTATTTTGATTCAATGTTTAGTTTTATCTTTCAGCGTCGGTTTTCTCATAACTATTGTCCATGCCGGACCGAGTCCAACCAAAGGTCTCCCCGCGGCTCAGGAACATGTGCTGGAAGTCTTGAAAAAACTCATCGAAATCGACACCACAAATCCTCCGGGTGGCGAAACGGCAGCAGCTCAGTATTTGAAGAACTTTTTTGATGAAGCTGGCATTGATTCAAAAATCATTGAGTCGGCACCCGGACGTGGCAGTCTCATCGCCCGCATAAAAGGAGATGGAAGCAAACGCCCTATTTTACTAGTGAGTCATTTGGATGTGGTGGGGGTGGAAAAGGAGCATTGGTCAACGGACCCATTTAAAGCGGTCGAAAAAAACGGTCGTCTGTATGGTAGAGGATCCAGTGACATCAAAGACCTCGCAGCCATTCAGCTGGAAGCAATGCTTCTGATAAAACATTTGAATCAAAAACTGCACCGCGACATTATTTATGCAAGTGTTGCCGACGAGGAATCTGGCGGCGAATTAGGCATGAAGTACCTTATAGAAAATCATTGGCCAGAAATCGAAGCTGAATTTGCCTTCAACGAAGGAAGTCGCGGCAAACCCTATTTAAAGGACGGAAAAATTCGTTGGGCTAGTTTACAGGTCACCGAAAGACGTTCCATGAACATCCGTATGATCGCACGGGGAACAAGCGCGCATTCCATGCTCCCTATGCCTGACAATGCGCTCTACACGTTAGGCCGTGCTTTGGATAAAATTTCACGGTATAAACCTCCGATTCATTTAAATACCGCCATAAAAGCCTATTTTGATGGCATCGCAAAACTCGAACACAAACCGAAAGACTGGTACCTGAAAGCATCGGTGGGAAATACCGAAGAAGCTCGTGGCCTTTATGCAATGACCCACACCACCTTGAATCCCACGATCATGAAGGCAGGCTTTCGAAGCAATGTTATTCCTGCTGACGCCGAAGTCATCATCAATTGCAGGCTTTTGCCAGATACATCCGCAGAAGAAATCATCGCGGACCTGACCAAAGCGGTAAATGATCCCAAAATTAAATTTGAAATTGAAAGGGCTCCCCTTCCACCGGCCCCCATCTCAAAACTTGATAGCGTTGCGGTGAAGGCTTACACCAAAGTCATTCAAAATAACTTTGGTTCAAATGTACCTTTTATTCCCACGGTCGGAGCAGGATCGACGGACTCAAAGTACCTTCGGGCCAAGGGCGTTGACTCCTACGCCTTGGAACCCTACGATGATCAACCACAAAATGGACACGGCAACGATGAATCCATTTCCATCGACGGGCTTAAAAATAGCGTCAAAATTTACTTTGAATTATTGCAAGAACTTGCGATTTAAGGTCGTGGAGCTAAAGGTACTTTACTCCTAGTGCACTAATCTGATCTCAAATCCAGATCACACATCCAAAAGCGGGCGCACTCTCGTATCCAAATGAGTCTGAAGCTCTCGGTGAAGCTCCAAGCTCATTTCCCCTACTTTTACGAGCTTCTGTGAACGATCATCACTAGTCTGGGATCGAACTTCAATGGCGCCAAGTTCTTCACGTAACGCGCGACCATGCTCCTGCACTTGCAGCACCTCGGCCTGGGATTTCAGTACGAGATCCCTGAGCCTATGCAAAGACTTTGCGATTTCGCGATCACTGGAAAGCAGCTTAGAAACCAGCTCCATAACTTCCTTCAGTTCAAACACCACCGAGCGAACTTCATTTTGAATTTCCGTAACCGAAGCATGAATGAATTGATAACCGCGTTCAAATTCCTGGGTGAGCTCCCCGCTTCTTGCGAGGCTCATTGGATTTGCCTGGGCTAGGTTAGATTCCGGCGAGGCAAAAGTAGATGTCGACTTGGTTTCATTCTGAACGCCCTTTACCAGCGCCTTAGATTGATTGAGCCATGAACGCTCGATCAATTCCCGTAACATCTCATCTCTGGCGTGCATGTTCTTGGTCAGCAGCTGCATGCGGTTAAACCGCTGAACGCAGCGATCGGCCAATTCAAAACTTCGTTTCAGCGCCACCGCAAAGGCTTCGCCGATATCATAAATCTGTTTTCCGGAACTTAGAATTTCCGTATTGAATTTAAGCCCAGCATCTGATCTTGATTGCAACTGGCCCACGGTATCAAAAATCACCGTGAACGCTTCGCGCGTTAAATGCAGCTCTACTTGCAGTTCCTGGAACCTTGATAGCACGCCCTTTTTAAGACTGCCTTCCCGGCTCAACCGTTCAGAGAGTTGCTCTACTTGGGTCTGAAGCGTTTTTTTCTTTTCCGCAAGTTCGTGGGCATAAACGCGCAAGTCTTCTACGCACTCAAGAATTACTTTACGTGCAGTGGCAGGCGCCGTTTCTGGAATTTGGCCGCGACGCAAGGTCAGGATGGAATCCACCACAAACCCAATTTGTTTATGAATCTCCCGGTCCACCCGTTTAAAGTCATCCCGCAAATCACGCACTTGAATTAGAACGTACTCAACCCCGTTGCCGTAACTTACCGGTGTAGCTAAAACCTCGGAAGGAAAACGCTCTCCTCCACCATCGATTTCAAGGACCCTTGCCTGGGGCTTGTTCTGTCGGAATGCTTCCTCTACAGGATCAAAAATTTCGGTGTTACTCGCGATCACTGGCCTCAATATATTGAGGTAACTCGTGGTTCCCACCTCTTGGTAGGGCCGCATGCGCAATAGAAGTGAAAGGGGGCTGTTCCAATAAACTGCCTCACGTCTCACGTTCACGATAACAAACGGTAGGTTCAGATTTTGTTTTACAACGCGGTCTTCCCGTCTGAGTTCCTGAAATTTCTTGAAGGCTGACCTCAACGCATTTAACATTCTAAGCCATTCGCGTTTTCCTAACTGAGGATCACCGAGTTGAATGTCGGAATCTTCGGCCGTAAGCAGCCAACGCTCAATTTGTTGGGCAATCTCAAGATTATTTTTAGCCAGGGTATGAGCAACCCCACGGCTGGTCAGGATGGCAACGCCCACCAAACTTAAAAAACTTACGCTTATGAGCATCAGGATTTTGAAAAAATCCTCTTGGGAGCGCCGAGTAAACTGCACATTACTTTTTGCCCGCCATTCGTTGTAAGCGTGAATTTCTACCACTAAGGTTTTAAGCCTTTTTTCGCGAATCTCACGCAACGAAGCGGAATTTTTAATGGCTGCTTCATAGCGGGAAAGGGACGCCCGGATTTGCACTACCCTCGCCTCAATAATCGTTCGCAATTGTTGGTTCAGCCCCGCCCGCTGCACAAAATCGGCAAGGGCTAAAATTTTTGGATTAATCGCTACGAACAACGACATTCCACGATCATAGGGAAATTGATCAAGGTCCTGCAAAATCACCGTAAGAAACCGGGTAATGTTCGTCCACTTTTGACCAAGCGCCAACTGATAGAAGTTAAAACAATAAGCCTTAAGTTCCCGGTAAAGAAAGAAAAGGTCGTCAATCTTCTGCACCTCTTGCTTGGGAGGAGCTAAGATCGCTAAAGTGATCTCTTTGGCGTGACTTAAGTTTTCTTGCGCTTTGTCTTGGTTGAGCAGAAGGGATAAATCACGTTCAATCTCTCGCATGCGGATCAGGAAAGCTTCATTTCCCTTTTCTCCGGTGACGGAAGAGCCAATTTGGTTCTGAAGTACTGAGACTCTAGATTCTAAAAGGTGGCCCGTGATGACCGTGCGATCTTGGCCCGCAATGACTCGACTGGTTACGGTTTCATAGTCGCTGAAAATATAAAAGGCGCCACCTAAACCAAAACTTCCAATGGCCGAGATGAGGATCAGACGGTTTCTGAGCCACTTTGAAAGGGAAGACGCACCGAGGACGGAACCATCCTTTTTTGGCAAGGGTTTGGTGGACTGACTTGGCCGTTCAGAGACTTCTGGGGTTGGTTTATTCATGGGGGTATGTCACCTCCGAAAAGACGATATGATCTGGGTTCACTTCTGGCCTTACAAAGATGTCGCCATTCTCCTCCCAAAGAATAAGGTGGCTTATGGCGTCAGATTGGCTCAGGTTTGCGCTGATTTCTGTAGGAAAACTTTTAGGGAGGGTCCGTGAAACTACGCGATACTTTTGTGCACCAATCCACCTTGATCGCGCGCCCGAACAGACTTCAATCCAGAGGGGCGCCTCCGATTTGACGGACGGCCGCATTTTCATTTCAGCATCTAACTTTACAAAACTTCCGCGAATCAGACTTTCAACATTTTCCCCTTCGCCTTGTCGAATTCCGCGAAGGCTCGCCAGGGGTAAACAAAAAATCACGCCGTCTATCCCGTGAATTTCCACAGATCTTCGCGAAAGGTTCTGGTTTGGGTAAATGAGCCGCAAAGTTGATTTTTCGGAAGGCACACCATCAAAGCTGACTTGAACGCGGTGCCTGCCTAGTTCACGAGCGAACTCTTCAAACTGCGGAGGGCAAAGGCCATTGCCATCCCATGAAAAATCAAGGGCCGTACCCCTTGGGTTACGAAGTGGGCCATTAAGAAAACTCTGCTCCTCGGCGGCGTCGCCCGTTGCATAACGGGTACTGATTTGAAAAGTGCAGGCTTTAGGTTTGTTTCTTAGCTGACGTTCTGACGCCGGTTCAATTCCAAACTCAAGCGCGAGCTTTAGAAAATCCTCCAGGCGCTTTGCCGTTTGTTGCCAAACTTTTCTAGAAATGGAAATGGAATCATCAAAATATTCTGTGGTGGAAATTAGTTTTTCTCGGCTTAACGCAAAATTCCTAAGTCCAGTTTCTAAAGTCTGCAAAATGGGGTGCAACGGAATCAAATCAAGTTCTGACTGTAGGTCCTCCATGCGCAGGGAAAGCTCGGAAATACGCCGACAACTGCTGGAAGTTTCACTAAGGCCCGCCTCAATTTCAAATAGAAGCGTTGGTTCCATGGTTTTCACCTTTTCGGAATTCAGAAATGTGCGAGTCAAACGTTCGACCTGCTTAGCAAGTCGATCGCTTTCCACTCGGAGGTCTGAATTTAAAGGCGAAAATTCCATGTTAGCTAAAGAGGATCAGAAAGTCGTCAAAGTTATGTTTTAACTTAGACCTTAATTTTAAAATGGCTTGTGTATGTAACTGAGAAACCCTGGACTCCGTTACGTCGAGCACACGGCCGATTTCTTTTAAGTTCAAATCTTCGTAATAATAAAGCGATAACACTAGGCGCTGTTTTTCCGGCAAATCCTTAATGGCACCCGCAATCATTTGTTTCAGAGTGGCGGTATTCACTTCGGCAAACGGGTTTGAGTTTTTACTATTCTCTCCACCGCCCATGGCCAAACGTTTGTCGGTCTTAGAAAACGTGCTTAAGTCCTCATAGCTGAGCAGGGAGACGGATCTCACTTGGTTGAGCATGCTATAATATTCATCTTGGGAAACATTGAGGTCTTCGCAGATTTCTTCATCGCTTGGCGGACGGCCTTTTTCATTCTCAAGTTTTGAATACGTGCGCTCAAGGAGTTTGGACTTCTCACGCACTGATCTAGGTACCCAGTCCTGCGAACGCAATTCATCAAGAATCGCTCCCCGCACTCTGAATTCAGCGTAAGTTTTAAATTTATTATCGCGCGTAGGATCGTACTTTTCTATGGCGTCCATAAGCCCAATGACCCCGGCGGAAATTAAATCATCAAGTTCGATATTCGCAGGCAACCTCGCCGCAATTTTTTGGGCAATGAATTTAATCAACGGGGCATACTCCCGGATAATTTCTTCTCGACTGCCAAGGGGACTGGTCTTTTCATCGGGCCTAGCCGGAGCAAACGTACCCTTCCCTTCCGATAAGGCCAACGCACGCATCAGTCCCATGGCTTGGGGGATGGGCCTGGCGGCCGCAGTATCCTTAGTCATCCTGGATTTTTGTTCCGCGGCCTTGAGTTCCATTTCAAGAACTTCTTCTTGGAACTCTTGGAAATCCTGCTCAACGCCACTGCCATCACGATGCTCTGGCGTTTTACGTTGAACGGAGTGAAGATTCGTATCTTCTTCGTCGCCGTCAAAAATGTCTTCGAGCTGAGACAGGGTGACCTTTGCGTCGTCGTGGTCGGACTTTTTAATTCTGCCCGATTTACCGGACTTTTTTTGCTCTTTTTGGTACTTTGCGATGCCTGGCTTCATGTTGTAACCCCGCCTTTTGAGATTCTAAAATTTTTATGCATTTGCACTGCTCCCCGAAAGTTCAAGGATGAGATCCACTACGCGCTCCTTGGTAGAGAGCTCCAAATCCTCGGGCACTCTTTGGCCCACCGTGAAATAACTTAAAGGAAGTTTTGATTTGAGGGCTACGTTATAGATGCAGCCAAAAACGGAACTTTCATCAAGTTTGCTAAAAATGACGCTCGTAGGTTTAAAAATTCGGAAACGGTTGAGGATGTCGTAAATATCCTGATCCCGCGTGGCCGTATTCATAACCAAGATTTTTTCAACCCCTTCACAGGAGTCGAGCAATAACTTGGTACCCGCTAAGTTTTCCTGATCCTTCTGGGAACGACCGGCGGTATCGATGAGAATTAAATCCATGGGCTTTAACTCTTCTAAGGCTCGGTCGAACTCCGCTTCGGTAGTTGCATTCCTAAAGGGGATATTTAAAATTTTAGCGTAGGTCTGCAACTGATCGGAGGCTCCCACTTTGTAGGAATCTAGGTTAATGAAACCTACCCTTAAGTTCTTTTTAGAAAGGGCGTGGGCTGCGATTTTGGCCATGGTCGTGGTTTTACCGACGCCCGTGGGCCCGACAAAACTTATAACCTTAGCTCCCGCTTTGCGACCGCGCTCTTCTTTGATATTTGCAAGTGGATCAACTAAACGAATTTGATTCATGACTTCAGAAGCCATGACTTCTAATATGCGATCGGGGTTTCGGTGATCATTGCCCGTCAGTTGGAACGATACGGTCTTAATAAGGGCTGCCGCGTACTTACGATCCATGCCATTACGGATGAGACTTTCAAACTGATCTTGAATCTCTTCGGAGGATTGCTCAACCACCCTGCGATCAGAATGAGTCGCTTGCTCCATCTGAAACTCTTCCATGATCATTTTAAGCCTACGCACTTCGTCCTTTAGGGTTTCAACTTGGTTGTTTACGGTGGTGGTTTGCTCGGTAAATTGGGTGGCCGCCGGCTGAGGCATATGGGTGTGGGCTTGCGCCTGGGGCGCAGGGTTTCGCAGTGGGGCTTGGTAACTAGAAGCTACGTCGGCGCCAGATTCCGCAAATTCGCGGGAACCACCCCGCAAAATATCCATGAGTTCCCTTTGATCATCATCGGCGATGTCGGCGTAACGACGCTCTGAAGGAGCCTTTGCAAGGGCTTGATTTGGCACGTTTGAATTTTTTAGTCCCATTCCCTGGGATGATTTCTCTCGGTTTTTTTCCTGGGCCTTGCCTTGATAATAATCATTGAACTTATTGTAGATCTTACCTTGCTGGGAGGCGGAAAGTCCTTTGACTCGGTCGCGATCCTCGGGAGACAGGACTTTTTCGGTGATGGTTTTTTTCGAGAGATTTCTCTCTGAGATAGCCGCCGTGACTTCCACCGAGGCTCTGGACATGAGCCCAAAACCTTTACGATGGTTTTTTGTACTTAAAATAATGGCGTCGGGTCCAAGCTCTTGTTTCACGAGTTGTAACGCTTCGCTCATGTTTGCGGCTTCAAACTTCCTAATTTGCATAGTTTAACCTCACCGTGGCAAATGACTTTACTGGTATCTGGGATGTGATCTCGTTGTGCGACAGCACCACGAGATGCGGAATGAATTTTTCGAGTAGCTGGCGCATATGTGGCCTAATCACCGGCGAAACGAGCAAGATGGCCTGGGAATTCTCAAGGACCATTTTTTCGGCCTGGGCATTGAGCTCCCGCACGAGCGGTTGAATCATGCCAGGGTCCAAGCTTAACTGCGGCCCCTGATCCGTTTGAATAATGCTTTGCGCGATATTTTCTTCAATGCTGCGATCCAAAGTCAAAAGCGGAAGCTCTCCGCTTGGATTCAGAAGTTTTTTCGTGATGCTAGAGCTTAATGCCGCACGCACGTACTCCGTTAAGAAAAGCGGCTCTTTAGATTTGGTGGCATTTTCGGCCAGCGCTTCAAAGATGGATTTGAGATCTCGAATGGAAACGTTTTCTTTAAGCAGATTTTTGAGAACACGTAAGATCACCTGCACGGGAACCAATCCTTTATCGACAACTTCTTCGACAATTTTTGGATTCACTTGTTTTACGACATCAATCAGGACTTGCAGTTCTTGACGTCCCAAAAGTTCATGGGAGTGTTTGCGGATAATTTCGGTGATGTGCGTCGCCACTACGGTTGAAAGGTCAACCACAGTGTAGCCGGCATACTGTGCTTGGTCTTTCTGTTTTGGCGTAATCCAAAGGGCCGGTAGACCAAAGGCCGGTTCCGTCGTAGGAATTCCTGGCACGCGCTCCGATACCATTCCAGGGTCCATGGCTAACAAGTGATCCACCATGAGTTCACCTTGCCCAATGGAGACGCCCTTTAAGTAAAGGTTATACTCACCGGGTTTAAGCTGAAGATTATCGCGGATTCTGAGTGGGGGAACGATGATCCCTAAATCTAGGGCAAACTGTTTTCGAATCTGAGTGACTCGTTCTAAAAGCTCGCCGCTTTGATCGGCATCAACGAGGGAGATCAGCCCATAACCCACTTCAAGCTCAAGTACGTCCATGGTGAGAAGGTTTTCAATTTTTTCTTTGGCAGGTTTTAGTTTTTCGATTTCCTTTTGTCGTGCCTCGCCCGAAACTTTCTTTTGTTCAGAGATTTTTAATCGTCTAGCTACAAAACCGAGCCCCGCCGCCAAGATGAAAAATGCGAGGTTTGGTAACCCTGGCACCAACGCCAAGATGAACATGACACCTGCTGCAAGACCAATGGGTTTGGGATTCGCTAAAATCTGCGCGGTGAATTCGCTACCAAGGTTTGTGCCGGAGGTGGCACTGCGAGTCACCAGAATACCGGCTGCGGTGGAAACGATGAGCGCCGGAATTTGGCCAACGAGTCCGTCACCGATGGTGAGGAGAGTATAGATGTGAACAGCTTCTTCCAGCGATTTACCTTTTTGCAAAGTACCGATGAGAATACCGCCCACGATATTAACGATCACGATCATGATACCGGCGATGGCATCACCTCGCACGAATTTGCTCGCTCCGTCCATGGCTCCGTAAAAATCGGCTTCCTTCGCAATGTCGCCGCGCCTACGCCTAGACTCTTCTTCGTTGATAATACCGGCGTTAAGGTCTGCGTCGATGGCCATCTGTTTACCGGGCATGGCGTCCAAGGTGAATCGCGCCGAGACTTCGGCCACGCGGCTTGCGCCCTTAGTGATAACGATAAAATTTACGATGACGAGAATGATGAAAACGACGGATCCCACGGCATAGTTCCCGCCCACCACGAATTCACCAAAGCTGTGAATAACTTCTCCGGCCGCCATGACGCCTTCATCGGCACCGTTGAGAAGGACGAGCCTGGTGCTCGCGATGGAAAGTGAAAGTCTAAACAAAGTACTGATCAATAAAAGTGATGGAAAAGTGCTTAAATCAAGGGCTCTGCGCGCATAAACGGACATCAAGAGAACAACGATACTCGTGGCGATGGAGAGCGAAAGCAAGATATCCAGGAAAAATGGTGGCACCGGCAGGATCATCACGACGAGGATCAAGAGCAAACCAATGGCAATGGCCAGGTCCGGCGTAAAAAAATTCTTAATCACAGATTGCGGGGAAAGTCCTGAGGACTGTCCGTCCGATATCGCCGTAGTTTGCGCCACTAAATATTCACCAACGCTTTCTATTTATATTCTGTCGTTTGTCGCCTAGTTTGAGAAGATGTCTTTCGGCTTCAGTCGATAGACATAGGCTAGAACTTCCGCCACGGCCTGATACAGGTTCCTAGGCACAACTTGCCCAATCTTAACCGACTTAAAGAGAGCACGTGCTAGGGGCTTGTTTTCCACGATGGGAACGTTATGGAGCTTGGCGATTTCCTTGATTCTCTCCGCCATGAAGTCCCCGCCTTTGGCGACCACTTTGGGCGCTAGGAGTTCCTTTTCGTAAACCAAGGCCACCGCAATGTGAGTGGGATTAACAATGATAACGTCCGCCTTAGGAATAGCCTTCATCATGCGTTTTCTAGCCATTTCCCGCTGGACGCTACGCATCCTAGCCTTAATTTGGGGATCCCCTTCCCGCTCCTTATTCTCTTGCTTGGCTTCAACCTTGGTCATCATGGCTTTTTTACGCATGGTCCACCATTGCCAGCCATAATCCAGGCCAGAAATTACGATCATGACGCCACCAATGGAAAATACGAGCTTAAAAATGAGCTCGCCTATGACCACCATGATTTGGGGGATTTCCAGGTCTGAAAGGTGAGGAAAAACTTCGATGGAAGAACGTGAGACGGAATAGGTGATATAGGCAACCAGCGTGAATTTGATCACACTTTTGACGCCTTCCATTAAGCCTTGTACGGAAAAGATTTTTTTAAAGCCTGAAACCGGATTTAATCGTTCAAGATCAAATTTGATGGCATCGCTGCTAAAAAGTAGACCTTGGGTTTGCGCAATGGAGGAAACGATAGCCACCACGGCGGCAACGAGGAGAAGTGGAAGCAAGTTACTCAGTACAAATGGTACTAACTCCTGAAAAATTCCTGCGGCCTTCACGGAATCGGTAATTTCTATGCGCTCAATGAATGTGATCTTCACCATGCGCTGAAACATGACTTTGAACTCTTCACCAAAGTTTTTTGTCCAGGAATAAATAAATGCAGAGCAGAACAGTAGAATTAAGGTTGAGGTGACTTCTTTACTCTGGGCCACCTGACCCTTGCTACGCATCTCTTCCAGTTTATGGGCCGAGGGGTCTTCGGTTAAGTCTTCCTGACTTCTTTCATCATAATCGGCCAATTTTTAGTTCTCCTTCAAAATCATGAGGAACTTAGCGATTTGGCCGGGCAATCCAAAAAACATCTCAGAAAGCACACCGGTGAACGAGGGAACGGAAAGCACCAGGATAAGAAAACCAGCTATGATATTTGCGGCGAAACTCACGGCAAAGACGTTCATTTGTGGAACCGCGCGGGAAGCCAGACCAAATGCGATGTTGGTCGCAAGGATTATGGCGAGGATGGGAGCGGAAAGTCTTACGGCGACCTTTAAAACTTCACTTGTCATGGTGATAAAAAAATTGAGGAACTGACTGCTGCTACCCATGCCGTTAAAATGGCCTACGGGCAGGATGCGAAAAGAATCCATTATGGTGGTCAGAATAAGATGGTGCCCTTCCAACGCAAGAAAGAGCAGACTCGCTAAAATCATTTTCATTTGCGCTAACGCGATGGTCTGCGTTTCCGTGCTGGGGTCAAGGACTGTGGCCATGGAAAATCCCATGGTAATCCCGATAATGTTGCCGCCCACCTGCGCTGCCTCAAAGATCCAGTGCGCCACAAAACCAATGAGGACGCCCAGTAAAAGCTCCTGAAAAATGGACTTCATTATGGTGTAGGTAAATGCAAAGTCGTCGCCCACAAAAAAATTTGCGTCTAAACGCATGCCCCCGCCCCAAAGGACCGAAAAGCAAATCCAACTTAAGGCAAAGGACATCAAGATCTTAACTTGGACCGGCACCAGCTTATCGCCGAGGATTGGAAAAAAAAGAATCATGCTGGAAACGCGCATGAAAATGAAAAAATAGGCGAGTATCTGGGAAATGTTCCACTGAACAAAACTCACCTAATATACTCCCCAAAGTGGGTGAAGATTTCAGTAGCATAGTTGGACAAAAGTGAAAGCATCCAAGGGGCGCCCAAAACGATGACCACCGCAATGGCAAGAATTTTAGGAATGAAGCTCAAGGTAGCCTCGTTAATTTGTGTTACCGCCTGGGCAAGGGAAACCAAAATCCCTACCACCATGGCAACTAGTAGCAGCGGCGCACAAAGCAACATCGTCGTTTTCAGGGCGTCTTGCCCAATTTGAATGATCAGTTCCTCTGTCATTTGAAACCTCGTTCTGTTCTAACCGAAAGATTTTACCAGCGACCCCACGATGAGGTGCCAGCCATCCACCAATACAAATAGTAAAAGTTTAAATGGTAGAGAAATGACCACCGGTGGAAGCATCATCATGCCCATGGCCATAAGCACGCTTGAAACCACCATGTCCAAAACCAGGAAAGGCAAATAAAGCATAAATCCCATTTGGAATGAGGTTTTAAGTTCACTGATGACAAAAGAAGGAATCAAAACGTAGGTGGGAACTTCAAGGCGGCTATTGGGTTTATGTAATTTCGCGAGCGCCATCATGACCTCGATGTCTTTTTCGCGGGTTTGGCGGAACATAAATTCACGAATGGGCTTTTCGGCGGTTTCTAGGGCCTTTTCCTGGGTAATTAAGTTTTTAAAATATGGGTCTAAAGCCTTTTGATTGATCTCATTGAAGGTGGGTGCCATGACGAAAAATGTAAGAAAAATCGCAAGCCCAACCACCAGCTGATTGGATGGGGTATTTTGCGTTCCGATGGCTTGCCGAATGAAAGACAGAACGATCACGATCCTCGTGAACGACGTCATCATGATGAGGATCGCCGGCGCCAATGAGAGCACCGTAAGCAAAATCATGATTTTGATGACATTGGCGGAATCCCCACCCTGGGCGCCCGCCGCGCCAAAATTCATAGAGATGCTAGGTAAAGTGAGCGAGCTTTGTCCCGCCACCGTGCCCACTTTTTGCGCTAGGGCAAAATTTGGGATCATGAGCAGGAGAGTGAAAAAACAAAGGATCGCGAAACTACGAATTTGATGGCGACGCAAAATACGCTCTCCTTTACTGATTCAAGGGTTTTAGATGACCCATGCGATTTCTAATTTTATCGCGAAAATCTAGGCTCGATCTCGATACCGACGCGTGAACGTTAGCCTGAGGCGCTTGGGTGAACTCATGCAAATCATTGAGCTCACTTGCGGGCATAGAATTTTGTTGGGTCAGACTCGGAGCGGGATCGGGCTTGGAGTAGGTCGTAAGGAATTTTTCAAAGGTACCGCCCCAGAACCGCTCTTCCAGATTTTTTTCAATGGCGAGATCTTTACCCAAGGTGGCGAGCATATTGATGTTCTCGCCCGAAATGCCCAGCACCAAATATTCGCCCGTAACCTTCACCAGCGAAATGGCCTGATTTCTTCCAAGTCTATGGGTAGCTACTACTTGTATGAGGCGTTCGCCTTTGCCAAAGGGCAATTTAGAAAGATTTAATTTTGTGCCGTAACGTTTGAGCAACATAAGAAAACCAATCATCACACCCATGACGAGAATTAGGGCTAAGGCTACCCTGGCCACTCCGCGACTGGGTTCAGTTTTAAGACCAATGCTAGAGGGGCTTGCTGCCGTAGCGGGAGTTTCCACGCCGATTTTTGCTGAAGTCTGAGCTGGCGGTACCGGGGCCGCAATGAGCGCTTTTGCTTCAGTTTTTGCCTCTAATTTTGCTTCAGATTTTACTTCTAATTTTTCCTTTTCGGCACTCGCTACCGCAGCCACTGGCTCTTTGTTCGCGGGGGCAACTAGAGCTTCCGTGGTTTCCGCATGATCCGATAAAACATCGGCAAGAATTTTTTCTTCGATAAGATCAAGATTCTTACCCTTTAGGATGGCGCTCATACTCTTCTGAGCTTTTGTCGGTAAACTAGCTTTATTTATGCCTTGAGCTAAGGAAATTTCCAAACCCTGTGCGCCCGCCTGCTTGATCACTACATTTTCGGCGTTCAATGTTTCTGGCAAGCGTAAAAATGCGCGCACTCTAGTTTCATTTTTGGCAAAGGGGTAAATAAAAACTTTTTTAATGTGGGACGCTTCAAAATCCTTAACCTGCGCTTTGGCAAGCGAGGTATCGCTAAGGATCAGCTGAACGAAACCACGCTCCTTTTGGAAGGAAAC
This sequence comes from uncultured Oligoflexia bacterium, assembly GCA_964475985.1. Classification (GTDB taxonomy): domain Bacteria; phylum Bdellovibrionota; class UBA1018; order UBA1018; family CAYHWW01; genus CAYYYP01. The sequence goes on along the minus strand of CAYYYP010000032.1, from coordinate 2,297 downwards.
CTGGTCCCTCGAAACATCCTGGGCGAAATTCAAGAGCAATACAGCTTTGGCGTCGATGGTGGGTTTCATCTCAAAGGATTTGAGCAAATTGGCGCCGTGGGATTGCGCGGCAAATCCCCAGCAGATTACGGCAGATAAGAGTTGCGATCTGAATCTCATTTCCTTAGGTTCCCTTCGCTTCCAAAAATCAGCGTAATTGTTCGATGCGTTCTACGGGTGAAATGACATCGGTGAGCCGAACGCCGAACTTCTCATTCACCACCACCACTTCGCCACGCGCCACGAGTTTATCGTTCACTAAAACTTCCAAAGGTTCGCCGGCGAATTTACTCAATTCCACCACACTGCCTTGCGCAAGTTGCAGAATGTCGCGAATCGGCATGCGAGCGCGACCAAGCTCCACCGTAACCCTCAGCGGAATATCCAAGATGAAGTCAAGGCTATGCACTGCGCCGCGCTGGGATTGAGGACTGGGGGCCGGAGCTGCGGCAACTGCCGCCGGATCGGGAATGACTCCCTGAGGTGCGCCCGGATCTGGATTTTGCGCTGCCGCTAGATTATCTGCCATGGTTCTTCTCCTTATTGCTTCTCATTACTAATTCGAACTCACTCACGAATTTAAAAACCTCACGAAATTTCATCGAGGGCCCGGGTCACCTGTACGGCGCGGTTTCCTCGAGAGATTCCCAACAAACATTTGAATTTAGGCACACCCTGCAGTCTCACATCAAGCTCACCATCGGCGTCCTGGTTAAGCGGCAAGATATCTCCGATATTTAGGTTCACTAGGTCAGCCAATGT
>CAYYYP010000032.1:0-1465 GCA_964475985.1 uncultured Oligoflexia bacterium | reverse complement strand
GCCCAAAAACACGGAAACTTCGGAATCAACGGCCTGAAGATGTTGTGCCAGCACGCCCGTCCATACTTTGTCGCGGTTATCCGTCTCTTGCTGAAACGCTGAGTTCAACTTGTGTTTGATGGGCTCAATGGTCGCGTAGGGAATAACTAGCGCAATCGTACCGCTGGCATTTTCCAGTTCTACTTCGAAAGTCGTGGAAATGATGACGTCACTGGGAGGCACCACCCCTACGAACTGCGGGTTTACTTCGGTCCTAACGTAACTCACCTTGGTAGTTTGAACTGGAGCCCACGCCTCTTCCAGGTCGTTGAGCGCAAGGTCCATGACTTTTCTAATAATGGTGAGCTCAATGTTGGTGAATTCTTTTCCTTCAATTTTTGTGAAGGGACGATCGGTTCCGCCAAAAAATGAATCCACCAGCGCGTAGGCAAGCTTACTTTCAAACACTAAAAGTGCAGGCCCCCGCAAAGCCTCAAAGCGCATGATGCACATGCAGGAAGGAATGGGCAGAGTGTTGACGAATTCGCCAAATTTGAGCAAATCCGTTGAGATGATGGAAATGGAAGCTACCTTACGAAGAGCGTTAGAAAGGCTGATCCGAAACAGACGAATGAACCGCTCATAAATAATATCCAGCGTCGGCATCCGGCCACGGATGACCCGGTCCTGGTTGGTGAGGTCGTAGGGTGAAATCTCAGCACCCTCTTTACTTGGATTAATGATGACGGAAGATGCCTGATCAGCCGGTGAAGCGGAGTTATTTTCGCTTGGCGCTTCAGCGGGAGCTCCGGCGCCCACGTTTACGTCCCCATCATTCACCGCGGTCAAAAGAGCATCAACTTCAGTTTGGCTTAAAATTTGGTTCATAATCCCTAGTTCGTGATTTGAAAGTTGGTAAAATAGATTCCCTTCACCTTAGACAGGGTGAGGAAAGAATTAAGCACGCGTTTGATTTCATCTTTCAACGCCTCGCGTCCCTCGTGGGATGCAAGTTCGTTGGCTTTCTTTGAATTTAAAATATTTATGATGCTGTCGCGGATGCGCGCGAGCTTTGACTTTGCTTCTTCTTCTTTTTGGCCAGGTTCGAATTCAAGTGACATGTTGATGCGCACAAAACGCGGGCCATTGCCCACGCCCGAGGCCAAATTGATGGTGAAAAGATCAAGGGGCATTACCACGCCCACTTCATCGGAATCTTCTTCATCAGAAGCCGGAGCCGCTTCGCCGTGGCCACCGCCATGACCACCTGCACTTTTCGCAGCTCCGTGACCAGCTGCAGCACCGTGTCCACCTGCGGCATCCGATTCTTTGAGCCGTCCCGCTACGATATCTTCCACCGTAGTTTTGGATTTTTCCTTTTGATGGGAAAGGAAAAGTACGACGATGACGCCGATGGAAATGACCGTATTTAGTGCCGTAAGGATGGTGACGATCTTATTTCCACCACCCCCGCCCGCGGGAGCGG
>CAYYYP010000031.1:9124-41642 GCA_964475985.1 uncultured Oligoflexia bacterium | reverse complement strand
GAATAATATGATTAAGGAGGTGCCGGTAATCAGGTGAATTACCCTGATTATTTGTGCGCAAAATTGTCAAAATCCCATCTAGATTTTGACGCTTTAAAAAAGTAATAAGGCGGTTGAGTACCTGACTGTTATTTAACGCATGTCTTTCTTGAGCCCGCGCTGGAAGGGATTCGATGTCCGTAAGCACATGTTGCAAAGATTCGGCACATTTCTGGGTACTAGCTCCGCCGGCCATTAATTCAGCGCTTAGGCAAGCAAGAGTCGTGCATATAGATATAAACATTTTTAATTTACTTAAGGGCATCTCCATTGAGTTTTCGGTCCAAAAGCCCAAATGCTTAGTCCGGTAATTTTTGCCGATCGATAATTCACAGTTTGTGCGGTTAAAAATCATATAGCGCGTGTATTGATTTATTTACTCCAATTCGGTTCGCCGCCCACATGTCGTCAAGCGTAAGCGCGCGCTCAGGGCAAGCCAGGAACATTCTCCGACCCCCAGATGAGTTCGCCACCAAACCTCTTGCTTTCGTTTGATATGTCGCCTTTGAAACTACAAAATTAATTTTATTTATTATCCGGACAAGATCCCCCTGTCGCTGCTCATCAATATATGTCTTTGTAGGCAGAGCCAAATTTCCGCTGAAACCTTCGTCATTCCAGGCACAACCTTTGAAGGATCGGTTTTGTGCGATACTGGCCCGATGTTAGGCGCTGCATGGAATGCACAGGCTGTACGGGACCGAGGGGACCTTGGAGCCATCTGAATTCGCAGCGCTTACTATTGCCTTAAATCACAAATTGAAAATTCCCAATATGTACTCAAGTGTTTCGAGCATAAGAGCAGTTTGCATTCCAGATGTGCCAGAACTTACTTCTAGTGCAGACAAAAGCTCCTTTATGGAAGGGGCAACCCTGATCGTAAACGTTGTGGTCGGTCCCCTACGGGACTTACGCTTAGTTAACGCAGCATCCATGATATTTTGACGAATACTTTGAAGGACTTCATCTCCAAATAGAGGTATGGCGCTTTCGCTCCAAACCGCCCGAATTACAGCGCTCATAAATCTTGCTTGTGTTGCCTCGGTTTGTTCAAGCGCTTTTTCAAATCGCCTAGCAAGAGCGGCCGGGATACGGATAGACAGAAATGCAGAGCCATCCTCAGTAACGTTATTCCGGCCCAATGAAAGAACATTCCAAAGTCTAATTTTTGAATTTCCTTCGGCCTCATTCGTAAATACGCCGGCCGGTGAATTGAGAAGCTCAACCTTTTCTTCAAGTAGGGCAACCCTGTCGGTCAATAACAGAACGCAACGCTTTAATTCCATAATTGCAGGATGAGTTTCAACATCGGGTGATCCAGCGGCTAAACTCATTGACCATGAGCCTAAGATTAGGATGCCTGAAATATAACTTATGAATATTCTAAACAGTTTCATAAGTTATCAGCCTTGATTCTGCGATTCTTGCTTCTCCGCCGACAAGTATCTTTTTAATTTTTGACTCGTAAAGATCAGATCTAATTTTAATTTCTGATGGGCTGGGCGGAGTCATAAATTCGCCCTGGCCTATTTTGAATTCATTGTGCGTGAAATTCAGTTTCTCGATTAGCACCGCCGCAAGTGGCCCTGCCGCCATGCCCGTTGCGGACTCTTCGCTTATGCCATACCGTGGAGCAAACATCCTAGCCGATGCCAAAAAATAATCGTCGATCACTGAGAAGACATAAAATCCGACGATGTTTTCAGATTCGGAAATATTAAGTATTGAGTCCAAGTTTGGCTTGACCATCGCCAACTGTTCTTTGCTTTTAAGGCCTAGGAGCAAGAAGCGGTTTCCGGTGTCGACAATTTGGGGGCGGAAAAACTCGCTTAATGCGTCATTAGCAATATTTAACGCGCCAACGGACTCGCGAATGATGTCGTCACTAATATTTGTATATGCCGGCGCGGCTTGTTCCATATAAACGCCGCTTCCGTCATAATGAATAATGACCTCCTTGCCAGAAATTACGACTTTTACGGAACTCCTATTTTCAATGCCTTTTATTCGCAAAAAGGCAAAAGTGGCGATAGTAGCATGTCCACAATTTTCTATAGGGCGTACGGGAGTATAAAAACTTAGTGCGTATGCGCCCTTGTCGGTCTTTTCTAAGAAGGCGGTTTCACTTAAGTTCATTTGAGTGGCGATAGCCTGCTTCTCGTCATTTCTAAGCCCGGCTGCATCCAACACAACTCCAGCAGGATTTCCTCCCATTCCTTGAAAAGAAAAACTGTAAACCACTTCAGCCGAGATTGTTTTCGTCGTTTTATTAAAATTCATCCATGTTAAATATCATATGAAACTATATGATCAATATGGTACTATAGTTACATGGCACATTTTCTGGAGGAGTTAGATCGCAAGAACATCGCAATGCTCGTGCAAAGGCTTAGGAAGGCAAAGGGCGTTTCGATTCAGGGCTTTGCAAAAGATTCTGGCCTAAGTCGAGCTATGATTTCAAAAATTGAAGCAGGGATTACTACTCCAACGCTAACAACGCTTAGAAAACTTGCGAAAGCCGCTGGGATGACCTTAAGCGAAGTTATAGCGCATTTAGACAGCAGCAATGTGTTTTTAAAGACCAGTATTTCAGAAGTAGAGAGCAGGCATTCTAAAGACGGATCATTCGAAAGTTTTCCAATTGGAGTTCGTGGAAATGACCGTCAAATTGAATATTTTTGGTTTAAGTTCGTCAGCAGCGGTCGGCATGATGCCGTGAGACCAATAGGAACATTAGTAAGTATATTTGTGCAAAGTGGCAGTTTGGTGGTCGAGACCGCTGGTAATACAATTACGCTAAACGCTGGCGATTTCGTACAGTTTCAACCAACAAAGCATTATGCGTACATACAAGAGAATAAAAAACTTAGTCAGGGCTTTGTGGTTATTAGGTATCGTTAATCTTACATAAATCCCCTTGGTTCTTGTGCGGAAGCCGGCTGGCAAGCCACAAGGATAAAGAGGTGTAGAACGGCGCCTACAAACTCTAGTTTACGCCTTTCAATCCAGACCTTTATTTACAGTGTTTTCATTTTCACTGGAAGATAGCCTTTTGTGGCTAGTTGGAAAAGGCCGGTTAATGAAGCCGCCTTGATTTCGAGATTTTCAGCAAAACAGGGATTCGGCAGAGTCATTGGCTGGCTAAACATATATAAATTATGTTTATAAACTAACTTAATTGACTTAAGTGCTCGATCATGGCAAATTCCCGCGCCATATGGAACTGAGAGTATTTCGGAATTTTCGTGCAATTCGCTTTATTCGGTGTGAAACGCCGATTCCAGGCTCTCCCTATACTGCGGGTGGTGCAGCTTTAAGTCTGCCACTGGCCATTGCCCGTTGCGAATCTGAAATGATTGAGCGCACCTTTGAACGCCATGAGCTCAGAGCAGTCGGTGTGATCCCTTTAGGAATCGCAGCTCATCTAGATCTTAAAAGAGCTCAGGAGAAGGCTTTACAGGAAACCATTGAAACCCTGTGCTTAAAACAAATGCATTCCGAAAAGAAAATGAGGTGCATTTTTAAGCTCACCTTATCATGGTTCACTCTTGGCGTTGCTCGCACTAGCCACGGTTATTTCTGCTTTATGCGCGGCTTTTTGGGCGCTGAGCCGATTGGTGCTTATTCTGCAGCCGCGACTCTCTTTGCAACGGTTCTTAAGACTTGGGAAGAATACCAAAACATGCAGTTTTTTCGCCCTCGAGGTGCACTTCTTAAAATTTATACAAAGGCGCATAAGCTCTTCACCACAGATGAACTCAAAGCGTTGTTATTCCAGTTTGAGCCACGATCGACTTATAGCCCGGACATGTCTGGGCTGGTCGTAGCTTTTGCCGAACGATCCGGCCGAAAGATCGCATACTACATCGAAAAGAAAGGCAGAGAGTCATGATGAATTTAATACGAGGAATTGTTGGTACGCTTGCGGTGCTATTTGCAGCCCAACCGATCGCCAATTGGTCTACAAATGCTGGGAAAAAGGAATCAGAGAAGCAATACCACCTAACAAATGGAGAAACACCCGCTGCAGACGGCGACGATGGCGATGACGGTGGCAGCCCACATTGCGGCGGCGGCTGAGTTATCGGTATTGAACTTTCATATTGACGTGTCCAGGAGAATTGCTTCATGCATCGGCATAGAATTACAACTTTGGTTTGTCTCATCGCCATCCTGGGCACACTACTTCTGCTTTTTCGAGAGGGAAAACTTGTGAACCAATCCCAACATGGTCCTTTAGCTGTGACGGCCGTTTTGAGCGGAAAGCTGGTTTTGCCGCTCGCACCGGAAAATATTTCGACCATCCCTCTGTACCATGTTCACAAGAACTTGTGGGATACGGTCATTTTTGAACACGGAGAGCCGGCGCTGGCGCGTTTAGTCGAAACTAGCGACCATGGATTGACCTTTCATTTTGAAGTTCAATCCAATGCTCAGTTTAGCAACGGACGAAGAGTAAAATCAGGCGATATTCTTTTTTCATTAAAGCGGCTTATGGGTAAGCAACCAGGCGGTCATTTTAACCTCAAATCGATGATCAAAAAAATTGATGAGATCGATGAGACTCGTTTTGAAATCCAACTCAAAGAACCCGTAGCTTCCTTTTTATTTCTGCTTAGCACCCCTGAAATGGGTATTGTGCCGAAGGAGGCCTGTGATGATGAGGGAAACCTGCGGGACCTCAGCGTGACTAGCGGACCTTACAAAGTTTCCGGGCAGGTTGATGCCAAAAAAATCACGCTTGTGAAAAACCCTCATTTTTTAAGGGCTGACCCTCAAGCTCCAAATGAAATAAATATCTTCCTTGGAACCACGACGGACGAAATGGTGAACGCAGCGACTCAGAATCATATGGATTTTCTTGAGGCCTATAACTCTACGGGCACCGAAGCGCTTCAAAAGCTGCGAAATAATCCGGAACTTGCGATTAAAATTACTAAACCTTCATATTCTACATTTCTTGTAGTGAACCCTGACCGCATTGATGAGGCGCAACGACATGCTTTAGTTCAGCTCGTAGATAAAAACTTCGCTCGTTTCTACAATATCGATCCAGAACTTGAGCAACGCTCCTTTGAACTTCTTCCCCCGGGAACATTTGGAAGTTTGGAGGCAACGACCCATTCTGCATCCATTCCCAAAGCGGCATTACCGAAAAAACTAAAGCTTGGTGCGGTCAATCCGAAGATGCCGCTCGCGAAATCCATGACTGATTTATTTAAGGATGCAGGCATCGAGGTTGATATGAGCGCCTGGGGTGGCGATGCCACCGATTCGTATGACGTCCTTCTTTACGGGCAGGGAATGAATACCGACTTTCCTGAAATTGAATTTCACCTCAACATGGTGAGCCCCTATTCTTTTATCAAGGCTAAAGACGTTGAGAAAAAGATGATCTTGTCAGCCCTTCATTCAAATGATCGAAATAAGCGGCAGGGCATAATTCAAAAGATCGGCTCAGCGCTACTCAGAGAGGGCCGAATCATTCCCCTGGTCGTGCGCTCCTATGTTCATCTTTATCGCAAAGACCGCATCAGTATCGACCACATCACGAACTACGATGGCGATATCCCGTTCTGGAAAATGCAGGTTAAGTAATGACAGCTAAGCTGACCCAATCCCGATTCCGAAATGTGTATATCGGCCTAAGTGCAATTTGGTTTGCCATGGGTCTGAGCATTTGCATATTTTTGGATTCTTACATGATTCCAAAGCTTCTTGAGGCTCGGGTTAGCGATGTAGAATCCCTTGTGCGATCCCAGCGCGAGGCACTTCTATTCAAAGACAATCGCGCTACGCGTGACATGCTTCAGAGACGGGGAATTATTACGGATGACCGGGCTTTTGAACAACTAACGCCAAGCAGTGTCGTAGATCGAGCAAAAGTGAATAAACTTCTATCGTCCTGTACGATGGTCATGCAAAAAGCTTGCATAGGAAAACGCCAAGCTCTTTTCTTTAGCGAACCCGCATCTTCGTTGTTACAAGGTAAACAATCCAGCTTTATTGTTGTCCTGGATACCGACTATTTTAGTCACATCTATGGAATCACGTTATGGAAAGTTTTAGGATTTTTGATTCTGGGAATTGCCTTCGGATTTGCTGGATGCGCGATTCGTCAGCAGGAAAAATTTCTACTTCAAAAAATTGCGCTCTTGGTTTCAAGCCTCTCCAACATCGAATCGTCACTACGAACAGACGATAAATCTTCGGCCGCTGCAGCGCCCATGGATGAGTTTACTCTAATCTCGCAGAGCATAGAACAAGCCGGCCTAGCCCTTGCGGAGAAGACCCAGCAAATTGAAGATTATAAGAAAAATTTCAAAAAGCGGGCCCAAATTGAACAGTTGGCACAGACCATCGGGTACACTAGCCATAACCTCAAGGCGCCACTCCTTGAGGGCGTTGATTTCTTAAAAAACCTTCCGGAGTTCATCGAAACGATGCCACGTGAGAAACTTCTACGCTCCATTGCGTCACTCGAAAAAAGGTTTCTTCAAGGAGCGGATTCGCTTCAACAAGCGCTCAACTCCACGCGCGATACACATACCACGCCTGAGCCCATTAGGGTTGTTGATGTACTGAAGGATTTCCAAAGCAGCATTCATGAAAATCCGAGCCTTTCCGGTGTAAAAATTGAGATCAATACTGAAGAATGTAGGGAACCAGCACAGGTCTTTTGTGTTCGCCCGGAAATAGATGCTGCACTTTGGAATCTTTTTAAGAACTCCCTTGATGCCAAAAGCGATAGTCACATTCAGATTCGAGCTTTTACACATGAAAACGAAGCCGTCGTTCACTTTCAGGACGATGGCCCTGGCATTCCGGCTTCAGTTCGGGAATCGATTTTTAATGACTTCTTTACCACCAAATCAACTGGCACTGGATTAGGTTTGGCTGGTGTACGTCGCACGATTTCCAGGCTTAACGGAACTATTCAGGCGCTTCCCGCGACAGATGGTGCACTCTTTGAGATCAGGCTTCCTCTCATCGATGTCAGTCCCGGGACGATGTCATGAATAAACTTAAAGTATTAATCTGCGATGACATGGAACATGTAAGGCTAAATCATGAGCATACTCTGTACCAATGCGGCGGTGGTGTGTTCATGCCGGTTGTTACTTTGGCGGAGCAAGCCCTGGAAGCTACTAAGGTTGCAGAGGATGCCGCAGCCGGTGGTCAGCCCTATGATCTAATTTTGATGGATGTTGATTTTGGTGAGGTTGTTTCTGAAAACCGCATGAATGGTTTTGAGGCGGCCACCCTCATTCATAAAGTTTCACCAGCTACCGTAATCGTGATGATCAGCGCCTATAGTACGGAAGACAATCTTGAGCTTGCCCGCAAAAGTCCCTTTGTAGAAAAATTTTTACGACGAGGTTCCTTTGCCAAGAGCGAGCTTCGGGATATTTGCCGATTTGCCCTGGTTCGGCGGCATCATGCCGGCAATACTCTTCTTCCCGTTAAGTCAGTGCTCCATACGCAATCTCCGGTGATGATGGATTTTTTGAAACAAGTGGACCGCGTTGGCCCCGATAGAAATGTGGTGTTTTACGGCGAATCAGGGACTGGTAAGCAGCTGGCAGCCCAACGAATTAACGCCAATGCCAAAGTCATACTTGGTGAGGCGAAACGTGATTTTGTTTCCCTGAACTGCGGTGGGCTCACTCCAACGCTTCTGCTTTCAGAACTTTTTGGTCATGAAAGAGGCGCATTTACCGGTGCTAACCAAGAGAAAAAAGGTTGGCTTGAAAAGGCAGATGGCGGAGATATCCTGCTGGATGAGTTGCAGAACGCGCCCATGGAATTCCAAGAGGCACTTCTGTTAGTTTTGCAGAATAAAGAATACTCGCGCGTTGGTGGTACGGCTGTAAAAAAATTAAATGTTCGGTTTATCGCGGCTCTTAATGAAAACCCCAGTGATGCCAAGCGGGCAGGAAGACTTAGGACCGATCTTTTGGCGAGACTGCAGGAAGAATACTTTGTCATCCCAGCCCTTCGCGATCGAACGGGCGATATTCCAGCCCTGGTTAAACATTTTCAGGCTATGGCAGGCGAGGCAGACAAGACTCTTTTCCAAAGAGGCCATCGAGTTCCTAGGATCTCTCAGCTGGCCCACTAACGTTCGAGGGCTTATGTCGACGGTGCATTCGGCGATCAAGAGTTCAAGACTTCCAGTCATTACGGTGGACACCCTTAAAGACTTGGAAATCATCAAAGAAATGCTGCAGGAATACCAAGCGACGATCGGTTTATCTGCCCAATCAGAGGAGCCTAAGACCTGGGAGCAAAAAGCCGAAGGCGTAATCGAAGCATGCATAAATTCTGGGGTGCCACTCGATACCGCGGTTAAGGGGTTTGAAAAGATGATGCTGAGTTACTTGTTAAAGCAAGAACGTGTGCTGGCTCGAGTGGCCAGACGGCTTCATATTTCCGAAACAAGCTTGAGAAGAAGACTTCAAGAACACAATCTTTTCTAAAAGCTCAAAACATGCTGCGGTGACTGCTTTGTCGGCACTGGCCACCAGATTCTCTAGAACTTAAGACCGAGGGGCATACCTCCGGCTCTGTTGCGATCACATATCTGCCAAATCGCATTTTCAGGCGGGGCAGGCGATTAAAAAATCCTCCGCTTTCGGAGGATTTCCACCGAAAACGGAGGAAATCCTCCGAAAGTGGAGGATCGTTTTACCTCCGTTTTCATGATTTCAAGTACTTAGCTCTGGCCCTTTCCCTGCTCTATAGGCCTTCGTCTGCGGCGTACAAAACAGCGCCGCAAAAACGGAGGAAATCATGATCGTAACCAATCACGTCCCCACGGCCCTGCAGTCTGAAGACTCAGAGATGAAGCAGGATTTTCAGGATGGGTATTTTTTATTAGCCCCAGGATGTGGGCGCAAGATGGCGCATCTCGAACCGTCGCTTGATGACTGCGACGACAGTATGGAACTTGTCGATAACGGCATCTACTTTGAGGCGTCTAACCCATATTACGAATGTGGCGAAGGAAATGACGACGACAGTGAGGACAACTATGAGTGCTAATCAACTTTCCAAGAGTCTGATTCGAACTCGAGTTTTCGTAAGCCAAATTGCAAAGAGCGTTGTTGCAGAGTGGGTCGCCTGGGACCGGAAATGGCGAGAGCAGGCGCTCCGTGCAGCCGAGATGGACCGTATTCGCGTAAGGGAACAGGAACGAATTTATGAGCGCCTACCCATTACGAAATGGTCAGGCCTCTCTTGAAGCGGCGAGGGAAATACAATGGTGTTTTCAGAAATGATCGCGATCAAGAAACATTTTTACCACCTTATTGGGAATTTGAGCGTCGAGGAGATCATGTCAAATCCTCCACTGATCGAAAAGATCAAATCAATTTCAAACCTGCTCATGACACTCACGAGTTAGGCGAAAGGAAAATCAAATGATGGATGACCAAGTCACGTTTCTTATTTTTATAGGGCTTTGTTTCTCAGTAGGAACATTGCTCAGTCTTTGCGGCCCTAAACCGCAGATCACGAATCGCAAGGTCAGAGAAGATGAAATGAGTCATTTTCTAAAAAAGAAAAACGGCGCGCCACAAGAAAATGATGGGAAGGGAGGTGATGACGTATGTCAATAAAACAAATTGAGAAAGAATTTTTAGAATTTTGTGCGCTGATTTCAGTCAGGGAGCTTGAGCAAAATCCAAACATCAAAACCGATATCAGCAGGATTCGGCAAATGATTGCGGAGCTTAGAAATCACGTTCCCGAAAAGAAATTAGAAATTCAATCCATGCGTCATGCATGGGTCATGTCTCGGTAGAGATGCTGTTTTTCAATGTACCTGCGAGCCGTACGTGCTCCGCATTGGTTTTTAAAATGGAGCTAAAAATGGATTATACAAATCGAACTTATCACGAAGTATACAGGGGATCACGTTCAGCCCTTCCAGATGGAAAGCAGTACACCGCTGGCTATGCACTGCGTTTTAACGGTGTGAATTACTACGTTCTAAAAATTTGGTGTCAGCAAGAGAGAAGCTATTTTATTAAAAAAAATAATGAAGAATTGGACTATCACACCGTCTATAGCAAGAAAGAAATTCAATCCGACAATAGCGTAAGACTTCTCAACCCCATTGGATTTGCCCGAATGACTTCAGACAAAGAATACCTTGAAATCATTTTGCCTGATTTTGCATGTCGCTACTACATGAGCCTATTTACCAAGTCGTGAGTTTTCGTTTTCCATCAGCTGAACCCGTAATTTAAACGGGATGTACCAAAGCATCTGACCTAAAGACATGGGCGCCATCGTTATTAAGAAGGCGTTCTTATGAACCATAAACGTTTATTTATGCTCGGAGTAGCAATCGCTCTCGGCCTGGTCATGCCAGCCGTTGGTTTTTGCTCAGTGGAATCCTCGCTCGGAAACGTCCAATCCAAACTTGAAGTCCTGCTTCCGGTCCTAGCAACACTGGGGCTGGGATTTGCTGGTGTTTCGTTTCTGATTGGCTCACCCAATGCTCGCGGCCATTTGATGCTTGCCATCATTGGCGCGATCGTTGGATTCGGCGCAACAAGCATCATGGGATTCATTCGCCAGATCGTGAACTAAAAGTCAAACCGCGGGGATGGTGCCAGATCGCCAATTGGGTCTGGTGCCATCCCCTCTTTATAAAACAGGGGTATTTTCATGTCATCAGAGTCAACCAATTTGCGATCTACGGCGGTAAGCCGCTGTCTTGAAAAAAAGATTTTATTCATGGGTTATGAACTGCCCGACGTATTGGCGATTTTTATGATCTTGGCAGCACTCAATTTAGCGTTTGGCAGAACGGAGTATAAGTTTTCATTAGTTTGGCTGCCCACTGTGGCGATTGCTGTAGCACTGAGGCTCGCCAAACGAGGTAAGCCAGACAATTTTCTTATCCACTGGGTCCGATTTCAAGTTCGATCTCGTGTGCTTTGCGCATTTCCAGAGCCTACTGCGCGGATTATTCCGCCACGCATCGCAAAGAAAGAGGTGAGGACATGAACTCTATTTTAGCTGACTCTTTAGAAGTATGGGGTTTTGAAGAAGACTTTGTTCTTTTCTCAGATAGTTCACTTGGATTCGGACTCGAACTCGTCCCGCTTGGCGTGTCGTGCTGGTCCAATGACAAAGTAAACGGTTTGTCCGAGCGGCTCTGTCAATTCTTGAATGCCCTTCCCGATGGGATTGATTGCCAATTTATTCAAGAAATTAGAGCAGGTAATGCTGGTCTCATTGAAGCTCACAAGAAGCTTGCCGAAGGGGCAGTGGATCCTGCTGCCGGCGTTTTGTGTGAAACACGCGTTGAACGACTGGAACGTTTGGATAGTGAAGGCCGTGCTCCTTTTCACGGACTAAAACTTTTTGTGAGAAGACCTGCCGGAGAAACGCTACTTTCAAAACCAAAAATATTTTCTGCACCTAAGAAATTTCAACCGATAGCACAGACAACTCTTGAACGAGAGTTGCAACTTGCGGCCAGGCTTAAAGAGCTCATCGACCAGGGCCTTCGCGCTTTTGGTATGATCACCCGCCAGCTTAGTGCAGATGAAATCTACCGAGAAATGTATGGCACATGGAATCCAAACCGTCCGATCGAGGCTCCACAATACGACCCAGAGGATGTGCGTTCATCGGTGGTTTTCAGCGATGTCGTAATCTCACAAAAGGGGTTTTCAATTTCGGGCTCTCATCATCGAGTGATCTCTTTAAAAATGCTTCCCGACCAAACCTATGCGTCGATGGCTTCTATTCTTAGGGATCTTCCCTTTGATTCAAGATTGCATCTTTCGATTCATGTTCCAAACCAAGCCAAAGAGGTCGAAGCGTTTCAGATGCAACGCCGCCTAGCCTACTCAATGTCGAGGGGGAAAAAGACAGGCGTTTCAGACCTTGATAGCGAAGCTAAATTTCAAGATCTTGAAACACTACTGGAACAAATGATCGCCGCCGGTGAAAAAGTTTTTCAAGTTTCGATCAATATTGTCCTTCGCTCAACTTCGGAGGAAGACCTTGAAGACCAGGTTGCAGAAACTTTGCGCGTGTTGCGTGAACTCAATGGTGCGGAAGGGTTTGAGGAATCAATTGCGGCATTTCCTCTTTTTGCGCAATTCTCTATTCCCAACGCTCGCGCCAAAGACCGGATGAAGCGCGTTAAGACTTCAAACCTCTGTGATCTTCTTCCGCTCTATGGGCCGTGGCGTGGATTCTCAAAACCATCGATTTTACTTCGCACAAGGCAGGGAAGTCTGCTCTCTTTTGATCCCTTCGCAAGCGAGCTTGCCAATAGCAATCAACTCGTGAGCGGTGGCTCAGGCTCTGGTAAAAGCTTTATGACCAATATCCTTCTGCTTCAAATGTTGAAGGAGAATCCTAAAGTCTATTTCGTAGACATTGGTGGCTCGTATAAAAAATTATGCGATAATTTGTCAGGTCAGTATGTTCCTCTGGGTATCGGCGCTGGATTGTCGTTCAATCCGTTTGATTTAGCAGTGGGCGAAACACAGCCCGCGCCTGAAAAAATCAAGTTCCTTGTGGGCTTGATTGAATTGATGACCAAAGACGATGAGGCGGCCAGACTTCCAAAGCTTGAACGAGCCGAAATTGAAGATGCCATTGCTCGCGTCTATGAGACAAATCAAAAGCCGCGTTTGTCACACCTTCGTGACGTACTACTTGCGCATTCTGAAGTTGAAATTAGAAAATATGGGCGAATTCTCGGTCCCTGGTGTGGTGATACGCCGTTTGGCCAATTTGTTGATCGGGAAACCAATATTGAACTCAATCGTCCCATCGTTGCCTTTGACCTGAAGGGAATGGAATCGTATCCTGATCTTCAAGCGGTTTGTCTTTTCATCATCACCGATTTCGTTTGGCGTGAGATTCAAAAAGATCGCCAGCAGATGAAATTTTTAGTTTTCGACGAGTGTTGGAAGCTTCTCAAAAACGACGCGGGCCTCGTGTTCATCGAGGAAGTCTTTCGAACTTTTCGTAAGTATTTCGCCTCAGCCATCGCAATTTCTCAAGACATTGACGATTTCGCGAAATCAAAGATCGCCGGCGCAATTCTACCAAACTGCGCCATCAAGTGGGTTCTCATGCAGCAAAGCAGTGATCCTATAAGAATCAAGGAAGCCCTTGATTTAAACGATAATG
Source organism: uncultured Oligoflexia bacterium (assembly GCA_964475985.1). Taxonomy (GTDB): domain Bacteria; phylum Bdellovibrionota; class UBA1018; order UBA1018; family CAYHWW01; genus CAYYYP01. Next base: position 28,433 of record CAYYYP010000031.1, on the reverse strand, counting down.
AACTTGGGCTTGTGAAATCGTTAAGACAAGAAAAGGGCGTTTACTCAGAGGCATTTCTCATTGCTCAAAAAGATAGATGCGTCGCCGTCATTGAGTCCACTCCACTTGAGTACTGGATCGCAACGACTGATCCCAAAGATATGGCCAAGATTGACGAAGAAAACCGGGCTTGTCCTGGTGCTGACCCGGTCACTGTCCTTAAGGGTTTGGCTGAAAAGTACCCACGTGGCATTGCCGCCGCTGAAAAGGGGGCTGCATGAGAAAAATATGGATTGCGTTGCTTATTATGATGGCGGTTGTGAGTTACCCAACAAAACTTGCTCGGGCAGATATGTTTGGCGGAGACGTGGTGGTATTAGGACAAATTCTCATTCAAACGATCCAGCAATTGAACCAACTGCGTCAGATTTTTCAAATGGGATCAGACCAAGTGGACCTTATTCGCGACATTAACCGTGGCATCAATGACTCACTTAGGTTTCTGCGAACCATAAATCCAAACAGCGATCCTGGAATTTTTCGCGATTGGGCGCAGACTTCCGATGCGATTCGGGCTGTGATCGATCTTTATGGCGGTGTGGTACCGTCGAAAGACGCCAGAGTGCAAGCCAGTGCTGATCAAAGTGTTGCCGAGGCGGTAGCGCTCAACAACTCGATTTATACATATACGCGCGACATCGACAGTATCGGCGAGGAGATCAAGAGCTATAGCCATACCGTTTCCCCTGGTGGCGCGCAAAAACTCACAGCACAGAGCATGGGTGTGATGCTGCACGTCATGAATACCAGCCTGCGCGCTCAAGCAACAAGCCTTAAACTTCAGGCCGAGGTTTTGGCCCTGCAAAACCACAAGGACAAAGAGGCTAGTCGAGAAACTTCAGAGGTAAGTTCAGCCTTAAAAAATGCGGTCGATGCCCAAACTCCAAAATTTGAGACTCCGCGCTTCTAAAGAAGCCACCGGCTACCAGCGAGGTAAAATTTATGACCGATCTCTCTTGGCTTTCGCAGGAGGCAAAACTGCTTCATGCGATGTTTGAACAAGTTTTCTATGGCCTGGTTCTCGTATTTTTTCTTCTCGGTGTGGTCTTAGAATACTTTAAACTCCCTCTTGGTGGCATGCCTCAGTTTTCAACTCTTGTGGGCAGGTGCTTGATAGCAGCCATTCTACTTGTGACCTATCCCGAAATTAGTAATGCCATTGCCGATTTGACGGACGCACTTTCAAATCAAATTGGATCACTGAATAGCATCAAGCTCGTTCTTACCAGGTATTACGACAAGCTCTTTGAGTTTCAAATGTCATGGACCTCCATCAAAGATTCGGTCCTGATGCTCATTTCATTTGCGACTTTTTTTCTTCTCTACATTTCAGTCTACATCGCTGACGCGGCCATCACGTATGCTTGGGTGCTCCTATATGTGTTTTCGCCGCTACTCATTGCCCTTTTTGTATTGCCAGTTACTAGTAGTGCAACCAAGGCACTTTATCGCACTCTTTTTGAAATCGGTGCCTGGAAAATCGTATGGTCAGTCCTTGCTACACTTTTATGGAGTTCAGCACTCTCTCAGATCAATCAACCGCAGAATAATATCAACTTCATCACAGCAGTTTCCTTCAATTTGATCCTGGCTGGTTCACTACTTCTCACTCCATTGGTCGTGAATGCACTCGCCGGTGCTGGACTTGCTAGCCTTGCTGCACAAACAGCAGGCATTGCGGCGGGAGCAGCGGCCTTTAGCCCAGGTCAACTTGTGAGCGGCATGGCTAAAAAGAAGATTGGTGGGAAAAAGGAAGACAGTTCCACTGGCGGGGGTGGAGGCGGTGGCTCATCTTCTAATTTTCAAAATAAATATGGCGATAAAACGGCTAGCTCTTCCCACAAGTCGAAATCTACAGAGCGCGGTCATGCCAAAGGCGCGCATCAACAAAATAGTAGGCAAGTGAAAAAACGTGCTGCCGCAGCAACTGCACCTCCTTCTTCTGAATTTAAGACGGAGAGCACAACAGCCAATCACGGTTCCACCGTAACGTTTAAAGATGCTGCGACGAATTTTAAGCCTCCATCAAATCGTTCAGAGTATCAAATACGTCCAGTTCAACAGTCGTTATTTGTAGAGAATCGGCGGCCTAACAGCTCCAAACCTTTTAAGGGAGTTTGATTTATGCGTTTTACAGTAGCTTGGGCCAATGTTGTTTCTGAAAATTTAGTCCTTAAACTTTCTCTGGGATGTCTGTGTATCGTTTTGATTGCACTTGCGGCAGTGACAGTAAAGCTCGTCACTCGAAAGCCGCTTGTGGTCGAACGGGCCTGTTATTCACATGCGTTGCCCACCAACGACGGTGAGCGAACTCCTGCTGAAGTCGAGATCTTCGTTCGCGAAGCACTTGCAATGCGTTTTGATACGACAGCTCAGATCAAGCCAGGGTTTCTTTCTGATGAGGAGTTAAGGTTTCGTACTCAAGAACAGCAAGACTTCAAAAAGCGTGACCTCTCCCAGCGTATTCTCATCAATAGCGTTTCCGTGAATGGTGATAAAGTCACAGTGAATGCCGATCGCATCTTTACTGTGGGGACAGTCCGGTCGGCACTCCCATTTTCTCTGATCGTTACACTTGGTTCTGTCGCCAGAACCGAATGGAATCCCTATGGGCTTTCTGTTGTTCAAGTGTCAGCGCCCATTTTAGGCCAAAGCCCTGAAGGAGCAAAAAAATGAGGCAATTAAGAAATTATAATTTTTGGACGATGCTTTTTATAAATTTTTTTCTGCTTTTTGTTTTTGAGAAAAGAATTTACGCGTTTGATCGAAAAGCACCTGTGCCAGTCGATCATTGTATTGTGAGGCTTGATAACCGAAGTGTGGCCAGGACTCCAATTGCTGTGGATGGTACGGTGCTTGATTTTCCAATCAAACCCAGCAAAATCATTCTCGGAAGAAAAAATTCTTTTGGGATTGAATACGTCGAATCAGATCTCGCCATTTCACCGCTTGCACCGTCGGCGCGTTCTCATTTGTATGTTTATCTTGAAGGCAGGCGCTTCACCTTTGATCTTTCAACTGTCATGAACGGCGGGTGTGCCATCATCGTCGTGCGCGATTCGAAAGACAACCAAGTATCTGTGGACGGGTTTTTCCGTCCCAGGAAGTAAAAGGGGAAAGCGCATGAGCGATGAACCAATAGTTGCGATCGTCTCTGAGCCAGGGGCAAAAAAACAGTTTGGTAAAGGGTGGTTCTCCTATCAAAATACGACAGCAAAAGTATCAGCTCCAATGGCTGTTGGGTCTTGTGTGGCACTTGTTACCGCTATTGTGGTGGTTATCTTCGCGGGTAATCCAAAAAAAGACAGGAAAGACAACGTGAGTAAATTTTTGGGCGTTCAGGTTTCTCAGGTCTTACACCAAACCGGTACGCTTAATATTTCTCAAGTCGAGGGAAGGCCAACGACATCGCCAGCTTCAAGGCCTACAGCAAAGGCAGCTGAAATCCATTTTTCAGGCCCTCAACTTGTGAGTCGCCCGCGCAACGTACCGATTCCAGCTGGTTCGATGGTCGAAGCAGTCTTGATTTCAGGCGCTTCTGATGGGCCTGTGAAAGCACAACTCAAAGAGCCGCTGATCGTAGCAGGTGAGACGCTTCTTGAAGCCGGCACCGTTCTCATGGGCAGCGGACAATCAGGAGAAGACCGCCTTCTCATTCATTTTCGCAAAGCTGTATTTCGGGATGGCGCTACATCCAAGGTTGAAGCGCAGGCAGCGGATGGCTCTGATAAGATCCCCGGTATCAAGGGTTCCCATGTTGGATACCGTGCACTCAAACTTGCAGCAGGTGTAGGTCTTAATTTCGTGGGAGGGGTCTCTCAGGGACTTCAAAATACTCAGGGCCAGATGGGTGCACTCGTGACCCCACCTTCGATGAGGAATGCATTCTTAAATGGAGCCGGGCGAGCCACGCTTGAAGAAGGTCAGCAGATGATGAATGAGTATCGAAATCAGAAACCCGTTATAACCGTGGAAGCTGGCACAGTTATTTTCGTCCTGTTTGACGACAGCCACTAAGACCGTGCACGTAATTTAAGAACCAGCGCCATTGCAGGCCAAACGTTTAAAGGAGTTCGTTTGTGACTGTAATATCTGGGTCTAAAAAGCCGGAACATCCGCATGGATTGATTCTCATTGGAGTCTTCATCAAAGATACTTGCCTTGAGTTCTGGAAGGGAATCAGTCGCAATACGCTGCCGTGGCCAGTTTGCTGTGGGATCGGTGCGGGATTTGCCGTTGCCTTTTCTCTGAGACTTGACGCCCTGGTATGGAAGGCCTGCCATGTGGCAAGAGCCTATCCTTTTCATCCCTTTCTCTACTGGCCGTACGTAGTGATTTTTACCACGAGCGGATTTTGGATTTGGTCCATTGGGAGAGTCATCGCTCGCCGCGCACTTATCAAACGACTCTCAATTGTTTTCCGTAACGCAGGCCTTCAGACCAGGACGGGGAGACTCCCTGGCTTTATCGCTGATGAGAAAATGGATACCCATATGCGAAAGCTCATCGTTTCTTCGGTTGGTTTACCTGAACCTGAATTTCGCAAGGCTAAGCCCTACCTTGAGTCAGAGCTCCAAGTTTTCATCGACCAAATAAAACCGCGTGTTGAGCGCGGGACGGTGGAACTCCTCTACGCGCACAACCCGCTACCTGAAAGTTTTGCGTTTGATACGACCAAGAAGCTTCAGCCACTTACGTTCATGGTGGGAATGACGAGATCAAAGCCCCTCTATGTCTCGTTGCGTGATGTGCCGCATATCTTGGCCGCGGGTTACACGAATTCAGGAAAATCTGGATTCATGCGCCAGATACTCACGTCCCTCACTCTCAACAGTATTGGTGTTGAGTTCACATTGATTGACTTAAAGGCCGGGCTTGAATTGGGAATCTTTTCTGGAATTCCAAACGTGAGGCTCTACATCACGCCGGTCGAGGCCATCGAAGCATTGAAGTACGTCGAATCACAACTTGAAAAGAGAATGACTCTTCTGCGTGCCAATCGATGTAATGACTTCGACGCATTTTACCGCGTGCCAGAGAGCAAACGTATTTTTACAACGGATTGGCCGAAGGGCAAGCCCCTTGTCCGTCACGTAGTCGCGATTGACGAAGCAGCGGAACTCTTCATGGCAAGTGCCACACTAGCAAGTAAAGATGCCCAAGTCGCAAAAAGGCTAACGGCTAAGATTGCAGCACTGGGACGGGCCGTAGGAATTCACCTCATTATTGCTACTCAAAGGCCAGATCGAAATGCCATAGACCCATTAATTAAAAGTAATTTACAAGGCAGGCTCTGCTTTCAAATGGCCGACAACGCATCAAGCATGACGATCTTAGACTCGGTTCGTGCGGCTGACCTTCCACCAACTAAGGGTCGCGCTATCTGGCGCTCGGGCTTTGATCTTATCGAAGTTCAAGTGCCGTGGCTTGACCGCGATGCGATGGAGCCACTGCTAGCGCCATTTAAATCAAAACAATCAAACCCATTACAGACTTCTGAAGGTGATCCATTGGAAATTCAACCCGCTGCGTGTGCTGCATCGTCTGCGGATGATGACATTGCTGAGCACGAAGCGAGCAAAGCGCTTGTGACAACGGAGGATAACTCATGAAGGAATTCTTCTACCTCTCAAATGAAACAGGTATCCCTCTTCTAAAATTTCTCTGGAAGTGGAAACTTGTTTCAACTGCAGGACTTGCAGTTCGTTTTTTTCCACATATGAAACATCCGTTCTCGGCCTACAATTATTTGAACAGGATGAGGCGAGCGCATTACCTCACAACGCGTACGGATGAAGAGGGCCGAGGTTTTCTCTGGGCTCTTGATCGTTCAGGCTTTGATGCAATTCGACATCATTTGCCGGAGCTGCGTGAAGAAGGATACAAGTCAGAGTTCAGGCGCCATGACTGGCTTGCGTCAGCATTTCATATGGGTGAATGGTTGGTTGCAGTGCCCGCAGGAGTTCAGACTCTTTCAGAACAGCAACTCAGAAGGCTTGAACCAGAGCATTATCCTGAGTGGGCGCCACGAAGTGCTGCTCACAGACCCGATGGGTATTGGCACCGAATGGACAGTGGGACTTACCGCACGGTTGCTCTTGAGATGGAACTCAATCGCAAGAAGGCCGCATTTTATCAAGGCATCGGAAGTTTCTACGGAGAGTCAGCACAAGTGGGCCGCGTCCTCTGGGTTGTGCCCACTCTTTCTGATGCAGTTGCGATCAAGACAAATCTTGATAAAGCTCCGGGCAGTCGTGTAAATATTCACAGCTTTGTATTTCTGAGATCATTTTTAAAACAAGGCTGGTCTGCGCTGATTGAATACGGACCTGGAAAAGGATTCAGCGTTGAGACTTTCCTCACTAAGGCTCTCTGCATTTCTCAAGATTCTTTCGTGGTTCCATTGGCGTTCCGTGGAACTACGATGGCACTTTTGGAAACACGGATTAAACGTTTCCAGCCAGTCACTTACGGGCACGAAGCTGCGGGCCGGTTTTCCGGACTGACTACTACTTCCGTAGTAGCCTCCCCTGCTTCGCATGATCCCCGTCCCAACATCAAACCGGAGGTTTTATCATGATTCGTATTTCATTCTTAGGGGCTTTGCTCGCCCTCGTATTCACATCGGGCTGCGCTACTACTCCTCAAAGTGTCCTTTTCGGAGCAGGGGTGGGAGCTGCTGCTGGCTTAGGTACTGGTCTCGCTATTGGACAGGATGCAACGGGCGCCGCAATCGGCGCAGCGACCGGAGCACTGGCCGGTAGTGTGATTGGTTTTCTATTTCATAAAGGAAAAGAAAAGGATCAAGCGACCTCGTCAAAACCGTCAGATGCCGAGAAGTACCCCTTTGTCACACGTCCTGAAGTGCGCACGATCTGGGTTCCTGATGCCGTTGAAGGGAATCGATACATCGAGCGCCATCGTGTTTTCGTGATCGAGAAAAACAGTTCATGGAGTAAAGACAATGACTGAGGCAAATTCTGAAACGAATAACGAGAAGATAGTTCGAAATACATACCCTGACAGGTTGACGGTAGACGCCGCCAATCTTGAAAAGATCGGACGATATCTTGATCAACTCCGTGCGGCAACTCCAGCATGTGGAGCAACACGGAAGGACATTCTTAATTGGATTATTGAGAAAGTTCCTACTGAACTTAGCGTCTCTGATCTCAAGGAATTATCTGATCGTTTCTATGACGAGGAGCGATTCCTTAAGTTCGCCTTAGAAGAGGTCAGGGCAGCTAAGGCCCGCGGTGAACGTTTGCGACTCGACGATATACTGCGGAGAAAACCCCAGCCTACCTCGGCCGTCCGTCGTTCCCCACGAAAGCGCAAGAAGGAATTGGAGCTCGAGGGCGGTGAGCCTTCGTTAGTTTCCGCCGTTGTTTCTATTGATCCTAGTTGAACCTGGGTACCTGCCATTCGATACGTGAGGTGCCCACAAGTTTTTCGACGAGTACCTGCCGCCTCTCCCTGGCGCAATGAATTGCAAGGTGGGTGGCAGGATGAGCACGCAGGACTCTGCTCTTGACGAGACTAAGTACGTTCGCTGCACAAGTTGCGATGAAGAGAAACCCTGCGCTGGTTTTCACAAAAACCTCAGCAAAAAGTCTGGATTTGAATCCCACTGCAAATCATGCGTAAGTCTGCGAAAGAAGGCTGCCAAAGCGAAAAAATATTCCAAGTTAGCGTCGCAGGAAAAAAGAAGATTAAACACTAAAGTTCTCAATGTGAACAACTTTGTGATATGTGAAAGTTATGCTGAAGGTGGCTTTGAAGATAGAAACCATATTGAGCTGCTGGTCAAAAGTTTTATTTTAAGTTCGGGAGGATAGAGAGATGGAGAATGCGGTTCGGCACTTATCACCTAAAGTCAAAAAGGGATGGGCGCTTCTTCGTGTATCAACCAAAGATCAAGCTGAGGTTCAGCATGGTTCTCTAGAGCAACAGCGCCACATGATTGAGCGGTGGCTGCTTGAGCAAGATGAAAAATCTAATTGCCGCTATCAAGTTACGCGCGTCGTCGAAGAAGATAAAAGCGGAAAAAAGGCAAACTTCGGCAAGCGTAAGGATTTTCAAGAACTTCAACATGCCATTGAAAATAACAACATCGACTTCGTAGTTTTTGAAAAGGTCGATCGTATGGGGCGCTGGCAGGTCGCGAATCTTCAACTGATCGAGGCTGCCTACGAACGAGGCGTCGAGGTTCATTTCATCGATGATGGAATATTCAATTACAGAGATCGCGGAAAGCGTTTGTCATTCAATGTTAAAAATATTTTTGCCGAGGACTATTCCCTCGAACTTGAGGAGAAGATCACAAAAAAACAGCGCGAGGCCATGGTCAACAACGGCAAGGATACTTCCACAAGGGCCGTACTGGGTCTTGACCCCCACCCGACAAAAGTTGGCTTTTACGTCTTCAACAAGAAAGAACAAGAGGCCACTCGTGACATCTTTTTAAAATTTGAAGAAATGCAGGAGCTTTATGCCACGGTTCAATATTGCAATGAGCAGGGCTACCGCACGAAAAAACATCAAATTAAAGAGAAGATCGACCGGCACGGAAACCGTATTCCAATAAAGACCGTTGGCGGCGAGGAGTTCACATCTGATTCTTTGAAAGCACTTCTGACCAATCCAAAAATTAGGGGCTTTGGTTTTTTCAAGGATACTTGGAGTCAATTCCCAAAACTTCAGGATGCAAATGGATTGGTGAGATGGGAGTACGGCCATTTCAAGGAAAGCGGCCCGGTGGTTCCCTTGGACCTTTTTGAAAAGGTGCAGAGCATTTTTGAAAAGAACAAACACAAAGCTTCAAAGCCCGAGGCAAACGGCGAGGTTTACCTCCTTTCTGGTGTTCTTCAGCTTGCAGATGGGACTCGTTTTGTGGGTGCTGCGGGCAAGGGCGGGCAATATCGCTATTACGAAGATCGCAAGGGCGGGCGACGTGCTGAAATCCGCATCTCAAAAGAAGAGATTGAAGAGGTCATTTGCCAAAGGGTTAAGGACTACCTCAAAGAGAGCGGTTTGCTTGGCAGTGCAATCGAGAGTTCATTTAATGGTTTGGATGCTAAAGTTGAAAAAATTGATCAAGAAATCAAACCCAAGGAATTGCAACTTTTGCAACTCCAGCGGACACTTGACGGTTTTGGCGAATTCCTGCGCAATGCGGCCCTCAGCGGAGACTTAGGGCAGGTGTCGGGAATGGTGATCTCAGAGCAGCAAAAAGTTGAGCAAGAGCTTCTAAAAACGCAAGGTCAGATTCACACCCTTGAGCGCCAAAAGAAGCTGTTGCTGGAGCACTACCAGGAAAAGGCGCTACAAGAAAAAATTCGTCATGCGTTGGCCGATTTCTCAGAGCGTTGCGATCTTCAGAAACAGCAACTCATTCAGGCCATCATACCTAAAATTATAGTCTATCCAGACAACCGACTGGATATCAAAATCAACCCTCTTTTTAAGAAGCCCGACGGGGGTGGTCCCCAGAAGGGGAGTGGTTTTAAACGGAGCGGATCAAAGTTCGTATTGCAAGGAAGTGGTGAGTCCGGACAGAATCGAACTGTCGACCCTTTCATTAAAAGTGAAATGCTCTACCGACTGAGCTACGGACTCAACTCACAAACGCCTGAAGTGGTTTATGGGCTACCTTCCGTGAGCGTTCTCGTCAACCAAAAATGCAAAGCGGGAGAATTCATCTCTGAATTCTCCCGCTCCGTTTTCGTTCTCTAAACGCGTCTGGGCTTTGGGTGAAGTCCAGCAGATGTTTTTAGAGGAGTTTCAAGGCTAATGCTTGATTGGTATTCGCTTGAGACAAAACCGCAGTACCGGCTTGAGTCAAGATGCTGCGTTTTGAAAGCTCAGCAGCTTCCAAAGCCATATCCGCATCACGGATACGGGAATTCGCGGCCGACAAGTTCTCATCGGTAACCATCAAGTTGTTGTAAGTTGAGCTTAAGCGATTTTGAAGCGCTCCGAGCCCTGCGCGGTTTCCGCTGACGCTCATGATAGCTTGGTCAATTTTGTCCAAGTTCGCTTGAGCGCTAGCTTTGGAGGATACCGCAACTTCTTCCAAGCCTAAGTTTGAAAGACGAGTGTCCGTCTGAGCGACATGATAGTTCATGCGGTCACGCTCGGCATTAGATCCGGTTCCAACTTGAAACTCTAGATCTGGGCCTTGGCCGTTCAGCAAAAAAGTACCGTTGAATTTAGTAACTTCTGCGATCCTACCTACTTCTTTTTTCAAATGTTGAACTTCAAGGTCCGTGAAACCTCGTTCTGCATCGCCAACCGTGTCAGAAGCAGATTGGATCGAGAGCTCGCGCAATCTTACCAAGATGTTTGAAACTTCGTTCAAAGCACCTTCTGCGGTCTGAATCATGGAGATACCATCGTTGGTATTTCTCGCCGCTTGACGTGTACTGCGGATTTCCGCTTTTAACTTTTCACTGATCGCCAATCCAGCAGCATCATCTGCAGATTGTGTGATCCGTGAACCACTGGCCATACGTTGCATTGTCCTGTCTTCGAAGCTTTTTTGAATGCCAAGATGTCTTTGTGCAGCGATCGAAGGAACGTTTGTATTGATTCTAAAACCCATAATATATATCCACCCTTTAATTATTTTTGTTTATGCCAGCCGGAAGATTTAGCCGTGTAAGAAAAACGTGCAAGAATTGCTGAGGCTAAATCTACCGCTGCATTATTTTCACTAAACCCTTCGTTCAGTTGAGTGATTTACTTTAGACCTAAATAATCAACATTTAGGCAGAAACTGCCTAGCTACGTTTTTGCGTGAAATTTAGCCGTAAAAATAGGGTTTTGTAAGGACACTACTTCAAGGTGCCCGCCATGGAGTACGACGATGCGATGGGCAAGCGAGAGCCCCAAACCAAATCCTGCTTCGGAAGCACTCTCATTTCGACCCCGAACGAAGCGTTCAAGGATACGTTTTTGGTCGGCGGGTGAAACGCCAGGCCCTTCGTTCTGAACGGAAAATGAAATTTCACCACTCCCACTCGCGGCAAAAAGTTTTACTTCCACTTGGGCACCGCCTGCCGAGGGGGAATATTTGATTGCGTTCTCAAGAAGGTTCCTCACCACTACTCGGAGGAGTTCGCCATCTCCCTGGAAGTCAATATCCGGCGAAAGATCCAGTTTCATATGGACAGCTTTGCTTTTGGCTAGGGGTTGCAAACGATCGGCCTCTTCAAGCACAAGTTCCGCTAAGTCCACGGGAGCGATGGTAAGGGAATCCTCCCCGGCGTCTATCCTTGCAAGCACCAAAAGTTCACCCACTAACCTAGTTAAGCCATCAAGTTCCTGGGAGGCTGATTTAAAGAAAGCCTCAATTTCCTCCGGCGTCCTAGCCCTTGACCTTAATACATCGAGCTCTCCCCGCAGAATGGCCAGCGGTGTCTTAAGCTCGTGGGACGCATTCGCCACAAATGCGTCCTGACTGGCAAAGGCACGATCAAGCCTTGCCAGAAAATCGTTGATCGAGGTTGCAAGCGCTTCAATTTCATCCGAAGTCTGCGCTACTTCTAATCTCTGATTTAAGTTTCTGCGATCCAGGGACTTTAACATTCCCACCAATTGCGTCAGCGGCGAGAGGGCGCGCTTCAATGTAAGGAGCGATATCATGACGGCAATAAGCAAAGTCAATGGCACGGAAAACCAAAGGATACTTCGGACTCCAGCTAATTCCTGATCCAAGGGCCTCAGGGGCGCTGCGTACTGAAGAAAAAAAGGCCCAAAGCCCCTAGACGTCACCCAGTACGTGAGAAGCCGATAATAAGCGCCATCACTGACTCGTTCCGTGATGCCGAGGTCCTTGGCCTTAAGCGTACGTAAAATCACGCCAGAACGCATGGCCACCAAAAAGTCTTCGGGCGCTGATTTCAAGATCATTGGCCGCTGAGGATCCCTGGGGTTTTCTAGATTACTGGACCTGGCAAAAACATCACCACGGGTCGTAGTGAGTTGCAAATAGGAACGGCCCAGGGAAAACGGAAAAATCTTGGCCCCTTGGTTCGTACGATCCGTTTCCAAAAAAATGTCGCCAAAGAGGTTAATGTTAATGCCTTCTGCGATATCCACGGCTCGATTATAAAGCGCTAAATCAAATTCCTTCTGAAGGTGATTCGCCAAAAGATGATACAGCGCTGCACTGAACAACACCAAGGTCGCCCCAAAAATCATCACGTAAGCAATGGTGATGCGCGTCCGTAAAGATATTTTTTCTGGGGTGAACATGGTTCAGCTCACCTTCAACACATAGCCAATTCCCGTTACGGTGTGGATCAGTTTCACCGCAAACGGATGATCTACTTTTTTACGCAGCATTTTGATGTAAGCGTCAATGACATTGCTTTCGGAATCAAAATGAATATCCCAAACATGCTCGCCCAGTTCCGTGCGTGACAAAACTCGCTTTGGGTTGCGCAGGAAATACTGCAGCAACGCAAACTCCTTTGGCGTGAGGTCAAGGACTACCCCTGCTCGCTTGACCTTACGCTCAAGCAAATTCATTTCTAAATCCTCAAAACGTAAAATTGAATCTACGTTTCCCGAGTGTCTTCGTTCAAGCGCGCGAATGCGGGCCAAGAGTTCTTCGAACTCAAATGGCTTCACCAGATAATCATCGGCGCCCGCGTCAAGGCCACTTACCTTTTCACGAGTCCCGGACAAAGCCGTGAGCATGAGAATAAAACCCTTAAACCCATCCCTGCGCAGCTCACGTGCAACGTCAAAACCCGTTCGATCAGGCAACATGACATCTAAAATGATGAGCTCATAATCTTCATTGGAAACCCTAACGTGGGCAGATGCCGCTGATTCCGCGGTGTCCGCAAGGTGTCCTGCTTCCTCGAGGCCTTTCTTAATAAAGCCCGCCATTTTTTTTTGATCTTCTACCACTAACACTCGCATGGCTTCGCCCACCTTTTCCTTTAGGGAAACAGTACCGAGTCCAAAGTACGAATGACAAGCTTTTGGGAGTGCTGGCCACCATAACGCCGAACATTGAGGTAGGCTAGTTCCTGAAGGAACGTCACCGGTATCTCAGCGGACATCAAACCGCGCTTGTTCGCAGCTACCTTTAAAAACTGGGTAGCTCGGCACCCGGGGTTGCAATATGTGAAACCCACCACTTCCGAAGGGACTTCGCGACGTATTTCCTCACAATTTGATTCCAATACGCAAAGGGGCAAAGCACCGGTCAAAAAATTTCGTTTCAACTCAAGAAGGATATCCGGAAACATGTCTTGATGTGAAGGGTGATGTTCCTCTTCAGAAGCAGGCTGCCCTTCTGAATTCAAATTTTCAGAATCTTCGAACTCAAAGAGCACCCGCAGGTACCCTGGCCGCTCTTCTGCTTGGTTCCGACGCCTTTCGGGCTCAAAGTCAGGCAAGGACACGCTGAGATCCGCCTGATCACCTGCCCGAATTTTTTCACGATAGGAAAGCCAACCCGCCCCGGCGGGCAGTGGGCCGCGGTTCATTTTGATGTCAAATTGACCTAAAGTGTGGGCCCGGCTTACAATCCAACCCTCTACGATTTGCAAATTTTCCCCAATTTCAATGCGGCCTCCATATACCCCGATGGGATCGATATCGACGATGTAGGTATAGGGAATCGAAGTCGGAGAATCATCGCCTACCGTTAGGTTCACGATGCTGTGAGGCGGGTCTGATAATAGACGGGACCGATTTGCAAACACCCGCAAGGTATCTCGACCGCGTAAGGTTAGGTACAGTCTACGGGAGGTGCGCGCCGTTGGCACCGGCGTGATGTGATTCGTAACGGCAACGGGTTTCCAAACCGGTTGCACTTGCATTTTAATATCTACCCCGCCAACGATTTGTTCAGAAATTGTGCGGACATTGCGAAACTCCCAAAGGCATTCACCTAAAAAATTTACGCTTTTAGCGTTCTCGCAGTTAAAACCAGCCGCGTCATTCCTTAAAACTGCGTAGCTGCTCACGGGGGCCGGTTCTCTAAACTCAATGGCATTGGCCAGTTGATCATGGGCCTCTCTGTGATACCGGACTTTGATTTCTTCGTTGAACGGAAGCCTTCGCCCGCCTTCCTGGTCAAAAAGATCCCGCTCTTCAATCGTGAGCGGTCGTAAAATCTGTGGTAAACCATTTCTATTGGCTTCAGAAAGTAGCAACCCCTCGGCCGGCAATTCATTACTACGATGATCGGTGCCCACGGCACGGCGGTGTTCTAGGGCGAAAAAGGAGTGCTTTCCTTCAGGGTCATCCATTCGTGAGCGCCATCTTGGCAACTCCATGGTTGAGCCCAAAACGGGAATGTTGATCGCGGGGAAATCCAAGCGCTGTAGGTCAGGTCCCATGGCCTGCGCCCAACCTGCCCAGCCGGCTTGGACACGGCCTTGGGCCGAATAACCTGATGGAAAATTTGAATAAGAGTCACCCATATTATCCCAGGTTCCTAAGGCACCTTCATTTTTTCCATAACGATCGGGCTGATTGAAGATGAGGTGTCCCAACTCATGGGTGAATGCGCCTAGCGAAAAAAGATCATTGGGTACATTTGATCCGATGGTCACGACATTCGGTCCCCATTGCAGACCGTGGAGCTCACGACCATTGCAAATAATTACTAACCGGTCCATCCGGTCAATGCCCCGGCCGGCCCTTACTAATGCTGTTCTAGCCATCTCTACGATCGTCGGCAGCCACTGCCGGCCTTGGCGGTGCATGGCATGGGAATTTAAGAATTGCTCATTCTCATCCCAGATATTCTCCCAGTGCTCATTAACGGAAAACGTCCCAAGAAAATCGCCATCTAAATGAAAGCGCATATTTGATTGTTGTAGGAACCATTCACTCACGCTGCCAAAAACTGGATTGCCTCCGGGGGTTCGGGTCACCGCTTGGCCAAAAAAGAACTGCCGATATTCGTCGTCATCATATGCAAGGGGAGGCGCACCCTGAAGATTTAATGCCATGACATTGATGCGTTCATAACGCACGTGATTCAGGGCATCAGAACAGCCGACGAAAAATCCCGCACACCCTAGTGTACATAAGATGAAAAATTTAATTTTAACGATCAATTTCAAATTCAAAATCCCTCAAGCCCTGCGGTGGGAGTTACGGGGGTTTAAGTTAAAGCTCAAGTCAGAATGAAAATTTAATGAAGAGAGCCTGGAAAAAGTCTCGGGCTGTTTACCAAAAAAATGCATTTTCTGCAGGAATTCCTTGCCTAAAAAAAGGGGCTTCGCCAATGTCCTAAGGAATGATGGATTCCACTGCTGCCCCTTCATCCTTAGGCATGATTTGCTCTTTTGCGTCTTCGTGCACTTGGGCTATCGGAGTCTCGTACTACAGCATGCTCGCAAAGAAGCATTCGGGGTATGCCATAAACCTTTGGCGCGCCCTCATCGCAACGGTGCTTTTTTCTTTGTGGGTGGTTTTCATTGAAACGACAGGAAATACCGGCTTTGTCGAGGCCTTGGCGAGTATCACCCCCGCACAGTTCCTTTGGCTCTTTATCAGCGTGATCTGCAGTTACGTCGTCGGCGATGTGTTATTTTTTAAAAGCACAAAATATTTAGGTGGACCGGCGGCACTTGCCATTGCGTCGACGTTTCCCGCGGTGGCCGCTATTTGGGGCTGGGTGGTGGAGGGTCACCATCTTACAAGCTCTGGTATTTTAGGTTTGGTACTTACCATTACGGGGACGATACTTGTAATCTTGGATTCAGGTGATTCCCGTGGCTTAAGCCGTACGGGCGATGCCTCCGAAGAACCTGCTTTAATCCATTCCCATCAAAGTATAAAAAATATTAAGGGTATTTTTTTAGGTGTCCTTCTCGCCTTTATGACGGCTGGTTTATGGGCCGGGAATGCCATTTGCGTTGCAAAAGTTGGAAGGGATATCGCGCCTGGATTAATGAATGTCGTTCGCATGGGCTTAAGCGCCATGATTTGTGCGTTATTTTTGTGGCGGACAAATTCCGGTCAAAAACTTTCGTTCACCCAAAAATTTTCTCCGAAAGCTTTCAGGGTTTATATTTTTGTTTTCGTGCTGGAATCCTTTGGTGGGGCGCTTACCTATACCTACGGCCTCTCCCACGCTCCCCTCGCCGTTGCCGCAACCCTCTCCAGTTTAGCTCCGGTACTCACGGTCCCGATTACGCTCATGCGGAAGACCGAAAAAATCTCGCTTAAAAAGGGGATTGGAATTTTTTTCGTCACCGTGGGCATCTGTTTGCTGGTTTCCGTCTGAGGAATTATTTCGTCCGTTGAATTGACGCGTTCAAAAAGCATCGTTACAGGTTGCAAAAGTCATTCTTAGGGGGATTTTCTTATGACTTGCTTGGCAAGGCAGCGCATACCTGCATTTGGACGGGGGTCCCAGCTTACTTTATTTTTACTAATACTTCTTTTTAGCGCCATAACTTCAACTTCATTTGCTCAGCCGCCACGACTTGGATTTTCAGCTCCGGCCCAGGCTCTCCGCATCCCGATAAGTGCGGTTAGCGATAGTACTAGCAACGAGGATTATCTCGATAAACGATTTCTTTTACTCACGTCCCTAACGCCGCAAATGGGCAGTCCCACCAGTGAAAATGCCCTGAGTCGCATCGTTTATTTTTTAAAACGCGGTAACGGCCTTTACCTCATGGAAGATAGCGCGGGGCAGGTCCCGACAAGTAACCTTCCGGCCGCGAATATTTTAGCGAGTTTTCCAATTCAGAAAACTTCGAGAAATTTTGTTGAAGTGGATTTCAATCGTGGAATGCAAAGGATCTTCACCTCAAGTGGCTGGCATATCAGCGACTGTTGCGGAACCGATGTCGACCACGACGCCCACTTCGCAGGAATTTCAGCAGGGCATGCTCTCTTGCGCGATGTGCAGCAGGACGGAGACATTCTTACTTTAAAACAGCTGCTTCAAGCGAATACTGCCAGCGATTACGGTGGCCGAATGTTTCCCACCATTGAAGTGGCATACTCCTTCATCCCCTATGCTCCAGATCCTGAGTTCAAACCTACGGAAAACAAAAATTTAGCTTTATACGCGTTTTTTGAGGCTCCACCGCACTATGAAATCGGTACGGGTTCCGGTCGAACCATTACGCCCATCACCCGTTGGAAATTACCGCCGCGCGGGGAATACATCACCTATTACATTAGCGACAACACGCCAGAGATATATCGCGACGCTATTCGAGATGGCGTACTTTACTGGAATAAAGCTTTTGGAAGAAACGTGCTTCGAGTCAGAAATGCCCCGCCGGGAATGAGAGCGCCAAGCCCCACTCACAACATCATTCAATGGGTAGAATGGGACCGTAGTCCCTACGCCTACGCAGACGCCAATTCAGATCCGTTTACGGGGCAGATTCACAATGCCCAAGTTTATCTCACCAGTGCTTGGGGATTAAACAACCAGATCATTCGCCAGATTCTCAGAAACATGGATAGCAAAAGTGTCATTGAAGAAGCTACCGCGCTAATGCAGGCGGCAGAAAATCCAAGTTCAAGCGCTTCGCTTGAAAGCAGGCTTACCCCGGCGGCCTTAAGATCCCTTAAGGTTGCCCCGTCCCGCTCAGCTTCTTTTCGCGACCTAATACTGCGGCGTTTTCCTTCCGCAAGGAAATGTCAATTCAGTGCGGCCGCCAGCATGAAACCCGTTTTGGAAAGGCTCTTAGATTTAGATGTTTCTAATGAAGACTTGGTGAGAATTTCGCAAGACTACATCAGGTGGGCCGTTGCCCACGAGATAGGGCATACTCTGGGCGAAAGGCATAATTTCGCGGGCCAGCTTGACGCAAATATAACACCAGCCCGAGCACAGGAAATTTTTGATGGTTACCTCAGTGGGCGCGGAAGTAAGAGACTAAAGAACTCAGAGAGATTATCCAGCAGTGTTATGCCTTACCCTAATTTTAGGGATGGAATTCTAACGGGCCTGAGTCTTCCTGATCTTAAGGAAGCACTGCCCCACGACACTTACAGCATCCGAGAAGGGTATGAATTAGAACCAAACACCTCTCCCAGGGTCCGTTCGGCAGACCGCCGCATTCCTTTTTGCAGCGATGGCGGTCTGGGTGAATATATCGACTGCGAACTTTTTTCCAGTGGTCGCGCCCCGTTGGTAGATCATATTGGTCGCATAAAATCGATTTTTGAAACCCTCGCAAATTCCGTAGTGGAACCCTACATTTTGGCGCTTACGGCAACCCACCCACAAGATCGCTACGAAGCTGAATCCATCGTACTTTACCCTTCAGTCAGAGCCATGGCATTTGCGGAACACTTTGCCGCCAGTTTGTTTTGGTTTGACCGCCGCGCGCAGTCTTTGCAAACTGAAATTCTTCACGATTCAGGCGCAGAACTCCAGGGGGATGATCGTAGGCGCGCATTGTTGGATTTTACCAATGAGCAAATTCAATCGGCAGGCGGCGTAGAAAAGGCGCTTTTCTGGATGCTACCATTAGCTCCCGTGGGGGATAGTTCGTCGACTGGAAACCCGGCCGATGGTCAGGGATTTATGGACATTTCCTTCGAAAATCAACTAGCGGCCCTGCTAACCAGGTACCGGACCGTAGGTTTTCGTGGCGATGACGGAAAAATCCGAAAGCTCACCCAAGGTGAGTTTGAAGAGATCCAGCGAAAGGGAACCCTCTATTTTCAATCCTTTCGGCAAATGGTTTTAAATTTTGTTCTCATCATTCTAGAAAACTCAAAATTAGACTTAGAATATAATGTAAATAAACGAATTGTACCTGGGTCACCTACGGCAGAGTTACAAGATCTCATCGGACGGTTTCTCGGAACAATTTTAGGTTCATCCGATCAGCGCCCCGAAGCCCAGATTGTTAGCACCATTAGGCTTGATGACGGCTCTAATCCTAAACTAGCCGTTCAAAGACCGCGGTATTCTCACGCAATAAGAATGCGCGCCGCACGAATCCTGACCTCTAAAATGGGGAATGGCCCAGGCTGGTCCATGGACTCGCGCCGTAGCCTTGCCGAAGGAATCTTGAGTCGGTTGCGCAGCAGTCTTTCCAACATGACCATGACCTTGGAGAGTGTTCAGAGAAACGCGTATAAGATTGATCAACCCTTAAGGGATTGGGTTTTACATGAACTCGCTATCCTTGATGTATTAGGAACGGCGCCCGGTTGCGAAGACCTCCTGGACCCGGAAGGAAAAAAAGCAAAAACGACGGCGGGGGCAGTTCCTAGTAGCTCCGGCGTGTCGCCCGGGGGCCGTTACGCATCA